>NZ_SRSC01000003.1:0-858674 GCF_004791675.1 Geomonas terrae
GAAGAGTTTCTCTGTGGCAATGCCGAGAGGGCCACACCCGTTCCCATCCCGAACACGGAAGTTAAGCCTCTCTGGGCCGATGGTACTGCATTGGTAACGATGTGGGAGAGTAGGTCGCCGCAGGGAATTTAATAGAGAAGCCCCACTGGATATCCGGTGGGGCTTTTCGCTTTTCCAGGTTCGTAAATCCTGCGAGATCGTCGCCTGGGGATATCTACCTATTAGATTGACACTTCAACATTTTTAATGTACTAATTGGCATATTTATATGCAATTGGGGCATTTATGTTTTTCCGCAAATATCTTTCCTCACTACGCAGCACTTATATCTTCATGGTTTGCTTTGGTCTCCTCATGGGGGCCGTCTTCCCCTTCTATTCCTCGATCTTCTTCGGCCGCAAGGCCTTCGCGCCTTTATACGCTTTCGGCTGTCTGGCCGCAGGATTCATCGTCGGCACCTTCTGCTATCACATCATCAAGGAAGCCTTGCGGCTTTATGTCGAGCAGCAACTGAAGACGTTGGTCATGATCACCGGTGAGGCTTCTGTCGGTGAAGCGACCGGGACCGGAGATGAACTGCACCGTCTAATCGAGTGCAATGAGGCTTTGATGCAGCGGGTGCTTGTCATGGTCGAAAACGTGACGAGGCTCGCCGCCGACATCTCCGGCAGGCACGACCGGCTTACCGCCGATTTCACCAAGACGGTCGATGACAACGAAAGACAGGCCGCAAGAGAGAAGGAAACGCTTGGTGCCATCGACGATATGAACGCCTTCTTCCGCGACCTTCTCCATGAGATTGAAGACATCGCTTCGCGTACCGACGAGCGCGCCTCAATCTCAGCTGAAATGAGCGCAGCAACCGACGCCATCGCCCTGAGCATCCAGGAATACTCCGCTTCAGTGATGGAGACTTCCGCTTCCATCGAGGAAATGGCCGCCAGCATAAAAGGTACGTCTACCAACATAGAGGCGCTGACCAACTCCACCGAACAGACTTACAACTCCATTCTCGCCATAGGCAACTCGATCGTCGATATCCGCGACAAGGCCAAAGGGACATCGGACTGTTCCGACAAGGTGCGGGTGCAGGCGGCGGACGGTATGGATGCGATGACAGCCACCATCGCCGCCATGACTGAAATAGAGGAGTACAGCGATCACTCAGTAGAGGCGATCAATCGGCTATCCCAACACTCATTGCGTGTGGGGGAGTTCCTTGACGTAATCAAGGAGGTCGTATCACAGACGAACCTGCTCTCTCTCAATGCCTCGATCATTGCCGCTCAGGCCGGTGAACGGGGCAAGGCTTTCGCCGTAGTCGCCGAGGAAGTGCGCGCCCTTGCGAAACGTACCTCCGCCTCTACGGATGAGATCGAGGAGCTGGTCGGCAACATCCAGAAGGAGACCGCTGCCGCCGAGACCGCCGCCAGACTGGGCAAGGACAAGGTTGCCGAAGGTGTGCGGGTTTCGGAAAAAGCTGACGAGGCACTGCACAGGATCGAGGAAAGTGCTGCGGAGGCCTCCCGGATGGTTCAACAGATCGCTGCAGCCACCAACGAGCAGGCGTCGGGGAGCCGTCTCATCACTGATGAAGCCGAGAAAAACCTATCACGTGTCAAACAGTTCAGCCGGGCCATTCAGGAGGAAGAGGCCGGGGCCCAGCTCATCGTTCGCAGCCTCGAGCGAATGCGTAGTCTTTCAGAGAAGATCACCCGTTCCACGGACGAGCAGGTGCGCGGCAACAGGATGTACATGAAGAGCGTCCAGGAAGACAACGACAAGGTCAAACGACTTAAAGAGACCTGCATGGAACAGATCGCCATCGGCGATGTGCTCAGAAACGACGTCACCGAGGTCGATCGGCTGATCCAGGGAACGGCCGAAGAGGCGAAGAAGATGCTGGAAGAGATCGAGGCGATCAACGGCCTGATAGGCGCCGTGCACCGCGAGATGGAGACTTTCCGCAAGTTGTAGCTCTTCTACCCGTATTATTCTCAAAGCCCCGCCGGTATTGCCAGCGGGGCTTTTTTGCGTCTACGGCGCGTGGATAGCTTTCTTGACAAAGCAGGCTACCTGTGTAGATTGTCATATGTTAATTTTACCGACATTTTCTGCCGCAACATGTCCACGGGCTTCGCTTCATGCTGTCTATCCTGCAGTGGCTGGTTCCTTGATCTTCCAGATGACAGGGGGCGGAATGAAGGGTTTTCTCCATGCTTTGGTATCTTCGTCGATCGCCGCGGTGTTTTTGGCGGTGTCGCTTTTTACTACAGGGATAGGTCATGCTGACGAAGGGATCTTGCCAGGTCGCGAAGCTCAAGCCCCCAGCGCGTCGGGCGTCTCGCAGGCAGCAGGCAGCGGCGCCGCCCCGTCCTTTTTTACGTGGAGAACGCCAGAGCGTCTTCATCCACTGTTCCAAATAGCAAAAGCCGATGTCGATCGTCACCAAACAGTTGCCGTAGATTTGAGGCCGGTTCTTTCTTGGGAGACCGGCGAAGGGAAAAGCTACCTCATCCCAGCACTCGAGATACCTGGTTTCATCATCGCCCTCAACGCCTTCGATAGAACCTTTCTCAACGACGATAGAACGGAGGAGGGAAGGAAAACCTACTCAACCAACCCGTCTTCATTCTGGCGCCAGCTGACGCACCAGGACTGGACCTTCGATCAGGACACCTTTCAGGTCAACCAGTTCGGCCATCCCTACGAAGGGGCGACCATGTACGGGCTTGCCCGTTCTTCCGGTCTGAACTTCTGGCAATCGCTGGCCTACAGCAACGCCGGAAGCTTTCTCTGGGAAATGGCTGGCGAGAATTCCAGGCCGTCCTTGAACGACCTCATCACCACCGGAAATGCGGGGAGCCTTCTGGGCGAGGCGCTTTTCCGCATGGCCGAACTCGTTCTTGAGGAAGGTGGGAGCCGCCCGCCCTTCGGTTACGAGTTGGCCGCGGCCGCGATTTCTCCGTCGACCGCCTTCAACAGGGAGGCTTTCGGCAAGCGCTTCGATGCAATCTTCCCAAATCACAAACCGGCGACGCTTTGGATGTGCAGGTTCGGGGCTAGTGTCGACACGCACTCAAACAACATCAGTGCCAAGGTGGCAGCGCGCTCGCGCGAGGGAATCGGCATCCTCGAGTTTTCCATGAGCTACGGGCTTCCTGGTAAACCCGGATACACCTATCACCGCCCCTTTGATTACTTCAACTTTGAAGTCTCGGCGAGGCCCACATCCAACAACCTGGTCGATACCCTGACCGTGCACGGCCTGCTGAAAGGGAAACGGTACGGAGTGGGTGACAATTACCGTGGCATCTGGGGGCTTTACGGGAGTTATGACTACATCTCACCGTACCTGTTCCGTGTCTCGAGCACCGCACTCTCCATGGGAACCACCGGACAGCTTTGGTTGGGGCAAAACGTAGCACTGCAGGGCTCGGTATTGGGCGGGGTTGGTTTCGGCGCCACGGGACTGGAGACCGATGTGGTCGAAGAACGCGGGTATCACTTCGGAGCGACGCCGCAAATGTATATCGGCCTGAGTGGACTCTTCGGGGAAAGAGCGATGCTGGACGTGACAGGGAGAGGGTATTACGTCAGCAGCTTAGGGCCTGATCATGACGGCTCGGAGTCTGTTTTCAGGGGGCACGCGCTTTTCACCTTGAGAGTTCATGGAAACCACGCCCTCGGCATACAATATTCCGAGTCGATACGCCAGACGAACTATGCTAATATAAGCAGCAAATCGCGCTCTGAAGGGACTATAAGTCTTGTGTATAGCTTTGTGAGTGACAGAACGTTCGGTGCGGTTGAGTGGAGGGATTCACCGAAACAGTAAGTACGGCTGCCGATTTATCTGTGTTGTCATAAAAAGAAAGAGAGGTGTGTAGATGAAATACTTGAAGAGGCTTTTGTTGCCAGTCCTGATCAGCCTTTCCATCATTTCCGGCTGTGCCGTCGACAAGTCATCGGTAGGGGGCTTCAACCTCATCTCGGTCTCCGAAGAGCAGCAACTCGGGGACAAGTTTGCCGTGGAAGTGGAAAAGCAGCACAAGGTCATAAGAGACCCGGAGGTGCAGGCTTACATCGATGGGGTCGGCAAAAGGCTCCTGACCGGGGTGCGCAAGCAGGACTTCCCCTTCACCTTCCAGGTGGTTCAGGACGAGAGCGTCAACGCCTTCGCCATCCCGGGGGGGCACACCTACGTGAACACCGGGCTCATCAAGGCGGCATCCAGCGAAACCGAGCTCGCCGCGGTCATGGCCCACGAAATGAACCATGTAGTGGCCAGGCACTCGACGAGGCAAATGACCCAGCAGTACGGCTACAGCCTCATCGTCAGCCTCGTCCTTGGGGGGCAGAGTGGTGAGCTCTCGAAGCTTGCAGCCGACCTTTTCGGCAAGGCGGGGGGGATGTACTACAGCAGGGAGATGGAGAGCCAGGCCGACTACCTGGGCGTCGAGACCATGTACAAGGCAGGGTACAACCCGGATGGCATGGTGAGCTTTTTCAAGAAGCTCGACGCGGCGGAGGAAAGGCAACCCAACACGATCGCCAAGTATTTCTCATCCCACCCCGAGACCATCGACCGGATCAAGGACATCCAGAAGGAAATCGCCCAACTGCCGCCGAAGAGCTGGCCCCCCGAGTCCAACTCGCAGTTCAACCGCATAAAGGTGAAGGTGCAAAAGCTCTGAACGGGGCGTGCATAGTGACAAAGAGGTAATATCATCCCCTGCGGCAGCGCCGCAGGGGCATCTTTATTTATGGGAGCAGTCATGACGGAAGCGATACGAGGTCTTGAACCCCAGATATTCTGGAGCTGTTTTGCGGCTATTGCCGCGATTCCCAGGCCCTCCGGGCACGAGGAGAAACTCGCTGACTACATCCTGAAGCGTGCCGGCGAACTCGGGCTGGAAGGGGCGAAGGATGATTGCGGCAACATCGTGGTGCGGCTGCCGGCCACGCCGGGAAGGGAGGGCGTCCCTTCGGTCTGCCTGCAGTCCCACCTGGACATGGTTTGCGAGAAGAACGCGGACAAGGTGCACGACTTCATGAGCGATCCTATCGAGCTGGTGCGCCGGGGGGATGTGCTCACCGCGAACGGCACCACCCTCGGAGCCGACAACGGGATCGGTGTTGCCACCTCGCTGGCCATCATGGAAGGGGGAAGCGGCGAGCACGGACCACTCGAGCTCCTCTTCACCGTTGAGGAGGAGACCGGCCTCAGGGGGGCGAAGAACCTGAGCCCGGCCCTGGTCAGAAGCCGGACGCTGCTGAACCTGGACTCTGAGGAGGAAGGGGCACTCTACATCGGATGCGCCGGCGGCAAGGACACCGTAGGGCGCTGGCGCCTTGCGACCGAAGCCGCGCCGGATGAGGCCGTGGCGTTCCGCCTTTCCGTGAAAGGGCTGAAGGGGGGGCACTCGGGGCTTGAGATAGACAAGGGGCTTGGCAACGCCATCAAGCTCCTGAACCGGGCGCTGCTTAGGATGGCTGAGCTCGGCGCGCGCCTGGCCGCCATCGACGGCGGCAACATGAGAAACGCGATCCCGCGCGAGTGCGCCGCCGTACTGTACCTGCCGTCCGAGCAGCAGGGGAAGCGCGAGGAACTGGTGGCCGAACTGGAGAGTACCTTCAAGGCGGAGTTGGCCGGGGTGGATCCAGGCGTGCGGCTCACCATCGCACGTGAGGTGGCGCCGCCCAATCAGGTGCTGGAAGGGGACCTGCAGCTGCGCGTCATGCGAGCCATCGCAGCGCTTCCCAGCGGCGTCCAGCGCATGAGCAGCGACATCCCCGGGCTGGTGGAAACCTCCACCAACGTGTCGGTGATCAGCACCACCGGCGATGCGGTCGTCCTCATCACGAGCCAGCGCAGCTCCAGCGCGTCGCGCCTTGCCGAGATGGTGGAGACAGTCGAGTCGACCCTGCAGCTTTCCGGCGCCGAGCTCGAGGTGAGCGAAGGGTACCCGGGGTGGCAGCCCAATATGGACTCGCACGTCCTGAAGGTCGCCAAAGGTTGCTACCGGCACCTGTACGGCAGGGATGCCGAGGTGAAGGCGGTGCACGCCGGGCTTGAGTGCGGCATCATCGGGGAGCGCGTCCCGGGGATCGACATGATCTCGTTCGGCCCGAACATGGAGAAGGTGCATTCCCCGGACGAGCGGGTCTACATCGAAAGCGTGGGCAACTACTGGAAGTTTCTGCTCGAGGTGCTGAAGACGGTGTAGCGGCACTACTGCTGCAGTTCGCAGAAAAAGCGGATCACCATGGGGACGATGGCATTGGTCCGGGAGATGAGCACCCTCTGGGTCATCTCCCGGCACCGTTGCCCGAGCCGGCACTCAAGCGAGATGTCGTGCAGACCGGCGCTGCACTGGAAGACCCGGAGCGTGTCGCCGTTGGTGTTCTCGCCTTGGTATAGCCCGTCTACGCTGACGCTGCCACGGCGCTGGCAGGAAACGGTGAAGTATTCCATGCTCCCCCCTTCCCGTCCTGGATTGGAGACGATTAAGTATCGCCTGCGGCGCCGGGACTGCAAGGGATGCAACGGATGCAACGGATGCAACGGATAGGGGCTAGATGATGACCTGCACCTTAAGTCCTTCCCCCGGTGCGGAGCGATAGACGAAGGTGATCCCGGTCGCCTCCTCGCGCCAAGGGAAGGTGCGGTAGTCCCGCGCGAAGCAGCGGCGATACTGCCTGATCCGCTCGCCGGGGGTGGAGGCCGGGCGTGCCGGGAGGGGGCTCTCCACGGTTTGCCTTAACTTGTCGAAGAAGGGCGGGGTGTTGCCGCTCGGGTAGCCGGTGAGGCAGAAGTCGTAGCAGAGGGCGTCGCGCAGGCGCTCGAGCCCCTCGCCCGTGAGGGCGTTTCCGGCAAAGCGCCATACCGCCTCGAAGAGCGCCGCGAGGGAGAGGTTGCCGTTCACCCCTTCCCCCTCGAGGAACTCCGCCGCCATCGAGAAGAGCTGCGACAGCGGGAAGTGCGAGGCGAACTCGTGCAGGCTCGCCGTGAACCTGCCGCTGTTGCAGACCTGATCGAGCAGGCGGCTGATCCCCTCGATGCGACGGATGTCGTCAAAGGAAAGCCAGGGGGTGCGCAGTATCTTGTACGGTGCCGCTTCCGAGTAGGCGTAACCTTCCTTCCTGGCAATGCCGCGCATCGCGGTTCCCTTCAGCACCTTCAACGGCTCGACCTGGATGTGGTCGGCACCGAGGGCGAAGAGCCCCTGCACCGAGGCGAGAAAGCCCTCCAGCGACTCGCCGGGAAGCCCCGCCACCAGATCGAGATGAACCGTCACACCCGTCGTCGCCTTGAGCCTCGCCACCTTGCCGTACAGTTTCTCCAGGCTCGATTTCCGCTCCACCTTGGCAAGCGTCTCTTCTCCCCCCGACTGCACCCCTATCTCGAAACGGAACACGCCGGCGGGAACCTGCGCCAGGAGGGCCAGGTTATCCTCGGTGAGCAGTTCCGCCGCGATCTCGAAGTGAAACTTGCTGCCGCGGTTGTGTTCGAGGATGAAGCGCCAGATCTCGTTGGCCCGTCCCGCATCGAAGTTGAAGGTACGGTCGGCAAGCTTCACCGTCTGGGCTCCTGCCTCGATAAGTATGAGCAGGTCCTTTTTGATCCTTTCCATGGAGAAGGAACGCACGCCCTGCTCGATCGACGACATGCAGAAGGCGCAGGAGAAAGGACAGCCGCGCGAGGTCTCGTAATAGACAAGCGGCTTTTTCAGGTCGACGAGGGACGCGGAGAAGGGGGAGGGTATGTCGTCGAGGTGCGCCATGGCGCCTCGCTCCGGATTGGCGATCACCTCTTCCCCTTCCCGGTAGGTGAGGCCGGCGATCTCGTCCAGCGGCTGCCCCCGGTGCAGGGCGCCGATCAGCTCCCGGCAGGTCGTTTCCCCTTCGCCACGGACGATGCAGTCCACCGAAGGGTTCCGCACCATGAGGTCGAAGGCTCCGAAGGAGACCTCGGGTCCCCCAAGGGCGATGAAGGCGCTAGGCTGCAGCTGTTTCAGGTCCGAGGCGAGCTTAAGCGTAAGTTCGGTATTCCAGATGTAGCAGGAGAAAAGAACGACGTCTGCCTGCTCCGCGTGGAGTTTCGCCAAAAGCACGTCCGGGTGCTCGTTTATGGTGAGCTCGAGAATGCGGTATTCGACCCCGGGAAGCTGAGGGGCCGATACGGCGAGATATGGGAGGGCCAGGGAGGCGTGGACGTACTTGGCGTGCAGTGTGGTGAACAGTATCTTCATGGGCGGGGATTGTAGCCCATTTATGTGCGGTGGTGACAGAAAAATGGTGGCGCCTCCTGCTTGCCCGCCGCACGCTTTTTTGCTACTGTAAGCGGCTGTCGGCGGTGCCTGGATCCGGGGCCGACCGCGCAGACCGAAACCGGGGAGTGCCCCACAGGGAAGACATGAAAAGAAAGAGACTGCCGAAACTGCTCTACGCCGATAGCCAGGGCAACATCTACGACCACCCGTACCTCACCATGGCCGGCATGAGCGCCAACGAAGCCGTGCTTCCCGAGTCGGTGGAGCTGATCCCGCTCCCCGAGGACAGCCGCCTCTTCACCATACCCGACACACCGCCCGTCGCCTGGGACGAGCGCGAAGGGCGCTTTCGCACCGTGAGCCACGTCAAGGAGGGACGGCGCAGCATGAAGATCCAGGCCGTCTCCGCCTTCATGGCCCCGGGCTACATGCGCACCCTGCTCCCCGCCTGCGAATACGCCGAGAAAAGGGTGCACCTGCCGCTTTGGTCCTACACCGCAGTGGGATGGGACGAGGAGACGGAGCGCTTCGTGGTGGCGGCGACCCGCGTGGACGCCAACGAGAACTGGCTTCCGAAAAACTACGATGACAGGAAGCTAGATCCCCTGGTGCGCAAGATGCTCGCCGAGTTCCCGAAGAACAGGCTGATCGAGCAGCTCTCCCGCTGCGCCGTCGACTACCACTGCTTCGCGGCAAAGAACCTTTTCTTCCGCAGGTGGGAAGCGCCCATCCCGACATCGCCTGTCTGCAACTCGCGTTGCCTCGGGTGCATCAGCCTGCAGCCGTCCGATTGCTGCCCCTCGAACCATGAGCGCATCCCGTTCGTGCCGACACCGGAGGAGATCGTCGAGCTCATGCTGCCCCATCTTTTGCAGGCGCCGGAGCCGATCGTCTCTTACGGCCAGGGGTGCGAAGGGGATCCGATCATGCAGGCGGACACCGTTGCCGAGGCGACCAGGAGGCTCAAAGCCGGCAGCTCACGCGGCACGGTTAACTTCAACTCGAACGGCTCCATGCCGGACCGGATCCGCATGCTCTGCGACGCGGGCATGGACTCCATGCGCTTTTCCATGAACTCGGTGCAGGAGGGGTTCTACAACAACTACTACCGTCCCAAGGGGTACCGCTTCGCCGACGTGGTGGAATCCGTGAAGACGGCCAAGGAGCGCGGTCTCTTCACCATGATCAACTACCTCGTCTCGCCGGGCGTGACGGACAGCCCTTCCGAGGTCGAGGCGCTTCTCAAGTTCATCGACACGACCGGTGTGGACATGCTGCAGATGCGCAACCTCTCCATCGATCCCGCTTTCTACAACGAGAGGATGGGTGCGGAAAAGAGGGGGATCGGGATGTACCGGATGCTGCAGGAGGTGAAGCTGGCGTTCCCGAAGATCCAGTACGGCTACTTCAACCGGACGCGCGAGAACTTCTTCCCGGAGGGATATGAGAAAGGGTGGCCAATTTCAGGTACTTAGCGGATTCGGCGGGATGCCGCGTACGTCCAACTTTCCGTCTCTGGTTGTACAGTTAGTAGTACATCCTGTCAAGCAGTTTGGCCTTTTTTTGCTTCAAATTCCCCCTACAGCCCACGAAAAGGAAAGGGGCATACTTCTCGTATGCCCCTTTTCGCTCCGGCTAGGTTTTAACACTTTAAGCTGCTTGTTTCCATACCTTCCTAGCTATTCTACGCATTAACTCTAATTTGATCGGATCGCACCTCAGCGGAGTGCAATCGGTGCATTCCTTTTGTTCATCCCAAACAGGGGAAAAAATGCAATTACACACCTTGCAATGCTTAACTTTTGGGAAAACCATATCTTAGACCTCCAACGCCATGAGGTCATTTAAATTGCCGTCGATTCCGAGAATTTCGTAAGCCTCACTGAGACGAATGATCCCACGGCGCTCAAGCATCTCCTGATTCTTTGCGAGCGTCATATAACGAACTATGCTCTTCTCGTCTTTATCCAGCGTGGCTCGCACCCAACGTTTAAACGCCGCCATGCATCCGTTAAACCTTTCGTTCAATATTTGCAGTAGTTTGTGCCCAATCGCACACTTCTGAGCTACATCGTTAAGGTCTTTGTTGATCTCACGGGCTGTCATATCGCAATTACATTTAGTAGTGGTGTAAAACTGCTTCTGCTTTTTCATTTTATGACTCCAGTATAAATAATATTGAGAGCAAATAATTTTGTTCTCACTATATTATATACGTTTGAGTCGGGTATTTTATAAGTAGTTTCTGAATTTTTTTCAGAATAATATCAAAAAAATTAAACTTCTTAACCATCTTAGTTATGGGAGAACCCCGAGGGTGGGACCCCCTCGCACTTATTTAAATACTATACCTGTAGGATTTAACTTTTAATTACTCAGTTACTACTTGTTTATTTATCAATACTACCTCTTAGTTGTAACCATTCTGAATACCTCTTTTTATATCCACTAGATTCATGTATCCATTCTGTTTCATACTCCTCCTCAGATTGCGGAACATCTTCAACGTTAAGCTCACGTCTCAGAGTTTGAATGTCAAGCTCATAAGCAGTTAGATCAGCTTTACAGCGTATAGTTTTACCAAATTGCTTGTTTACCTCTTCAGCCATAACGTATAGCAATTCTTCCTTATACTTACGTTGAACTATAAAACTGTCGTGTATTCCAAGTGCTACAATACCTTGTCGCCCCAAATTTAGCATTATCCCCTCAGCTATCTTTGAGTCAATATACTGAAGCTTAATGCCAAAACCAGATAAAATGTATTTTCGAATTGGAGCATGTTTTTCCTGAAAAGCTGATATTACTGATTTTATAGAAACATTAGCGAATAAGTCAGTGTAACCCTCTTCCAAAATCATATCCTTGGCAGCTTTAATAGCTCCATTCATATTTTTGCTATTTAACAAGATGTTGAATATTCGCTTTAGAGGCTTTCGAGCACTATTTGGCAGGTCACATACACGATAAACGTCATCTTCAGGAACGGGCAAACCCTCAATTATATACAAAATATTTGCATGATATCCGCTGAAATCAATTTCTATTGTAGTTTCATTGTCGATGGTTATATAGGGTCTGTACCTGCTTGGCACAGATTGCCACCAACCATTGTAAAATCGCCCTCCTTCTGTAAATAATGAGTTATTGAAAATTCGCTTCATCTTTATCCTGCTGTAGTCAATAAACTCAGGCTGGTCGTCATGGTCTAAACGTTGCTTTGCTCTTGCCTTTTCATTGAGTTTATCTATTTCTCTTTCTGAGATGCGCAACCCGATGAAATGACTTTGATATAAAGAGTTAATAAATTGAAGATTTTGACGCGTTTTAGTTGTTTCGTTTGTTTCGGTATAGTCTATTAATTTCTTTTCGGCATCCTTTAGGATAATGACCTCTTCGTCGTCAGCCCTTCCGATAAAAGTTGGAGAAAATTCAAATCGCTCTTCTAGAAGTTGAATTAATTTGTCTGTGGCTTTCATCCTAGCGTTTCTGAAACGTTTCTGTTCTTTGAAGCTAAAACCCTTTACCCCTTCGATATAGGCTAATTGTTTGAGTGCATCGATTATTTTTACAGTAGCATCATACCTAATTTTGATAACGTTGTATCTACTTATCAAATTATACGCATTGCGATTTCTCGAATAAGATGTGTAAAGTGTTGTGTTGACACAGTAATTTTTGTATATATTGACTATAATCAGCCGCAAGTGTTCGTTATGACGTTCGTGCCACCTCTTAAATCCACAACTTTCCTTTATCTCTTTGGCTATGTACGTAACAGCGTCGTAAAAACGTTCAGAACAAGCTGAAACATTGGTGTCAAGCGGAATAGAATAGTCATAATCTGTGGCCATGTGGGCGTCCTTGTTAAAGAGAAAAATTTACAGGAACATTTTCAACAGAAAGTTGTGTGGGGGAGCTTTAGGTGGGGTTCAGACCGGATGATCGCCCCCTCCTCACGAGACCGCCGCCACTTCCTATAACGGATGTACATCTAACTTCTAACTTCGGATTGTCCGAAGTTGTGCCAATACGCTGCCTCCATTAAGAGTTTTGCTTTTTCGGACGGGTCCGAAAAAACTGCAAGACATTTCATCGGAAATTGTTCCGACGGATGCCTCGGAGGGGGCAAAAGTTGAAAAAAGGCCAATAACGAGCATAAACAGGTTGAAATACTACCAATAATTTCGTTAATGACGTTACGCCGTCCTTAGGTACTGGTAGAGAGTTTCCCTGCTTATTCCCATGTCTCGTGCTATAGTTGCCTTTTTCTCGCCCGCGGCGACTCTTGCCTTGATCGACGCAACATGGTCTTCAGTTACGCTACGTTTCCTGCCCCCGTATTTCCCCTTGGCCTTGGCTATGGCAATCCCTTCTTTCTGGCGTTCTTTGAGTAATGCCCTTTCGAATTCGGCGAAAGCGCCCATTACCGAAAGCAGAAGGTTTGACATCGGGCTGTCTTCACCTGTGAAAGTTAGGTTCTCTTTGACGAACTGAATTCGTATCCCCTTGTCTGTGAGTGTTTTGACTATTCGGCGTAAATCATCAAGGTTACGCGCTAGGCGGTCCATTGAATGGACGATCACGGTATCACCATGACGAACGAATTTGAGCATAGACTCCAATTCAGGACGCTTGGTGTCTTTGCCGCTGCACTTGTCAGTGAACACCTGATCTAGCGGAAGCCCTTCTAGTTGCCTGTCGGTGTTCTGTTCAATTGAACTGACGCGAACATAGCCAACGAGTTGCCCCTTCATGCTACCCTCCTCCAAGCAAGAATAGTGTCAGGTTAGATTCTAAAACATACTGTTGGGGTTGTCAAGCAACAAGGCAGATAACCCTATTCTGACACAGCTCGGGAAATTAGCTGACGTCAGTCTAGGGTATACCCATACTTAACATTGTACAAACTTTGGGCCTTCTCTTGCTATCGCAGAAATAAAACTTTATATGTTTTGGTTAATGTGCTAAAAGGTCAATTGCTAAACGTAGATAAAAAGGAGGTCCTTTTGAAGAATGCACTGCTTCAACTTCTTTCGCCCGAAAAGCTAGGGACATTTTCAGCAGTTAAAAAGCATGCGGAAGCTCTGCTGGATCACTCAGCAAAGTTTAAGTACTTCACCTTGCATGGCAAAGTTCATATTGACAATATGCTTAAGATAGCTTCAATGCTTGTCGAGCATGGCGTAGGGCTGAATGAAAGAGAAGCCTATTTATTAGCCTTGTCTATATGTATTCATGACCTAGGAATGGTCGTCCCTTTGAGCGAAAAAAGCCATCAAGAACTTTTTCAAGGTAGAGACCAAGCGACTGACTCAGCTAATGTTGAAGCATATATCAGAGAGACCCATAACGAATTGGTTAAAAATTATGTTGATCAAAATTTTTCTTTTTTAAGTGCTTTGGGTATTTCGGCATCTGACTGTGGACTCCTTGTGGAAATCGCACGGTCTCATCGTAAGACACAGTTAGCAACTCAAGCGGGCTTTCCGAAGAAGATAGGTGCGCTGCTACGAATAATAGATGAGTTAGACATCGGGCCAGAAAGAGCACCGATAAGCGTTTTGAGAAGCACATATAAAGAAATGGATGGCACGTCTTGTTGGCATTGGTTTAAGCACAATATCGTAGATGAATGGGATGTTGGTCATAATGTGTTTGTGGTAACAGAAAATACGAAAAAAACCATTATTTTCAAGCTTATAGTAAGGCCTCCAACTGAGAAAAGTATTGCGTACTGGCTTCACCAGATACGAAGGCCAATAATTAAGGTATTAATTGATGAAAACTCAGCGCGCATCGTCAACGAAGAATTTGGGGTTATGATACGCATTGAACCTTCTCAGGAATTGTCTAAGGCAAATCTACTTGACACTGACTGGAAAGAAATAGAAGAAATTTCCCTCTCTCATGGTCGAAAAACAATTTTGTTGGCTGATGATGAAGTTAGAAAAATGGAAGATTTAATGTTACCGCTTATGGCCAAATATCACATTATATTCTCACCCAACGCAAATGATGCCGTTACAAAGCTTGCAGCCAGTAAGATTGATTTAGCAATAGTTGATATGCAAATAGGTTCTAACGTATGGACGGCAGAAGAGACTGACAATTATAAGGCTACTGGCCTAAATCTCATCAAGCATATCACTGCGGAATGCCCTGAAACTAAGATCGGTATTTTGACAGGTACAAGGCATGAACTTTCTGGAATTGAATCATACAAACTAGCTTTTTTCCTCAAAAAACCTGTTGATCCTGAAGTATTTGAAAGGACGGTGGAAGATGTTCTCGGTTGAATCTGCATTAAAGGTTGAAGTATGCGAAATTGAATATGATAGCCTCTTTGCTCCGCTGATGGAGGTAATAGCTAACAATAATTCTCTCAACTCAGCATTTCTTATGAGTATGTCTGACCAACTGAGCAATGACAATGTGATTTGCTCTTATAATATGAACTGCAAGCCATTATTCGGTTCTAAGTTTGAGGATTTTAAAGCCTACCTGCAAGAAAGGTTTTCAAAAGTCCCCACTCCACACTGTCACAAGCTTAGTCCTGAAATGTTCAAGGTTTTTAGTCAGTTGGTTGAAGATGGTGAAATTGCGTATAAAGCTTGTTATCTACCAGCAGTAGGAGTTTCAACTCAATATTTGTTTATCGGTGTCTTCAGGCCAAAGCAAGAAGATTTTAAAATTGAGGAGCTGAACACTGACGTCTTAGATCTGTTGTCTTACGTGGACAATATCAAAGAGTCAGAGGCTTTAAAAATAAGATTAGAAGTCTTAGAGAACTATGTTAAGGAAATTGGTCATGATATCGCGAGTTCAGTGCAGGCAACAATAGCAAAATTAAGAAACATGTCGCGGGGGTTGTATGATGAACCCCAAATGAAAACAAAAGCAAAGGAAGCCGAAGCAGAAATTATGGGAACATTTCGTGTGGCTGAACAGCTTGGAATTGCCGTTGATCCAGAATACAACATTCAGAATGGTGGCGACTTTAGGATACTGGACAGCATAAACACTGTGAGGGACCACTTACAGAGTGAGGCTAACGAAAGGCATATTGACATTAATTTAAAGCTTCCATCCAATTGCTCATCCTTATCAATATGGGGCGATCAAAAGGCTATTGAATCTGCAATAAGTCAGTTGCTTCATAATGCTATTAAGTATGGTTTCGGCTCTAATCCGATTGAAATTGCTCTTGATGATTTTAAAAACAACATTTCAGTGAAAATAACTAATAAAGGGATACCTATCAATAAAGAGGAAATATCTCGCTTGTGGGATTTTGGTTTTAGAGGTAAAAACGCGTTAGATAAACATGTAAATGGGGCTGGAATTGGACTGTTTACTGTAAAAAAAATCGTAGCTGCTCATGGTGGTGAAGTATTTCTTAGAATATCAACATCGAATGCACAGTATAATTCATTTGGGTTTAATATTCCCAAAAGAGATCTACTCTCCAAGATAAAGCTGTTGTAGTCGGGAGTGTTGACCAAAACTGTGCTTTACCTGCAAGAAATTTTCTGACTTGACCCATCCACTCTGTGGGAGTGTATCTTTTTTTGCTACATGCTTGCTACACAGTGATCTATTCAAGGAACTAAACGCTCCCTCGGTGTTTAAGCCCAAGTATTCAATAATATTGGGGCGTAGCCAAGCGGTAAGGCAACTCGTTTTGATCCCGTCATTCCCAAGTTCGATCACTGGCGTCCCAGTCCTAAATATACAGAGGCTAGCTCATAAGGCTCGCCTCTGTATATTGGTCTAATCGCGTTTTTCGCATAAACACGAAGTGATTATTTGTTAATGCACCTAATCTACATTGATATGTGACGTTTCTATTTTTTAAGAAGACCAAGTATTTCATTTTCTAATTTTCCAGTTGATACACATTTAATTATAGTACCTTTGCCGGCATCATATTCACCAGTTGTATTTGTATTGAACATAGTGTTTGAAGTTGATTCCGGAATATTACCTATAAACACCGTATTCCTATTAGCATGTTCATTATACATTTCACCTTTAACCTTTACTGTCCAAATGTAACGCGTGTTTACCGTAACCTGAGTGCTATTTTTGTCTGATTCAGCTGGTGCAACGTAAATATTCATTCTTCCTTCTAAGCTTGGTTCTCTCACAACGATTGCATAAGAGGCCCATGCTGGATGAGGTTGTTGGTCACCTGCCATCTTAAATCGGGATTTACCTGCCACTCTATAATCGAATTTTTCGACGTTATTACCTTGCGTATATGTCCTTTCGGTGAATCCACAGTCAACATAATCGGACGGTGTATTTGTGCTAAAAGAAATATTAATAATCCTTGATTCTTTGTCTATGTTATTAATTACATAGAAACTCTTAGATATCTCCTTAACTAGACCATCCCAGACCTGTGTGTTCTGCTTTTGCACAGTAGCCTCGTTGGCTATTTTAGCCTGAACTGGAGCAGTATAGTGGGTCGAGTTTACACCTTGCGTGGCGCATCCCGCCAAACTGAAAATAGATACAAAAGCTAAGGTCCTGATGGTTAGTTCCATTTTTATCCCTCCGAAGATAATTTGTGAGCTACCAGCAACGATTCACAGGTATATTATGGCTAGGTGGATTAGCGTTAAAACATTAGTATATTAATACTTTGCCTGTGGAAAAGCTAGTGAAATAAGGGGCGCGATTTTCAGAAAATTTGAGGATATGCATGCGGCTACAAGCTCCTCTCATGACATTTGGCAATGAAAGTATTGATTCGGGAAAGATCAATGTCGTACGACAATCTTTCAATTGCCTTCCTGAGGACGTGTACGGAATAACCTTTACCATAGCGCCCGAATGTCATGTCATTGACGACATGTCCGATCAACTCGGAAACTAGCTCTTTAGGCTCCCCTAACTGTTTTAGTTCATCAACAACGGTATGCCTGAATGAATGGAAGACCTTTCCTTTTTCTGTCTGTATATTTGTTGCAAACCAGTGATTGAACTGTCCACCCCACTTCTTCCCCCAAGACTCGCGCCACTGGATAAAACCCCACAAATTTCCTGTGTCTCTGCCTTTTGCTCTTACTCTGCAAAACTCTAAGAAACCAATTTGAATCAGCACCGAATGGATAGGGACGAGCCTAAGCCCAGCTTCAGTCTTGGTTGTTTTTTCTCCTTTGCAGTTAATGTCAAAGACCCACACCCCTTCTTCCTGTCGGATGTCGGCCCTTTGCAGTTGACATATCTCTTCCTTTCTCATTCCGCTATATAGCGCAATGAGTGGTATCCATACATTACACTCGTCACCATCCTTTAATGGAATGGTGGCGAAGATCATTTGAAGGTCTTTTGTGTCAAATCTCTTACGTTCCGAGTCGTGGCGACCTGTCAATGTTAAAATTAAACCTTCTGCGCAATTTATAGGGCAGAGGGTAAGCCGTACAGCCCACTTGAACATAGAAGATAAATGGACGATGTGCGTATTGCAGGTCCGCTGGCTTACGCCTTCGGCCATCAGTGTTGAGCGTAGACGTACAACATCTTCTCGCGTGACAGCGTTTATATCCCTGTCTCCTATGATCGCAACGTTCTTAGCGAAGATGGTCTCATAGTCCCGTAGCGTCCGTTTCTTTAGGTTGGGCTTCTTTTCCTCAAGGTACATGCGGATCGCATCAGAGAGCATTTTCTCTTGTGCCTGAGGCTTCTTCTTTTCTTGAAGATGGCTTAAGGCTATCTCCATCTGTTCTGGTGTTAAAATTCCAGAGCGCATGAGGATAAAGGCAGTCTTCGTCTTGCCCCTCAGGGGCTCTACGGCAGCCTTAGCCTCTGAGAGGCTAGAAGTTTTGAGAGATTTGACAAGGTGCTGGCGGCCCCCGAAGTGGGCCTTAAGGTCGGTAGGAATCTTGATAAGGAAATAGTAGTTTCTGCCTCTGCGGTACAGATATTCGGCTACGGAAACCATTGGACACAACCTCCAAAAGTTGTACATCTGGTTATACACTTTTGGAAAGTTGAACCGCCTTGTGGGGGTAACACGCTGGAAATACACAAGTAAAATTCAGTTCCCGAAGATCCAGTACGGCTACTTCAACCGGACGCGCGAGAACTTCTTCCCGGAGGGATATGAGAAAGGGTGGCCGATCAAAGGCAGTTCCGGTCCGCGATGATCTTCCGAGTCCCTCTCCCCCTGGGAGAGGGTGCCCGGAGGGCGGGTGAGGGCGTTGCCACGGAGTGAGGTATTGTAGCCGCCGAGGCCCTCACCCAGACCCTCTCCCGAGGGGAGAGGGGAGTGGTAGTTGCACGGCGGGAGAGGGAATGAGGAGGGCTATTTCAGCAACTGCTCCAGCTTCTTCAGGTCGAAGCCCTCGACGATCCTGCCGTAGATCATGAAGGTGGGGGTGGCGTTCATCTTGTTCTCCTTCGCGATCTCTTCGTGCTCCTTCTGAAGCTTAATCCCGGCTGGGGTGATCTCGGAGAGCTTTCTCTTGTCGAAGGTGTCGGAAGCCGCCTCGTGGAACGCCTTCGCCTTGTCCTTCGCAGACAGGATGTACCGGACCTTGTCCTTGGACATCGGATGCGTTTTCAGCGGGACGAAGAAGACGTAGCGTGTGACGTCGGCCCGCTTCTGGAAATAGGCCTCCGCCTTGCGGCAGTAGGGGCAGTCCGGGTCGGTGAATTCGATCACCGTGGTCTTGCCGTTACCGATCTTGACCGCCTTGTCCAGATCGAGGCTCTCCTTCGCCGCAAATGCCGATGCAGCGATGAGTAACGTGAGCAGGACCACAAGCAGCGTCATCCATCTATTCATTGCGTCTCTCCTGTGACTATTCATCGCCGTACCTGATGCTGAAACCGGTGCACTCACCGGTGTACTGACCCGCCTTCTCGATCAACTCGTCCACGCGTGCGGCTTCCGGACCCCGCCGGCACCACTGCACCATGGCCCGGACATCGTCTTCCTCCCCTTCGAAACACCCCTCGACGGAGCCGTCGGCCAGGTTGCGCACCCAGCCGGAGACGTTATGGCGGGCCGCGGTCCGGGCGGTGTGGTGCCTGAAGGCGACCCCCTGCACCCGGCCGCGCACGAGTACCATCGTCCTTACTTTCACTTTTCCCCCAGCTCCTTGGAGCGCGCCACGCAGACGTCGACCGCGTTGATGGTGGCGGCGCGGAAGCCGTCGCGGTCGAGGGAGTGCATCGCGGCGATGGTGGTCCCTCCGGGGGAGGCGACGTTGCTTTTCAGTACCGCCGGGTGTTCGTGGCTCTCGAGGAGGAGCTTCGCGGTGCCGAAGACGGTCTGGGCGGCGAGGGCGGTCGCAATGTCACGGGTGAGGCCGTGCTTCACGCCTGCGTCACTCAATGCCTCGATGAAGGTGAGCACGTAGGCCGGGCCGCTGCCGGAGACGCCGGTTACCGCGTCGAGGAGCTTCTCTTCCACGACGCAGGTGGTCCCGACCAGGTCGAAGATCCTGCGGGCGAGCACCAGGTCGTCCTCGGTGGCGTTGTAGCCGCGGGCGATCGCCGATGCCCCTTCGAGCACGAGCGCCGGCGTGTTGGGCATGACCCGTACCACGCGGGCGCCGGCCCCCAGCATCCCCTCGATGGCTGCGCTTTTGACCCCGGCCATTATCGATATGAAGAGCTTGTCCGGCGTCGCTTCAAGGTGGGAGAGCACCTGGGAGGCGACCTGCGGTTTCACGGCGAGGATCACGGTGTCGCTCATCCGGCAAAGGGCGACGTTGTCCGAGAGCACCTGCACGCCGTAACGCTCGGCGAGCTGCTTGCGGCGCGGCTCGGAGGGCTCGGAGACCGCCAGCTCGGCGGCAGGAACGCCACCCGCCAAAAGCCCCTTGATGATCGCCTCGGCCATGTTGCCGCCGCCGATGAAACCCGTTCTCTTCTCCATGCCTTGCCTCCCGCCTCTGTAAGGATTTAGTTCCAGTGATACGTAATAAATCCGACCCCAAATGTCAATAGAATTGATTAGATTTAATTATTGTTGGTGCGGCGGCTGAGGCGGTTGTCACAGTGATCCGATAGGCTAGACTGAAACCCTGGAGGTGCGCCGTGTTCAAAGGCATTACCGGCAACGTTATCATCCTGGGGCTTGTCAGTTTCTTTACCGACGTCTCAAGCGAGATGATCTACCCGCTTTTGCCGTTGTTTCTTACCGGAGTGCTTGGAGCAGGTCCTGTATTCCTCGGGGCCATTGAGGGAGTGGCTGAATCCACCGCCTCCTTTTTGAAACTTATCTCCGGCATCGTGTCTGATCGTGTGCGCAGCAGGAAAGGACTGGTTCTGTCGGGGTACGCGATCTCCTCGTTGATGCGGCCTCTGATCGGGAGCGCCGGCACACCGCTCACCGTGCTGCTCATCCGGACCGGCGACCGGGTAGGGAAGGGTATCCGCACCTCGCCGCGCGACGCGCTGATCGCCGATTCCGTGGAGCCTTCCATGCGAGGGAAGGCCTACGGGTTCCACAGGTCGATGGACCACGCCGGGGCTTTGGTCGGGCCTCTCATCGCGACCTTTCTGCTTGCCTACTTCATAAGCGACCTGCGGCAGCTCTTCTGGCTTGCCGGCATCCCGGGGATCGCGGCTGTCCTTCTCATCATATGGAAGGTGCAGGAAACCCGACAGGTCCTTCAACCCGGGCGGCGGTTGCACCTGACCGCGCTTCCCGCAGGTCCGCTCAGAAGATACCTGCTTATCCTCTTTCTTTTCACCCTCGGCAATTCCTCAGACGCCTTTCTCCTTTTGAAGGCAGGAGCGGTCGGGACCCCGGCATACCGCCTGCCGCTTCTGTGGGCTTTCTTTCACCTGGTGAAGATGCTCTCCACCATGCCCTTTGGCGCCCTCTCAGACCGTATCGGCAGACGGTCTGTGATCGTTGCCGGCTGGTGCGTCTATGCCCTGTCCTACCTGGGCTTCGGCCTCGCCCGAAGCGAGGTCGAGATCTGGCTCCTCTTCGCGCTCTACGGAATCTTCTTTGGCCTTACCGAGGGGGTGGAAAAGGCGTTCGTGGCCGACCTGGCCAAGGAAGCGGAAGTCGGCGCCGCGTTCGGGTGGTTCCACTTCGCCGTTGGTGCAGGCGCACTGCCGGCGAGCCTGCTGTTCGGAAGCATCTGGCAGCTTGAAGGGGGCGCTGCTCCCTTTCTCTTCGGCGCGTCCCTGTCCGGTGTGGCTGCCATTCTACTTGTCACCGTGGTAAAGGTGCCGTCTCAGTGCCGGCACTGAGTCTGTGCCGCCTCCTGAAGTCATTCCCCCCACAGTCAAAGTCATTGATTCCTCGTCGGAAACAACAGCCCGTGTGACTTTTCCTCCTGAAAGAGCATTTTTTCCCTAAAGCATGTATTAGCATTGCCGATAATGACCTTTATGTCTGGAAGCTTACTCGTTCTGTCAAAAAATAGACAATACAAGGCAACTCTATGACTACATCATGCCTGTTATTCCAGTGGTCTCTGAGTGGTTTGAGTTATATTCCAGATGTTTATGCAATTGGTAAAGATCGTGCAAATTGTTCAGTGTGCGAGACTCCGGCGGGAAGGGCAATTAGCTTCGGCGCGCGGGCCTAAGAGCGGCAATCCCGGCACAACGTAGCCAGAAGTCTTTTGTATCAAGGTATAAGTACTGCTGATGCGCCGTGCCCCGCACAAATCGACGACCGCTCACTGTGACAAAAAAGTGACTTTTCCTCATTGTACTTTTGTAGCAACGGTGTGACGGTGTCATAAATATTTACTAATATCATTTCTGCTAATGCCGGCTGCGAGCAGCCACTGTATTAAATAAATTTTACCTGAGTGAGCAAAAAATGTTTCCAATCCGGCTTGCACTACAAAAAAGCTGCAGTAACTTTAGCAGTGGTCCCAATTAGTCAAGCACATCCGCTAACATGATTCTAAGATTTTATTAATATAGAATAATGACTGGTGTGCCAGCACGCCTAAGAGTATTCCCGATTATTTCGTTTTTCTTATAAGTAGAAACTTTACAATTTGTGACAGTAATGGATGGCGGCATCTCCGCTTGGAGAACCGGCTCCCTGTCGTTCGTTCACGCAGCAGCGGATTACTGACTAACGATTCACACTACGAAAAGGAGGGGATGTCTTGATAAGCCACCAAGAAGAAGGTTCAGGACGCGGAAAAAGTAGTCTCCTGAGGACTGCATGGGTGGTGCTGGCGGCGTCTTCGGTGATGCTGGCCCAACCGGTCCTGGCAGCTGACTACACTATTACCGGCAGCTCCAACACCTACCTGCGCATGACCAGGACGATCAGCAAGGACGACCTCTACCCGCTGTACGAGTACCTGCGTTTCTCGGTATCCACGGCGGAGAAGGACGGCAGCTCCGTCTCGCTGCACCTCGGCGCGTGGGGTCGGCTCGACCTCGTCGACAAGTCCAGCGATCACTACACCGACGGTGATCTACAGTACGGCTTCCTTAGCTACCAAGGTGCGAAAAACAACCTGGTGGTGAACGTGGGACGCCAGTTCGTCACCGAAGGGGTGGCGAGCGAGAGGATCGACGGCCTCTACGCGAGAAGCGATTTCGCCGCCGGTTTCACGGGCGCCGCCTTCGTCGGGCAGCCCGTGGTCACCGACCCGAGCTACAAGGGAGGCGACTACATCTACGGCGGCCGCCTGGCCCAGGGCAAGGCGGGGCTCTACACCATCGGGGTGAGCGCGCTCAGAAACGAGTCCGATATCGCCCGCGACCGCGAGGAAGAGGGGATCGACGTCTGGCTTCATCCCGTGAAGCAGGTCGACCTGACCGGCCGTTCCAGCTACAACTCAATCACCTCGGGGTGGATGGAGCATGCCTACACCCTGTCCCTGGCGCCCATCGATGCAGTGACCTTGAGCGCCGATTTTTCCCGGATCAACTACAGCGACTACTTCTACAACGTGACCACCACCGCGTTTGCCCTTAAGAACAACGGCGGTGTGCTCGATCCCAACGAGGAGCTGACCACGTACGGCGCGAGCGCCGCCTGGACGCCTAAAAAGGACCTGACCGTCGCGGCTGAGTACAAAAAGTACGACTACGACATTCAGGGCTCCGGGGACTACGTGGGCGGGAAGGTGGCTTGGACCGCACCGGGGTCGCTCTCCGTCGGGGGGTCGGTGCACCGGATGATCGGGGACTCCGAGCGGCTGCGCTACTACGACTACCGGCTTTACGCACTGAAAAAGGTCGGCCACGCCGAACTGGGACTCGACTTCTACAACGTGATCTTCGATCGCCCCATCGACAGCGTGAAGAGCAGCTTCGCGTTGACCGGCATCGCAGCTTACGAGGTCACCGAGAAACTGAAGGTCGGCGGGGACGTCGAGTACTCGCAGAGCCCGGATTTCGACAGGGAGTGGAGAGCGCTCGTCAAGGTCGCTTACGCTTTCGACATGAAAACCGGCGAAAAGGGGGGCAAGAGTGAAAAGTAAACTTCTGATTCTGCTGATGATGCCGCTTATGGCATGTGTTCTCTTTGCCTGTGCCAACACTAACAGCGGCGCGAGGATCCATCCGGAAGCGGTTACGGGAACCCCGAACTGTACCGAGTGCCACACCGACGCCTATGCGGCCATGAACCACCAGGCCGTCGACTTCTTCAAAAAACACAGCATCTTCGCCACCAACGCGAGACGCTCCTGCAATTCCTGTCATGCCGAGTCCTTCTGCAGCGACTGCCATGCGCACAAGGAAGAGCTCAAACCCAGCGTCAAGTACTCCGAGGCGGTGGAGCGCACCATGCCGCACCGCGGTGACTACATGAGCCAGCACAGGATCGACGGCAAGATGAATCCTGCCTCGTGCGCCAAGTGCCACGGACGTCAGAACAACGAGAGGTGCGTGACATGCCACAAATAACGACAAAAGTTCTGTCTTTTGCGGTTCTTGGTGCGCTGGCGCTGGCCCTTTCGGGTTGTGGGGATGCAAACCCCAAGGCCACCTTCGATCCCGCGGCAGGGAAGCACCCGGCGAACTGGCTTCCGGCCGGGCACTCCGCGGCTGCCGAAGAGGACGTGAACGGCTGCGCCGAGTGCCATGGCGACGATCTCAATGGCGGTATCGCGAAGGTCACCTGCTTCGGTACAGCGGGATGCCACATCGGTGGGACCACGGCTATCCACCCGTTGGGGTGGGGGCAGGTCGCGTACCTGCGCCACCCGGCCTACATCGAAGCCAACGGTACGAGTACCTGCGCTACCGCCCTTTGCCACGGTACCGATCTGCTCGGCGTGACCGACAGCGGGCCTTCCTGTCTCAGCTGCCACCAGGGCGGCACGGCGCAGGCACCCACGATCCATCCGTGGGGTGCCGGCGGTGATCCGGACCTCAGTAAGCACTCGACCTGGCTTAAAGCCAACCTCTCCAACGGTAATTATGATTTCTCGACCTGCAGAAACGCAGTCTGCCATGGGACTGATCTGAAAGGCGCGTGGTTGAGTGGGCCGAGCTGCTACAACTGTCACACAAACGGTCCGCCGACGAGCCCGCAGAACTAGGAACCGGTGGTTCATTTCCCTGATAGCAGAAGGAGAACATAATATGTGCATCCCCTGGAAGAAATACCTTGCTGCCTTGCTGCTCCTCTGTCTGCCGTTGCTGTTCGCCGGCTGCGGCGGCGGTGGCGGTGGTGGCGGCGCTACCAAGACGGTCACAGGCGTCGCCAAGGTCAGTAATTCGATCGCCAAGGCGCATGTGGCTGTATACCGGCTTTCCCTTGATGGAACCCGCGGAGAACTGCTCGGTACGGGAACTACGGCGGACGACGGCAGTTACTCCGTGAAGGTCCCCGCTTCGGTCACCGGACCGATCCTCGTCAACGTGACAGGTCAGAGCGGTGCTTCCTACCTGAGTGCGAGCACTGGGCAAAAGGTCGACTTCACGAGCGCCGATTCCTTCAGCGCGGTTGTTGCCGACTTCAACCCTAATGTCCCCGTAACGGTGAGCCCGCTCACCGACATGGCGGCCCAGAAACTGCCGGTGATCCTTGGCAGACTGAACACGGCGGGGATCGACATCACCACCCCCGTGCTGCAAAGCGCGATCATGCAGGCCAACGGGCAGGTCGACAACCTCTTCCTCGTTACCGACATCCTCGCTTCGCCCACGGAAAGCATCAACTACCAGGCGGCTCTTCTGGTGATCGACCAGATGATCAAGGACTCCAATCTCTCCGACACCACCGCCGTCATGTCCGTCCTCAGCGCTGGCATCGCTGATGTGAGCAAGGCTCCCTACCAAACCTTCGTTGGGCTTTTCACCACGGCGGCCACCGAGGTGGTGGCGCGCACCCCGGCCCTTGCTACCACGGTGAACAACATCGTCCAGCAGGTCACCAGCGCAACCGAGCCGGCCTTCGCCGATGTTAATCCGCCGACCACGGTCACCGGCCTCGCCGCGACCACCTACGCCATCAATTCGACGACAAGCGCGGTGGTGCTCGTGTGGGAAGCCTCAACCGACAATACCGGTGTGGCGGGCTACGATGTTTACCGCGACGGCGTCAAGGTCGGCACCGTGACCACGAACACCTTCACCGACCAGCCGGTGACCTCGAATGTCACTTACTCCTACACGGTGGTCGCCTTTGACGCCATCGGCAACCGTGCGCCCGCCAGCGCCGCCCTCTCGGTGAAACCGAACCAGGCTTCGCTGAACGTAACGGTGAACGGGCAGATCTCCAACGACCTGCTTTCGCAGCTCGATATCATCGCACCCACCGCGCCGACCGGTCTTGCCGCGGTGACCTCGGCGATCTCCGGCACCAACAGTTCGGTCGCACTCACCTGGACCGCTGCTACCGATAACGTCGGCGTCACCGGGTACGACGTCTTCAGGGACGGCGTGAAGATAGGCACCTCGACCTCGACCAGCTACACCGACCAGTCGGTCACCTCCGCCGTTACCTACTCCTACACGGTGAAGGCGTTCGACCAGGCAGGTAACCGCTCCGCAGCCAGCACCGCACTCTCCGTAACCCCGAACAAGGCGTCTCTCGGGGTGACGGTAAACGGCCAGGTGATAACCGGCCCGTGAAGAATATAGCTCTGAAACAAAGGGGGAAAATTCTGGAATCGTTAGCAGTTGACAACGCACTATCCGAGCAGGACACAACAAACAGGAGGAAACTATGATTGGCAGAAACTTAAGGTACCTCGTAGCACTCGTTGTATGCGTGCTGCTGCCTCTCGCAGGCTGCAGCGGAGGGGGGTCCACCACCAAGATCACCAGCAAGGGGACCGAGGTGACCGTCGGCGGCAAGGTCGACGTCTCCAAGGCCACCGCGAAGACCGCGTTCCTGTCAGCTACTTCGGCTACCGCGACGAACCATGTCTTCGTCTATGATGCCCAGGACGGCGCCCAACTCGGCACCGCCGTCATCGACAGCAACGGGAGCTTCAGCGGGCTCACCTTCACCCTCCCTGCGGCCAAGACCGTCCTCGTCTTCAAGGCCGTCGTGGCTCAGGGTACCTTCCGCTCGCTGGTGCCGATCGATCTCAGCAATCCTCCTGCACCGGGCGTCATCACCGGCGCAAGCCCGATCTCCATCCTGATCAGCCAGCAGTCCACCGACATCGCGAAAACCGTGTCGGCCATGCTCGGCCTTCCCGGTGTACTTGGCGATGCGGGTCAGACCCTGACTTCCGTCGGCAAGACCTACACCGACTGTGCGACCCAGGTTACCAACGCAGGCGGCCAGATCCTCTCCTACACCACCAGCGGCCTCGCCCTGACTGGTACCGTCTCCAACACCGACATGCTGCCGGCGGCTGATGCCTCTACCCTTACCGTTGACGACCTGAACAACATCCAGCTCTCCGGCGCCGTAACCAGCGCCTTCGTCCCGGGCAAAAAGCCGATCGTCAACTTCACCGTCACCAACAAGGCAACCGGCAAGGGGATCAAGGGTCTTAGGACCTTCGCCCTCCACGTCGCCAAGCTGGTTCCGGAAACCAACGGCTCCAACTCCTACTGGCAGAACTACATCAGCGCAGGCCTTCCGCTTTCCGCCATCCCGGCCAACGTTCCCAGGGGGAGCACCACCCCGACTGCTCCGACCGTTCCGGGCACCGACGCTTCCGACCTGTACGTGAACGGCGTGAAAACCCAGAGCGGCTACACCGTCATCGACCACGGCGACGGCAGCTACACCGTCACCTTCGGCGCCGACATCACCGCCAACACCAATGTCGCCTATGACGCCAACGCTACCCACCGTATCGGCATCTCGGTGCGCTCCGTTGCGGTTCCGGGCGGCTACGCCGGCCCGATCAACCCGGCAACCAACGCAGTACAGGCCGTGTTCACCACCCCGAACACCACCAACATGTTCTACGACTTCACCCCGGCAACCGGCGCGGTTCTGGTCGACACCAACAACGCGCGTACCTACGCACGTGACATCGTCGCCACCAGCGCATGCGACAGCTGCCACTACAAGCTCGGCCTTTCCGCCGGCAACATGCTTTCCGGCCACACCGGCTCCAGGGTTGACACCAAACTCTGCGTAATGTGCCACACCAACCAGTTCGACAGCGGCGAAGGCGAGTTCGTCACCTTCATCCACCGCATCCACATGGGCGAAACCTTCAACGACGCCAACGACACCTGGACCGTTCCGACCGGCGTCCTCGTGACCTACGGCGAGCAGACCTATCCGCAGGATATGAGAAACTGCGTGTTCTGCCACAAAGGCAAAGACGTCAACAACTGGAAGTCCAAACCGACCCGTAAGGCCTGCGGCTCCTGCCACAACGCCTTCGACTTCGCCAACCACCAGGGCGGCCAGACCGACGACTCTTCCTGCGCAGGCTGCCACGCCGGCACCACCTCGACCGTAGAAGTAGCCACCGCCCACCTCGCGGTACAGGATCCGGACCCGGCTGCTCCTGAACTCGGCGGCACCAACACCCACACCTATGCCGGCTACCTCCCGGCAGCAGGGATCACCGTTCCGGGCGCTGCAGTCGTCACCTGGGATGTGAAAACCGTAGGTCTCGATTCCAACCGTCACCCGTCCATCACCTTCCGTTTCGTGAAGAACGGTACTGCGGTTGCATTCAACACCTACCAGGCAGGCGTAGTCACCGACATGATGACCGGCTTCACCGGCGCACCGAGCGTATACTTCGCATACTCGGTACCGCAGGACAACATTCCGTCCGCGACAGTGGCTCCGGCTGACTTCAACGCCTCGGCTAATGCATGGATCAAAGCGGTCTGGAACGGTACCAACACCAATGCGACCATGACCGGACCGGACAGCAACGGCTACTACACCATCGTAATCACCAACCAGACCATCCCGACCTCCGCCAAGATGCTGACCGGCGGCATCGGCTACAGCTATGGCAGTGGCAGCACCCCGCTGACCCAGACCGACCTCAGCTCGCTTACCGTGCCGTCGGCTCTGAAGACCAAGTGGGCCTACAACGCCACCACCAACGTGGGCGGCCTAATCGTGGTGACTCCTAACGTCTGGAAAACCGCAACCGGCTTTACCGCACGCCGTACCATCGTCAGCAACGCGAAGTGCAATGCCTGCCATGCTGCACTCGGCATCGCACCGACCTTCCACTCCGGCCAGAGAAACGATGCACCTACTTGCTCGTTCTGCCACACCGTGAACAAGACCAACACCGGTTGGGCCATTAACGCGAAGGATGCGATCCACGCGATCCACGCCGCCGCGAAACGTACCAACAAGTTCTCCTGGGAAGCAACCGCAGGCGACAAGTACTGGAACACCACCTATCCTGGCTACCTGCAGGATTGCGAGCAGTGCCACGTAACAGGCACCTATGACTTCAGCGCAACCGCATCCGCCGCTGCCGTCACCAGCCTGCTGCCGAGCACCGCGGCAAACGGCACCATCAACGCCGCGGCCTACTCGATCCTCACCGGTTCAGAGAACGTTCTCTCCACCGACTACGTCAAGTCGCCGTTCGTCACCGCAGGTGCCTCCTACGGCGCCGCCTTCAGCTACAACGGCAATACCGGTGTCACCACCGCTGCAGCCGACACCACGCTGATCATCTCGCCGATCACCGCGGCCTGCTTCTCCTGCCACGACACCACCCAGGCGCAGGCGCACATGAAGCAGTTCGGCGGCGCGATCTACGAGGCGCGCAGCACGGCACTTCTCAAGTCCGAGACCTGCCTCGTCTGCCACGGCACCGCTTCCAACGTGCTGAACGAAAGGGTCCCGACCATCAAGGCAGTACACCGCTGGTGGTAAAATGATGCAATCCTGAAGGGGGAAGGGTGACCTTCCCCCCGACGGGGCATCAAGGTAATCCGCAACACGATAACCCGAGGGTGGCGACGCCCTCGGGCTATTTTCTATCCAGGAGATGCCATGAGAGATGTAGTTCGGCTGATTGTACTTTGTGTTTTGGTAACGGCGTTGGCAGCATGCAATGGGAAACCGGTTGATCAGCCATCGAAAAAGGGGGACGCGAAGGTTTCCGCCGAGGGTAGCGCCGCAAACCAGGAACTTGCCGCCGCCTTTCTGGACGGCGTGAAAACCGGCGACAAGGCCAAGATGCAGAAGGCGGCAAACCTGACCCCGGAAGAGATCAAGTCAAGTCTGGACAAGCTGGTTCACATCAAGCAGAACAAGATGACGGACGCCCAGCGTGCGGAATGCGAGAGCGTGCTGAAGATCTCCGGAGACATCGAGTTCTTCGCCGACAAACTGCGCAAGGTGCTCCCCGCGTCCGCCACGATAAAAATCAGCGGAACCAGCCAGGAGCTGACGCCGGTCAAACACCTGGTGCATACCGTCAGCGTGACCTATCCCAAGGCGCAGGACGCCATCAAGGACAAGACCGGCAAGACGGTCAAGGAACTGAGGCTTCCCCTGCTGCAGGTGGATCACCCGTTCCAGGCAAAGCAGGTTCACGAATTCGCCTTTTCCAGCGAGGTGTTCGAGAAGATATCGAACAGGGACTTCGAAGTTATTTCCTACTTCTGACACGCCCAATTATCAAGCTGACAAAGGAACAAATTGCAAGCAAAAGCCCCGACCGGTTCGGGGCTTTTTTGTTATTGCCACTGGAGCAAATAAAGAGCATCTCCTCATCTTTTTTGCTACACTGTCGCACATGAGAGTCTTGAGGTTTTTCAGCATACTACTATGCCTGATGGTTACATCTGCTGGTGCCGAGAATCTCGGTACACCCAGCCTCTCTCCTCCCATTACCGCTCTGCCTCTCCCTAAAAGTGATGATACTGCGCGTTTCTTCAAGACCGACCGTTTCATCACCAGCGCCGGTATGAGTTTCAACGCTGCGCCGGACCTAACGCTTGAACCTGAGCTGGGGATAAGCTATCGCGGCGCCGGACAGGAGCTGCACGGCGGCATCGAACAGTCGATGCACCGGCTGCATGCCCAGGCCGGCTGGCGCCTGTCGCTCTCGCAGGCGCTTTATTTCTCGGCCGGGGCAAAGTTCTCCATGCTTTCCGTGGAAACCCGGGGACTCACCGCAGGCGAGGAATTCGGCATCCGTCCCGAGTCGGGCTATCGCAACGTCTACGAGTTCTCCCCAAACCGTACACCGAGGTGGACCGGTGAGCTCGGCCTGCACCTCACCCCGCGCACCGATCTCATGCTTTACTATGACCAGGAGCCGGTCACCGGATGGTCCTACAGCGGCCAGCACCAGGAGGATAGGCTCGGCACCAGGTTCATCTTCAGGTTCAAATAGGGAAAAGGAGGACGTGTGGCATACCTGATTTCCATCGACCAGGGGACCACCAGCAGCCGGGCGACGTTGTACGGACCGCAAGGTGAGGCGCTGGCTACCGCCTCGGCCCCGCTCACCCAGCACTACCCGGAGCCCGGCTGGGTCGAGCACGACCCGGAGGAGATCCTCGAGGGACAGCTCTCCTGTCTGCGCGAGGTCCTGGCGTGCGCCGCGGAGCGGGGCGCTTCCGTCGCCGGAATCGGCATAACGAACCAGCGCGAGACGACGCTCATATGGGAGCGCGAGACCGGGCGCCCACTGCACCGGGCCATCGTCTGGCAGGACCGCAGGACGGCGGACGTCACGCAGCGCATGAAGGGGGAGGGGCTGGAAGCCGAGGTCCGGGAGCGGACCGGCCTTCTGCTCGACCCCTACTTTTCCGCGACGAAGATCGCCTGGATCCTTGACGAGGCGGGCCTCCGGGAGCGCGCCGCGCGCGGCGAGATCTGCTTCGGCACCGTCGACTCATGGCTCATCTACCGTTTGACCGGCGGTAAACGCCACGTGACCGACATCACCAACGCAAGCCGCACCATGCTCTTCAACATCAAGACGCTCGAGTGGGACGACGAGCTCTTAAGGATTTTCGGCGTGCCGCGCGCCATCCTCCCCGAGGTGCGCATGAGCGCGGGGAGCTTCGGGGAGACCTCCGCCGAACTCCTCGGGTGCCGTATCCCGATCACCGGCGCAGCCGGGGACCAGCAGGCGGCGCTCTTCGGCCAAGCCTGCTTCGCACCCGGTATGGCCAAGGCGACCTTCGGCACCGGCGCCTTCGTGGTGATGAACTGCGGCGAACGACCGGGAAGCGGTGAGGGGGTGCTCTCAACCATCGCCTGGCAGTTACCGGGGGAGGCGGTTCAGTACGCCCTTGAAGGGTCGATCTTCATCGCCGGCGCCGCGGTGCAATGGCTCGAGGAGGGGCTTGGCTTGATCGGGGGCGCCGCCGAGGTCGAGGGGCTTGCCGGCAGCGTCGCCGACAGCGGCGGGGTCTACTTCGTCCCGGCCCTCTCGGGTCTCGGCACCCCCTACTGGGACCCGTACGCCAGGGGTGTCATCGCCGGGCTCACCCGGGGGAGCGGCAAGGCGCATCTCGCCCGCGCCGCCCTCGACGCGATCGCCTTCCAGACCGTCGACGCGATCCGCGCCATGGAGTGCGCGGGGGGGATTGCGCTTAGCGAGCTGCGGGTGGACGGCGGAGCGACCCGCAACAACCTCCTGCTGGAGATCCAGGCGGGCCTTCTTGGCGTCCCGGTGCTGAGGCCGCGCTGCACCGAGAGTACCTCGCTCGGGGCCGCGTTTCTCGCCGGAATCGGCGCCGGAGTCCTCGACAAGGAGCGGATCGGGAAAAGCTGGAGCCTCGACCGACGCTTCGAGCCGTCCCTTTTGCCGGAGCGGCGCGCGGAAATGTACCGGGGATGGCAAAAATGCGTGCAACTCTCGCTCGGTTGGGCTAAGTAAGAAAGGCAGACAAGCAAAGGAGCTAAAGGCAAAGGCCTTGACGCGAAGACGCCAAGGCGCAAAGACGCGGCGTGCAGGCAGGGGAACAGGGACCCTGACCGAGTGACCTCGCCGGCAAAGCCCGACGATAAAGAAGGTCGTACCTTGTGGCTTTGCGCCTTTGCGTTAAAGATTTTGGTTTTGGAGGCAATTAGTGACGGACAGGAACGCGAACCTTGATCTACTGAAAAGCGGCCGGACCTTCGACATGCTGGTAATGGGAGGCGGCGCGACCGGCTGCGGCATCGCTGTCGATGCGGCCAACCGCGGCCTCTCGGTCGCCCTCGTCGACCGGGGCGACTTCGGCGGCGGTACGAGCAGCAAGAGCACCAAACTCCTCCATGGCGGCGTCCGCTACCTGGAGTCGGCGGTCATGCACATGGACCGGGTGCAGTTCAACCTGGTGCGCGACGGGCTGCACGAGCGCACGGTCCTTTTGAGGATCGCCCCGCACCTTTGCCACCGCCTCACCCTGGTGACGCCGCTGTACGGCCTGGGACAGGTTCCCTACGTCTGGTCCGGTCTCAAACTCTACGATCTTCTGGCCGGCGACGCGGGACTCGGGCACAGCCGTTTCGTTTCCCGCGGCGAGATGCTGCGGCGCTTCCCGATGATCCGGGAGGAAGGGCTGAAGGGGGGGGTGCAGTACTACGATGGGCAGTTCAACGACGTGCGCATGAACATCGCCCTCGCACGGACCGCGGCCAGGGAGGGGGCGGTGATCTGCAACTACGTGGAGGCTGTCGGCCTGGTCCGGGAGAAGGGGAGGGTGGCAGGTGCCGTCGTGCGCGATCCTATCAACGGGACTTCCTGGCAGATACGCGCCCGCTGCGTGGTCAACGCCTGCGGCTCCTCAGCGGACATGGTGCGCCGCATGGACGACCCGACCGCCGCTTCGCTACTAAGGGTGAGCCGCGGCATCCACATCGTGCTTCCCGGTCGCTTCGCGCCCATGGAGGCGGGGGTGATGATACCGAAGACCGACGACGGCCGCGTCCTCTTCATCCTCCCCTGGGAGGGGGCGTGCCTCGTCGGTACCACCGAGGAACCGGCCGATGCTGACGAACTGCCGCTCGCGCGGGAAAGGGACGTGGAGTACCTGCTGCGCCACGTGAGGCGCTACTTCAATCTCGGGGCGAAGAGTCAGGACATCACGGCCTCCTGGGCCGGGCTCAGGCCGTTGGTGCATGATCCCTTCACCGCCGATACCGCCGAGCTGGCCCGTGATCATGTCATCAGTTGCTCTCCCACCGGCCTCATCACGATCGTCGGCGGCAAGTGGACGACCTACCGGAAGATGGCGCTGGACACGGTGGACTACGTGGTGAAAAACGTGGGACTTGCTGCCACCGGGCCGTGTCGTACCGACCGCCTCGTGCTCGACGGAGGGGAGAATTTCAGGGACGGGAGTGCCGTGGAGCTTTCCCGGAACTTCGGTCTCGACCTGGACGTGGCCCTGCACCTGCACCGCTCTTACGGCGACCACGCCCTGGAGGTGGCACGGCTTTGTCAGGGGGGACTGGGCGAGAGGCTCGTTGCAGGGCATCCCTACCTGAAGGGGGAGGTCATTTATGCGGTGCGCTACGAGATGGCCCTCACCGTGCTCGATTTCGTCGAGCGGCGCGTTCCGCTCGCTCTCTTGGACCGTGCGGGGGCACGCTCCGCCGCAACCGCCGTGCTCGAACTGATGGCGTCCGAACTTGGCTGGGACAGGGGGCGGCAGGCAAAGGAGCGCGAAGAGGTGCATGAGCGGTTGGGGGGCAATTGACGCCTTGATAACGGTTGATCTTCCAATACCTCCCCTCTCCCTCCGGGAGAGGGTGCCCGGAGGGAGAGGGGAGGTGGACGTTGTGTGGCGGGAATCATTGCTTATCTGGAAAAAGGAAATAAGAGGGGGGCGCTGCGACGGCAGGCCCCCCTTTGTTCTTTCCGGTATGACTTTTTAGAAGTGGCACGCCGCGCAGAGGCGTCCGGTATTGGTGACCACGACCTGGGTTCTCGCGGTGGTGAATCCGGTGAAGGTCGGGCCGTAGCTCTGGTAGTTCGGCGTCGTCGGGGTGGTGCCGGTGATCCGGGTACTGCCGATACCGACGGATATGGTCGGCGGGGTTCCGGTGCCGTGGCAGACCGGGATGGAGCACTCCGCCGCACCGTAGGTCTGCACGTAAGCGCCGTGGGCGGGGAGGATGGTCGGTGCGATGCCGGGGCTCGTCGTGAGCCTTGCCGGGAACCAGTCCAGCGGGTGGTACGAGAAGGCGTTCCCCGCGTGGCAGCTCGAATCGACGACGCCTGGCCGGTCGTCGAAACAGGAAGGGCCGGAACCGGGGGCGCCCCGGTAGTCGGCACCGTGGCAGAACACGTTGGCGCATCTGGCCGTCGCGGTTTTCGCCTGGGAGGTAAAGGTGGTTCCAAGCGCGCCGGGGGTGAGGTCCGCTGCCGGGACACCCATGGCGACCACGCGGTCCCTGATCCAGGCGCCATGCCTGGCGTAGTCGTATCCACCCCATTCCAGCGGATGTACGTCGGTCTCATTCCCCATGTGGCAACTCGTGCAGGCTACCTTGGAGATGCCCCCCTTCAGGTCCGTGCCGTGGCAGGGCGTACAATCCTGCAGACGGCCGATGGCGGCGACCGCGTGGCGGGCGGGTAGCCAGTCGTCGGGATGTTCCTCTTTGTCCGGGTCGTAACTTGCGTGGTTGTTGGTGTCCCCACAGCCGGCAAGCGACAGCAGCAGCAGGCACCAAAGCATCACGGTAGCTCGGGCTGGTCTGGTTACTTGTGGCATGATTTGCACCTCTCGTTGTTTTGCCGTCCGTGGCACTTAAGGCAGGAGGCCGGGTTGATACGCCCCTCGATCCTGTGCCGGCTCAGGTAGTCCCCCCGGTGCGGGAGCGCCAGTTCGGGCCTTTCCTTGTACTTGTCGCTGGGGAGGATCTCTTCCTTGTGTGCGTGGCATTCGACGCAGAAGGACTCCTTGTGGCAGGCGCTGCAGGCTTCCCGCTGCTGGGCGGCGTAGAATTTGTGCTTCAGGTAGAAATCCTGTGCCTGGTGGTTCAGCGCCGCCCACTGGTCGGTGTGGCACTCGGCGCACCTGGGAAGCCCCTTGACCTCCTCCGGATGCACGCGGGCGACGCTGGTCGTGTTGGCGCAGGCATAGAGCAGGGAGAGCATCAGGAGCATCAAGGCAAGCAAGGCTGTCTTTTTCACTATTTCCCCTCCTTTCCGATGCCGAAGGCGTAGGTGACTTTCACCAGCCCGCGCAGTTCGTTGTCGAAATCGGCGCTCCGGATGTAGTCGAGGTCGGCGGCCACCCTAAGGTTCGGCGTGAGATCATATCCGGCCGCACCTGCCAGGGAAAAGGTGTTCTCCCTGCCGTTGATGCTCCTGTCGAAGTCGACGTCGAAGAAATCCAGGGCGACGTCGATGGGGCCGAACTTCTGGGCGGCCCATACGCGGTACTGGTTGTAGCGCAGACGGTTGGTGGAGCCGTCCATCCGGTGGTACGAGACCCCGGCCGCAAGCCCCCCTGCGGTGCCGAAGCTGCCGGTCGTCCCGTAGTAATCGGCGTTGCCGGCGATGTCGTACTCGTAATGGTTGTACTCGGCCGAAACGGCGATGCTCTTGGTGGCGTTGTAGCCGATGCTTCCGCCTGCGTTCCACATCTCCTCCCCGGGAAGGATGATGCCGTTGGTGAGGCTCAGAGCGCTCGTGGTGACGTGGTAGAAGTAGTCGTCGTAGTGCACGTTCTGCAGCGAGGCGCTGAAGCGCAAGGAGTCCGTGGGCGTGACGCTCGCGGTATAGGAGTGTTCCATCCACCCGTCGCTGAGCGAGTTGTAGGTTGATCGGCCGCTTATGTCGACCATGGCGATGGGATGCAGCCACAGGTCGATCCCTTCCTCCTCGCGCACGGCGTCCGGGCTCGCCTCGTCCCTCAAGGCGCTGATGCCGATCGTATAGTACTTGGGGACGGAGTGGGCGAGTCGCCCGCCGTAGATGAGGTCTCCGTCGTTGAAGTTTGGTTGCGTCACCACGGGAGAGCCGACAAAGGCGGCGGCGGTGAACCCTGCGGCCAGGTCGCTGCGCAGGGAGAGGCCGTCGATCCGCTCGGTGGCCACACCTTCGACCACCCACTGGCGCCCCGCGTCCACCCGGAAGTTGTTGCGGTTCGCGCGGTAGCTCAGGAAGCCGTACTGGATGTCGCCCTCCTCGCGGTGCTCGAAGCTGCGATCCCCCAGATCGACCCTCCCCCAGCCGCCGAGCTCCAGGGAGATGGCGCCGTTTTTCGTGGTGTCGCTTGCGGAGAGGTGCAGGTATTCGTAAAGCGGGAAGAGGTTTTCATCGTCCATCCCCTCCCTCATGCGCAGGATGGTGGTGGAGTTCCCCGAGATCGAGGTCGCACTCGCGCCCTGGTGGAGAAGGAGCACCAGGAAGCAGGACAAAAGCACGGTCCGCATGGGCTTTGAGGCAAAGGGAGGCGGATCTCCCGTCTTTTTCGCAGTTTTAATTTTCAAGACATTTCCTCCTTTCTTGATGCTGTCTCAGGTTGCCGTGGGGAAATGCAAAGTGGAAAAAGCCGGGGGCGTAAAGCCCCCGGCCGGTCGTGCTGTTACCAGTTCAGCATCTGCTTGATGAGAGCTTTGGTCGCACTCGTGGTTGTGGTCGTGGGGGCAACGGAAACCACCGCCGGGCGGTTCGCGGCGTGCATGGTGATGACGTCTGCGACCTTCCCTTGGCCGTGGCAGAGCGCGCATTGCTCGGTCAGCGACGGCAGGTCCGTGCGGACGACACCCATGTCGGTGTAGGACGGGCCGTTAAGAGCCGCGCCTAGCTGTGCGCCGTTTGCCTGCATGTGGGCCTTGGCAAGCGGGGTGTCGTGGCAGCTCACGCAGGCGGCGGTGATCGGTGCCACCACCAGGTCTTGATCGTTCGGGACACTGGCACGGGCGGCCGTGAGGGTGGTGGTGCTCGGCGTTGCTATCGAGGCTGCACTGCGGGTCACCTGGGTCGACGGGAGCGCCCTCGGCGCCAGCGCACTCACAACATCCGGGGTGTAGCTCTGCTGGCTGATGTGGCAGGCCTCGCAGTTGCCCAGCATGTTCGGGAAGGTGATCTCCTCACCGGCGATGAGCGTGATGCCGGCGCTCGGGCCGTTGCGCACGTCGCGGATCGGGTCGGTGCGGGTTGCACCGGCATGGATGCCGTGGATCAGGTCCTTGAAGTTGTTTGAGAACTCGGGGAAGGTGAGCGCATACCCCGCGGTCGTCTTGTTGAAGGCCGGATCCCAGGTCGTCAGGATGCTGAGCTGAACCGGCGTGAAGTTGAAGCCGGAGAGCTTGGTATTGCTGATGGTGCGCCCCGAGGTGGTCAGGTTCGGGTTGTGGCAGGTCACGCAGACCTGGGTCTGGTAGACGCGCTGCCCGCCGTGGGCTTCGAAGAACTCGTGGCAGTTCTTGCACTTGTCCGGATCGACTACGGTGCGGCGCACGGCGTCGCCGGTGACGGGGACGATCACCGCCCGGGCGTGGCGCCCGGCGATCGAGTTGTCGAATCCGGTCTGGGTGAAGTAGCTTTGCATCGCGACGGCGCGCATCTTGGCGCCGGCCGGGAAGGCGGAGGCGGCGTTGATGGTCGCCGTGTAGTAGCCGCTGCCGTCCGGACCGGTGATGCTGCCTGTTGCGGCGTTGTTCGTATTGAGCAGGGTTGCGATGGAGATCGCATCCGGCTGCGCCGCTACCTTACCTAGGTTGTTGTAGTCAGCCGGGATCGCCGTGCCGGTCTCGAGCTGCGGCATTGCGTAGGCCAGAAGGAAGCTCGGACTGCCGGTGAACCCTGGGAGTGCCACGGTGAGTCCTGCCGCCGGTGTCGCCAGGGTGATCGGCGTGTTGGTCGCCTGGTTGAGGATGCGGAACTTGATGGCGAGGTTGTTGCTCGCATCGACGGTGGCGCTGGCCAGGTCGTAAGTGAAGCTGGTGAGCCCTGCGGGCGCTTCGGGGTTGAGCGGAGTCACGATGGCCTGCGCGTGCGATTCTGTGATCGCGGTCGGGGTGTGGCAGGCGTTGCAGCTCGCATCGTTCAACTGCACCGGATGCGTCGTGGCGGGGTTGGTGGTAGTGGGGGTGATGGTGCCGGTGGAGAAATGGACGTTGTCGTGGCAGGCACCGCAGGCTTTTCTGCTCGGCATGGTGCGCCAGTTGTTGCCCTGCGGCGTCACCGCCTGCTCCTTCGCGGTGTCGGCACGGTGGCACTTGCGGCAAAGTGCTGCGCTCTGCGGGTAGGCGACCTCATTGAAGTGGACCCCTGCATAGCTGTAGCCGGTCAGGGTGAGGTTGCTCCCCATGTGGATCTTGTGGACCATGGTCACGAACTCGCCCAGGATCTGGGCCTCGTCCGTCGAGGGGTCGGCAGTGCTCACGTCGGCGGTCACGTAGGTGTTGCCGGTGAAGGCGCCGCTTGTCGCGGTCGAGATCGCCCTTCCATAAGCGCGCTGGCTCGTATGGCAGATCGCGCAGTAGCGTGTGTCGACCCGGTCGAGGTGAGGCGTGGTGACACCTAAGCCCCACCCCTGCTCGTTGAGGTTATTCGGATCGCCCGGGTTGCCGTGGCACTCGTTGCAGTATTTGGTGAGCACGATGTTGCGCTGCGCCGCGTTGGAGGTCGACGAGGTCACGCGGGTCCCGGTGGCCGGAACGAAGTCGTAGACGAGGTTGATGGCGTTCTTGTACGCCACGGCCGGACTCGTGCCGGGGATGTTCCCGCCGTAGGCGACCACGAGGCGGTGCGTCTTGCTGGGATCGTAGGTGAGATCGCCCAGGTCGTTTCTGCGGTTGTTGCCGGTGAAGGTCATGGCATTGACTTGGCCCTGGATCAGCTTTACGTCGCGGGCGAAGGTGTAGCGGTACTTGCCGTTGCCCAGATATTCGAGCTTCCCTTCACGGTCCGAGGTCGGCCTGGATGCGGCTGCGGCGGTCCCGCCGGTGGGGACGGTGGTTACGATATAGTTCACCCAGTGCGAAGGCGTGCCGTTTGAGGCGGGTATCAGTTTTGCGAGCGAGAAACCGAGGTTGTTGAGCCGCCCCGTGGTATCCCTGCTCCCGATCCCTTCGACGGCCTGGCCGCTGGTCGTTTTCAAGGTGAAGGTGACTACGGGTGGGCTTTGGATGGTGACACTGTCGACCGTGCTGGCGTTCTGGTCAAATGTGATGTTCGCCAGTTGATCGGTGGTGGCGGTGCTCAGGTTAGTAAAGGCGCCGCCGGGTGCACCGGGCTCCCCCTTGGGACCCCTGTCCCCTTCGCAGCCGCCCAGGAAAAGTGCGGCTGCAGCGGTTGAGGCAATCAAAAAAGACGAGAATTTCCCTAAAACCTTGCGTTGCATAATTCCTCCTTGTCGCGGGTCTGGCCTGCATAACCGGATCAGAGTGTTCCGTGAGAGCGGGGGAGGGGTGACTTATGAGCTGTCGTAGGCCGTCACGTTCATGTGAGCACCTCCTCAGTTTTATTAGTAATTTCAAACATAGTGAAGAAACTTAGCAGTTGTTCATGAAATGGCAAGCGTTTGGAGACGGTTTTTTGGGTGGCGGAGAGGGGGAAGTGAACGGAGGGATGTCTGCGGTTATTGGGTTGGGCGATGGGGTGTATCGTTGAGGGCGATGTCTTGTTGAATAGATAGCCGGAGTAGGCTAGAATGACACTGGTCGATGAGAATGATTCATGAGGAAGGAGGCGGGAGGAGTTTCACCAGGAACAAAGGAGCGTGTTAGAGATGGGAATCACGGTGATTTTTGAAAACGGCGAAGAGAAGAACGTCCCTTCTTATATGCTGGACTACCTGATCCGGGAGAGGAAGATCGTCGCCTTTATGAGATCTTCGGGATGGGTCGAAATCGGACGTGATCCGATCAGAAAATCGCAGCAACCCCTTACCAGATCCGGAGAGCGGTGGAGCGATTTCCTGTTCAAGAGAAGTCAGCAGTCCTAGCTTCAGGCAGGTCCTACCAAACGCAGGGCCGGGCATCGCTTGAGACGCTCCATCTTCTTCTCAGCTGAGCCCTCAAGCGATACCGGTTCCATCATCAAGCCGACCTCTTCGGCAAAACAGATAGCCCCCCTCACCGTTCTCACATAGGAATCGTCGTCTTGCGGCTGCTCTTCAGGGAGGTAGACCCTGGTCCGCTTGCTCTGCGTTCCGTAGATCGCCGCGAAGACCTCTTTCTTATCCTCTTTGCGCAAACAGCAGATATATCCCTGGCAGCTTTCCTGACCTCCGTTTCCTTCCGGCGACAGATAGGCGTTGTTGATCGAGTGGTGCAGTTCCAGCACGTCCTCCGTATTTCGCACCTCAATTGCCGAAAGGCCGCTTTCCAGCATGAACAGAATCGGCGCTCCGTCGTCCGCCCCGAAGTGGAAGCCGCCCCCCGCAAGGTCCCCCAGGGGGACGAAGAAAGGTTCCTCCTGGCCGGGCGGGGGGGATGCGACATCGGCGCCGGCCGTGGGGCCGCTTGAGGGGGGCGTTGCGGACCAGTCATGTTCCTGCTGCTGCGGGACATTGAATTCCTCGAAGCGCGCCACTTCGCCAAAGGCCGGGTTCGGGGGGAGGGGTAAAGGAGACTGCCGCGACCCGTCGTCCTTTTGCTGCACCTTGGGGGACTCGAGGTGCGGCCGGTAAGGCCAGTCGTCGGCGGGACTTTTCTCTAGCTGCGGTGCCGCCGCCGGAAGGGCCTGGTCGCGTTCGGCCTGGACCTGCTCCAGTTCGCGGCGCAGGTCTGCCAGATCGTGGCGCAGATCGGCCAGTTCGGCTTCGGCGGCGCCGAGTTTCTCGTCCGAGGCGGTGGCGCGTCGGAGGGCGTCGTCCCTTTCTTCTCCGATCCGCTGGAGTTCTCCGCGCAGATCATCCGGCTCGCTCTCGGCGGTCGCTTGCTGCTGCTCCAGCAGGGCGGCACGGTGCTGTGCAGCATCCTGCGCCGCTTCCGTTTCGGAAAGGAGACGGCGCAGTTCGGCAAGCTCCTGCTCCTGTCGCTCCTTCTCCTGCGTCACCGCGGTCAACCGCTGCGAAGCGTCCTCCCGCTCCCGCCTCAGCCGTTCTAGCTCCAGGTGCGCCTCTTCCAGCTTCGCGGCCGTCTCGCGCTGCCGTTCACCTGCTTTTCGCTCCGACTCGAGTGCCGCATCACGCTCTTCGGCAAGCTGTGCCAGATCCTGTCTTGCCTGGGCCAGGTTCTCCACCATGGCCTCGTGCTCCTGCTCCGTACTGGCGTGCTGCCGCGTGAGCGCTTCGAGCCGCGTCGCCAGACCGGCAGCCTCGTCGAGGGCCTGGGCTGCCTTGGCCTCCTTTACATGAAGCTCCTCTTCTGTCTGTCTTGCTTGCCCGAGGATCGCCTCCTTCTCAGCGGTCAGGGCGGCGCATGCCTCCCTTGCCGCGGACAGTTCTTCCGCGTCTTGCTGGTGTTGGAGGGAGAGCTGTCGCAACTGGGCGGTCAGGGCGTCGCGCTCGGCCAGAAGGGCCTGGTGCGCCTTGCCGGTTTCGGCCTTTGGCTGGCTGCCCGGCTCGGACGCTTCCTGGCGGGATGCCGGTGGAGCCTGGATGGCAGGAGAAAGGAGCGGGGTGGGGGCGGTCGTGGCAGGCGGCGCCTCCTCCTTTACCTGCGCCTTCTGGGCGATCGGGAGTGTGGGCGCTCCGGCCAGACCCTGCTTTAACGCGGCGGCCACCTTGGCCCCCGGGAGGCGCAGGATCTTCGAGTTGCGCACGACTACCTCGCGCATGGCGGGACTGTAGCTCAGGTCTACGCGCTCGGGCGAGAACCCCATGGCCCTGGCACATTCCAGTGCCTCTTCCAGGTCACGTGAGTACTCGGCTTCACTTGTTCCCTTGCCGGGAGCGGTATAGACGAAGATCTTGCGGTCGTTGACGACAAAGGTGAGATAGACCTTTACCAGCGTCTTCTTCCTGATGGCGCACAGGTGTGCCTCCATCGATTCGGGGCGGGAACCGGGCGAGGAACTTCTGGTGACAGGTGCGGAGCGAAAGAGGTCGAGAACCTCGGATTCCGCGACTTCGATACAGCCGATGGTGCTATCCAGTGCCAGCATGAGACCTCCAGTACCCGTTTGAATCGGTTACCGAATGAAAAGCCGCGTTGCCTTGTAAATGATATTTCGGCAACCCGGCTGTCTGCATGAGACCCAATGGGCTTTCCGCCCCACCCTCGCGGGTGGTTTAGTATTGTCGTGTATCGTCGGTATGAGGATGCCCGCAGAGGGGACCCTCTATGTAGGAGCTTGAATACATTACCCTAATTGCATATGGTAAAGCAATGGCCTTTTGTCTACAGGACCGGGTGTGGGGCGACGGGATGATCCGAATTGGACAGGTACAAAATTCCCGTCCTTTTTGAGCAGTGAAGTTGACTTTCCAGGGCGGGCGCATAGAATCGTATACGGAAAAAGTTCGTCTCTTTTAATGGGACTTACCCGCACTGTCTCTAGTAATATGATTAATATACCAGATGGATAAATGCCGGCACGACAGTATCTCTTTGTTTCTTCATTCTGTTGTGGTGGCAGGCGGGAGGAAGTATGGCTGACATAGAGCACGACGAAAGCGGGTTCACCTGTGAGTGCGGCCTGCGCAACGAATATCCAGGGTATGTCCAGTCTCACTGGAGTGTGAAGCTGTCATACTCATGCGCTTGCCACAGGCAGTACATACTGTACCGGGGCACCGTGGTGAAGACCTCGCGCGAGTCCCAGGAGATATTCGACAGCGAAGCCTTCGGCGACTGAAACCCCGTCACGATCCCCGCCAATCAATAGCGCTTTCCCACACGCCAAGTTGGCTGCCAATTTGCAACACATGACGCGGAACCGGCCACTTCCGCCGGCAGAATCCGTTGATTATGGCTCCGAACGCCCTTTTCGGTGACGGAGCGTTGACTCCGCGTCAAAACACCGGCTGCGCCCCCTCAAATATGCGGACCCGGCCGGATGGGAAAAACAATGGCAATAAATCCGCTGCAGACACAAGCCTTGCCCGCATCGCCGCGCGAACTCCGCGTACAGAAGAAGAATGACTCCGTCACTATGGACTTCCAGTCCCTGCTACATTCGATGAGCGTCCCTGAAGAGGCGAAGTCGGTATCGCCACAGACCGCTGCGGAACTGCTCCGTATCCAGATGATGCAAAGTACCCTCGCCCTGTCCAGCGATCGCCCTGACACTGCCATCCAGGGACAACGGGCCATTGCTGCGCTCCTGCAGGGACTCGACCAGGCACCCGGCAGGCAAATGCGGAGCACTGCGGCGCTGGAGACGGCGGAAGCGCAGGAGTGGGCGTCGTCGATGCCGTCCCCTTCCACGACACGGGACGCCGAGGTCGACGGCGTCAGCCAGACCGCCGCGGAGTTCCTCGGCACGCCTTACCTTTTCGGCGGGGAAGGGGCGAGCGGCATCGACTGCTCGAGCTTCGTCCAGCAGGTCTTCCAGGCTCATCACATCAACCTCCCCAGGACGGCGCGTGAACAGATCACCGTCGGCAGCGATGTCGCCCCGGGCGACCTCCAAAAGGGCGACCTGGTCTTTTTTCAGACCTACGCCTCCTATCCGTCGCACGTCGGCATCTACCTTGGCGACGGCAAGATGATCCACGCATCATCCGGGAGGGGAGAAGTCACCGTCTCCGACATGAATAGCGACTACTACAGCTCCCGGTACCTGGGGGCGAAACGCGTTATCTGATCCTGCTGCAGGCCGTTCGTCGTAACGGAACGCTCGCTACGCCCGTTCCCGTCTCGCCAAGCCATGTTCCCCTTCCTAGATGTCCGCAAGGTCGTAGAATCGGTTGATGACTTCCTTTACCCTTCCCATGAGCGCCTTGAGGCGGCCCCGAGCAGTGTCTTCGCGCGCGGCATCGTCGGGGGACCAGATCTGGCGCACCGTCGCTATATCCACGTTCTTGCGTGTGGTGATCTCGTCGTAGTTGTCGGTGATGCCGCAACAAAGCGCCCGGTTCCACTCCTCCCGGCTCGCCGATCTCCACTTGGACCTGAATTCCTGGAAGGTCGGCTCGTCGCCGAAGTTCATCTCACTCACATCTATCGATATCGGTTCGCCCTGTGCGTTGCGGTGCACCCTCTCCACATAAGCCACATGCCAGTAGCTCTTGATGGTGAAAATGGCGACGTCACCCTCGGTGACCTCGGTGACCTCAGTGTTCCTGAGGGTGGGCATGTCGTCACGCATCGGTATGGGAAACGAGGGAATCCTCGACTTGACGTAATCGACGCAATATCCTCCCCGGTCCATCCAGTCCTCGCAGTTGCAGGCGGCATGAGAGGTCCGGATGCCGAAAGTCATCAGAAAAAGAAAGATCAAAATACTGCTTTTCATGCGGTTCTCCATAAAGCTTTGCCGTTCCGCGCGGGAATTTGCGCAGACGAAGGCTCGGGCGCTCCGGTAGGCGACGTAGCGGCCGAGCAGTACATCACGCAGAGGTGCACCTGCGCGGCTCGGGCGCTCAAAGCGCGCATGCGGCCCTTAGGGCGCGGACGCGATGATCCAAGCGCTGTGCGTGGCGCATTCGGGTACTGTGCCGGGTGCTGCGGCGTGAGTCGGCATTTCCTTTGCCGACCTAGGCGGCGCAGGATGCGAATTGTCAGTGTGGATCAGCCTTGGAGTTGTTCGGGAGGGGCACGGCCGGAGTGGGGGATGACGGCGGAGGAGCGGCGCAGCGTTGGGGTGGACTGGACAACGGTGCCGTAACAGGTGACGGCAACGGCCTCGACCACCTTCGGCAACACGGCGACCAGGTCGTGGTGCTGCTTAAGCTGGCTGGAAAGATTCTTCTGCTGGAGTTCGAAGGTGACGCGGTGTAGCGGCTTGGGTCGATTGGGGCGCGAGAGGTCGGGCACCCGTGCGCCTGCACAGAGCAGGGACAGGACGACCAGGAGTATCACCAGAACCTGGGGGCGAATATGGGGGATGCGGTCACTTCTCATAGAGTTCTCGGCGCTCATTAATAGCATGTTTACCCGTAAAAGGGAACCTGCTAGTCGAGTCCGAGGCTTTGAATAACACATCTGGGACGAGAAGGCCCCCGACTATACGACGGGGGCCTTCTTCTCAGTACCATATTATTATGTTGCCGCCGGCTTATTCCGCGTGCTGCTTCACCCACTGGACGTAGCGGTCCATCCATCCCTGCAGGAACTTCACCGTGTCGGGGCTCGCGATGTTCCCATCCCCGTCGAAGAAGCCATCCTTCACCTGGATGAACACCTCGGGCTGCCCCATGGTCGGCGCATCGAGGTAGGCAAGCGTGTTGCGCAGGTGCTGCTGTGCCATTGCGGAACCGATTTGTCCGATGGATGCCCCGAGTATGCCGGTCGGTTTGCCGGTCCAGACGCTCGTACCGTAGGGTCGCGAGGCGTTGTCGAGGGCGTTTTTAAGCACGCCCGGCATGGAGCGGTTGTATTCCGGCGTCACGAAGATGAGACCGGAGCATCCTTTTACATCACCCTTGAGTCGGACTACCGACTGGGCCTGCTTGTCGTCGTCATCCTGGTTGTAAAGCGGCAGGTCGCCTATTTCCAAAAACTTGAAAGAGAACTCTGCAGGGCCCAGCTTTACCAGCGCATTGGCAAGCTTTCTGTTGATGGAATCCCGACGCAGACTCCCCACGATTACTCCAATCTGGTATTGCCCCATCTTCCATTCCTCCCGTGATTTGTGACATCGACCCGCAGATATGACTATAGCACTTCGTCTCGTGTTTGCTTTGCTACACAAGGATCTCAGTTCATCTTTGACGGAGCAGATTGGTTGGGGTTTATAACTGAATATTTAGATATTCTTTGACAGTAAAATGAAAAGGAATTAAAAGAATTGTAGGAAAAAGTCTGGCTCAGGAGGGGACCTTTACATGATCCGGTTTGACCACGAACAGCCGATGACCGGGGATGCGGCGATACCTCCCGCAAACGGTAGGGAGGTCGCCTTTTGCTGGTGGGGTGCCATCTTGTGGAACGCCATCGCGCAACCCACAGGCTTCATCTGTCTCAATGCGCTCATCAAAGGCGAGGCGTTGGCGGCACTCGGCCTGCTGTTCCCGTTGGTGGGGCTCCGGCTTCTCTGGCAGGCGTTCAGGAAAAGGCGTCAGGTGCGGGATCTCGGTGAAATCCGACTGCACATGGACCCATTCCCAGCGTCGATTGGCGGTGAAGCCGGAGGGAGTATCGATCTTCCCGTCCGCTACAGCGCTGACAACGTCTTTCTGGTTTCCCTTCGCTGCGAGAGGGGCATCAAAAGGGATGATGACACCCACATGGAACTGATGTGGGATGAGCGAGGCTATGCTGCATCGATGCCGGCTGGCACCGGCACAAGAATCGCGTTTCGCTTTGCCGTTCCCGCCAACCAGTTGTCGAGCAGCAACGTGCATGTCTGGACGATACGGATCACCGCCGAACTGCCCGGTCTGGAATTCGACCGAAGCTTCATCATACCGGTGCTGAGGGCCGGTAGGCCTAAGCGCTCCCAACTGACGGTTCCTCTGGCTTGCGAGCTCAAGCCCCCCATGGATATCCCCTCCCGCACGGTCCGAATCCGACATCACCCGGCAGGAGTGCAGTTGCTATTTCCCTGTCGGCGCAATGCGAAGAGCGCCTTGCTCTCCGCATTTTTCAGTGCGTGGTTTTTGGGTGGCGTCGTCATTATCGTGGTGAAGAACCCTGGGGCGGAAGCCGTCATGCTGCCGCTCTTTGGGTTGATCGGTGGTGGCCTGCTGCTCTATTCCGTCTGGCTGTCGGGAAACTCCATAGAAGTGAGCGCCGGTGCCGGTGAATTGAACGTAGTACGCCGTTTCTTGGGGCTCTCCCTCCCCGCATCCCGCATCGCCGCAGTTGCAGTCAGGAGAGTCGAGCCGGTGAGAAGCGGCGCGCACGGTACAGGCCCCTGTGCGCGGCTGCTGTACCGGATCACGGCTCAATGTAGTGATGGCACAGGCATCACCGTTGGAGATGGCGTGGAAGGAAGACGCGTAGCCGAGGAAGTTGCACGTCAGCTGCGCGAGGCCTGCGGCGTGCTCCCTAGCACCGCGGAGGACCTCTAGGGTACGGCGTGTTCACGATGTACAATTGTCAGGGCTCTGCCCCGCACATCTTACGTATCTTGCCCGCCTCCCGATCTCTACAGCCTTGGGTGGAAACCCGTACACTCCAGCAGATAGGTCGCACATCACGTAGGATGATTAATCTAACGCGATGGAAAAGTCATACACCGCGATGGATGATTAATCTAACGCGATGAATAAGTTATGCACCGCGTTGGATGATTAATATACTGAGTCGTATGACTAATATGCCGCGATGGATGATTAATCTAACGCTATGGAGAAGTCATACATCGCGATGCACGATTCATATGCTGCGATATACGATTAATATACTGCTTAGGATGATTAATCCAACGCAATGGAAAAGTCATACACTGCGATGCACGATTAATATACCGCGGAGGATGATTAATCTAACGCAATAGAAAAGTCATACACCGCGATGGATGATTAATCTAACGCGATGGAAAAGTCATACAACGCGATGGATGATTAATCTAAAGCGATATAAAAGTCATGCACCGCGATGGATAACACGTTTACCGCGATTGATAACACGCACATCACGTTAGATGAAATTTCGAGAAGTGGGCGGGGGGGGGAGCACAGGATATCGCACCGCAGGTATCTTTCATCCGCAGTCGTGTGGAAGGGGGAACCAGGAAAATTTCAGTTCCCAGGGCTAATGCGACGTGGCTGGGAATTATTTCTCAGGGGACTTTTTCTTTCTTATCCGTTCAAATTCGGCCTGGAGACGGTCCAGTTCATGGTCGGACAAATCCTCCAGGTCTACAAGCGAGTTCCTTGCGCCTTTCTGTGCTTTGAGAAGCTCATCGAGCTTGAGATGAAGAGCCCGTGCATCACGGTTCTGTGTGTTTTGTATAAGAAACACCATCAGAAACGTGACGATGGTCGTAGCGGTATTGATGATGAGTTGCCAGGTATCTGAAAATGCGAAAATTGGCCCCATGCCCGCCCATACTAGTAAAATCGCGATGGCGATCGCGAACGCATAGGGGGAGCCGAGCGCCTCTGCCGACGAACGAGCAAAGGTATGAAAGGTATCTTTCAGTGGCATGTGACCTCCTCGACAAGCTTTAATGTTGATCTTTATTATTACAGAAATTTTGGACTGTGTGATCTAGACGTCGAGAGCCGTTCCTGAGATTTTCTTTCCATTTTCTTTTAAAGCCGGTGAGGCCACCGGCCAGCTTCCGGCCCTAGGCTGGAAAGCTTAGAAAAACGAATTGCAAGGGGCGACGAGGCAGTCTTGGGTACAAAATTGGGAAGACATAACGCCATGCCTCTCTACTGCTTGGGTATCTGCGGACTCGGTCATTTCGCTATCGATTTCGGCTGTGCTTTCACGGTACTTGCTCTCCACGCTCACGGTGCTGTGGCCGAGCAGTGGTACTTCACCATGATCGTGGCTTACAACTTGCTCGCCTTTGGTAGCCAAGCACTGGTTGGCTCGTTGGTTGACCGCTGGATGGGATTTGCGGAGGGAGTCGGGTTGGGACTTGCCTTGACCGCCTTTGGAGTTGCCCTTGCGGTCTCACAACCTTTTACCGCACTAGCCTTTTTGGGCTGTGGCAATGCCATCTTTCATGTGAGCGCGGGGGGCGTGGTCTACCGGGCAAAACCGGGCCGGGCCGGCGGCCCTGGGATTTTTGTGGCTCCGGGAGGGCTGGGGCTTGTGACTGGTATCGTTCTTGGCCGCCAAGGAGCGTTTTCGCCGCTTTGGATAGCTCCTGTTCTTTGCATGTTAGCAGTCTGCTCCTATCGCCTTTTGTACATCAACAAATACAGTTTCATTGGGACGACGTCTGACGAGAAGTTAACGCGGGAGCGGGAGGCCCAGGTGACGGTACTCCCATCTCAGACAGCAGTTTTGGCCCTTTTGTTGCTGGTGGTTGCCCTTCGTTCCTTCGCTGGTTTTGCGCTTCCTGCACCGTGGAAAGCGGGGCAGGGGCTATGGCTGTTGGCGGCTGCTGCCTTTGCCGGCAAGGCCTCGGGCGGGTTCCTCGCCGATCGTTTCGGCTGGCAACCAGTTTGCAACTGGGTGCTTACTGCTGCCGCTTTGCTCAGTCTTGTTCACAATATTTCGCTGCCCGCCGCCTGCGGCGCTCTTTTTTGTCTGCAAGCCACAACTGGCGTCACCCTTGCTGGAGTGCAGGCCATCTTCCCCGGGAAGTCTGCCTTTGCTTTTGGCCTTCCTTGCCTGGCGCTTCTGGTCGGGGCGTTGCCATTTTATCTGCCCGAACCGTTGGGGCCCATCCCGCCAGTGCTGCTAGTAGGCGTCGGACTCGTTGCCGCTCTATCGGCCCGTGTGGCACTTACCACAAACTCGAAAGGAGACCTCACATGTACTGGCGATGCACCTTCTGTGTTGCGCTGACCGGCTTTTTTTTGTCAATCGCCGCCCGTGCGGATTTGCTTCCACCTGACGGGAAGCCGTTCTACCGGGGAAAGATAAAGATGACCATCGAACGTTTACCTGCTGGTGTCGTTCTTTTGTATGCGCATTCATACGACTCGGCATCCACCACGGCCGCTGAAAGGGAGACTCTGACCATAGACGGGACGGGAACCCTTTACGCAGTGAATAAGACTCTTGCCGCCAGAGCAACCGACCTCAAAAAGGACCAGATGTACCAGCTCAAGCATTTCAATAAATTTGACTTTCCGGTAAGCCGCTCAACGCCGCACCCGATCCAACATCTAAGCTGTTCTGTCACCGGCAGTGCGGCCTCAGCGTATAAACTTTTCTGTACGGAAAAAACAAAATGAATGGCACGGCATACCTGGTTTCATCACCAAGCGCTTGCAGACTCAACCGGAGCGACTCATGGTAGATCGCGAGTACGCGCTTCAGTTTCTAGCGGCGCTGTTGGTAACCCAACTGAGCGAACTACCGGTCGTGTGGTACCTGCTCTCGCGTCATGTGGCAGGGGAGCACCTTGGAGCCGTGAGGATCGCGACTGCCTGCTTTTTTGCCAATATGGCGACGCTTCCGTACCTATGGTTCGTATACCCGGAAATCTTCCCGTATCGTGTAGCCATCACGCTTGGTGAAGCTACCGCTCTGTTTGCAGAAGCGCTGCTATACATGATCATGCTTCGTGTCTCTCTTCGCTCGGCATTTTTCTGCTCACTGGTTGCCAACGTGTTTTCGGTGCTGGTCGGCTTGATCATCATGCCGCCATTCCCGTAAGTGGGGGGCGGGTGGGGAAGGAAAAGGGGACAGGCTACTTTTTCTGACGGAGTAACAAGGCTGAAACTAACCGGGGAGCCGCAGGCGTCCCCGGCTGTCTCCGCTATGCCCAGTGGGCTTGACTCGAGCCGTTGCATGAAGAGTCCTTAGAGTACAAAAAACATGGCTATTTCTGAGACATCTAATCGCATGCCCCAAAAATCCCATACGGTCTGGCCTCTCTATCTTTTCCTCTCCATCTTTTTGGTTATTGGTAGCGGCTGTCTGCTCTATGCCCCAGTCAAGGCGGTGAAGACACTTGTCTTTATCCGGAATGCAGCCGTTACCACCGGAACCGTGGACGATATGGTGGCAATGCACGGTTCGAAATCGACCACCTACGCCCCCTCAATCACCTTTAATACCCCGGGTGGGAGGTCGATCAGGTTCATTTCCCATATAAGCGGCAGTCCGTCGGCATACAACGTCGGGCAGCGGCTGGAGGTCTACTACGACCCGGCAAACGAGGGAAACGCCGAGATCAAGGGCTTCATCCCCCTCTGGATGCCGGTCATCATCCTCTCGGCCCTTGGACTTTCTTTCAGCGGGATTGGCGGGGGGATGATCTACGCCATGCGCCGTTCCGTAAAGGATGGGGAAAAGAAAGAGGCGCTGCTGCAGAAGGGGGTGCCGGAGTGGCAGGCTGAATCGGACTGGCAGTCGGCAACGATCAGGTCGTCCACCGGCAGGGAAGGGGTATTTTTCTGGCTCTTAGCCGCTGTCTGGAACGCCATCGCCCTGCCTACTGGATTCATCTGCCTCAACGCCGTAATCCACGAAGGCAATCGTCTGGCGGCAATCGGGCTGATGTTCCCGCTGGCTGGATTCTGGCTCCTCTGGGAGGCCGCGAGAAGGACACTCCAGATACGGACTTTCGGTGATATCCAGCTCCGGATGGACCCGTTCCCCGCCTCAATCGGCGGTGAGGCCGGCGGTACGGTCGATCTTCCGATCCACTTCAGCAGCGGCAATGTCTTTGCCGTGTTTCTCTGCTGCGAACAGGTTATCAAGCACCGGGATGGCAGCCGCAAGGAACTGATATGGCAGGAGGCCGGCCGTGCTGCGTCAACGCTTGGGCCTGCCGGCACACGGATCGCATTCCGGGTCGCCGTTCCAGCCACCGAGCCGCCAAGCAGCGATTCCCATCTTTGGACGCTAAGAATCACCGCCGAACTTCCCGGCCTGGACCTGGATCGAAGCTTTATCATTCCGGTGATCCGGGAAGAAACGCCCAGGACCTCCCGCCTGAACGTGCCGTTGGCCCCTGACCTGATGCCCTGCGAAGAGCTCCCTGTTGGGACGGTACAGGTAAATCGTCAGGGCGAGATGCTGATGCTCCGCTACCCCTGCCGCCGGAATCTGAAGACCGGCTTGTTGTGCGCATTTTTCAGCGGCTGGTTTCTCGGAGGAGTGTCAATCTTCGTGTTCAAGTCGCCCGGAATGGGATTTGTGGTCCTGCCCATTTTCGGCATGATCGGCGCAGGCTTGCTGCTGTATGCCATATGGCTCTTAAGCAACTCGCTTCAGGTTACAGTCGGAGCTGGCGGGCTATCCGTAGTGCGTCGGCTATTCGGCATCCCTATCAACAGGTCCTCCATAGAGACGGCTCTGGTCAGGAGAATTGAAATCGTTAAGTATGGGGCCCGCGGCACAGGAACATCTGCGAAACTGATCTATAAGATCACGGCTGTTTGGGGCAATGGCACAACCCTCACCCTGGGAGACGGAGTGGAAGGGAGAACCGTTGCCGAGGAGATTGCCAGACAGTTGCGGCAGGTGTGCAGGGTAAGCGTCCCGACGTTGTCTTCACATACACCATCAATGAGACCGGGAGGGCGGGTGTGAAAGCGGTCAGCCTATGGGTTGTAGTAATTTGCACCGTAATTTTGGCAGGGTGTAGCGGCGGTGGAGGCAGTTCTTCGAGGGATTCTGCGGCGCCGCAAGCGTCGTATGCTTCGCCCCAGGTTTACGGGGAGAAACAACCTATATCGTCATTGGTGCCGACGATCACCGGTACGGCGACATCGTATAGTGTGACCCCTTCGCTGCCTGCCGGTCTGGTACTGGATGCGACAACGGGCTCTATTTCAGGTACGCCTGTAGCCGCCGCGAAAACCGCTGATTATACGATCAGGGTTACTGGACCAAGCGGTTCCACAACGACCAACTTGAGCCTCACCGTAGTGCCTGTGGTCTCCGTCTCCAGGATGGTGGTGGCCAGTACGTCGGTCGCTCCGCTCGTGACGCTCAACGCCGCATCCACAGGTCTTAGTGGCAACGTCTACGCAAAGGCTATTGATCCAGACGGTGTTTTCAGTGTGCCTGTTACGGTGAATGCCAGCGCCGGCAACTACGTTCTCGAGCTCTCGACCCTGAGTTCCGTGAGCACGGGCCTCCATACCGGGCAGGTTGTTGTGAACCTATACACGGATGCCGCTTGCACAAGGCCTCAGAAGATGCCGAGCGTGTGGGTAAATTACACGGTGAACGTCCTCGATTCGGGCGGTGCGTGGCCAGGCAATCACTTGACTGCGCTTTCGTCTATTCAGGGTGCCTCCGAATGGGCCACGTTTCAGGGCAATGCCGCCCATACGGGATATGTTCCTGTAAGGCTGGACCCCAACCAGTTCAGTACGCGTTGGCAGATCTCAGTCCCTGCGCTCCTCTATTACAACAGCTGGTGCAACCTAGCCACAGTGACAACGGAGGGCGGGAACTTCTACATGGCAGGCAACGATGCGGTCACTGCTCGCAGCGAGTACGACGGATCCACTTTGTGGAGCTACAGCTTCAGCGGACTGCCAAATCCCTCTGTAAACCCGCCAGCCGTCAGCAATGGCGTCGTCTACGTGGCGGCTGGACAACAATCATCGACTTACATGTACGCCTTGGATGCCATGACCGGCTCCAAGTTATTCCAATCCGCCATGTCTTCCCAGTGGGAACACTACCTCGCTCCCACAGTGGGGTCATCGGGAGTCTATACCAACGCGGGCACGTACGGTGGATTGTACGCGTTCAACTTCCAAGGGGACCGGCTATATTTCGCGGGGGCCGAACAGCAGTCCGCTTGGACCCCAGCAGTCGATGCCAACTCGGTGTATGTCTACACTGGTGATGCGCTGCGTGTGTTCGATCCGGTCCTAGGTACGCTCAAGACAAGCATCACAGACACAACATTCACGAACTACATTTACCTAATTAATGGATCGGCCGTGCTGGGGGCTGCCAACTCTGTGTTCGCGGCGGTGTACGGCAACAGCAATCTCAACGGCGGCGATATAGGCAACTCGCTCGTGCACTTCAATCTAGTATCGAACACGGTCGACTGGAGCGTCAGGGGCGTCTACCCGTCGACGCCTGCTTACGACAGTGGAGTTATCTACGTGGCTAACAACAATCCGTTGCGCCTGGAAGCGCGCTCAGAGGCTGACGGTAAGCTGATCTGGTCATGCACGCCTCCGGCATCGGGTGATACGAGATTCGTGAGCGAGGTTCTGCTCACGAAGGATGCCGTGATCGTGAGCACGAATCTCTCGACGTACGCGATCGATCGCTCGACGCACCACGTGGTGTGGAGTTACCCGTCGGCGGGGAATCTTGTGCTGTCTCCCCGCGGTATCCTTTATATTGAGGGGTACAGCGCACAAGGCTCTACGACGACGCTTACTGCGATCAATGTTCATTGAAAGAGCAGTACGTGTGGAGTGGGGGGCGTTGGTAGCTTGTATAAGGAACGTGGTGGACCCGTAAGATAATAAGTTTGTTCTCTGGAATCTTATCAGCTTTTACGTGTCCCCCTGCTTCCCCTCAAGGAACTCAAGCACATCCCCTCCCGCTCGCACTTGCCCCACTCGCATGGACGCTCAAGCTCCTCAGCGCAAGATTCCAGGGAGGCACCGCCTCCTCTTTCAAGAAAATGGCGGGAGCCGTCGCATTTAATCTCGGGGCCGTCCTCTCCGTTGCCATCCTCTTCAGTCTTTCCCCCGCTTCTTTTCTCTGGCTGTTGGCCGACACGGCGACGCTTACAGGACGTATGGAACAGGCGGAAGGGCTTTATATGAAGGCGGAACCAGTTCTCGCAAATAATGAGGACTTCGTCTTCACTCTCGGGCAATTCTATGCCCGTAAGGGTGACTGGAACAGAGCTGCGGAATACTACGTTCGCTCCTACCAGAAGGACCCGACGAACTGGATGCCGGGGCCCTTGGTCAGTATCCCGGACTCCCTGTCAAAGGCGGGACGGCACGAGGAAGCACTTCAATGGTGTGAGCGGATCATGTCTCAGTATGCCGGAAATCGGGAAGTGACGAATGTGATGAAAAGGAAGAAAGTGGAGATAACTCAGGTTCTGAAATCCAAAAAACAGGGGCTGTAGTCACTCGGCGGCCTGAGGAAAAGGGGACAGGTCCTATCGTTCTTGCCGTTGATTGGACTAGCTACGTAGATGGGCCCGTGGCCGGAAGTGAAGTTGAACGTGTTGGATCGGTATGGGCGAAAATAAAATTACTGATATAACTTATGGTGCCACCCGGTATTCTAGAGTGGGACGGGAGTAACTCAACGAGTTAAAGCACGTCCTCTCCGGCCCTGAAGAGAGGAAAAAACCATGAGCACAGAGTTATCGACTGATAGGAAAAACGCGGAGGGCGCGACGGTTGTTATTACTCATCGCTTGCGCGAAAACAAGCAGGCAGAATACGAAAGGTGGCTTGAGGAGATTGCGCCTCTTTGCAAAGCTTCGCCTGGTCATTTGGACTGGCACATCGTTCGTCCAATACCGGGATTGACTGAAACCTATACGGTCATCATTCGATTCGATACCGAAGAGCACTTGCGAGAGTGGATGGAATCTCCGACGCGCGCTCGCTTGATAGAAAAGGTTCGGCCTCTGTTTGTGACCGATGACGATTTCTTTATCAGTAGCGGGCTGGATTTCTGGTTTACACCCGCGGGGGCGAAGGCCAAGATACCGGTACGCTGGAAACAGTTTCTGGTTACATGGTCAGCCATCTATCCTTTAGCGTTAAGTATGCCGTTCGTAGTTAATCCCATTATGGATTACCTTGGGGCTCCCAATAACCGTTTTCTAGCTACATTGGCAGTAACTGGAGTTGTCGTCTTCCTTATGGTGTACGTTGTAATGCCTCGCTATACAAGACTTGTTCAGCGATGGTTATTTGTAAGATAGGGGAGCAGGGGGACCCATTGAAATTATGCGTTGCCCACCGAACAATATGAAGGGAGGCAAAGTTGCAAAAGGCACTGAATGATCTTGAGAGCAGCGAAATCCTGAGCCGAGAGCAGGCTGCGCTGCTACGCAGGATCTACGGTCGAGAGCTATTTTCTGTGCACTGGGAACTGCGGCTGCTCCTCTATGGCGGCATCTTGATCCTGACTGCCGGACTCGGTCTGCTTGTCGCCGAACATTTTGCCTCCATCGGCCACCTCACCCTGCTCGCGGCCATCGCCCTGGGGTGCGTGGCCTGTTTTGCCTACTGCCTGCGCCACGGTGGCGGTTTCTCCCCCGAAAGTCTCGCGACGCCCGACGCGGCGTACGACTACGTCCTCCTGCTCGGCTGCCTCCTCCTCGGGACGCTACAGGGGTATCTGGAACTCCGCTACCAGTTCCTCGACCAATACTGGAACTGGTGGCTGCTGGCCTCCGCCCTGATCTATCTCCTCTGCGCCCATTACTTCGACAACCGCCTGGCCCTCTCCCTGGGCCTCTCCACCCTTGGTGCCTGGCTCGGTGTCAAAACCAGCCACCTTGGCACGGGGTTATGGGATGGTGCTTTGCGCGATAGCGCTCTCTTTTTTGGAGCCCTGGTCATTGCGGCGGGGGCGGCCCAGACCCGGCTTGGTTGGAAACGTCACTTCCTTCCCGTTCATCTGCACCTCGGGGTCAATGTACTCCTTACCGCCCTGGTAGCCGGGGTCGGCTCTCGCGCCGCCGGCTCGGCCTATCTTGCCGGTTTGCTGCTGACCGGCAGCGGCAGCGCCTTCTACGCCCTCCGGGAGCGTAGCTTCGCCTTCCTCCTCTACGCCGTCCTTTACGGCTATGTCGGCATCACTATCTTCATGCTCGATCTGGGGCACTGGAGCAGTGAAGGGATCATATTCTACTTTCTGGTCAGCGCGGTGACGCTGCTTACGGCCTTGGTGGCCTTGCATCGTCGTTTCGGGAGTGCTTAATGATCGACCTCTACGAGAAAGGTGAGCGCCGGGTGGCTGTGGTGGAGGAGGCCCTGCGCTGGAAGGAGGCCGGGATGATCACCGCGGAGCAGGCCGCTGCGGTGGCAGAGCGCTATCGTCCGGAATTGGTGCGGGTAAACCTCTTCATTCGCATCCTCCTCGCCGTGTTCACCGTGGTCGGAGTGGTTGCCCTCGTGGCGATGCCCGCCGTGATTCTAAAGGTTGAGGAAACCGGTCTCACCATGTTGTGCCTGATCTTCGCCCCACTCTGCGCCTGGGTCGCGGATCACGAACTCATTGCCGGTCGCCGCCTCTACCGCTGCGGGGCCGAGGAAGCGTTGCTGCTGCTGGCGGTCGGCATGCTCGCCCTGGCGGTCGCCATCCCCGCCCACGACTGGGGGCACGATACTGAACGTCTGGCCTTGCTGATGGCGCACATGATCTTCCTAGCCGGTGCGATTCTGCTGACGGTCCGCTACGGCTATGCCCTGATGGCGTTCGGGGCGATGCTCGCCCTCGCCGGCCTTCCCTTCCATCTTGCAGACATTCTCCATTGGCAGCAGCCGCACCTGACTCGGTTCGTCCTCCTGCTGATGCTCGGTGCAGCGGCGATCTGGTCGCAGCGGCGACTTGGCCGCCGTGACAGCCTGCACCGGGGATACGTCTGGTCTCTGGAAACAGTGCGCATCTCCGCTTGGGCTGGGATCTACCTTGACGTGAACCTCTTTGCTCACCGACTCCTCTGGCGGGAATGGCTTGGGTGGACGCCGGGAGAATCGATATTCTCCTGGAGCGATGACATCTGCGCCCTGCTTACCGCCATCCTGCCGATGGCTTCCCTGGCGATGGGAATCGGCCGCCGCGACCGGGCACTGCTCTGGTTCGGCGTTGTATCCGCCATCTTGTCGATCCTCACCCTGAAGTACTACGTACATCTCGGGCATCTTCCCGAGGAGTTGACGGCTGCGGGGCTCTTGGTGGTCGGCCTCGCCTTCGGCCTGCTGCGTTGGCTGCGCGCCGGTTCGAAGCGCTGCCGGGGTGCCTTTACCGCCGAATCGCTTCTCGAACCGCGTCTTTATGGTCTCGATGCCGAGGCGCTAGCGGCAATCCAGCCCCTCGCCCCGGAGCCCAGGATGTCGCAGCCCAAGGGATTCCAACCGGGCGGCGGCACCTTCGGAGGAGGCGGTGCATCCGGCGGCTATTAGTCATCAAAGAAGAGAAGGGATTAGGATGAGAGGATGAAGTGAAAAGGGGACGGGCTACTTTTATCACCACAGATGGCAGAGGGGAGAGCCCCACAACGTCCTCAGCCTCTGGAAAAAGGTAAACCTGTGACTTTCGATTATAAAAAGACCCTATAGTCGCTTACGTTTAGTGCCTCGGCCAGCTTTCTGGCCCACTCTCTTCCCATCTGCCGCTTGCCACTTTCCAACTCCGAGATGTGTCTCTGCGGAATACCCGTCAACTCCGCGAGCTGCCTCTGAGTCATGCCTTCCCGGTGCCGTGCACCCTTGAGCGCCATCCCTTGAGCGTTTTCCGCATAGCCCGGAAAGGCTTCTTCGATGGTAACGTACTCGTTTGCCTCCAGTACACCGATCTCTTTGGCGTAGCTTCTGAGCAGTTTGATCTCGTCTTGACTGCCGATGAAGCGGGCTTCTGCTTTTTTGTCAGTAGGGGGCTTTTTCGTGCGTTCCAACATAAGTTAGCTCCACAAGGTTGATTTCTCCGCCGATCTCTTCCCATACGGCAACGTAAGTAGGTTTTCCCTTCTTGATATGACGGTGGTGTCTTTGGTAACTGAGCTTTCCATAATTCGGCCAGTCGCCTCTGACCGGCCCAGATCTCGATATCTCGTGCAGCAGGAAGAGGAGAGCAGTCTTCACCTTTTCTGGCAGCTTCTCTTTCTGCTTATTCGCCTGTCGAGTCAGCCTGACCGTGTAACTCATAATATACCTTATTTGTGTATCAAATCCCAACCTAGAAATTCAGGTTGCCGGGGCGGTATAGGACAGGGGCGCGGTGCGCAGGGGCGTTTTGGATTATAGATTTGAACAGCCGACATTACAAACGCGAGAAGGGGCAGCCCTGCGGCTGCCCCTTCTCGTCTTTCAACGTTGATCAAAGTCCAAGCTAGGACAGGTTCCACAAAAACATTTCCCACATGTCTTTCCAGCTCTTGCCGATCTCGGAGACGACGGTCGGTTCGAAACCGCAGTGCATCATGCACTGGGCACAACGCTGGTCCTTGCCTACGCCGTACTTGTCCCACTGGGTTTTCTCCATCATCTCGGCGAAACTGCCGTAGTGCTCGTCGGTAATCAGGTAGCAGGGGGCCTTCCAGCCGCGCGGATTGCGGGTCGGGTTCCCCCACGGGGTGCACTCGAGATCTTTGTCGCCCTTCAAGAACCTCAGGTACATCGGCGTGGAGAAGAAACGGAAGCGCTTGCTCATCTCGTACACTTCCTCGAACTTTTTCTGGATCTCGCGGCGCTCCAAGAAGAGCTTCTCGCCTACCGCTTCGTAGCCGAAGCCGGGGGCAACGAGGAAGCCGTCAACGCCCGTGTCGCGCAGGTGCGAGAAGAGCATCTCGATCTCGATGAGGTTCGTTTCCTTGAAGATCGTGGTGTTGGTGCAGAGACGGAAGCCGAGCGCCTTGGCCTTCTTGATGGCGGACATGGCGATCTTGAAGGTACCGGGACGCTCCAGGATGCGGTCGTGGGTCTCTTCCATCCCGTCCAGGTGGACGTTCAGGACGAAGTTAGGATGCGGCTTGAGTGTGTCGAGCGCCTTCTCCAGCAAGAGGGCGTTGGTGCAGAGGTAGATGTGCTTGCCGCGCTCAAGGACCGCATCGATGAGCTCGAAGATGTGCGGGTAGAGGAAGGGCTCGCCGCCGGTTATCGTGACAACCGGTGCCGGGCATTGGTCCACCGAGTCCAGGCACTCCTGCAGGGTCATCATCTCCTGAATGGTGTCTGCGTACTCGCGGATCCTGCCGCAGCCGGAGCAGGCGAGGTTGCAAAGATGGGTGGGCTCAAGCATGAGAACCAGGGGATACTTCTCCACCTTTTTCATCTTGTTGCTCATGATGTAGCGGGTCAGGTCGTAATTCAATCGCATCGGAAAACGCATCGTAGATTTATCCTTCTCGTCTCTGGTTTTTTTCTGTTTCTGACACAGCTGCGGGACAGGCCGAGGTTACTCTTCTTTCAGCCTGTCCCGCTCTAGTTGTCGGTCCGCTTCAAAGTTGCGTTACTTCACTACGGTAAGCTGGGGATGCGCGCTTCCCGCACCCTGCAGGAAGGCCTGGCAGGTGGCGGCGATGCCTGCGGCGTCGATGCCGAGGTCGGCTCTCAACTGAGCCTGGCTTCCCTGTTCGATGAACTTGTCGGGTATCCCGATCCTCTTCACGCGCACGGCGGTCATCCCTGCGTCGGCTACCGCCTCTAGTACGGCGCTGCCGAAGCCACCCATCAGTGCATTCTCCTCGACGGTGACGACGCAGCCGGTACGGCCCGCCTGGGCGAGGATAAGGTCGCGATCGAGCGGCTTGACGAAGCGGGCGTTCACCACGGAGGCGAAGATCCCTTTCTGCTTCAACATGGATGCCGCTTCGAGGGCGGGGTAGACGGTGGAGCCGATGGCGACCAGGGTCAGATCGCTCCCCTCGACGAGGAGTTCGCCCTTGCCGACCTCGAGCCCCTTGGGATCCTTGTCCATGGCGACGCCGTAACCCGCACCGCGCGGGTAGCGAAGCGAGATGGGACGGCCGTGGTAGATGGCGGTCTTCAGCATGTGCTGCAGCTCGTTCTCGTCCTTCGGGGCCATCACGGTAAGTTCCGGGAGGTGGCGCAGGTACGACATGTCGAAGGCGCCGTGGTGCGTCGGGCCGTCGTCGCCGACGAGGCCGGCGCGGTCAAGGGCCAGAGTGACCGGGAGCTTCTGCAGACAGATGTCGTGGAACACCTGGTCGTAGGCCCGCTGGGTGAAGGTCGAGTAGATCGCGGCGACCGGACGGAATCCCTCGACGGCAAGACCGGCCGCGAAGGTGAGCGCGTGCTGCTCGGCGATCCCCACATCGAAGAAGCGTTCCGGAAAGCGCTTCGCGAAGGGGGTGAGTCCGGTGCCGTCTGGCATGGCGGCGGTGATGGCGAGGATCTTGTCGTCCTTTTCGCCGAGCTTCACCAGGGTGTCGCCGAAGACCTGGGTGTAGGAGGGGGGCGCCGGTTTGGCCGGGGCCGCACTCGCGGGTTTCATCGGGGCCACGCCGTGGAACTTGTCCGGCATGTCCTCGGCCGGTGCGTAACCTTTCCCCTTCTTGGTCATCACGTGTACGAGGATCGGCCCTTCCAGGCGTTTCACGTTTTCGAGGACGGCGAGCATGCTCTGGATGTCGTGCCCGGCGATGGGGCCTACGTACTCGAAGCCGAGCGCCTCGAAAAGGGTCCCCGGGGTGAGGAACCCCTTGAGCGAGTTCTCCGCCTTCTTGGCGAAGTGCAGGATGTTGCCGCCGATGGCCGGGATGCCGGCGAGGAGACCCTCCATTTCCTTTTTCAGGTTCCGGTAGTAGGTACCGGTCATCTTGCGCGAGATGAAGGAGGAGAGGGCGCCGACGTTCTTCGAGATGGACATCTCGTTGTCGTTCAAGACGACGATCAGGTTCTTTTTGAGGTGTCCCGCCTGGTTTAGCGCCTCGAGCGCCATGCCGCCGGTGAGTGAGCCGTCGCCGATGACGGCGATGGAGCGCGCGTCACCCCCTTTGAGGGCGTTCGCGACCGCGAGGCCGAGCCCCGCGGAGATCGACGTGGAGGAGTGGCCCGCACCGAAGGGGTCATGGGGGGACTCGGAGCGTTTAGGGAAGCCACTGATCCCCTTGTAGCAGCGCTGGGTGTGGAAGCTGTCGCGCCGCCCGGTCAGGATCTTGTGGGTGTAGGCCTGGTGACCGACGTCCCAGACGATCTTGTCCTTAGGGGAATTAAAGCAGTAGTGCAGCGCGATGGAGAGCTCGACGACGCCCAGATTCGAGGCGAGGTGCCCCCCTGTCTTGGCCACGTTTTCCATGAGGAAGCTGCGCACCTCGTCGGCGAGCGGCGTGAGCTCCTCGGCATCCAGCTTCTTCAGGTCGTCGGGACCGTTTATCTTGCTTAGCAGTGTGTACATGGATCTCCTTGAGAACCCGTAACGGTTAAGAAGCGAAAAGCAAAACCAACTGGTGACCCGTAGCCCTTTAGGGCGAAGGGACAACTTGTGGCCCGTAGCTCTTTGTGGCGAAGGGACAACTTGTGGCCCGTAGCTCTTTATGGCGAAGGGACATGGCCATGCTAAAAGCAAATAAAAACAATTGGTAACTTATGCCCCGCAGCCCTTAAGGCGAAGGGATAACTTGTGGCCCGTAGCCCCTTTAGGGTGAAGGGGTAACTTGTGGCCCGTAGCCCTTTAGGGCGAAGGGACATAGCCGTTATCTTTGAACCACCGCACGGCACGTTCGAGCGCGTCTTCCACCGGGGTTTGCGGCAACCCGAGCTCGGCTGTCGCCTTGCCGGAATCGAAAAACATGAACTTCTTTGCCATCTGCACCCCGGCGAGCGGGATGAGCGGCTCCCGCCCGGTAACCGCGGAGATGGCGTGGTTCGCGTAGGCCGCCATGAGGATCGGGTAGTAGGGGAGTTTCACCCGCGGCGCCTTGAGCCCCGTGATCGCCGAGAGCATCTCGAAGATCTCGGCGAGGGTGAGGTTGCGGTTCCCCAGGATGTACTTCTGCCCGATCCTTCCTTTCTGTGCGGCGAGCAGGTGTCCGCGGGCGCAGACCTCGACGTCGATCAGGTTGAGCCCGGTGTCGAGATAGGCCGGCATCTTGCCGTTCAGAAAGTCGACGATGATCTTTCCCGTCGGCGTCGGCTTCACGTCCATCGGCCCGACCGGCGTGGAGGGGTTCACGATGACGAGGGGCAATCCCTTGTCGAGGTACGATTCGGCGGCGCGCTCGGCCAGGAACTTGCTCTTCTTGTAGTCCCCGACCATGTCGTCGAAGCCGACCGGCGTCTCCTCGTTTCCGGGGGTGCCGTCGCCCGGGTTCCCCAGGGTGCCGACGCTGCTCGTGTAGACCACCTTTCCCACCCCGGCGGCAAGCGCCGCGGAGAGGATGTTGCGGGTCCCGGTGACGTTCACGTCGTACATCGCCTGCGGCGTCCTCGTCCAGAGCCGGTAATCGGCGGCGGCGTGAAAGAGCGCGTCGCAGCCGGTAAGTGCCATGACCAAAGGCTCACGTTCGGAGAGGTCCCCCTCGTGCAGTTCGACGTCGAGCCCCTTGAGGTTACGCCGGTCTGAGCCCGGGCGAACGAGCAGGCGCACCAGCCAGCCGTCTTTCAGCAGTTCGCGCGCGATGCTCGCGCCGATGAAGCCGGTGGCTCCGGTGACGAAAGCCTTCATCTACTCCTCGGACAGCCCGCCGGTCAGGGTCCGGTAGGTACCGAGCGCCATGAGCGGGAAGCAGTTGCGGTAGATGTGGTACTTGATCATGAAGTACTTCGGGAACCCGGTCCCGGTGTACTGCGTCTCGTCCCAGGTCCCGTCCGGGTTCTGCGTCGAGATGAGGTACTGGATGCCGCGCACCACGGTGGCGCAGTTCACCTCGCCCGTAGCCATGAGGCCGAGCAACGCCCAGCCCGTCTGCGAAGCGGTGCTCTCGCCCATGCCCGCAAGGGACGGATCGTGGTACGACTCGCAGGTCTCGCCCCAGCCGCCGTCGATGTTCTGGCGCGACTTGATCCAGTTCACCGCCTTCTTCACGTAGGGCGCTTCCATGTCCTCGCCGATGGCGGAGAGCCCGCAAAGCACGCTCCAGGTGCCGTAAAGGTAGTTCACCCCCCAGCGGCCCCACCAGGGTCCTTCCGGCTCCTGGTTCTTCTTCAGGAAGTCGAGCCCCCTGACCGCCGCGGGGTAGCTCTTCGGATAGCCGAAGCTCCCCATCAGCTCGAGCATGCGCCCGGTGAGGTCCGCGGTCGGCGGATCGATGAGCGCCTCGAGGTCGGCGAACGGGATCTTGTTGAGGAAGTGCTTCGTGTTGTCCTTGTCGAAGGCGCCCCAGCCGCCGTTTTTGCTCTGCATGCCGAGGCACCAGGCGATGCCGCGCCGCACCGACTCCTCGAGCGCCTTGGGATCCTTCACCTTGATGTCCTTCAAGGCCATCATGACGAAGCCGGAGTCGTCCACGTCCGGGTACCAGTCGTTCTGGAACTCGAAGGCCCATCCTCCCGGCTCGAGTTCGGGCGACTTGATGCGCCAATCTCCCGGCCTTCTCACCTCGCGCTCCAGAAGCCACTGAGCCCCTTTGACCAGTGAGGGGTGATCCGTCGGAACGCCCGCGTCGACGAGCGCCTTCAGCGCGAGGGCCGTGTCCCACACCGGCGAGATGCACGACTGCAGCACGATTTGATCGTCGTTCTCAATACAGAAGTTGTCCAGGGCCTTCAGCCCCTGCACCATGACCGGGTGGTCGTTCTCGTATCCCAGGGCGCTAAGCGCAAGGACCGCGTTCAGCATGGCCGGCTGGATGCCGCCCCAGTCCCCGGTTTCCTCCTGGTGCTCGAGTATCCACTCCTCCGCCTTCGCAATGCCCGCCTTCCTGAAGGGGCGGATCGGGCTTCTCTCGTAGACCTTCAGCACGTGGTCGAGCCCGATGAAGAAGTTCTTCAAGGTGAGGATCCCCTCCTCCTTGGTGAAGGAGTAATCGATGGCGCGAGGCGGCCGTACGAAAAGCTCCTGCACCCGCTGGGACGGGTCGATCCCGTGCACCGGGCGGTGGTGCATCACGATGGAGAGCGGGATGATGGTCGCCCTCGCCCAACTGGAGAACTCGTACATGTTTATGTAGGCCCAGTTGGGCAACATGTTGAGTTCCACGGGCATGCTCGGGACGCCGAGCCAGTCGAACTCGCCGAAAAGGGCGAGGAAGATCTTGGTGAAGACGCGCGCCTTGATGATGCCGCCCTTCTCAAGGACGAAGGCGCGTGCCTTCTCCATGGCGGGGTGGTCGGCCGGGTAGCCTGCAAGTTTCAGCGCGAAGTACGCCTCGATGGTGGTGGAAAGGTCCCCAGGTCCACCGAAGTAAATAGTCCATGAACCCTCCTCTGTCTGTTTGGAGAGGAGGTATGCACTCATCTTCCTTTCGCGCTCACGATCAACGAGCCCGAGGAAGTGGAACAGCATGATATATTCAGCCGTGATGGTGACATTGGATTCGAGCTCGGCCCACCAGTAACCTTTGGGGAGCTGTTCCCTGAAGAAGAAGTCACGGCATCCTTCTATCGCGACATCGAGGGGACTCTTTGCCTTTCCAGGCTTACTCTTCCAGAGCGACGCGGGGAACTGATGCACCGTTGCCCCTGCCTTTTGTTCGGCGGTCTGTTCCGGCTCACTAACGATGCCGTTAAATGAGGTGAGTGCATGTGATATGGGGTGTTTGAATGGTGCGTTCACCACATACTCCTTTGGTCCGGATTGGTCTAGATTAACTCAGTGTATCCGTTTTGCAGATAGTTACAAGGATCGAAATCTATCACGCTTTTCCAGAAAAATACACTGTTTTTTCGGAATTATTATTTTTTTTCTTAATGAAAACAATGAGTTGCTTCGCGGTGTTGATTGTGTTTGTCGTGTGTGCTAGGTTGCGGCGTCCTAACTTTCCCCACGCAAAGGCAACGATCCCATGAAAGAAACGGCTAAAAGCAGCCTCCTCTTCTCCTTCGCGGCGCGGCGCCCCTGGCTGGTGCTCGCCATCGCACTCGTGCTCTCCGTACTTTCGCTTTGGCTCACTTCCCAGCGCATGGAGTTTCTGACCGGCCGGGACGACCTCATGCCCCGCAACACCGCCTTCAACCGCGATTACCAGGCCTTCCGCGCCGAGTTCGGCAGCATGGAAGACATCGTCGTGGTGATCGAGGGACAGGACCCGGAGCGGGTGGGGGCCTTCGGAACCCGGCTGCACGACGTCCTGGCGAAGGACAGGGCGCATTTCTCGGACGTCTTCTACCCTTACGCACTCCCGTTTTTCCGGGACAACGGCCTGCTGTTCATGCCGCTTGAGGACATAAAGGAGTTGCGCCGCAACCTGACCCTCGCCGCGCCGTTCCTGCGCGCGCTTTCCGCGAAGCCTTCGGTGCAGACCCTCTTCACCCACCTGACCGGAAGCATGGATCAGTACTTGGCCGGTGATGAGAAGAAACTCCCCGAGATAATGTTCATGCTGGACAAGCTGGGTGCCGGGTTCACGAGCTTCGGGACCGGGAAGGGGAGCGTCCCCTCGATGGAAAGCGTCTTCATGAACAAGGATTCGGCCTTCGCGCGTGCCGGGCGCCAGCAGATCCTCACCGCGCTCCCGGTGCGCGACATCTCCGGCTTTGTACCGGCCGGTGCGGCCATCGCCGTGGTGCGGGGCGAGGTAGCGCGGCTGAAGGCGCTTCCCGAGTTCAAAGGGGTGACCGTCGGGCTCACCGGCACGCCGGTACTGGAAAACGAGGAGATGGCGACGAGCGAGAAGGACATCACGCTCGCCACCGTGGTCTCTCTGGCGCTCACCACGGTCCTGCTTCTCTTCGCCTTCCGCGGCGTGCTGAACGTAGCCGCCGCCATGGTCTCGCTGCTCGTAGCCATCTCGGTCTCCTTCGGCTTCGCCACCGTTGCGGTCGGGCACCTGAACATACTCTCCATGGTGTTCGCCGTCATGCTGATCGGCATCGGCATCGAGTACGGCATCCAGGTGGTGCTGCGCTACCAGGAGGAGTTGCGCCGGGGCGCCCCCGAGCTTCCCGCCCTCGAGACCGGGCTCACCCGCAACGTCTGGGCCATCGTCATGGCAGCGGCCACCGTCGCCGCCGCCTTTTTGACCTTCGTCTTCACCGACTTCCGCGGCATCTCCGAACTTGGCATTATTGCCGCCGGTGGGGTCGTCATCTGCGTCCTGGTAACCTTCACGGTGCTTCCCGCCATGCTGGTACTCTTGGTGCGTTACCGCAAGAAGCCGTCCCCGGTGAAGGGATCCATCGAAATGGAGGACCGGCTGCTCTCCCGCATCGTCTTCGGCAACCCGAAGATCGTGATCGGACTTACCGCCCTTCTTTGCCTGGCCTCACTCTACCCGCTCTCTCGCGTCTCCTTCGACTACAACCTGATGAACCTGCAGGCTAAGGGGCTCGAGTCGGTCAACTACGCCTACAAGCTCATGAAGAGCAAGGAGAATAGCGGCTACTTTGCCGTCGTCATGGCGAAGGACGCCGAGGATGCGCGTGCGAAGACCGCGAGGCTCGAGGCGCTCCCGACCGTGGACCACGTGGTGAGCATAAATACGCTCGTGCCGGACCACCAGGCTGAGAAGCTTGCGGAACTGGAAGCGGTGCGCCGGGAGCTCGCCGACGTGAAGCCCGCACCGTACGAGGAGGACCTCTCCCTGATGGAGCTCCCACGCGTCTTCGAGGCCTTCAGGAACTCGTCCGTCAAGGTGAAGGAGCGCCTCGAGAAGGAGCGCCGCCCTGAGGCGAAGCAGGCGGCCGCCTTCGTGGCGACCCTGGACAAGTTCTTCGCCGGTCTGGAGAAGGAGCGCGACCGCAACGCCGTCGGCATGCTGCAGGATTTCCAGGGGGGGATGTTCCGCGACCTTCCGGCTAAGATCGAAATGCTGAAGCAAAGCCTCGCCGCGAAGCCAGTAACCGAGGCAGACGTCCCGAAGGAACTGCGCTCGCGCTTCGTCGGCAAGACCGGAAAGCTCATGCTTCAGGTGGCGCCGAAAAAGGAGATCTTCAACCGCGAGCCGCTCGAGGCCTTCCTAAAGGACGTGCGCAGCGTCGACGCCCACGCGACCGGGGAGCCGGTGATGGTCTACGAGTCGATGACCATCATGCGCGACTCCTACCGCCTCGCCTTCATCTATGCCTTTGCCGCCATCGTCGGGATCCTCCTCGTCGCCTTCAGGAGTGTCAAGTTCGCGCTCATCGGGCTTGTCCCGCTCGTCGTAGGTCTCCTCTTCATGGTGAGCGGCATGTGGATCTTCGGCATCAGCTTCAACTCGGCGAACATCATCGTGATGCCCCTGGTGCTCGGCATCGCGGTCGATTCCGGGATTTACATCATAAATCGCTACCGGCGCGAGGAGGGAAGTGCGGGGAGCGTGATCTTAAGTTCCACCGGCGTCGGGGTGCTGCTGAACACGCTGACCATCATGGCGAGCTTCGGCGCGCTCATGGTGGCGCGGCACCAGGGGGTATTCAGCATCGGCGCCGTGATGTCGCTCGGCATGGTCGCTTGCCAGGTTGCCTTCATGGTCACGCTGCCGGCGGTGCTGACGCTTGCCGCTAAGAAGTAATAAACGCGAGTTCTTCAAGCTCCGACCTTGCGGAGGTGCTGCAGGGAATTTCGTGGAAGCATGGGTGCGTTCGTATCGGAGCAGTGAGCATGGCATCACGTTCCCCCCTTTGCGAAGGGGGGGCATGGGGGATTTAGCTTTGGTCGGACCATACAAGACCTGCTGACAATACGACCGCGCGCGCTCCTTTTTCTCCTCCAAGAGGAAAACAAGACCTGGAATCCCGTGGTGCCAACGAGAGCTTAGGGATAAAAGCAAATCCCCCCCGTCCCCCCTTCGCAAAGGGGGGGGGCGCTGGGGCTTGTGCAGCTGAGATAAGGATGAGGAGCTGAGGTCTTGGCAAAGGGGCAGAGGGGGAGAATTGGGCACGGTCGGGATGAAAAATGAAACGCTGCGGGGGGCGGTGCCCTTGTCGCATTACTTCCTGAGGGAACGGGTGCGCCCGGGGGGGCTGGTCGTGGACGCTACCTGCGGCAACGGCTTCGATACCCTCGTTCTGGCACAACTGGTCGGTGCATCCGGGACGGTCTGGGCCTTCGACGTGCAGCCCTCCGCCATCGCCGCGACGCGCGAGCTTCTCGAGCGGGAAGGGTGCCCGGACCGGGTGCGGCTCATCGAGGCGGGACACGAGCGCCTCGGCGAGTTCGTACCGGAGGGGATTACGGCCGCGGTCTTCAACCTGGGCTACCTCCCCGGCGGGGACGCCGCCCTCATCACCGATCCCGCCAATACCGTCGCCGCTTTGGAGCAGGCAGCACAACTCCTCGCACCGGGGGGGATCGTCACCGTCGCCATTTATACCGGGCACGCCGGCGGTCCGGAGGAGGCGCAGGCCGTGGAGAACTGGGCGGCCTCTCTGCACCCCGGCCGCTTCAACGTCTGGCGGCACCGGCAGTTGAACCGCCCCGAAACCGCACCTTATCTCGTCTTCGTGGAAAGGATCCGCTGATGTTACGCGACGCCCTCCCGTTTCTCCTGGTCGCTCCTTCGCTCGCTTACGCCGCGATCACCCTGCACTGCGGGCGGACTTTCTTCCGCGGCATAAAACCGCTGCCCGACCACGCGCCTCCCGTATCCGTCCTGAAGCCGGTGCGCGGCGTCGACGGCGACAGTTTCGAGAACTTCGCCTCCTTCTGTCTCCAGGATTACCCCGAGTACCAGATCGTCTTCGCCGTCGCCTCTGGCGACGACCCGGTAATCCCCATCATCCGCCGCCTTATCGCCTCCTTTCCCGAGCGGGACATCGAGCTCGTCGTCGATCCGTCCATACACGGCGCCAACTACAAGGTCTGCAACCTCATGCACGCCTACGCTAAGGCGAAACACCCGCTCATCGTCGTCTGCGACAGCGACATCAGGGTGGAGAAGGGGTACCTGCGCGCGGTCTGCGCCCCCTTCATCGATCCAAAGGTCGGGCTTGTCACCTCGCTCTACCGCAGCACCGAGGTGCGGGGGGCGGGGTGTGCCATCGAGGCGCTCGGCTTTTGCTGCGAGATGATGCCCAACGTGATGACGGCGCTGAAGCTCGAGGGGCTTTCCTTCGCCCTCGGGGCGTCGATGGCGGTGCGGCGGGAGGCCTTGGAAAAAATCGGGGGCTTCGAGGCGCTTGTCGATTACCTGGCCGACGACTACCAACTAGGCAACATGATCTTCAAGGCGGGTTACCGGCTCGAACTTTCACCGTTCTTCGTGGAGAGCATGATGCGCGGGGACGAGAAGCTCTCCGAGCTGTTGTCGCGGCAGTTGCGCTGGGGACGCACCATGCGCGTCTCCCGTCCGGGCGGGTATCTCGCGTCCGGGATAACCTTGCCTTTCCCCGGGGCGCTCCTCGCGGTGCTCATTTCCGGTTTCTCGGCGGCGGGGTGGGGGGCTGCGGCGCTCCTCTACCTCGTGCGCTCCGTGGTATCGACGGCGTACAGCCGGACGCTCGTCAAGGACCGGCTCCTGCCGCGCTGGTTGTGGCTCGTGCCGCTGCGCGACGCGCTCTCTTTTGCGGTGTGGGGATTGTCGCTCATCGGCAACCGCGTGCGCTGGCGCGGAGACCTCTTCGAGCTGGAGAAGGGCGGAAAGATTGTGCCGCTTGGCGCAACCCCCGACAGGTAACCGCCACTCAATGCTCCCGCCCCCCGGAGGGGGAGGGGAGTGGGAATCAGGGGGAGGAGAGTCGGCGTTTACTTGCGGAAGAACCAGAGGATCAGTGACAGCAAGAGGGAGATGATGATGCTGGTGGCAAGCGGGAAGTAGAAGGTGAAGTTCTCTTTCTTCACGTAGATGTCGCCCGGCAGCCGACCAAGCCATGGTATCTTGCCGCCAAGGGTGAAGATGGCGCCGATGGCGGCGATGATGAGCCCTAGTATGATGAGGGATTTGCCGAAGGAGGGCATGGTGTAGTCCTTGAGGTTTGCCCGGGAACGTCCTACTTCCTGACGTAGCGTTCCTTCTCGCTGTAGATGCAGCCGCAGTATTTTTGGCGGTAAAGACCCATCTCCTTGGAAAGGTTGATCCCTTCCTGCCAGCCGGTCCTGAAGTCCTCGTAGTGGAATTCCACCCCGTAACGCTCGCCAAGTTTGACACCCAGTTCGCGTATCATCTGCTGGTTCTGATACCTGCTGTAGAGAAGGGTGGAACTGAAGCGGGCAAAGCCCAGTTCCGCCGCGGTTTTCGCCGCTTCTTCGAGCCTCGAGCGGTAGCAGTAGGCACAACGCCCCTGCGGCTCGCCCGCCACGTTGGAGAGGAACTCCTCCAGGAGGTACTCCTCCCGGTAGATCACCTCGAGCTCCACCATCTGCGCGTAGCTCTTCAAAGCCTCCATACGGAGCTTGTACTCCGTGTAGGGGTGGATGTTGTGGTTGAAGAAGAGCCCGGTGACGTCAAGCCCGGCGGAGCGCAACTCCTTGACCGGATAGATGGCGCAGGGGCCGCAGCATATGTGCAGAAGTATCTTCATGGTCCGCCCTATGGACGCGCCCCCCCTGGCCCACCCAACAGGTACTTTATGGCATCCGCCTTGACCTTGGCAAAGGCGTCTGCGTAGGCCGTGCCGGGAAGCTGTGCCGCTATGTAGTACCCTCCCATGATCGGGTTGCTGAGCGATACCTTGCCGGTGCCGCTGTTCACGGCAAGGGTGGCGTTGTTGATGGCGCTTTCCACGTCGTTATCGAGGATGCCGTTGTTGAGCCAGTCGATGGAATCGTAGATGAGCCGCTTGGTGTAGATGCGGTTGTGCGCGAAGGCGCCGGGGTCGTTTTGCAGCAGGCTCGAGTTGAAGAACGCACCCATGGTGTTCGCGCCGCCGCCGGGGAACGCGGCGTTGTAGTCGGAATTCTTGTTCGCCAAGGGGCGCACCTTGGAGCGCGAGGGGTTGAGCGTGCTGGCCGGCAGGGACGGGTCGGTCTTCAGAACGTTCAACATCGCGAGGGCTGCAGCGTAACCGTCCTTTTCGGACTGCAGGAATGCTGGGCTCAGCTCATGCTCACCGATGTGACAGTGGGCGCAGGTCTTGCTGGTGATGGTCGAGATGATGCCTGCGCTGTCCTCTTCCACCGGGAGGAAGGTGTGCGTGGCGTTGTTGTTCATGTGGCAGGTCACGCAGGGGCCGCTGTTGCCGGTGCCGTGTTCGTTTGCTACCCCGATGTACCTATGCAGGTAATAGTCCGGAACGTAGTTGCGGCCGGTGAACTCGTACCCGCCGGTGCGGAAGACCAGGGTTGCCGCGGCGCGGTCGTGGGCTCCCGGGGTGTTGGTGTTGCTGAAGTCCATCCCGGCGGCAACCGCGTCATAAATCATCGAGCCGATACCACGGCCGGAGTGGCAGGGGACGCAGATGTTGGATGCGGTGACGTCGGGGTAGGTCGTTGCCTTGTTGTTCAGTTTCAACGTCGGAGAGCTGTTAACCGACGAGAAGTTGTAATAGATGACGGCCGGGGCAACGGTGCGTGCCACCCAGCTGTAGGCGCGTCCCTTGCCGTTATCGTGACATACGTCGCAGCCGGTGACTTCCTTGCTCTTGTCGGGTGACGGGGCGTCCGCAGGCTGTGCCGCACCGGGAGCTACCTTCTGGGGGTAGTTCTGCACCACTTGGTAGCCAGGACCGGCAAAAGGCTTCTGGACCTTGAAGCCGCTGGTCACGAAGTTGATATAGCCGGTGGAGGTGTGGCAGCGCACGCAGTAGTACTGGAAGGTGGTGGCGGCCGGTTCGTAGGTGCCACGGGTCTTGAAATCGTAGTTGGTCCTGGCCTTGGTCACGTTGCCGTGCCCGGAGTCGGCCCAGTCCCTGTTCACGTTGATGGCAGCGGTCGGATTGTGCGGGTTATGACATTTGCGGCAGTTGCCGACATAGTTTGAGCTCACATACGAGGCGCGGTACTTGCTGTCGGAGAAGCTGGTCGTCATGTTGCCGAAGTGCTGCGGGGCAAGCCTGACCATGAGATCGTTCGGGAAGGCGAGGCCGTGGCACTTGCCGCATTTGCCCGAGGCGTCAGGATTCTGGAGCGCCACACCACTGCCGCCGCCGTGGCACTTGGAGCAGGAGCTCGGGTGCCCGGGGTGGGGTTCGTGGCAATCGGCGCATCCTGCCGCGTTGGCGGTGTTGTGGGATGAGGCAAGCCACTCCTTTACGATGAGCTCGCCTGTACCGGGGGAGACCGAACCGCCGTGACAGCTTGCGTCCATGCACTTCTGGGATTGGGCGAGCTTGGAAACACTCCCCGAGGTATCGGCTGTGCTGCCCCCGCATGCGGCGAGGAGGAGAGGAATGAAGATTATGAATACAATATTTCTTAGCAACATAGCATGCCCTCCCAGACTTTTAGACGCTACCTTATAGCATTTTCCACAGCAAAAAAGTAGAGAAAAATGAGCGCTAACTCACAGGGGCGCCGCTTTTCTGTTTCCTCCTTTTTGTTAAGTTGACTTCACTTCGTCAATATTGTAATAATCATCCGTCCAATTGCGCCAAGTATGCATCAGGCGGGGAATTCGGCCGGGCCAGTGTCATTGGTTGTATTTAATTTTCAGTACTGATTGCAATGCAGGAGTCCATCATGTTTCTCAGAAAGCATACTTCCGCAGTCATGTTCTTTCTCGGTATCTCCCTCGCTCCCCTGCTGGTCCCCGGTCATGCCGATGCCATCCCAGCCTTCAGCCGGCAGCACAAGACCGAATGTTCCACCTGCCATACCATCTACCCCGAACTGAACGAGTTCGGCGACGCCTTTCTGAAAAACGGCTACGTATGGCCCCACAAGAAGGGTGAGGCGTCGAAGGGCACCGAACAGGCGGGCAACGAGTGGGCCGTCATCTCCGGCCTGCCGCAGCAGATCCCGATCTCGCTCACCGCGAGCGCCGATCTCGCCTATGACGAGGACGCCGCCGACGGCAACAAGCTCGACCTTTCGGCAAGATCCATCACGCTGCAGGCGGGTGGTTCCTTCCGCGACCTGGTCGGCTTCTTCGCGACCTACAACCTCTACTCCCAGGGGATGCAGCGGGGATCGAGCCTCTCCACCCCCGCAGAGAACACCAACGTTCCTCCCGGCAACACCCCGGACCTCGACGAGCTGTTCCTGGTCTGGCGCCAGGCCGTCGGCACGCCGGTCAACGTGAAGGTGGGGCGTTTCGAGCCGAAGCTCTCCCTTTGGAAGAAGAGTAACCGCATCCTTCCCGTACCTTCTTACGCCTCGACCACCTACCGCGTCGGTTTCTCCCCGTTCAGCAGCGATGCCACCGAGGACGGCGTCGAGCTGAACGCGCTTCTGGGCAACCGTCTCTTCGTCGCTGCGGGCGTCGTGGACCGAAACGGCCAGGACCGCGAGGATGGCTACGGGCACATCTCCTACAAGATCGGCGGAACCGACCTGAAGGGGCAGGAGCCCGAGGTGGACCTGGAGCATGACAGCATCTGGGACTTTTTGAGCGTGACCCTGGGCGGCTTCGGCTACTGGGGGCAAAACGGCGAGTTGGACGGCGACGGCATCTCGCGCAACCGCAACAACTTCCGCCGCATCGGCGCCGAGGCCGACATCCTTTACAAACGTCTGCACCTGAAGGGGAGCGGCAGCTTCGGCAGGGATTCCAACCCCGACTTATCTCTCTTCGCGACGAGCGTGGACAGCCGCGCCTACACCCTGGAAGGTGAGTACTACCTCGGTGCGCCGGTCAACCTGGTACCGCTTTTCCGCTACGAATACCTGAACGCCGGCTACGGCGCGATCAAACGTTTCACCCCGGCCCTGGCCTATGCCCCGCTGCAGAACCTGCGGCTTTCGCTTGAGTACACCCACAGCATTGCTCCGGAGGGGACGGGCAACATCGCCTTCGCCTCCATCGCCTTCAGCCTCTAGCCCAAGGCACCGGAAATGCTAAGCACGGCGGCTTCTGCCGTCGTAGATAATGTCTCGGAGGATTCAGCACCACTATGAAAAAGCTCCTCGTTACCATGCTCCTCGTCGCAGCTACCGCAACCACTGCCCACGCCGGTCTCAGAGTCATCGGCAGGGGTGACGCCATGCGTCTTGATCCCTCCTCCTTTCCCCCGGCCATGAAGGCGAACTACGAGATCGTCAGGGTGAAATGCGTTAAGTGTCACACCCTCGAGCGCACCATCGTCGCCATCCAGACCGGTGTCGCTCCCATCTCCGGCCAGCCCTTCGACCGCAGCGCTACCAAGGCGTACGGCATCAAGATGCTGAGGAAGCCGGACTCCAACATGAACAAGGCCGAAGTGAAGGCGTCCGTCGACCTGATGAACTACCTCCTCTCTGAATCGGAGAAGTAACCAAGATGAAAGACCTGACCCTGCGCAGCCGCCTGATCGGGTCGTTCCTGATCATGGCCGTCCTGGTCGCCTTCACCGGCGGTTTCGGTGCCCTCAACATCAAGCGGGTCGGCGGCCAGATCCAGAACATCCTCGAGCAGCTCTCCAAGCAGCAGAAACTGGTACTCCTCATGGGGGTGACCCAGAAGTACTGCCACGTGAGCCTCATGCAGGCGGCCCTGGTTCAAAACGACCCGGAGAAGCTGCAGGAGTACATCGACGACTACCAGATGAAGCGGGACACCCTGCTCAGTCAGGCCCAGATCATCCTTGAGGGGAACAAGAAGCTCGGCGTGCTCCCGGCAGAGAAGGGGAGCGTGGTCGAGAAGCGCACCCGGCAGTTCCTGACGAGCTGGGCCGAGTTCGAGAAGGTCGCCGACGAGCTGATTGCGCGCAAAGAAGCCCTCATGAAGGGGGTTCCCCCGGGGGTGATCAGCCAGGCGGCCAAGGATGCCCTCGCCGATGCGCGTCTCAACAAGCTCGCCAACGAGGAGATCGCCGTCGCCAACGACAAGGCGAAGGAGGACCTGGACGACATCCTCGTCGAGGTCGGCAACCGGATGACTGCGGCGAACAAGCAGGTGACCGAGATCCAGCGTTCGGCCGGCTTCACCTTCGCGGCGGTCATCGTGGTCGCCGTGGCCCTGGCCGTTCTTCTCGGGATGCTCATCACCCGCAACATCGTCTCGCGCGTGAGGACGATGGGCTCCGCCGTGAACCGCGGCGCCGAGGGTGATCTCACCGCCGTCATCGAACTCGGGAACCAGGACGAGATCGGCAAGCTCGGCAGCGATTTCAACGAGATGGTCGGTAGGCTCTCCGGGATGATCGGCAAGGTCTCCCGCTCCTCGAGCGAACTCGCGGTCATCTCCGACACCATGGCCAAGGCCTCGCACACCGTGGTGCAGTCGGCGAAGACGCAGGCCGAGAGCGTCTCCAAGACCTCGGCCGCCATCGTACAGATCAACACCTCCGTGAAAGGGGTGGGCCAGGGGGTTGATTCCCTCTCCATTTCCGCCTCGGAAAGCTCCTCCTCCATCCTCGAGATGGCCTCGAGCGTCGAGGAGGTCGTGCAGAACATGGAGAACCTGGCACTCTCGGTGAACGAGGTGAGCTCCTCCATCGTCGAGATGGGCGCTTCCATCAAGCAGGTGGGTAACGGCGTGGTGAGCCTCATGGAGGTATCCACCGCGACGGCATCCTCGGTCATGGAGATGGACAGCTCCATCAAGCAGGTCGAGCGCAACGCGAACGAGACCGCGGCGATTTCCAAGGCGGTCCGCGTCGACGCGGAGACCGGCCGTGAGGCGGTCGAGGCGGTGATCAACGGCATGCAGGAAATCAAGCACGCCTCGCAGATCACGAGCGAGGTCATCCAGACCCTTTCCGAGCGCGCCACCGACATCGGCGACATCCTCTCCGTCATCGACGAGGTCGCCGAGCAGACGAACCTTCTGGCCCTGAACGCCGCCATCATCGCGGCCCAGGCCGGCGAGCACGGCAAGGGTTTCGCGGTCGTCGCCGACGAGATCAAGGAGCTTTCCGAGAGGACCTCCAGCTCTACCAGGGAGATCTCGCAGGTGATCCGGGCGGTGCAGGACGAGACCCGGCGCGCGGTGGAGGCGATCGATCAGTCCGAGCGCTCCATCGCCGAAGGCGAGCTCCTCTCGCAGAAATCCGGTGCGGCGCTTACGAAGATCGTGGTGGGGGTAACCGAAGCGACCGCGCAGGTGACCGAGATCGCCCGCACCACCGTCGAGCAGGCCAAAGGGAGCCAGATGATCCGCGAGGCGATGGAGCAGGTCTCCGAGATGGTGGCCCAGATCGCCAAGGCGACCCGCGAGCAGGGGCAGGGGAGCGAGCTCATCATGGCGGCCGTCGAGAACATGAAGAGCCTGACCTCCCAGGTGCTCTCCTCCACCCGCGAGCAGAACAAGGTGGGGAACCTGATCGCCCAGTCCACCGAGAGCATCACCGAGATGATCCGACACATAAAGCGCGCCTGCGACGAGCAGTCCCGCGGCTCCGAGCAGATCGTCATGTCCGTCGAGGACATCCAGCAGGCGACCGAGGTGAACCTCGAGTCGACCCGCGTCATGGACGAGGCGGTGTACAAGCTCTTCCGCCAGACCGAGATGCTGAAGCAGGAGATGGAAGCGTTCAAGATCTAGGGACGCCTTGGGCGTCCACTTTAGCCGTACCGATCAATTCCCCCTCTCCACGAGGGGGACTTTTTTTGTTATAAGGGGAGGCCGTCCGGAATTAGCAGGAAGGCCTTAACGTAGAACTTAGAACGTAGAACCTAGAACGTCTTCTAAGGTTTTAAGGAGTTGCCATGGGCAGGATTGCCGATAGATTCGCAGCACTCAAAGCAAAAGGGGAAAAGGGGCTGGTGACCTTCATCACTGCCGGCGACCCGGACCTCGCCACCACCGAACAGGTGGTACTGGAGCTGGAGAAGGCCGGGGCCGACCTGATCGAGCTCGGCGTCCCGTTCTCCGATCCGATGGCGGACGGGCCGACCATCCAGCTCAGCTCGGACCGTGCCCTCGCCTCCGGGACCACGCTCCCGGGGATCCTCGAACTGGTCGCGCGTCTGCGCGGGAAAACCCAGATCCCCATCGTCCTCATGGGCTACTTCAACCCGATCTTCACCTACGGGGCCGAGCGCTTCGCCTGCGATGCCGCCAAGGCGGGTGTGGACGCGCTCCTCGTCGTTGACCTTCCCCCGGAGGAGGCGCCCGAGCTGAAGGAGCACACCGACCGTTGCGGCCTCGACCTCATCTTCCTCCTGACGCCGACCTCGGACGCCGAGCGCGTGGCGTCTGTTGCCCGCCAGGGGAGCGGCTTCATCTATTACGTCTCGGTGACCGGCGTGACCGGCGCGAGGAGTGCTGTGGCCGACACCCTCGCCGAACGCGTAACCTCTGTGCGGGACGCGCTCAGCCTGCCGCTCGTGGTCGGCTTCGGCATCTCTACGCCGGAGCAGGCCGGGCAGGTGGCGCAGGTCGCCGACGGCGTGGTGGTGGGGAGCGCCCTGGTGAAGTATTTCGAGAAATACCAGGGGGCGGAACTGTTGCGGGAGCTCTCCGCCTTCGTCGGCGCTCTAAAACAAGGGGTGCGGCAATCGTCCGCAGGATAATCGTGTTATTCCGGTAGGTTGGCGCGCAAGGTGCACCGTTTTGTTTGACATGCATGAAGCGATCTGCTAAGAAACAGCGCTGATTTACGACTAAATAAAACAGTTGGGGACTTCCCCACGAGAGGGCACATATGGCTTGGTTCAAAAGAGACAACCCGCCTAAGGCAAGAGGGCCGGAGCACAAGGTGAAGGTGCCGGAAGGGCTTTGGACGAAGTGCGTCAGCTGCGCAGAGACCATCTATACGAAGGACATCGAGAGCAACCTGAACGTCTGCCCTAAGTGCGGCCACCACTACCGCATCTCCACCAAGAGGAGGATCGAGCTGCTCATTGACGAGGGGACCTTCGTCGAGTTCGACGCCGGTATCGTGTCGGTCGACTTCCTCGAGTTCAAGGACAGCAAGAGCTACCAGGAGCGCATCGACCAGGCGCTGGCCAAGAAAGGTAGCAAGGACGCCATCGTCTGCGGCTCCGGCAAGATCGAGGGGACCCCGGTGCAACTGTGCGTCTTCGACTTCTCCTTCATGGGGGGCTCCATGGGGAGCGTCGTGGGCGAGAAGATCACCCGCGGCATCGAGCGCGCCCTTGCCGAGCGCACCCCCTGCATCATCGTCTCCGCCTCCGGCGGCGCCAGGATGCAGGAGAGCATCCTCTCCCTCATGCAGATGGCGAAGACCTCCGCGGCCCTTGCCAAGCTCCGTGAAGCAGGGCTTCCCTTCGTCTCCATCCTGACCGACCCGACCACCGGCGGCGTCACCGCGAGCTTCGCGATGCTGGGCGACATCAACATGGCCGAGCCGAAGGCACTCATCGGTTTCGCCGGCCCCCGCGTCATCGAGCAGACCATCCGCCAGAAGCTCCCGCAGGGCTTCCAGCGCTCCGAGTACCTGCTCGACCACGGCATGGTCGACGTCATCGTCGAGCGGAGCAAGATGAAAGCACAGCTCTCCAGCATCCTGCAGATGCTCTACAGAAACTAAAAAAGCAGGTCGAGGTCGCGGTACCAGAGAGGTTAAGGCAGAGGGGGGAAGCTTCCAAACCTTAACCTTTCTCTTTTTGGGCCTCCAAACCTCGAGCCGCCCGGAGTCGCCATGGTTTCCCTTACCCAGCTCGCCCTGTTCGCCGTCGCTTCCACGCTCCTCATCTTCACCCCCGGCCCCGACATCATCTACGTGATGACGCGCGGCGTGGCACAGGGGAGAAAGGCCGGCCTCGCGGCGGCGGCAGGGTTCGCGCTCGGCAACTTCGCGCACACCTTCTTCGCCATCGTCGGCCTCTCCGCCCTGATCACCTCTTCGGCGACCGCGTTTGCCTGCGTGAGGTACGCCGGCGCCGCTTATCTCATGTACATCGGCTTCAAGATGCTCCGCAGCAAGGCGTCCATCGTCCCTGAGGGGGCGGCGGCGGAACTTGCCTGCCGGGTGATCTTTCGTCAAAGCATCCTCGCCAACATCATGAACCCGAAGGTGGCGCTCTTCTTTCTCGCCTTCTTCCCGCAGTTCGTCGAGCGCTCGCGCGGCGGCGTTCCCATGCAGATGCTCGTTCTCGGCAGCACCTTCGTCGTGCTGACCATGCTCTGCTTCGGCCTCGTGGCACTTCTCTCAGGGGAGATCGGGCGCTGGCTGAACCGCAGCGCGGGCGCCGGCAACCGGATCGGACAGGTGGCCGGCTGCATCCTGATGGCCCTCGGGCTGCGTCTTGCCTGGCCCGAGGCCTGAGCCCCTTCAAACCCCGATTGATATGGACTTTTTCATGCTCATTACCTATAATCCCGCCCTGTCATGACCTACGCGGAGACCCTTGAGCACATCTACGCCCTGGGACGCTTCGGCATCAAGCCGGGGCTCGACAGGATCGTCCCGCTTCTCGCCGCACTGGGCAATCCGCAGGACACCTTCAAGACGGTGCATGTGGTCGGCACCAACGGCAAGGGGTCGACCTCTTCCTTTCTCGCCTCCATCCTCGGCGCCGGCGGCTACCGAACCGGACTTTTCACCTCACCGCACCTGATCTCCTTCACCGAGCGCATGAAGGTGAACGGCGCGGAAATCGAGGAGGATGAAGTGGCGCGGCTGGCCGCCCTGGTGCTTGCTGCCGCGCCGAAAGAAAGTACCTTCTTCGAGATCGTCGCCGCCCTGGCAGCCCTCTATTTTGCCGAGAGCGGGGTGGACATCGCCATCTTCGAGGCGGGGATGGGGGGACGCCTCGACGCCACCAACGCACTCAGCGGCATCCTTTGCGCCATCGCGCCGATCTCCCTCGAGCACACCGATTATCTCGGCAGTACCGTCGAGGAGATCGCCGCGGAGAAGGCCGGGATCTGCAAGCCCGGCGCCCCGGTGGTGACGGCGCGCCAGCTCCCCGAGGCGCAGTTCATCATCGAGCACAACGCGGACCGCCTCGCCGCACCACTTTACCGCCAGGGGGAAGCCTTCGACGCCTTCTGGATGGACCGCTCCCTGTACTATCGTGGCGTTTCGCACACCCTGGACGGGCTGCAATGCGGTCTTTTGGGGCGCTATCAAAGCGGCAACGCGGCCCTCGCCCTCGCCTGCGCGGAGCTCCTCGGGGCGATCGGCTTTCCGGTAACGCCTCAGGCCATGGCCGCCGGGGTGGCCAACGCCCGCTGGCCCGGACGGATGGAGCTCTTCGGCGACGCACCTCGCGTGCTGCTGGACGGTGCCCATAACCCGGCCGGTGCCCGGGCCCTTGCCGAGGCGCTCGATGACATCCCGCGCGGGCGTCTGTTCCTTGTCATCGGCGTGATGGCCGACAAGGAGCTTTCCGGCATCCTCTCTCCGCTTTTGCCGCTTGCCGAGCGGGTTTTCGCGGTGACGCCGGCCCTCGACCGCGCTCTGCCCGCCGTGGAACTTGCCGGCTACTGTCTGGGGGCCGGGGTCGAGGCGCTGGCGGCCGGAAGCGTCGGGGAGGGGGTAGAGCTTGCGAGAAACGTGGCCGGTGACGACGACCTGATCGTGGTATGCGGTTCCCTCTTCACCGTGGGTGAGGCGAGGGGCCACCTGAAATCCAAGACCTTCGAGCCGTTCCGGGGATGAAACGGGACGGCACACTGCACGGCGGGAAGTCCCGCCCGAACCGGAGTACGATGAAATCTGCAAGAGCCTTGTGGCTCCTAACATACCTTTTTTTCTCCGCCGGGATTGCCCGGGGCGAGATGGCCATTCCCAACAAGGAGGCGACCATCAAGGCGGACCACCTGTCGGTGGACACCCCAACCGACAGCTACCACGCCGAGGGGAACGTGCTCATCACCCAGGAGGGTGCATCCCTTCTCGCCGACAGCGTCATCTATCACAGGTTGACCGGAGATGCGGTTGCCGAGGGGAACGTCCGACTTGAGCGCGGCGGCGATACCATGAACGGCAAGAAGCTCCTTTTGAACCTGGTCACCCAGCACGGGGAGTTGTTGAGCGGCGAGCTCTTCGTGAAAAAATCCAATTTCCGCCTGCGTGCCGACCGGCTTATGAAGACCGGGGATGCCGACTACCGGGTGGAGCGGGGAACCTTCACCACCTGCGACGGCGACCGCCCGAGTTGGCATTTCGAGGCGAGCCGGGTTGATCTCACCCTGGATGAATACGCGACGGCGAAACACGCGGTCTTCTACGTCGGCGACGTCCCGTTGTTCTACACCCCGTACCTCGTCTTCCCGGCCAACACCGACCGGCAGTCGGGTCTCATGATACCGAAGCTCGGCTTCTCATCGAAGCGGGGCTTCTACATCGACCAGCCGTACTACTGGGCCATAAACCAGAGCCAGGAGGCGACCTTCAACCTCGACATCGAGACCTCCCGCGGCGTGGGGAGCGGCGTCGAGTACCGTTACCTGCGGCCGCACGGCAGTCAGGGGTACCTGCACGCCTTCGGCATCTACGACACCAATGAGAGCGGGTTCCGCGGTGAGGTGCAGCAAAGGCACCTGGAAATCCTCACGCCGGACCTGACCCTTGCCTCCACCATCCACATGATCTCGGACCGCCGCTACTACCTTGATTACGGCGAGTTTTCCGGCGAGTACAACCGCCAGCTCCTCGAATCGACCGTCTCTTTCGACCGGCGCTGGGACCGCTACGGTTTGAGCGGCGACCTGCGTTACGCCCAGGACCTCGAGGCGCCCACCAACGATGCCACGCTGCAGCGCTTGCCGAGACTGAGCTTCGTAGCCGCAGGTGACAAGATCGGTCCGCTTCTTTTCTCCATGGACTCGAGCGTCTCCAATTTCATCCGCGACATCGGGGCAACCGGACAGCGCCTCGTCGTGCACCCGCGGCTTGCCTACTACGCGAAGCCGGGCGGCGCGCTCGACTTCTCGATGTACGGAGGGTTCCAGCAGCGCCTTTACAATGCACGCGGCGACAGCCCCGATCCCGGGTGGCGGCAGATCGGGCAGGCCGACGGCGGGGCCACGTTGTCGCTTCCCCTGGAGAGGATCTACGACGGAACGACGCGTCACCTGCTGGTTCCCGAGCTCCAGTACGCTTTCGTGGAGCGGCGCGCCGATCAGAATCTCCCCCTCTTCGACTACGACGACCGCGTCTTGGGGCAGAGCATCGCCTACCTTTCCCTATCAAACACCTTCACCAGGAAGTTCGTCAGGGAGGGGATGCCGGACGAGTACCGCGACATCCTGTACCTGAAGCTGGCCCAAGGGTACCAATTCTCGGGTGAGCGCCGCGACCTCCTCACGCTGGTCGACGAGGGGAACAAGCTGACCGACCTGATGCTTGAGAGCGTGGTCACCCCGATGCAGAACCTTTCCCTGCTCCTCGACGGGCGCTACAACCTGGAGGACAACGACGTCTCCACCGCCAACATCGGGGTCGAGTACAAGGGGGAGGGGAAGAAGGACATGGCCCGGCTGACCTATCGCCACAGTAGGGGCGAGCTGGACTACCTGGACGCCGGTCTGGTCTTCCCGCTCGGGACCCGGTTCACCGCAGACCTGGAGGGGCGCTACTCCTTCGACAGGGGCGCTTTCCTGGGCTCCCGCTACGCCCTGGAATACCGGCAGCAGTGCTGGAGCGTGGTTCTGGCCTATTCCGACCGGGTGCGGAGTCACCAGGTGACCGGCGAGCAGCAGTTCACGATAAACTTTTCGCTGGCCGGGCTGGGATCGCTGGGGCCGATGCGGACCATGTAGCCGATTGCCGCGGTCGCCCGGCGAAGCCGTAAGAAGTTGACATTATTCTTTTCACCGGTGTATCTAAGAGGAGCCGCTACTAAAGCCGGAACACCGCGCTAAGGACAGCGGCAGATCCTGGTCTGGAGGTTCACATGAAGGATGCATTTACCCCCACCTCGCTTTTGGTTACCGGAGGAGCGGGTTTCATTGGTTCCAATTTCATCAATCACTTCATGGCCGGCAATCCCGGCTGCCGGGTCGTCAACCTCGACCTTTTGACCTATGCCGGAAACCTCAAGAACCTCACCGCGGTAGAGGCGAACCCGCAGTACCGTTTCGTGAAAGGGGACATCTGCGACGCCTCCCTGGTGGCGCGTCTTCTGGAAGAGGAGAAGATCGACGCCGTCGCGCACTTTGCCGCCGAGTCGCACGTCGACCGCTCCATCACCGGTCCTGACATCTTCGTGAGGACCAACGTCCTCGGGACGCAGACCCTTCTCGAGGCGAGCCGCAAACACGCCGAGAGTCTCCCTGCTTTCCGCTTCCTGCAGGTCTCCACGGACGAGGTGTACGGCAGCCTTGGCTCCGAAGGGTACTTCACCGAGGAGACCCCGCTTGCCCCCAACTCCCCGTACTCCGCCAGCAAGGCCGGGGCGGATCTCCTGGTGCGGGCGTACTTCGAGACCTTCGGTCTGCCGACCCTTAATACCCGTTGCTCCAACAACTACGGCCCCTACCATTTCCCTGAGAAGCTCATCCCGCTGATGATCCACAACATCCTGAAGCGGCGCTCCCTGCCGGTGTACGGCGACGGTCTGAACGTGCGCGACTGGCTGCACGTGAAGGACCACTCCGCGGCGATCGAGCGTGTGCTGAAGAGCGGCAAGCCGGGCGAGATCTTCAACGTGGGCGGGAACAACGAGTGGAAGAACATCGACATCGTGAAGCTCGTCTGCGATCTGATGGATGAGCGGCTTGGGCGTACGCCGGGCGAGAGTCGCGGGCTGATCACCTTCGTGAAGGACCGCAAGGGGCATGACCGGCGTTACGCCATCGACGCCTCGAAACTGAAGCGCGACCTCGGGTGGGAGCCCAGTTACACCTTCGAGCGCGGCATCGCCGAGACCATCGACTGGTACCTGGCGAACCAGGCGTGGGTCGAGGAAGTCGCCTCCGGCGCCTACCGCGAGTACTACGAGATGCAGTACGGCCAGGCTTAGCGGCTTTAACGGACGTTCAACGTTCAGCGTTCAACGTTCAATGGAATGTGAACTGAGTATTGCCGCTGCATCTGTGGCGGCCGGTAAGGCTCTGTCGGATTGTGTAGTGACGAAAAAGTACAGGACGGTTTCCAAGCTGCCCGTTCTCGGCTAGAATCTAGCCTTGTTTTTATTTCCGGTGCCGCCACGGTGCCGCCGCGCGTAGCAGAGGCACTTTGTCGAACGCTGAACGCTGAACGTAGAACGTTTCCTGGAGGACAGATGATTCTGGTAGTCGGCAGCAAAGGGATGTTGGGGCAGGAGTTGATGGCGCTTTACGGCGACCGCGCGCGCGGCGTCGACATCGACGAGATCGACATCACCGACCTCACCTCGGTGCAGCGCGTCCTCACCACCATCAAGCCGTCCGTGGTGATCAACGCCGCGGCCTACACCGACGTGGACGGCTGCCAGGACAACGCCGAACTCGCCCTGCAGGTAAACGGCGAGGGGGTGGCACATCTCGCCATGATCAGCAAGGAGATCGGCGCGAAACTCGTGCAGGTGAGCACCGACTACATCTTCGACGGCAAGAAGGGTACCCCCTACCTCGAGGACGACCTGGCGTCGCCTTTGAGCGTGTACGGCGAATCGAAGCTCGCAGGCGAGATGAACGCCTGGTTCAACCCGAACCACCTGATCGTGCGCACCCAGTGGCTCTACGGGCACGGAGGGAAGAACTTCGTGGAGACCATGCTTCGGCTCGCCAAGGACAAAAAGGAGATCTCCGTGGTGGACGACCAGATCGGTTCCCCGACCTGGACCGGCGACCTCGCCCTGGCCATCAAGGCCCTCCTGGATAAGGGATGCGAGGGGGTCTACCATGCCGCCAACGCGGGATTCGTCTCCTGGAACGGTTTCGCCAAGGAGATCTTCCGCCTGGCGGACCTTGACGTCACGGTTCTCGCCATGACCACAGAAGAGCTCGGCCGGCCGGCGCCGCGCCCGCTCTATTCAACCCTGGACTGCGGCAAGCTCTCCCGGGATACCGGCTTCACACCGCAGCCCTGGCAGGAGGCGCTCAGGCGCTATCTGGAGCTCAGGGAGGAAAAATAACCATGAAACAAGAGCAAACGGAGGCCGTCATGGAACGCGGAGAGCGTCCCTGGGGGACATACACCGTACTTGAAGAAAACGGCAGCTACAAGATAAAGCGCATCGAGGTGATGCCGGGACAGAGGCTGTCGCTGCAGATGCACCACCACAGAAGCGAGCACTGGATCGTCGTTTCCGGCACGGCACGGGTCACCTGCGGTGAGACGGTCAAGATCATCAACATCAACGAATCCACCTTCATCCCCATCGGCTCGACGCATCGTCTGGAGAACCCGGGCGTCATCCCCCTGGTGATCATCGAGGTGCAAAGCGGCGAGTACCTGGGCGAGGACGATATCGTCCGCTTCCAGGACGACTACCACCGCGTGGATCATGAGTCCGAGGCCGACGGCGCCGGGGCCGGCGTGGAGCCTGTCGTATAGATGAAAAAGCAGCTAAGCCTGCTGCGGGAGTTCTCGGTTCCACTGGCTGCCGGCGTCATCGCCGCGCTCGCCTGGGCCAACCTCGCCCCGCAGCAGTACCACCACTTCCTGCATGACCCGCTTCTTGCGGGTCTTTCTGTTCACTTCGTCACCAACGATCTGTTCATGGCGTTTTTCTTCGGCATCGCGGCCGTCGAGATCACCCAGAGCTGTCTGCCCGGCGGTGACCTGTACCCCTTGAAGCGTGCGGTGAACCCGCTGCTTGCCACGGTAGGGGGGATACTGGGGCCGGTTGTGCTCTATCTCCTCCTCAACGCCTGGATCGGCGCACCGTCGCTCGCCCGCGGATGGGGCATCCCGACCGCAACCGATATCGCGCTTGCCTGGCTTGCCGCGCGGTTCATCTTCGGCAAAGGGCATCCGGCCATCGCATTTTTGCTTTTGCTGGCGATAGCCGACGACGCGGTGGGGCTCATCATCATCGCCCTTTTCTATGGCGATCCCCTTGCGCCCGTGCAGCCGGTTTGGCTTTTGCTTTGCGGTGCGGCGCTTGTCGTCTGTTTTTCGCTGCGCCGTTTCAAGGTGGCGAACTACTGGCCCTATCTCATTCTCGGCGGTACGCTGAGCTGGTCCGGCCTGCATCTTGCCCACCTGCATCCCGCGCTGGCGCTGACCTTTGTGGTACCTTTTCTGCCCCATCCCCCCATGGAAAAGCGCCACATGTTCGACATCGATCCCGAAGACCTCACCCCGCTTTCCAGGTTCGAGCACGACTGGAAGCTCTTCGTCGACCTGGGGCTCTTCGTCTTCGGTCTGGTGAACGCAGGCGTGACCTTCGGAGCTGTCGGTACCGCCACCTGGCTTGTGCTCGCCTCCCTGATCGCCGGCAAGATGGTCGGCATCACCGGCTTCGGACTTTTGGGGAGTAAACTGGGCTTCCCGCTTCCCATAGGCGTCGGGGTGCGCGAACTCGTGGCGACCAGCCTCACCGCCGGCATCGGTTTCACCGTTGCCCTCTTCGTTGCAGGAGAGGCCTTTGCTGATCAAGAACTGGCCTCTTCTGCGAAGATGGGGGCGATGTTGAGCCTCTGCGCCTTTCTCCCTGCGGCCCTCGTGGCCAAGGCAGGACGCGGCAGGCGATCATCCTGACAACGCCGTTCATGGAGGAAACCATGTACATAGTCATTCTCGCCGGTGGATCCGGGACCAGGTTCTGGCCCCTGTCCCGCAAGAGCACGCCGAAGCAGCTCATGTCGGTTTTCGGTGGCAAGTCCATGTTGCAGCGGACCGTGGAGCGGGTCCTGCCGCTTGACCCGAAGCGGATACTGGTGGTCACCAACGCCCTGCAGGCCGCCGAGACCAGGAACCAGTTGGCTTACATAAAGGACGTCCCGGTCGACGTCATCGAGGAGCCGGTGGGGCGCAACACGGCGCCCGCCATCGGCCTTGCCGCCTCGATCATCGCCCGCTTCGATCCCGACGGGATCATGGCGGTGCTGCCGGCCGATCACTACATCGTTGACGAAGAGACCTTCCGGGCGACGCTCGTTACCGCACGTTCCGTCGCGGTGAGCGGCGCCTTGGTGACGCTCGGGATCACGCCGACGCGGCCCGAGACCGGCTACGGCTACATCCAGGCCGCTGTCGCGGGAGGTTCCGGTGCAGCTGCCGTCGAGCGCTTCGTGGAGAAGCCGAACCTCGAGCGGGCCATGGAGTTTCTGGCGAGCGGGTGTTTCTACTGGAATAGCGGCATGTTCGTCTGGGGTGCCTGTGCCATTTTGGACGAGATCGGGCGACACATGCCAGAGCTTGCTCAGGCGCTGGCACGGCTCACCTTCGAGTCCCACGTATGGGAGATCGCCGACCTGAAACCCCAGATAGCCGAGATCTACGGCGCCATAAAAGGTGAGTCCATCGACTTCGGCGTCATGGAGAAGGCGAAGGACGTTCAGGTGATACCGGCGTCGTTCGGCTGGAGCGATGTCGGATCCTGGAGCGCGCTGCCCGAGGTGATGGACGCCGATACCGCGGGGCACGTGGTGATCAACGCGAGCGGAGCGGTATCGGTGGGAGCCAGTGAATGTCTCGCCTATGGCGGCGGCAAGGTAGTGGCGCTCGTCGGGGTAAGCAATCTGATCGTGGTGGACACCCCGGATGCGCTTCTTGTCTGCGCGAAGGATGCCGCACAGGACGTGAAGAAGGTGGTAGAGGAACTGGAGCGGCAGGGGAAGGTGGAACTGCTTTAAAACGTTCAACGTTCAGCGTTCAACGTTCAAGTGAGTTCCTCCTCGAATTCCACCGTCATCGTACTTCCTTAATTTTTCGAAGCGACAAGATGCCGTATCGTTGCAGGTCGATGACAAGGAGCCGTTGTCGAACGTTGAACGTTGAACGCTGAACGGGTTTATGAGGTTTTTATGGGCTGGACCGGAAAGTTGCTGCACGTTGATCTTACCCGCGGTACCTGCGAGCGCAGGGAGATCCCTACTGAAATCCTGCACGCCTACCTCGGGGGACGGGGCTTGGGTGTCCGCCTCATGCGTGACTTCTTCCGCCTCGATCCCTTCGATCCGGATATGCCGATCATCTTCGCGGTCGGCCCTCTTTGCGGCACCAACTCCCCCACCGCGGCCCGCCTTGCCTGCGTCTCCCGCTCACCGCTCACCGGCACGATCTACGACTGCTCGGCCGGAGGTCGCTTCGCCTGGCGCTTAAAGGCCGCCGGCCTCGATGCTGTCTTCATCACCGGCCAAAGCGCTCACCCCGCAGTTCTCGCCATCGACGGCGCACGTGCGGAACTCCTCCCCGCCGGGTCACTCTGGGGGAAAGGGGTGAAGGAGACCGTGGCCTCCCTGAAGGAGCGCGGCTCGGTAACCGCCATCGGCCCCGCCGGCGAAAACGGCGTCCTCTTCGCCAACATCATGATGGGGGAGGGGAACTCGATCGGCCGCGGCGGGCTCGGCGCCGTCATGGGCGGCAAAAGACTCAAGGCGATCACGGTGCAGGGAGAGGGGACTACGCCGGTTGCCGACCGGGAACGCTTCGACGCCGCCCGCGCCGATGTCATGCGCCTCTTCCGCGCCTCTCCGGTCATCTTCGGCGAACTCGGCATCTCCGAATACGGCACGCCCGCCCTGGTCGACCTGATGGCGCAGCGTCGCATGGCCCCCACCGAGAACTTCCGCGCCACCTTCTTCGCCGACTCGGGAAACTACTCCGGCCCGGCGATAAAGAGGGAGTGCGGCGCCAAAAAAGAAGGGTGCTACGGCTGCCCGATCCAGTGCAAGAAGGCGAGCGCACAAGGGGAGGCCCTCCCCGAGTACGAGACCGTGAACCACTTCGGCGCCCTGAACGGCATCTCGGACCTGCACGCCATCGTGAGGGCGAACTCGCTTTGCAACGAGCTCGGCATGGACACCATCTCTGCGGCGGCCACCCTCTCAGCTTTCGGGGAGGCGCGGGGACGCTTCCCGGACGCATCGGAGGTAGCGAGTCTTCTCGCCGACATCGCCCACCGCAGTGGGGACGGGGCGCTCCTGAGCCTTGGCTCGCGCCGCCTTGCCGAGCATCTCGGGCACTCCGAAGTCTCCATGTCGGTTAAATCCCTTGAGCTTCCCGCCTACGACCCGCGCGGCGCCTACGGCATGGCGCTCGCCTATGCGACCTCGAACCGCGGCGGCTGTCACCTGCGCGCCTACCCCATCTCGCACGAGATCCTGAGAAAGCCGGTCCCGACCGACCGCTTCTCCTTCTCGGGCAAGGCCCGCATCATCAAGATCGCCGAGGACGTGAACGCAGCGGTCGACTCCCTCGTAGCCTGCAAGTTCGCCTTCTTCGGCGCGACGCTGGAGGAGTACGGGGAGCTGTTGACCGCGGTGACCGGCGTAGAGTACGGCCCGGAAGCGCTCAAGGCAATTGGAGAGCGCATCTACCTGACCGAGCGGTTCTACAACTGCGAGAACGGTTTTTCCCGCAAGGACGACACACTCCCGGAGCGCTTCTTCACCGAGCCGGGGAGCGGTGGCGAAGGGATCGACGTCCCCCCCGTGGACCGGGAGCGCTTTTCGGAGGAACTGCAGAAGTACTACCGGATTCGCGGTCTCGACGAGAACGGCGGCTTCGGCGGCCGCAACATCCTGGAGGAGCTACCCTAACCCGGGAGCGAAGTGAGAGATGCGAGACCAGATCGATAAATACACGGGAAAACTCCTTGCCGACCGTTCCGCCTGCCCCGACGGCATCGCCTTCGCCGCGCAGGACGACGTCCTCATCACGGCAGGCGCGCAAGGGCTCGTCGAACTTGCGGGAAACACGCTCTCGCGCCTGAACTCCCTGGCGCTCGTCGCCGCGCGTCCCTCGCTCCCCTTTGCCGACTTCCTCATCGCACGCGCTGATGAACAGGAGGAGTGCATCGTACCGCAGGACACCGAGACGCGGACCTTCCTGCACGACATCCCCTTCCTGCGTCAAAAGGACCTTTCCGGCGATCCCTCCCCCGTCCTTGCCAAGCTGCTCGGCAACCGGAAAGGGGTGATCGTTGAAGGGGTGGGGATCGTGGCCGTCGGCGCCATCACCGTGGAGCAGGCCTTCATCAACTACTCCTCGGTGTTCCACTCCACCTTCGTCAAATACCTGCAGGACGTGCTGGCTGACGGATTCAGGCTTCCTGGCGAGCGTGAGGCGTTCGAGGCATTCCGCAGCCAGTGGTTGAGGCCCCTCTCCGCCGTAGGGCTCGAATTCGTCCCGTCGTTGCCTGGGGATAAAGAAGCGATTCTCGCCGAGATCGAGCGGGTGGGGCATTACACCGTGGAACGCGGACTCGTCGACTCCTTCTTCGGCAACATCTCCGCCGTGGCGGGAGAGCTCATCTACATATCGCAGACCGCCGCGAGCCTCGACGAGCTGAAAGGGTGCATTGACCCGGTTCCCGCCGACAACTCCTCGACCACCGGGATCACCGCTTCCAGCGAACTTTTGGCGCACCGCAAGATCTACGAACAGACCGGCTCGCGGGTGATCCTGCACGGCCACCCGAAGTTCGCCGTGGTGATGAGCATGCTGTGCGACCGGAAGAAAGAGTGCAGCATCAAGGACTGCTGGAAGGACTGTCCGCACGTGCGCGACCTGGGCGGAACGCCGGTCGTAGCCGGCGAGATCGGCGCCGGGGGGCTGGCAAAGCGCGTTCCTCCGGTGATCGGAGCGAGCGGGTCCGCCATCGTCTACGGGCACGGCGTCTTCACCCTCGGGCGCGAGGGATTCGGCGAGGCCTTTGCCACGATGGTCGACGTCGAGAACTTCTGCCGGGAGGAGTACTTCCGGCGGGTGGAAGAGATGCTTTAACGCAAAGACGCAAAGGCGCGGAGACGCAAAGAAAGGCTTCAAACCTGTTCTCATGCATCAGCGTGCGGCGCAACAAGTCTGGAACGCTCAGCGTCCTCCGGATTATGCCTTTCCACCCTGATTTCAGGTTTTCTTCGCGTCTTTGCGGCTCCGCGTCTTTGCGTTGAGTCTTGATGCTTTTGATTTTTTGGAGGGATTTTGTCTGAAAAGAAGAACATAGCCCGCGCCGCAGGCGTTTTGGGCGCTGCCACCATGCTGTCCCGCATCATGGGGATGATCCGCGACATGGTGGTCTCCCGCCTGTTCGGCGCAGGCCTCTACACGGACGCCTTCTTCGCCGCCTTCCAGATCCCCAACATGCTGCGCCGCTTCTTCGCCGAAGGTGCGCTCACCTCGGCCTTCGTCCCCACCTTCTCCGAGTGGCATACAACGAAAGGGGAGGAGGAGACCCGGGCGCTCGCGAACGTATGCTTCACCGCGCTCACCATCGTGATGGCGGCCGTCACCGTCCTCGGCATCATCTTTTCGCCGCAGCTCGTGCACCTGATGTTCCCCGGTTTCTCCGGCAACCCCGAGAAACTTTCGGTCACCATCCTGCTGAACCGCCTCATGTTCCCGTACATCTTCTTCGTTAGCCTGGTGGCGCTCTGCATGGGGATCCTGAACACGCTGCGCCACTTCTTCACCCCGGCCATCTCCACGGTGTTCCTGAACATCTCGATGATCCTCTCGGCCCTGTTGCTGCACGACCGCTTCCAGGTCCCCATCGTGGCGCTCGCCGTCGGCGTCTTGATCGGCGGTGTCCTGCAGCTTGCACTGCAACTCCCAGTGCTTTACCGGATGGGTTTCCCGATCCGCCCGAACTTCAACCTGAACCACCCCGCGTTGAAACGGATCACGCTCCTCATGGGACCGTCGGTGTTCGGCGTCGGCGTCTACTACCTCAACATCACCGTCGGCTCCATCCTCGCGTCGCTGCTCCCGGAAGGTAGCGTCTCCTACCTTTATTACGCCCAGCGGCTCTTCGAGTTCCCCCAGGGGATCTTCACGGTGTCGGTGGCCCAGGCGGTGCTTCCCTCAATGAGCCGGCAGGCGGCGGTGGGGGATATGGACGCCCTCAAGGAGTCGCTCAATTACGGGGTGAGGCTCACCCTCTTCATCACCATCCCGGCCATGGTCGGGCTCATGTTCTGTGCCACCCCCATCTTCTCGCTCCTCTTCATGGGCGGGGCCTTCGACTACGCCAAGGCGCAGAAGTGCGGCGTCGCCCTTTTGTACTACTCGATCGGCCTCACCTTCGTCGCGCTCGTGCGCGTGCTGGTCCCTGCCTTCTACGCGCTGAAGGATACGAAGACCCCGGTTACCACCGCCTTCATCGCCTTCCTGCTGAACTTACTCTTCAGCCTGCTCCTGATGGGGCCGATGCTGCACGGGGGGCTGGCGCTCGCCTCTTCCCTCTCGGCGCTCGGCAACATGCTGCTGCTCCTGTGGTTCTTGAGGAAAAAGATCGGTCGCTTCGGTGGGGGGGCGATCACCGTGTCCGCCCTGAAAGGGATCGCCGCTTCGGTGCCGATGGCCGTTGCCGTGTACTGGATCATGGGCCTCATCGACTGGTCCATGGCCGGCAGGCGCCTCTTAAAGGGGGGCGTACTCGGGGGAGGGGTGCTGGCGGGGATCATGATCTTTCTTGCCGCGTCGCACCTCTTGCGTTGCGACGAGGCGCGGGACGTGGTCGCCCTGGTGAGGAAAAAGCTGCTCAGAAGATAGACCGGGGCATGGCTGGAACCGGACGCGCAAGAACGTGCAGATTCCGCTGGAAAGAAAGGGGGACGAAATGGTATCGTCTCCCTTGTTCTTTGTGGCATGTCACGGATCTTGCGCGTTTTTTTATGGAGTCGACCTATGAAACAGGAAGCAGCAGCCACCGCCTGGAGCATTTACGAGAGCGCCGCCGGTTTCGGCCTTGTCGCGGCAAGCAATAAGGGGCTTTTGGCCCATCATCTTCCCTACGGTCTGAAGACGCGCGCCGATGCGCTCGAGGCCGCCGGCATGTCCCATCCGCTGGCGAAAGAGGGGAGCGATCTGACCCGGGCCGCGGCCGCGCTCCTAGAGCGTTACTTCCGCGGCGAGCAGGTCGGTTTCGACCTCCCCCTGGACCTGACCGGCTTCACCCCCTTTCAGCAGGAGGTCTACCGGATGGTCGCCGCGATACCTTACGGAACGGTGCAAAGCTACGGTGAGGTGGCCGGCGCCTGCGGAACACCGAGGGGGGCGCGGGCCATCGGCGGCGCCATGGCGAGGAACCGGCTGCCGATCATCATCCCCTGCCATCGCGTAGTCGGGGCGAGCGGAGTCATGACCGGATTCACCGCCCCGGGAGGGATCGATTCCAAGCGGGAGCTTCTCATGATGGAAGGGGTAAATGTCGTGGTCGGAGGGGGCGTGATTCGGTAGAATTCCTACACTTATGCACAGGATTTCCACCATGGCTTTAAGCCTAATTAGGCTGGCCTAACTTTGTTGGGGGTGATAATCCTCAAATGTATACAAAAATTTGTAAGTAGCTGTTTTTTCGTTCGAATATCTGCGTGGCCAATATTTATGCAGAACGCGGAAAGTGCTTAAAAGGCGTAGGTTTCTAAAATTGTCAACACCGTTATCCACACCTTTTCCACAAAATGTGTGGATAATTCTCTGGTCCTCCAAAAACATTAACTAGATTCAACGTTTCTCCATTTTCTTGGCCTCTTCCCAGAGCCGGTCCATCTCCTCGAGGCTCGTGTCCTGCAGCCGTTCCCCCCTGCCGTGCAGGGTGTCCTCGATGTGGCTGAAGCGACGGGTGAAACGCTGGATGGTCTTCCTCAGGGCCTCCTCCGGGTCGATCGCCATGAACCTCCCGAGGTTCACGATGGCAAAGAGGAGGTCGCCCAGTTCCGATTCCATCTCCTGCTGGTCCCCGGCCGCCATCGCCTCCTGGAATTCCTGCAGTTCCTCCATTACCTTGGCGAAGACCTGGTCCGTGTGCTCCCAGTCGAAGCCGACCCGCGCCGCCTTTTCCGTGATCTTATGCGCCTTCATGAGTGCAGGGAGGTGCGGCGGGATGCCGGAGAGGGCCGATTTCCGCTCATCTCCCTTTTCTCCCTTCTTGATCTTCTCCCAGTTCTCCACCTGCGCCGCACTGCTTTCGATCACCTGGTCACCGAAGACGTGGGGGTGGCGACGCACGAGCTTCTCGTTGATGGCGTCGAGCACCTCGTCCATGGTGAAGGCGCCGCGCTCCTCGGCGACCGCCGCGTGAAAGACCGGCTGCAGGATCAGGTCCCCCAGTTCCTCCTTCAAAAGCGCGTCGTCCTTGGCGTCGATCGCCTCGATCACCTCATAGGACTCCTCCAGGAGGTAGCGCTTGAGGGAATCGTGGGTCTGCTCGGCGTCCCAGGGGCATCCCCCCGGTGCGCGCAGCTGGCGCATGATCGTCATGAGTCGGTCGAAGCGGTCTTGAATGGTTTCGGTGGACATGGATGGGTTCTCCGGAAGGAATTATTCCCTCCCCCGGAGGGGGAGGGGCAGGGGAGGGGGATGATTGCGGACACCAGCGGCTTTCCCCACGCCCAGCCTACCCCATTAGGGGGAAGGCTAGCAGAGGGGTAAAGCTATTTTAGTCCGCTCAGGTAGTCGACCAGGGAGTCGATCTGCTTTTTCGAAAAGGTGTCGTAGGGGGGCATGGCGGTGCCGGGATAGACCTTCGCCGGCTCCCGGATCATGCGTTCGAGAAAGCGGCGGTCGCGCGCGCTCCCCACGTGGGTGAGCGCGGGGCCGACCACTCCCCCCTTGTCTCCAACCACGTGGCAGTCCCGGCAGCGCTCGTTGAAGAGTGCCTCCCCGTAAAGTTCCAGCTGCGCCGGGGACTTCTTCTGCTGCGGAGCCTGCGTCTCCTCGTGCCTGGAACAGCCGGCGGCAAGCGCGGTCGCCATAACCGCTACGAGTAGGCACCTATTCATGGCGGCCTCCTATTTACCCTTCATGTAGGCGGCGAGGAACTGCTCCTTGTACTCGACGAAGCGGTCTTCCTCGATCGCGGTCCGGATCTCGGACATCATGTTCAGGTAGAAGTGCACGTTGTGGATGCTCGCAAGGATCGCCGAGAGCACCTCGTTCGAGGTGAACAGGTGGTGCAGGTAGGCCCTCGTGAAGTTGCGGCAGGTGTAGCAGGTGCAGTTCGGCTCGACCGGGTAGAAGTCGCGCCGGTAGTTCTTGTTCGTGAGCCTGATGCGGCCGCGGTTGGTGAAGAGGGTCGCGCTCCTCGCGTAGCGGGTCGGGATGACGCAGTCGAACATGTCCACGCCGCGCTCGACACTCTCGAGGATGTCCTCGGGAAGGCCGACCCCCATGAGGTAGCGCGGCTTGTCCTCGGGAAGATGCGGCGCCGTGTAGCCGACCACCTGCTTCAAAAGTTCCAGGCCTTCACCGACGGATACCCCGCCTATGGCGTAACCGGGGAAATCCATCTTCACGAGCGCCTTGGCGCAGCGCTTTCTGAGATCCTCGAACACGCTTCCCTGCACGATGCCGAAGAGGTACTGGTTCTCGCGTTTGTGCGCCTCGCGGCACTGCTTCGCCCAGCGTATCGTCTTCTCGGTCGAGCGCTCCGCGTACGCCTTGTCGCAGGGGTAGGGGATGCACTCGTCGAAGTTCATGATGATGTCGGCGCCGAGCGCCTCCTGGATGGCGACCGCTTTGGCCGGGTCGAGGAAGATCTCCTCGCCGGTGTCCTCGTGGCGGAAGAAAACCCCCTCCTCGGTGATCCGTTTCTTCGGCAGGGAGAAGACCTGGAACCCGCCGGAGTCGGTGAGGATCGGGCCGTCCCAGCACATGAACTTGTGCAGCCCCCCCGCCTTTTCCACCAGGGCCTCCCCCGGGTGCAGGTGCAGGTGGTAGGTGTTGGACAGGATGATCTGCGCGCCGGTCTCTTTGACCTGGGCAGGCGTCATCGCTTTCATGGCGGCGTGGGTTGCCACCGGCATGAATATAGGAGTCTGGATCTCGCCGTGTGCGGTTTTTACTACGCCCCGGCGCGCGGCGGACCTTTTGTCTTTCTTCAGTAGTTTGTAAATCATGAACCTTCCATTGCTTATCGTGTTTTACTGCGGACTGTTATCCTAATTAGCAGAGAGGGGTGTAAAAAGCAACAGCAACGCCGCGTAAGCGGAATTTCAAAACATGGTTAGTGTGATTTAGAGGGGGCTAACTTGCTTGAACCATTAATTGTATGCTGTATACAAAAAACTGTTGCATTTTCGTATAACGGCATTTAATATGCGCGTCTATCAACCCGCCGATTTTTGTGCTATAGATACCATCCGAAGATGCTCATGTGAATTTAATAAAAGGAGAAAAGCTATGCAGACACTGATCCCGTGGCGAGGTCCTCCATCCCCTGAAGCGGAAGCCGCGAGTCCGCCCCGTCATCGGGTCTTCGGGACTTGTACTCCTCCGGTGTACGCAAGCATTTCCACCATCTGATTCAATAGATAAAAAGGCAAAGGGACAAAAAAACATGCGAATCTTAACTAGCTCTGTGGGAAGAAAGATCCTGATGTCCATCACGGGTCAGCTCCTGATCCTCTTCATCCTGATCCACCTGATCGGCAACTCCACCATCTTCTTCGGCCCCAACGGCATCAACGCCTATGCTGAGCACCTGCATAGCCTGCCGCCGCTCGTATGGGCCTTCCGCCTCTTCATGGGCGCAGCCATCGCCGTTCACATCTGCTACGGCGTCATGCTGACCCTGGAGAACAAGGCTGCCAACCCTGGCGCCTACGCGGTGAAGAAAAACCTCAAGGCGAGCTTCGCCTCCGAGAACATGATCTGGACCGGTCTGCTCGTTCTGGCCTTCATCGTGTACCACCTGCTTCAGTTCACCGTCCATGGCACCCCCGACGTCGTTATCGGCCTCGACTCTGCGAACCGTCCGGACGTCTTCCGGATGGTGGTCACCAGCTTCGGCAACGGCCTCATCGCACTGGCCTACGCCTTCGCCATGATCATGCTGTTCCTCCACCTTTCCCACGGCATCCCGAGCTTCCTGCAGACCATGGGTTGGAACAACGAGAAGACCATCCCGGCCTTCGGTACCGGCGGCAAGGTTATCTCCGCCGTTCTCATGCTCGCATACATCTCGATTCCTGCCGTCATCCTGGCTGGCTTATTGAAACTTTAGGGGGTTCAAGTGATACTCGACGGAAAATGTCCGAAAGGACCGATTCAGACCTCGTGGGACAGGCACCGCTTCGACCTGAAGCTGGTTAACCCCGCAAACAAGCGTAAGTACAAAGTTCTCGTTGTAGGCACCGGCCTGGCCGGTGGCGCAGCCGCAGCTACCCTGGGTGAGCTCGGCTACAACGTCGAAGCCTTCTGCTACCAGGATAGCGCGCGCCGCGCCCACTCCATCGCAGCACAGGGCGGCATCAACGCCGCGAAAAACTACCCGAACGACGGCGACAGCATCTACCGCCTGTTCTACGACACCATCAAGGGTGGCGACTTCCGTGCCCGCGAGGCGGACGTCTGGCGTCTGGCCCAGGTGTCCAACAACATCATCGACCAGTGCGTCGCACAGGGCGTTCCGTTCGCCCGCGACTACGCAGGTTACCTGGATAACCGCTCCTTCGGCGGCGCCCAGGTCTCCCGTACCTTCTACGCCCGTGGCCAAACAGGTCAGCAGCTCCTTCTGGGCGCCTACTCGGCTCTTTCCCGTCAGGTGAAGGCCGGCACCGTGAAGCTCTTCGCCCGCACCGAGATGCTCGACCTGGTCGTGGTTGACGGCGAGGCCAAAGGCATCACGATCCGCGACCTCATCACCGGCGAGATCCGTACCCACGTGGGTGACGCCGTGGTGCTCTGCACCGGCGGCTACGTCAACGTGTTCTACCTCTCCACTAACGCGATGGGCTGCTCGGTCACCGCGAACTGGCGTGCCCACAAAAAGGGCGCCTTCTTCGCCAACCCCTGCTACACCCAGATCCATCCGACCTGCATCCCGCAGCACGGTGAGCACCAGTCCAAACTGACCCTCATGTCCGAGTCGCTCAGAAACGACGGCCGCTGCTGGGCTCCGAAGAAAAAAGGTGACAACCGTCACCCCAACGACATCCCGGAAGACGAGCGCGACTACTACCTGGAGAGGAAATACCCCTCCTTCGGTAACCTCGCTCCCCGCGACATCGCCTCGCGTGCGGCCAAAGAGCAGTGCGACGACGGGCGCGGCGTCGGCCCTGGCGGCCGCGGTGTGAACCTCGACTTCTCCGACGCGATCAAGCGCGTGGGCGAGCACACCATCCGCGAGCGCTACGGCAACCTCTTCGAGATGTACGAGAAGATCACCGACGAGAACGCATACAAGCAGCCGATGCGTATGTACCCGGCTCCGCACTACTCCATGGGCGGCCTCTGGGTCGACTACAACTGCGAGAGCAACGTCCCGGGCCTCTTCGTCCTCGGCGAGGCGAACTTCTCGGTGCACGGCGCGAACCGCCTGGGTGCTTCCGCGCTCATGCAGGGCCTCGCCGACGGCTACTTCGTCATCCCCTACACCATCGCGAACTATCTGGCGAAGACCAAGCCGGGTGCCGTGAAGGCGGACCACCCCGAGTGCAAGAAGTCGGTTGAGGACGTTAAGTCCTACAACAACCGCCTCCTTAACATCAACGGCAAGAAGACCGTCTCCGAGTTCCACCGCGAGCTGGGCAAGATCATGTGGGAGAACGTCGGCATGGCGAGGAGCGAAGAGACCCTCAAGGACGCCATCAAACGGATCCCGGCCCTGCGCGAAGAGTTCTGGAAGAACGTCAAGGTCACCGGCAAGGGCGAAGAACTGAACCAGCAGCTGGAGAACGCCGGCCGCGTGGCAGACTTCCTCGAGTTCGGCGAGCTGATGGCGAAGGACGCACTGCACAGGAACGAGTCCTGCGGCGGTCACTTCCGCGTCGAGCACCAGATGCCCGACGGCGAGGCGAAGCGTGACGACGAGAACTACTGCTACGTTGGAGCCTGGGAGTTCAAAGGTGTCGACAAAGAGCCCGAACTGCACAAGGAGCCGTTGACGTTCGAGAACGTTCATCTGGCGGTAAGGAGTTATAAATAATGAACCTCACACTACACGTATGGCGCCAAAGTGGTCCCAATCAGCCGGGCAAGCTCGAGCAGTACGATGCCAAAAACGTAAGTCCGGATCAGTCCTTTCTGGAGATGCTTGACGAAGTGAACGAGCAGCTGATCAAGGAAGGGAAGGACCCGATCGTATTCGACCACGACTGCCGCGAAGGTATCTGCGGTATGTGTTCCCAGGTCATCAACGGCGTGCCGCACGGCGGTCAGGAGCGTACCACCGTCTGCCAGCTGCACATGAGGAACTTCAGCGACGGCGACACCATCTACATCGAGCCGTGGCGCGCTCTCGCCTTCCCGGTCATCAGGGACCTGATCGTCGACAGAAGCGGCCTCGAGAAGATCATGCAGGCCGGTGGTTACACCTCCTGCCACACCGGCGGTGTTGCTGACGGTAACGCCATCCTCGTCCCGAAAGTGGATGCGGATTACGCCATGGACGCCGCCGAGTGCATCGGCTGCGGCGCTTGCGTCGCCGCCTGCCCGAACGGCTCGGCGATGCTCTACACCTCCGCCAAGGTGGCGCAGCTTGCTGCACTGCCGCAGGGCAAGGCTGAGGCTGCACAGCGCGTCTGTGCCATGACCGACGCTATGCAGGAAGCAGGTTTTGGCAACTGCTCGAACCACTACGAGTGCCAGGCCGCGTGCCCGAAAGGGATCAACGTCAAGTTCATCGCAAGGCTGAACCGCGAGTACCAGAAGGCGCTGTTCAAGTAACAAGCAGCTTATGCAGCAAACAAGGGGCGGAGGGGAAACCTTCCGCCCTTTTTTATGTTCGCGATCACGGTGAGCTTGCGCCGACCTTGTTATAGCAAAGGTGCGGCAGCGCTCTCATTGTGCTTGCTTCCTACGCCGCTTTGTCTTAATTATCCCTGGTAAGCAAAGACCGGGAGCCGCAATGGACCAGCATCTGACCTACATTTTCGCCGCCAACATCTTCCTCACCTTCATCGACGCCACGGTCGGCTACTATGCAGCACCTGCAGTGGCCCTGCTTGTCGGAACCGACGAGGAGGAGGTCGGACGTACCGTCCTCAGTGTCCGGCGGCTGTTGTCCTGGGTCGTCACCCTGTACATGTTCTTCAACTGCCTCGCCTATTTCGACAACAGGGAATGGCTTTTGTATTTCACCTCTGCAGTACTTGCCGTGGATATCACGGCCCAACTGCTCCTTTTTCGCAAGGTGATCGGGCGCAGAGGGCGCTGAACCTGGAGGAGCATTAAGAGCTCAAGTCACCGTTGCGGAGCCTTTCTCTACGACGGTTGCCATTGCTTAAATTAACTCTTTATCAATTTGAATTAATGTGTTAGCTTTACGGTTCGTTTGCGACATCAGCGGACGCCCGAGGCTAATATGAGCTGTAGAGCATCTTCCATCGCAAGATTGAAGGCCTGCATATGGCGAGATGGGGCAGCCAGTATGGAGCTTGTTCTCTTCGGAGTACTATGCCTGATGGCCGCCGTCGTCTCCCTTTTTGTCATAATGCCGGCGAACTACCTGCAGGCTCTTCCCCCCTCCATCAATGTGCTGCTTGCCCTTTTCGCCGTTCTCGCGCTGGTTCTCTTCCGGGAATCCTGCCGGGGGCGGTGCCACCCAAAGCTACTCTTTTATCTGCTGCTCGCCTTGCTCAACCTCGTATGGTTTCCAAACGGTGCGTCACACGGGAGTATCCCTTTTTATTTTTTCTGCATCGTGATGTACCTCCCCATCTTCTTCCGCGGACGGGAACGGTGGGTACTGGTCGCGATTGCCATCGCAGACATCATTGCACTGCTCGTGCTGGAGCTATGTTTCCCGCAATGGGTCGTTCCCTTTCGCTCAGAGACTGAGCGGATCGCGGACCACGTGGTCGGGCTGATGGTGACGGCCGGTGCCTGCACAACCATGCTATGGGCCTTGCTCAGAAGGTACGATCAGGAACAAGAGCGCCTCGTGTCGGTGAACGATGAACTGCAGCGAACCCTGCTTGAGAGTGCGCTCGTGGAGGGCGCGCTGCAGCAAAACCGTGAAGTACTGAATGCCGTCATCGAGGGGACCACGGATGCTGTTTTCGTGAAGGATGTGAACGGCCGCTACCTGCTCTTCAATAAGGCATCTTCCCAGATGACCGGAAAGGGACTGCCTGAGATACTCGGGAAGGACGATACGGAACTCTTCCCGTCTGAAGTGGCGCAGCTGGTCATGGAGGAGGACCAAAGGGTCCTGGGCTCCAACGTCATCCGCATTGTCGAACACATGCTGACACTGCCAAACGGAGAACGCATTCTGGTTGAATCCACCAAAGGGCCTCTGCACGACAAGGAAGGAAACGTGGTCGGGGTTTTCGGGATCAGCCGGGACATAACGCAGACCCGAAGGATGGCCGAGGAGCTGAGCCTTTTGAACGAGGAATTGGAGCGGCGCGTCATCGAGCGCACCGCCCGGCTCGAGGCCGCCATGAAGGAGCAGGAAACCTTCAGCTATTCCGTGTCGCACGACCTGCGCGGGCCCCTGCGCCACATCAACAGCTACACCTCCATCGTGCTTGAGGAGTACGGCTCCGACCTTCCGCCCGATGGAAAGCAGTACCTGGAGCGGGTATGCGCCTCGACGCGCAGGATGGGAACCCTGATAGACGACCTGCTCGAACTCTCCCGCATCGGGCGCTCGGAACTCAACAAGGTGCCGGTTAACTTAAGCGAAGTGGCCTGTTCAATAGGGAGCAAGCTTCAGGATGCCGAGCCGCGGCGCCGGGTGGAGATGCTGATCGAGCCTGACCTGGAGGTGCACGGAGACCGGGGGCTTTTGGAGCAGATGCTGGAAAATCTCGTCGCCAATGCCTGGAAATACTCAAGCGTCCGGGAGCTGGCCCGGATCGAGGTGGGGCGCAGCGGGGGGGCTATGAAAGATACCTTCTTCGTGCGTGACAACGGCGTTGGGTTCGACATGGCCTACCAGAACAAGCTTTTCGGTGCCTTCCAGCGGCTGCATGGTTCCGAGTTTGAAGGAACGGGAATCGGGCTCGCGACGGTGAAGAGGATCGTCGAGCGGCACGGCGGCAGTGTGTGGGCCCACGGGGTGGTCGACGAGGGCGCAACCGTCTATTTCTGCCTCCCCTGATCATGCCGCGGGAGGGCTCATGCTCAGATTGCTCAAACTCCTGCTGGTCTGTCTGGTGGCGCTTGTGCTGAGCGCCATGGCCTGGCAGCGGCAGCTTCTCTACTTCCCCACCCATCATGACCGGGACAACGGTCTCATCCCGTGGCGCGACAAGGGCGAACTCATCGGGGTTTATCGCCCGGCCGCGCCCCCTGCGAACGTCTGGCTCATGACCCACGGCAACGGCGGTCAGGCAAGCGACCGGGCTTACGCCATTCCCTCCTTTTCCCGCACGGATGCGGTCTACATCCTTGAGTACCCGGGATACGGCCTGCGTCAGGGAACCCCCTCCAAGGAGAGCATCAACGAGGCGGCCAAAGAGGCCTACCTGCTTTTGCGGCAGCAGTATCCCGATAGGCCGGTCTGCGTGGTGGGAGAATCCCTCGGCAGCGGGCCGGCGTCCTTTCTCGCCACGGTGACGCCGCCACCGGACAAAATCGTCCTCGTCGCCCCTTTTGACAAGCTGCACAGGGTGGGACAGTACCACTACCGGTTTCTCCCGGTGCGTCTGCTTCTGGCGGACGACTGGGACAACGTGAAATCGCTCGCGGGATATAAAGGAAAGGTGGAGATCTTCGGCGCGATGAACGACGAGGTCATCCCGGCACGGTTCGCAAAGACCCTGGCGGAGAGCAGGCCGGGGACGGTGTTTCACGAGATCCCGGGGGGGCATAACGACTGGGCGACACCGGGGCGGGTCAGCATCAGGAATCCCTGACGGCAAGGTAAAGGTAGGTTCGTCTCGGGAGGGGCGTTTGTGAAAAAGAAAGGGCGCAGCCGATGCCGGCCGCGCCCTCGTCGCGTTATGCGATCCTGGAGAACTTTTCCTTCGGCACAAGACAGATGGCGCACTTGTCAGGTGCCTCGTCGTACACCGTGTTGCCGCAGACTTCGCAGACATAGATCGGGCGGTCGGCGAGATCGACGCCGTTTTGCACGGCGGCCAGCGCCTGCTGGTACAAGTCGTGGTGTATCTCCTCGACGGCGAGGGCGAACTTGAAGGAGTTCTCCGCCGCGCGATCTCCTTCATTTTTCGCCTGCTCGAGAAAGGGCGGGTACATCTGCTGGAACTCGAAGCCTTCGCCTTCGATGGCTTCCTTGAGGTTTTCCACGGTCCCCTTGATCCCCCCCATAGCGCGCAGGTGCGCGTGGGCATGCACCGTCTCGGCATGTGCCGCGGCACGGAACAGTTTCGCTACCTGCTGCAGCCCCTCCGCCTCGGCTTTCGCAGCAAAGGCAAGGTATTTGCGGTTTGCCTGACTCTCCCCGGCAAACGCTTCGGCAAGATTCTCCTTAGTCGACATCACTTCCTCCCTGTTATAAAAATGTGCTGTTTGAATATAGACAGAGATCTTCCACTGTCAAGGACGGGAAACATTATATTTATCTGATATGTATACGGTTTTTGGGTAGGGTAGGGGGCTGGTGGAGGCTCTTGACATTGGCCGCATCCAATGTAATCTGCGAAAGGCAGTATTAGCGGGCGCTTTGACGGCGGTATGAGAGAGGCTCCGTATGGCGAGCGAGATCACCAACCTTCAGGATATGCTGGACCGCATCAACCAATCGGCCGACGACGAGGGGCGTGTCTCCTTGGGGCAGATCGTTGAATCGGTGGGGGATCGATCCTTCGGACCTTTGCTGCTCATGGTGGGGGTGATCGCCGCCTCCCCGATCAGCGGCATGCCGGGCGTACCTACCACGATGGGGATCTTCATCTTGCTGATCGCGGGGCAGCTCTTCTTTCGCAGGGAACACTTCTGGCTGCCGAAATGGGTCCTGCGGCGCTCGCTGGCGAAGGAGAAGGTGCACACGGCGGTGCGGTTGTTGCGTCCTTCAGCCCGCTTCATCGACCGCTGGTTGAGACCGCGCATGTCCGCCCTGATCCAGGGGGGGAGCACATACTTCATCTCGTTTGTCTGTGCAGTCATAGCGATCGTCATGCCGATGATGGAGTTGGTCCCCTTCTCCGCCCACGGCGCCGGGGTCGCCCTCACCGCTTTCGGCCTGGCGCTCATTTCCCGCGATGGTCTGTTGGCCCTCATCGCCTTCGCCGTGACCGCCGTGAGTTTCGGCGTGGTTATCTACCAGTTCAACTGACGCCGCCCGGAAGGTACTCCTTGCGCACGGGTGAGAACACCTCGATCGCCACCGAGTCCTCGATGATCTCGGCGCGATGCTCGGCCGCTCCCGCGATGCACCAGCTGTCCCCCGGCTGCACCTCGTGCGGGACACCGGCTATGGTCAGCCTGATCCGGCCGCTCACGAGGTATCCCGTCTGCTCGTGCGGGTGACTGTGCATCGGCAGCAGGGCTCCCTTTGCAAGCAGGAACTCGACCATCAGCGTCATTTCGCCGTGCACCAGGGTCTTCTGCATGATCCCCGGCAGGACTTCTCGATAACCTTCGCCGCACTTCTTTTCGAACATCCCTCTCTCCTTTTTCAGATGCGCACCGCCTCCAGTGAACCGCCCGCGCCGGCGGGGGAGGGGAGCTACGCCCCTTGCAGCGCTCCGGTCTGTCGCAGCGCCTCGTACAGCACGATCCCCGCCGAAGTGGAGAGGTTCAGGCTGCGCACTTTGCCGATGATCGGGATCCTGACCGCGGTATCCGGGTTTGCGGCGATGAGTTCTTCGGGAAGCCCCTTGGTCTCCTTGCCGAAGACGATGAAATCGCCGGGAAGAAAGGAGAACTCGACGTAGCTCTTGTCCGCTTTCTTGCTGGTATAGATGAAGCGTCCCCCGGGGAAGGAGGCCGTCAGGGCTTCCAGATTGTCCCAGTAACGGATGTCGACCTCGCTCCAGTAGTCGAGCCCGGCCCGCTTCAGGTAACGGTCGTCGGTGGAGAAGCCGAGCTTACCCACCAGGTGCAGGATGGTTCCGGTCGCCCCGCAAAGCCTCGCTATGTTGCCCGTGTTGGGCGGTATCTCTGGTTCGACCAGCACTATGTGAAATGGATTCTGCAACGCCATCGGTCACCTCTTCTGGATTAATCGGCAGGGTGGAAAACAGGGCTCTCTCAGAGGGAAAAATCGTCCTCTCAGGAGTCGTTTTTTACCCCGGAAAATGAGCTCGAGAAACAGTGTTTATATGTAGCCCAAAGCCGAAAATAAGGCAAAGAGAAACGGCTAAAAGTGAGTAACGGCGGTAGGTTGCCTAGGGGGGGTGTTCTGTAAGCTTGCAATTTATCGACAGATAGTCTATTATGCCCCCCTCATACACCGACTGGAGGCACCCTTGGACACGCCTGACCACACTGGACACTTCGGCCGTTTCGGCGGCAGATACGTCTCCGAAACGCTCATGCCGGCCTTGCTCGAACTCGAGAAGGCGTACCACCATTTTCGCAATGAAAAGGGGTTTCAGGAGGAGTTTGCCTATTACCTCCGTCAGTACGTTGGGCGCCCGAATCCCCTCTACCTGGCCGAGAAACTCACCGCGAAAATGGGCGGGGCGAAGATATATCTGAAGCGTGAAGACCTGAACCACACCGGCGCGCACAAGGTGAACAACACCATCGGACAGGCGCTGCTCGCGAAGCGCATGGGCAAGAAAAAGGTGATCGCCGAGACCGGCGCCGGGCAGCACGGTGTGGCGACGGCAACCGTAGCGGCCCTCTTCGGCATGGAGTGCGAGGTCTTCATGGGTGTAGAAGACATCCGCCGCCAGTCGCTGAACGTGTTCCGCATGAAGCTTCTCGGTGCCAAGGTGACCCCGGTAAGTTCCGGCACCGCAACGCTCAAGGACGCCATGAACGAGGCGATGCGCCAGTGGGTGACCTACGTGGAAGATACCTTCTACATCATCGGCACCGTCGCGGGACCCCATCCCTATCCGGTTATGGTGCGCGACTTCCAGTCCATCATCGGCCGCGAGGCGCGCGAGCAGCACTTAGAGGCCGAAGGCCGGCTCCCCGATTACCTGGTGGCCGCCGTGGGCGGCGGGAGTAACGCCATCGGTCTCTTCCACCCCTTCGTCAACGATGCAAGCGTGCAGATGATCGGCGTCGAGGCCGCGGGGTACGGCATCGAAAGCGGCAAGCATGCCGCTCCGCTTTCCGCCGGTAGCGTCGGGGTGCTGCACGGCAACAAGACCTACCTTTTGCAGGACGAGTACGGGCAGATCGCCCACGCCCACTCCATTTCCGCAGGCCTCGACTACCCGGGGGTCGGCCCAGAGCACTCATACCTCAAGGAGCTCGGCCGGGCAAGCTATGTCTCGGTCACCGATGATGAGGCCCTGGAGGCGTTCCAGGTACTAACACGCGAGGAGGGGATCATCCCCGCCCTGGAGTCTTCCCACGCCGTGGCTCACGTACTGCGTCTGGCTCCGACACTTTCCACCAACGAGAGCATCGTCGTCTGTCTGTCGGGCAGGGGCGATAAGGACATCCATACCGTGGCTGATGTTATGGGGGTGCAGCTTTAACATACGAAATTTTGAGGCTTTAGTGGGGGAGGGCCGCACTGGCGGGCCTCCCTTCTTATTTTCGATGATTGCAAAAAATTAATGTGAGGGTTGCAAGAGAGTCGGAATAGATTACACTAGTACACCTCTGGTTGGCGACGAGCCAATGCGATTCTAGAGAAAGGAGATGATTGGCGCGGGCTTCACTACCGACATTAAGTATCACTACCTAAAGCCGGCAAAAGCCATATCACAAAATTGATCATGAAAAGAAAAATTGTAGTGCTGGTCGCGTTGCTTCTGATGACGGCATCGTGCGACCAGTCCCACCTGCAGCAGGCGCAGGTACCGGTGACTCCGTCGGTGTCGGAGTCGGACCGGGCGCTGTTGACCTGGGCGGAAGGGAGCGAGAAGCAGGGGGACAAAACAGCCCCTGCAGCCCCGTCCGTGCAGATGGACCTTCCGAAACAGACTGAACTCGACGGGAGGAAGAAGCTGGTTCCCGCAATCTACGCCACCTTTGCCCGCAGGACGACCTCTGCAAGGGCCAAGTGGCTCGCGGAAATCTGCTATGAGAAGACGGAGGGAACCATTTTCACGCCGCTGGATTTGGCCGAGATAGCTCTGGCGGAAACCGGCGGGCACAAGCTCTCATCGAGAGCGGTATCATCCAAGGGTGCCCTTGGGGTGTGGCAGTTGATGCCGGAACGGGCCGAGAGCCACGGCTTCACACCGCAGGACATGTGGGACGACGAGAAGTGCGCTGAGGCGGCCGTGAAGGAGCTTTACGAGAAGCTCGACATGGCCGGTGGGAACAAGGCCCGTGCGAAAAGGCTCTATTGTGGAACAGGGCCGGCTGCCAGAGCCTATGACAAAATCCGCAAGCGCTTCCGCACGGAGATACTGCGGGAGATGCAAAGGGGCATGCTGATGCAGGTTGCCAGTAACCGATAGTCCTTTTGCTGTTTGAGTAGACGTTGTGCTATAGTGGGCGGGTTCCTTTCGGGGCTCGCCCGCTTTGTTTTTCACCAATCCCCTTTCCAGGAGTCCGTTTTGAGAAGACTTGCTTTGCTGCTGTTGCTGTTAGCCGTTCTTTCTGGGTGCAATACGTTGGTCAAGACGCCGGTTGTTGTAATGAAGGACCTGAGTGTGGTTTCGGTGGATCCCGCCGGGGCAGGCATGGAGGTCTACCTGAGACTCAAAAACCCGAACAACTTCGACCTGAAGCTCTACGGGTACAGTTATGACCTGAAGGTGATGGCGCTGCCGCTCGTGAAGGGGGGGGCACGCGAGGAGATCAACTTTCCGGCCAACGAGGAAACGGACGTCCGCATCCCCATTCGCGTGGCGTACGCCGACCTCCTGGAGATCCTGAAGCGCAAGCCCGATCCGGACAAGATACCCTACCAGCTGGCCGCCGGTCTCGACCTCGAAACCCCGCTCGGGCAGATGTCCGTCCCGGTGAAGCACACCGGCACCTACGCCATTCCGAAGCAGTACCGCCCGACAGCCATCTTCGGCAAAATCGCCGACTTCTTCAAATTCTAATAACTGATCAGCATCGCCCGAGAAAGCGCACCTCTCCCCGAAGGGGGGAGGCCGGGTGGGAGGAAGCCGGGGCAGTTCCTTTCCCGGCCCTGCAGACGGAGTTTACATGAACGTTGTTGATATCACCGGGCTCTCCAAGAGCTTCGGTTCGCGGGTCCTTCTGGACGACGTGACCTTCGCCATCGGGGAGGACGAGCGGGTTGGGCTGATCGGCGCGAACGGCGCCGGCAAATCGACCCTCCTTACCATCCTCGCCGGGCTGGAGGACCGTGACGGCGGCTCCATCGCCATGAAGCGCGGCGCCTCGGTAGGCTACCTGAGCCAGGAACCGGTTCTTGACGACGAGGCCACCGTCGCCTCGGAGATAGAGAGCGGCCTCGCCGCGATCCGTGCCGCCATGGCGAGCTTCAACGAGCTCTCCGACAAGATGGCGGCGAACCCCCCTGACATGGATCGCCTCCTGGCGCGCCAGGGTGAACTCTCGGTCTGGATCGAGCACCATGGCGGCTGGAACACCGACCACCGTGTACTCGAGATGATGACCCATCTGCAGCTCCCCGACCCGCACCAGGTCATCGGCACCCTTTCCGGCGGCACCAAGCGCCGCGTTGCCCTGGCTAAGCTTCTGCTGCAGGCCCCGGAACTTTTGCTCCTCGACGAGCCTACCAACCACCTGGACGCCGACACGACCCAGTGGCTCCAGGATCATCTGAAGGCCTACCCCGGCGCCGTGATGCTGATCACCCACGACCGCTACTTCCTGGACGAAGTGGTGACGCGCATGCTCGAGCTCGAGCGTGGCGGCATGATCTCCTATCCCGGCGGCTACTCGAACTACCTGATCCAGAGGGAAGAGCGGCTCATGAACGAGGCGACACGCCGCTCGCGTCTTTTGAACCTGCTGCGCACCGAGACCGACTGGATCCGGCGCGGCCCCCCGGCGCGCTCCACGAAACAAAAGGCCCGTATCGACCGCTACCATGCCCTCGAGGAGAGCCTCTCCGGACCGGCGCGCCGCGATCTGAAGATCGGCTTCAACACCGAGGAGGGACTCGGCGGCACCATCCTCGAGCTGGACGGGGTTAGCAAGTCATTCGGCGCGAGAGACCTCGTGAAACGGCTTTCCTTCGGCATGAAGCGTGGCGACCGGGTCGGGGTGATCGGCCCCAACGGCTGCGGCAAGACGACCCTTATCCGGATGATCATGGGTGAGGAAGAGCCGGACCAGGGGAAGGTCGTGGTCGGCAAGAAAACGCGGATCTCCTATTTCGATCAGTTGCGCGAGGTACTCGACCCGAACCAGACCATCTACGATTTTTTCGGCGAGGGAGACTACGTCACCACGGCGAACGGCGAGAAGCGCCACAAGATCGGCTACCTCGAGGACTTCCTTTTTTCCCCCGAGGACAGAAGGCGCCCGGTAGGGAGCCTCTCCGGTGGCGAAAAGAGCCGCCTCATCCTGGCGCGGCTCATGCTGCAGGACTCGAACCTCCTGGTGCTCGACGAGCCGACCAACGACCTGGACATCCCGACCCTGCAGTTGCTGGATGCTTCCATCTCGTCCTTTCCCGGCTGCGTGCTGATGGTGACGCACGACCGTTTCTTCCTGGACAAGGTGGCGACCGGGGTGCTTGCCTTCGAGGGGGAGGGGGGGGTGACCTTCTACGAAGGGAACTACGCGAACTACCGCGAGCGCCGGGAGGCGGCACGCCTGGCGGCCTCGGCGCAACGCGTCGAAAAGAAGGAAGCCCAGGCGGCGAAGGCGGAAAAACCGAAGAAGGGGCTCACCTACGCAGAGCGGATCGAGCTCGAGAAGCTGGAGGGGAGCATCGCCGCGCTGGAAAAGGAGTTCGCCGAGGTGGAGGCCCTCCTGGGAGACCCTTCGCGCTACGGCTCGGTCGAAGGCGGCATCGCCACCATCACCGCTGATTACGGCAGGCTGGAGGCGGAACTCGCCAAGGCCTTCGAGCGGTGGGAGGAGCTGGAAACAAAGAAAGGCAGTTGACAATGCATGATTGACAATTGACAGCTGGATACCTGCCCGGTCGATTGCGCCGGGCTTAAAATGACGAAGGCTTCTGGAGATGTGATCTCTTCAGAAGCCTTTTGCGTTGAAGCCGTGTTATTGATCCCCTCTCCCTCCGGGAGAGGGTGCCCGAAGGGCGGGTGAGGGCGTCGGCAGATGGGGCATGCGCAGCAACCGTCAACCGCTCTTGAAGATTTCCTTCGCGAGCCTCAGGCTCACCTTTCTCTTGGTGGCGATGGCGGTGCGGTTGATGGTCTCCAGCGCGTAGACGAGCGAGGGGATGTCACGCCTCACCTTCAAGAGCATCTCGTCGATAACGTCATCCGGCAGGGCCATCTGCCGGTCTTCGGCGAGCTTTTTCAGGATCATCCGCCTCGAGTCGTCGTCTGATACGTCCATGCGGGCGACGAGCCCCCACAGCAGGCGACTGGTCAGGTGCCCGTCCAGGTTTGGAAGCTCCTTGGGCGGGGTGAGTCCGGAGATGACGATCTTTTTCCCGGCGCTATAGAAGGCGTTGAAGAGTTCCCAAAGCTCGACGCGGACCTCCTGGTAGTCGGGCAGCAGGTTCAGGTCGTCCAGGATAAGTGCGTCGGCACCGGCGAAGTGCTCGGCGAGCGGCGAGGGGCCTTCGTTGCGGAAGTCGCCACGGTAGAGGGACCCTGCGTCACGGAAGGAAAAGTATCTCCCCTCCAGGGCGACGGCAAGTGCGGTCAAAAGGTGAGTTTTTCCCGATCCCTCGGGGCCGTAGACGTAGAGGAGGTTTTCCGCGTCGCTGCCCGAGGCGAGCCTTTGGGCGAACTGGTAGGCGGTCCTGTTGCCGCTGCAGACGACGAAGTTTTCAAATCCGAAGCGCGGGACGACGGGGAAATCGAAGATAAGCTGCATATGACCCCTAAAACAGTTTGCCCTGCGGCGGCTCAGGCGCCACCCTGCCGAAGTGGCTGTAGGCGGCAGCGGTCGCGACGCGCCCCCTCGGGGTGCGGTTCAGGAATCCGTTCTGGATGAGAAACGGCTCGTACACGTCCTCGATGGTGTCGCTCTCCTCGCTGATGGCGGCCGAGATGGTGTCGAGCCCCACCGGCCCCCCGCCGAACTTGTCGATGATGGTCAGAAGGATGGCGCGGTCCATGTAGTCGAACCCCATGTCATCGATTTCGAGAAGGGCCAGGGCCTGGTCCGCCACCTCGCGTGTGATCACGCCGTTGGCGCGCACCTGGGCGAAGTCGCGCACGCGGCGCAGAAGGCGGTTCGCGATCCTTGGGGTGCCACGGCTCCTGCGTGCGAGCTCCATGGCGCCGTCCGGCGCGATCTCCATGCCGAAGATGCGCGCGGAACGGGTGATGATGAAGGCGAGTTCCTCGTGGGTGTAGAACTCCAGGCGCGAGATGACGCCGAAGCGGTCCCTAAGCGGTGAGGATAAGAGCCCGGCGCGGGTGGTGGCGCCCACCAGGGTGAACTTCGGGAGGTCGAGCTTGATGGTCCGGGCACTCGGCCCCTGTCCGATGATGATGTCGAGCTGGAAGTCTTCCATGGCTGGGTAGAGGATCTCCTCCACCACATGGGAGAGACGGTGGATCTCGTCGATGAAGAGGACGTCGTGTGGTTCCAGGTTGGTGAGGATGGCGGCGAGGTCGCCGGGGCGCTCGATCACCGGGCCGGAGGTGGATTTTATGTTCACCCCCATCTCGCAGGCGATGATGTTAGCGAGGGTGGTCTTGCCCAGTCCCGGCGGGCCGTAAAGAAGAACGTGATCCAGCGCCTCGCCCCTGCCGCGCGCGGCGTCGATGAAGAGCCCGAGGTTTCCTTTCGCCTTTTCCTGCCCCACGTAGTCCGCCAGCGCGCGGGGGCGCAGCGATGCCTCGAGGAGGTCTTCTTCGGTTCTCTCGGCGCTGATAAAGCGGGTGGTCATACCTCTCCTTCTTGCGGCTTTTACCGCCTCTTAGCAGGGTGCCAAGGTATAACAGTTGGCGTTAAAGGTCAAGGGGGATGCCCGGTTACAAGAGGTCGGAGCCGCGTATAACGGCAGGTGTCGGGATGTGGTGTTACGGGGGGGGGCGTGGCGCAATTCCTGTCGGGATGGCGCCCTTGCGACGTCGATTTCAGCTGCCGGTAATGAAATGGCCCAATTCTCTTTGGGTTTTCAATATGCGAAACGAAATAACGAAATTCCGATTCCGTTTTCACTAATCGGAACGGAATAGTGAAATTCCGGTTCGCGTTTGCGCTATTCGGAACGGAATAGTGAAATTCCGTTCGGGTTTGCACTATTCGGAACGGAATAGTGAAAATCCGGTTCGCGTTTGCACTATTCGGAACGGAATAGTGAAAATCCGGTTCGTGTTTGCACTATTCGAAACGGAATAGTGAAAATCCGGTTCGGGTTTGCACTATTCGAAACGGAATAACGAAATTCCAGTCCGACTTTGCATTATGGCAAGCGGAATAACGCAATTGGGGGGAATTAGATGTGATATTGCTGCACGCCGGTGGCTGGACCGGCTCTCGTGCCGTATTGGCGCGACCACGTTGGTTATTTCATAAGGATTTTCAACGCCTGCTTCAGGAGCGCCTCGACGGTGGTGTCATCGGGCACCTTGAGCTCGGCGAGCGCTTTCTGTACCACTGATTCCTTGTAGCCAAGGTTGATCAGCGCGGAGAGAACATCCTCGCGCACCTCCTGCTTCGCGGGAAGAGTGGCCCCCCCCGGCGCCGGATGTGCCATGCCGAGCTTCTTCATCTTTTCCTTCAGTTCGAGCACCAGGCGTTCCGCCGTTTTCTTCCCGATCCCGGGGATCGACGAGAGTCTCGCCAGGTTGCCGTTCACCAGTGAGTCGGCAAGCTCAGCGGGCTCGCTGTTGGAGAGGATGCCGTTGGCGAGTTTGGGGCCGACGCCCGAGACACCGATCAGGAGCTGGAATAGTTCCTTCTCCTGCAGCGTGCGGAAACCGTACAGGTTGATGGCGTCCTCCTTCACCGAGGTGTGGATCTGCAGCGTCGCGGCCCCCCCCTCGGCCGGAAGGGCGTAGTAGGTGGAGAAGGGGATGAAGACGTGGTAGCCGACGCCGTTCACGTCGAGGATGACGTAATCGGGGGCCTTATAGGCGATCTTGCCGGTCAGAAGAGCGATCATGGAAACCTCTGTTCAATGCACAATTGACGATGCGACTTAAGTGGAGCCCGACGCTGCTTGCCTACCTGATGCTTTTCAGCAAGGCGCCGATGCCGGCGGAGTGGGCGTGGCAGATGGCTACGGCCAGGGCGTCGGAGGCGTCCTCCTGGGCGATTTCCGGGAGGTTCAAAAGCGCCTTGATCATCTGCTGCACCTGCGCCTTCTCCGCGCGCCCGGTTCCCACCACCGCCTTTTTGACCTGCATGGCGGTGTACTCGTGCACCGGGAGCCCCACGTTCACGGCGGCGACGATGGCCGCGCCGCGCGCCTGCCCGAGCTTCAGCGCGCTCATGGCGTTCTTCGCGAGAAAGACGTCTTCCACCGCCACCACTTCCGGCTGGTACTCGGCGATGATGGCGGAAAGCCCGGAGAAGATCTTCTCTAGCCGCTGCGGGAAGTCCTTCGCCTTGTCGGTGAAGATGGCACCGTTATCGATGTGGACGAGGCGGTTGCCCTGCTTTGAGATGAGGCCGTAGCCGGTCTTGCGCGAGCCTGGATCTATGCCGAGGATGATCATGGGAATCCGAAACGGACAGGATGCTGTCCGCTTGCCTTTGAAGTTGAGAAAACAAAAACGCGGCGGGCGGAATTCCTCCGCGCCACCGCGCTCTTAGTACCACAAAACGACGTGCCTTTGCTACATCATCTTTTCCATGTCCTCGGCGGAGATGTCGAAGTTGGCATAGACGTTCTGGACGTCATCGTTGTCCTCAAGGCGATCCATGAGCTTTAGCATGTTCTCGGCATTCTTGCCGTCGAGCTTAACCATGGTCTGCGGGATCATGGTGATCTCCGCGGACTCCGGTTTGAAGCCGGCCGCCTCGAGCGCGGTCTTCACTTGGTGGAACGCGCTCGGATCGGTCAGCACTTCGTACTGTTCTTCCTCATCGACGACGTCGTCGGCTCCCGCCTCGATGGAGGCCTCGAAGAGCTTGTCGAAGTCGGTGGTTTTGGGGTACACGAGGAGCCCCTTCTTGTCGAAGAGCCAGGAGACGCAACCGGTCTCGCCCATGTTACCGTTGCACTTGGAGAAGGTGCTGCGCACGTCGGAAACGGTGCGGTTGCGGTTGTCGGTCATGACCTCGACAAGCACCGCGGTGCCGCCCGGACCGTACCCTTCGTAGGTGGTCTCCTCGTAGTTGACCCCTTCCATCCCGCCTGCACCCTTCTTGATGGCGCGCTCGACGTTGTCCTTCGGCATGTTCTCGCCCTTGGCCTTATCGATAGCAGTTCTCAGGCGCGGGTTCCCATCCGGGTCGCCACCGCCCAGTTTTGCGGCAACGGTGATCTCCTTGATCAGCTTGGTAAAAATCTTGCCGCGCTTGGCATCCGCGGCGCCTTTCTTGTGTTTGATGGTACTCCATTTATTATGGCCTGACATTAGCTGCTTCCTTTCCGATCAGTTTGTGATTGAAACGCCAAATACTATCACGCTGAAAATGCTGTTGTAAAGTGGGAAAATGGCGGTTAAACTGTGTTGCCGGATTGATCTAGATAGGACTTTCGTCCTGACAGGGAGAAAAATGAACAGGGACTGTCGGCCATTGAAAACTTTCCTGCCTGTGCTTTTGCTGCTTTGCCTGGTTCTGACCGCCGGTTGCGCCAGGGTTGTCTTCACGGGCGAGGGGCCACCCATCCTGTCCGAGGAAGAGGTGACGCGCCCCTACCAGAAGGTGGGGACGATAGAGGTGCACCGGACTCGGGACTTCACCACCGAAACCCTGACTCCCGCCGACTACAACTGGGCCTACGACGCCCTGCGTGCCGAGGCGGGCAAGATCGGAGCTGACGCCGTCATCAGCCCGGAGGTGAAGGTGGAGACGGAAACCTTCATCATCTTCCCCAGAAGCGAGATGACCGCGCGGGGAACCGCCATCAAATTCCGCTGATTTATTTCCTCCTCCTGAGAAAATTCCGTTGATTATCGGCGGCTGTTTTTGAGATAGTGTGCGCCGTATACACTATCGCGGCCGGTGCACCGGTCGCCATGAATTCAAAACATATGGGAGGATGGCCATGAAAGCGGTACTGATGGAAGGCTTTGGCGGAGTCGATGTGCTCAAGGTAGGTGAGATGGAGAAACCGGCACCCAAGGAAAACGAGGTGCTGATAAAGGTCTGCGCGACCTCCATCAACCGTCCCGACCTGGTACAGCGCGAAGGGAAGTATCCTCCCCCGCCGGGTGATTCCGAGATCCTCGGTCTCGAGGTTGCCGGCGTGATCGAGGCGCTCGGTTCGGGCGTCACTGGCTGGAAGGTGGGTGACCGCGTGGTGTCGCTGGTGGGCGGCGGCGGCTACGCCGAGTACGCCGTGGCGTATGCGAACCATCTGATGGCGATTCCCGAAACGGTCAGCTTCGAAGAGGCCGCCTGCATCTGCGAGTCTTACATCACCGCGTTTTTGAACGTCTTCATGATCGGCGGACTGCAGGACGGTGAGACCGCGCTCTTGCACGGTGGCGGCGGCGGGGTGAACACCGCAGCGATCCAGCTCTGCAAGGCGCTTGCGCCCAACTCCAAGCTGATCGTCACCGCTTCCCCCGAGAAGATCGAACGCGTGAAGGAGCTCGGCGCTGACCTCGTGATCAACTTCCGCGAGAACCCGGACTTCACCGAGATCGTGAAGGAGTTCACCAACAAGAAGGGGGTCGACGTGATCCTCGACCACGTGGGTGCCAAGTACCTGGGACCCAATATGAACTCCCTGGGGTACAAGGGTAGGCTCGTCATCATCGGCGTCATCTCCGGCATCAAGGCGGAGCTGAACTTGGCCCTCATGATGGTGAAGCGCCAGCAGATCATCGGCAGCGTGCTCCGCTCCCGTCCCGTCTCCGAGAAAGGCGAGATCGCGGCCGAGTTCGTGCGCCGCGCCATGCCGAAGTTCGCCGACCGTACCATCGTACCGATCATCGAGAAGGTGTTCCCGATCGAAGAGGTGGTCGCCGCACACCGCATGATGGAAGAAGACAAACACTTCGGCAAGATCGTGCTGAAGGTAGCGCAATAGCGGAAACCTCCCCCTGGCGGGGGGAAGCTTGCAGGTGTCTGTAGGGGCGAATAATCATTCGCCCCTACAACTTTGGGCACCTCGACTGCTCCCTCCGTATGGATGGAGGTCCTACAACAAAGGAGAGCAGTTTCAGGATGGAAGCATATTCGGATTTTTTCTTCACCGTGTGGATCAGGTTCTTCTTCCTGCTGACTCCCTTCTTCGTCCTCTCCACCTTTCTCGCCATGACCCCCGAGCTAACCGCCCGTGAGCGGCGCGCGACCGCGTTCCGGGTGACCCTCGCCGTCATGGTCGCCTGCTTCGTCCTCTACTCCTTCGGGAACACGCTCTTCTCCCTTTTCGGCATCACGCTCGACTCCTTCCGGATCGGCGCCGGGAGCCTTCTTTTCCTCTCCGCGGTGCACATGGTGCACGGTGACGACAGCGCGCCTACGAGTGAGAAGCGCGACGCCATCTCCGTGGTACCCCTTGCGATCCCGGTGACCGTCGGGCCGGGGACGACCGGCGCGCTCCTCGTCATGGGTGCGGAGGTGCAGCACAACTGGCAGGTGTTCGTCGGGCTTGCCGCCCTTGCCATGGCGGTTCTGTGCGTCGGCATCCTGCTCGTGTGCGCCTCCTTCATCGAGCACATCGTCGGGAAGAAGGGGATCACCATCCTGAGCAAGCTGACCGGTCTCTTCGTCGCCGCGCTCGCCGCCCAGATCGTCTTCACCGGGGTCAGGAACTTCCTGAAGGTCGGGGCGTGACAGAGCCCTAAGCCGAATCCCCCTCTCCCGCCGGGAGAGGGTGCCCGTAGGGCGGGTGAGGGCGCCGCCACGAAGTGAGGGGGCCGCATCTGCCGATGCCCTCACCCCTGCCCCTCTCCCGAAGGGCGAGGGGGATTGCTGTATCTTTGGGAATTGCACAATTTAAAAGGGGGCTTCCGTAACCGGAAGCCCCCTTCGTTTTTCCTGCTTATAATGCCTGGCGACTACAGGCTGAGCTCGGCGTGGCCGTTGCAGAGCCTTTCGCGCTCGGCGATGACGCCGGCGTCCTCGAGGTAGTCGTCGAAGTTCATGTCGCGGTCGATGATGCCGACCGGCGTGATCTCGATGATCCGGTTCGCCACGGTGGAGACGAACTCGTGGTCGTGCGAGGAGAAGAGCACCACCTCGGTGTAGGAGATGAGACCGTTGTTCAGGGCGGTGATGGACTCAAGGTCCAGATGGTTTGTCGGCTCGTCAAGGATCAGCGCGTTCGCGCCGGCGAGCATCATCCTGGAGAGCATGCAGCGGACCCGCTCGCCGCCGGAAAGGACGCTGGTCTTCTTGGTCGCCTCGTCGCCGGAGAAGAGCATCCTCCCCAAAAAGCCGCGCGCGAAGCTCTCACCCTCGGTCGGCGGGGAGTACTGCCCCAGCCACTCGATCAGGTTCAGGTCCCCCTTGAAGTAGTCGCCGTTCTCCTTGGGGAAGTACGCGTTGGTTATGGTGATACCCCAGCGGTAGGTACCCTCGTCCGGCTCCAGTTCGCCCGCGAGGATCTGGAACAGGGTGCTTTTGGCGAGCGAGTTGCTCCCCACGAAGGCGATCTTGTCGTTTTTCCTGACGATCAGGTCGAGGTTCTTGAACACCTGCACCCCGTCCACCGTCTTGGAGAGACCCTTCACCTCGAGGATGATGTCGCCGCAGGGGCGCTCGGGCTTGAAGACCACGTACGGGTACTTGCGGGAGGATACCGGCATGTCCTCGATGGTGAGTTTTTCGAGAAGCTTCTTCCTGGAGGTCGCCTGCTTCGCCTTCGATGCGTTGGACGAGAAGCGCTGGATGAACTCCTTCAGTTCGGCGGCCTTGTCCTGGACCTTCTTGCTATCGTCCTGGCGCTGCTTCAGGTTCAGCTGGCTCGCCTGGTACCAGAAGTCGTAGTTTCCGACGTAAACCTGGATGCGGCTGAAGTCGATGTCGGCTATATGGGTGCAGACCTGGTTCAGGAAGTGGCGGTCGTGGGACACGACGATCACGGTATTCTGGAAGCGGTACAGGAAGTCCTCAAGCCATGCGATCGATTTCAGGTCCAGGTGGTTGGTAGGCTCGTCCAGAAGGAGCACGTCCGGGTTCCCGAAGAGGGCCTGTGCCAAAAGTACGCGTACCTTGTCACCTGCTTCCAGTTCCTTCATCAGCTTGCCGCGCAACTCCTCGGGGATACCTAGGCCGTTCAGGAGTACTGCGGCCTCGCTCTCCGCCTCGTAGCCGTTCATCTCGGCGAATTCGGCCTCCAGTTCGGCGGAACGGATGCCGTCCTCCTCGCTGAACTCCGGCTTCGAGTAGATCGCCTCGCGCTCTGCCATCACCTCATAGAGTTTCTTGTGCCCCATGATGACGGTGTTGAACACGGTGTGCTCGTCGTAAGCGAACTGGTCCTGCTTCAGGACCGCGAGCCTACCCTTGCCGATCGAGACCTCCCCCTTGTCCGGGTCGATGTCGCCGGCGAGGATCTTCAGGAAGGTGGACTTCCCCGCGCCGTTGGCGCCGATCAGCCCGTAGCAGTTGCCCGGGGTGAACTTTATGTTTACGTCCTTGAAGAGCACCCTCTTGCCGTAGGCGAGGGTGACGTTTGATGCGCTGATCATGCGGTGCTCCTTCTGCGAAAAATGAAAAAACCACAGGGTTGCCTGTGGTCGAGAATCTTACCCTTATAACATCCCTTTCACCCGCGGGGCAACGTATTTTTTGCCTTTGTGACACGGCACACTGTAGTCGATTTCCTTATAAAAAAATGCTAAAGTCCACTTCGTCCCTGTCGAGGAGACAAAGACGTCTGTCACAAGCGTCGTGATGCGTGGCGGACGGATCAGCTACGGAGATTGCATGAAGATAGTTGAAAAGATGGACCGCCTGCAAAAGCAGTTCATCTCCCTTGAATTCTTTCCACCAAAAGATAAGAACGAATGGCCCGCCTTCTTCCGGGTGGCGGACCGCCTGGCGCAGTTGCAGCCGCTCTTCGCCTCGGTCACCTACGGCGCCGGCGGGAGCACCAAGGGGGACACCCTCGAGATCGTGAGCCGGCTGAGAAACGAGCACGGCCTCGACACCATGGCGCATCTCACCTGCATCGGCGCCTACCGCGGCGACCTGCAGCTCTTCCTGGACCGGCTGGTAGCGACCGGGGTCGACAACGTACTTGCCCTTAGAGGCGATCTTCCGCAGGACGCCCCGCCGGAATTCTCCGCCTGCCGTACCCTCCTGCACGCCTCCGACCTCGCCGCCTTTATCAAGGAGTGCCACCCGGACCTGGGAATAGGCGTCGCGGGGTACCCCGAGGTGCACCCGGATGCGGTTGACGCGGAGCACGACCTTTCGTACCTGAAGCTCAAGCTGGACCAGGGTGGGGACTTCGCCATCACCCAGCTCTTCTTCGACAACGATCACTACTTCGATTTCGTCGCCAAGGCCCGTTCCATCGGCGTTGACAAGCCTATCATTCCCGGTATCATCCCGGTGGTGAGCCTCAAGGTGATCCAGCGCATCATCTCGCTTTGCGGGGCGACACTCCCAGCGGCGTACCTCGCCGAGTTGGAGGAAGCCGATCGCCGGGGTGGGGCGGCCGCGGTGCAGAAGGTTGGTGTCGCGCATGCGCGCAAACAGGCCGAGGAGCTTCTGGCCGCGGGGGTCCCTGGGGTTCACATCTACACGTTGAACCGCGATCAGGTCGTGCTTGATCTGGTCGATGGACTGTTACCGTAGGAGTGTGATGCAATTTTCAATGTGATGGCGGCTGAAATAGCCGTTGTTGGGAGGGAAGATGAATAAGAACGTACTACTGCCACTTCTGCTGTTCGTAGCCATTTGCCTTTCCTGTACATTCCCATCACGACTTCTCGCCGATTACTACAGGTACACCGATAGCCGCGGTATCGTTCACATGACAAACCGCCTCGAGTCGGTCCCCCCCAAATTTCGCGCATCCATGAGGGTGATACGTGAAGAGCCGAAAAAGGAGGCCGCCGGCCAAGCTGCACCAGCTCTCGACTCCGCCGGTGAAAGCGTGTCGGCGTCGCAGGAGGCGTCGGAGCAGAAGCAGGGACTTTTCGCCCAGCTGGCCTCGCGGCATGTGTGGATCAAACCGCTTGCCGTCGTCGCGGCGATAACACTGCTGTTTCTATCTGTCGTGAAGCTTGCCTCCTGGCTCTCCTCTCCCATGCTCTCAAGGGTTATCTACATCTCCTTTTTCGCGGGCGTCATGGTGTTCCTTTACAAGAGTTACGTGACTTACCTGGTCGACGGGAGCATGAAGCTCAAGGACCGGGCGGTGATCATGATGAAGAAAGCTTCCAACCGAGAGGTTCCCGAGGGCGGTGTGGCGGCCCCTGAGGGATCCTCACTGCCGTCCGCCGTACCGTCTTCGGAAAACATGAATCGGCAATGAAGCCGGCTGCAGCACAATACATCTAGGAGGGTGCCACAATGCTAGTACGAGACAGGATGACAAAAAACCCGATAACCATCATTCCGGACATTTCGGTGACCGAAGGGCTGCGTCTGATGGGGGAAAAGAAGATCCGGCGCCTCCCCGTAGTAGACCGTTCCGGCCAACTGGTCGGGATCGTATCGGACCGCGATCTGCTTCAAGCCTCCCCCTCACCGGCCACCTCGCTCGCCATATGGGAGATCCACGACCTGTTAGCCAAGCTCACGGTAGAGAAGTGCATGGCAAAGGACGTGATCACCGTTTCCGAGGACACCCCTCTGGAGGAGGCCGCGCGCATCATGGTGGACAGCAGGATCGGCGGCCTGCCGGTGGTTACCGACGGCAAGCTCGTCGGCATCATCACCGAGTCTGACCTCTTCAACATCCTTCTCGAGCTTTTGGGTGGGCGCCGCAAGGGCGTACGCATCACCGTCGCCACCACCGGCGCGAAGGGAACCCTGGCCGACGTCGCGAAAACCATCTACGAGGCGGGGGGGGACATCGTGGGGCTCGGCTTCAGCGAGGTCGACGGCAACACGAGTGACACCTGGGTGAACACCTTCAAGGTCCAAGGGGTTCCCAAGGAGAAGCTGGTTGAGGCGATCCGTCCGCACGTAAGGGAAATCAGGGACGTGCGCGAAACCTCGTAGCGGGGGCACCATGCACCTGATCCAGATCCTCCTGCCACTATACGACAACGAGGGACAGCCGTTCACCCAGGACGAGTTCCTCAAGATACGCGACGAGCTTTCCGAGCGTTTCGGCGGCATCACGACCTACATGCGCTCGCCTGCGCGCGGGCTCTGGAAGGAGACCAAGGAGACCACGGTCCAGGACGACATCGTCATCTACGAGGTGATGACCGAGACGCTGGACCGGGCCTGGTGGACGAAGTACAGAAAGCAACTGACTGCAGCGTTCCGTCAGGCGCTCTTGATAGTGCGGGTGAGCGAGGTGGAGCTTCTCTAGCTGTCGGAGTGGAGAAAACATAAAAAAGCCGGGTACCGAGGCGACCTAGATGGTCACCGGGGCACCCGGCTTTTTTCATTGCGCCTGCAGATTTTTTAGAACCTCTCGAACTCCTCGTCCATGTCGAGGTCGGCACCGACCGCTTTGCCGAGGTGCGCGCCGGCCTGATGGGGCGCGCTCTTTGCCGCGGTCATCGTCTTCGCAGGTTGTTTTTGCGCGGTTTTGGCCGCCTTTGCGCCGCCCCTGCCCCTGCCTCTCCCCATTTCACCGATGTTGAAGAAGGCGATGGTCCCTTGTAACTGTTCGGCCTGCGAGGCGAGTTCCTCCGCGGTCGAGGACATCTCTTCGGAGGCGCTGGCGTTTTGCTGGATGACCTGGTCGAGTTGTTGAATCGCCTTGTTGATCTGCTCGGCACCGGTATCCTGCTCGCGACTGGCGGCGCTGATCTCCTGGACCAGTTCGGCGGTTCTCTGGATGTCGGGCACCATCTTGGCCAAAAGTTCGCCCGCGCGTTCGGCTATGTTGACGCTGTTGGCGGATAATTCCGAGATCTCCCCTGCCGCCTTCTGGCTCCGCTCGGCGAGTTTTCTCACCTCGCTCGCAACCACCGCGAACCCCTTGCCGTGCTCGCCGGCGCGCGCCGCCTCGATGGCGGCGTTAAGCGCGAGGAGGTTGGTCTGACGCGCGATCTCCTCGATGATGTTGATCTTGCTGGCGATCTCCTTCATGGCGTGCACCGTTTCCAGGACCGCCTTGCCCCCTTCTTTCGCGTCCTCCGCCGACTTCACCGCGATCTTCTCGGTCTGGATGGCGTTGTCGGCGTTTTGCCGGATGTTTGAGGTCATCTGTTCCATGCTGGAAGAGGCTTCCTCGGCCGCCGCCGCCTGCTCGCTGGCACCCTGCGACATCTCCTCGGAACTGGAGGATAGCTCCTGGCTTCCCTGCGCCACGTAGTCGGTGGCCGCCTTCACCTCGGTAACCACCTCCCTCAGCTTGTTGAGCATTGATTTCATCGAGGCAAGCAACTGGCCGGTCTCGTCCTTTGAGGTCTGCCCGATCTCGATGGTCAGGTCGCCGTCGGCGAGACGGTTCGCCGTGTCGACGCCGATCTGCAGTGGCTTTTTGATGCTGCCTGTTACCAGGATGCTGAGCGCGACGGCAAACAAAACGGCGATGAGGGAGATGCTGACCAGCAGCAATACCACGTGCTGGGTAGCCTTTTGAACCTCTCCCTTCTCCTGTTCCATGGTCTTGTTGGACTCCTGGGCCATCAGGATCGCTGTGCTCTCCATCTTATGGCTTTCATCCTTGAAGGCGGCGATCGCCGCGTTGGCCGCAGCCGGATCCTTCAGCTTCCCATCCAGTATCGAGGCGGCTACCTTGTTGAAACCGGCTTTATAGCTTGCGAAGTTGTCCTTGATGATCTTTGTCTGCTCCAAATCATCCTTTTTGTGCACCACCTTTTCCAGATCGGCAATCCGGTCGGTGAGCTTGCCCGCTTCCTCGCTCCACTTGGCATGGTACTCCTCGACCGCCTTGGCGTTCGTGATGTTAAGGAACATGTCCTTTTCATAGCGCCTCATGCCCACCACGTTGGCCCTTGCTCTGGAAGCGTGTTCCGCGATCTTGGCGTCGCCGTCGAGGACGGTCACCATGGTGTTCTCACCTTCCTTGACCCCCCAGTAGCCGGTCCCTGCGACTATCAAAAGCAGCATGGTGACGAGACTGAAACAGAGCATCAACCTGGTACCGATTTTCATGTTTTTTAACATTCTTGCCCCTCCTCAAGGCTGTTTGCCACTTACTGCAAGCAATCGACCCGAACGCAGTGAGAGTGAATGGTACTTATGCGAGGATATGGTTCGCTTTTTCCCGTAGCCTGTAAGGTACGGCAAGCGCCATTGTCACAATCATCGGGTATCAATGAGGGTATCGGTGCGAATTTATGTCTACTTTAAGGAAATTTTTCAAACGTAGTTTGGCGATAACCGATCGCTGAGAGTACAACGCGAGGCTCATTGCCTGAACGGCAAAGTAAGGCGGGGCGAAAAGGGGGGGGAGTGGGGGGCTAGGACGCCCCCGGCGGTTCGTATTTGTACCCGGCACCGTAGATGGAATGGATCAACTCCTCTTCCGGGGCCACGGCGGCGATCTTCTTGCGCAGCTTCTTGATGTGGCTGTCGATGGTGCGGTCGCTCACGATGCGCTGGTCCGAATAGATCCGGTCCATGAGCTGGGTGCGCGAGTAGATGCGCCCGGGGTTCTGGTAGAGAAAGTGCAGCAGCTTGAATTCGACCACGGTCAGGTCGAGGTCGTGCCCCTTCCACTGTGCCGAGTAGCGCTCCGGGTCGAGGGTGAGGCCGCCTGCCGCGGGGGCGGGATGCTCGCCGCTTCTACGCAGCACCGTCTTCACCCGGGCCACTACCTCACGGGGGCTGAAGGGCTTGCAGATGTAGTCGTCCGCCCCGAGCTCGAGGCCCAGCAGTCGGTCGATTTCCTCCACCCGGGCGGTGATCATGATGATGGGGAGCTGTGAGAAGGTGCGGATCTCCTTGCAGATCTCCAGGCCGTCCCGCCCCGGAAGCATCAGGTCCAGCAGTATGAGGTCCGGCTGCCTTTCCTTCACCCGCGGCACCACGTCGGTGCCGTTTCCGATCCACACCGTTTCGAAACCGGACTGCCTGAGGTAATCCGCCAGAAGGCTCGCGAGCTTCTCCTCGTCCTCTACGATCATGATGGTCTGTGTCATGTCACGTTCCCCGCAAGCGGCAGTTCTACCCGCACCAGGATCCCGCCGGTGGGGGAGGGGAGCGCCGCTATGGTCCCCTCGTGTGCTTCGACGATGTTCTTGCAGATGGCAAGGCCCAGGCCCGCTCCGCCCAAGGATCGGTTCCGGGAGCTTTCCACCCGGTAGAGGCGTTCGAAAAGCCGCTCCAGATCGTCCGGCGGCACGCCCGGCGCGCTGTCGGCGAACTCGATCACGGCGAAGGCATCACGACGCGTAAGTCGCACCGACAGCTCGCCTCCGGCGTCGGTGTACTTGAGTGAATTCTCCAAAAGGTTCGTGAAGAGCTGGTTGAGCCGCACCGGGTCGGCGAAGACGGGGAACTCGCCGTCCGGAAGTCCCGGAAAGAGAGCGACACCCTTGTTCTTGAATTCCTGGGCGAAGGGGTCCAGGGCATCCTCCAGGAGTTCGGTGAGGTCCATCATCTCCTTTCGGTAGTTGAGCGCGCCGATGTCGGACATGGATATCTGGTACAGGTCCTCGACCAGCCGGTTCAAGTGCATCACCTCGGCGTGCAGCGAGCGCATGGATTCTGGACCCATGGGGCGCACGCCGTCCTGCAGCGCCTCGATCTCGCCCCGCAGGATGGAAAGGGGGGTGCGCAGCTCGTGGGATATGTCGGCCAGGTAGCGCCGGCGTGCCCGCTCGTTGTTTTCCAGGGCGAGGGCGAGCGTGTTGAAATCGCGCGCGAGCTGTCCCAACTCGTCCTGTGACCACACCGGAACCCTCGTGCCGAACTCGCCGGAGGCAAGGCGATGCATGGAGGCGGCGAGCCGTTTGATCGGCTCGACCAGGCGGTTCGAGAGCGGCAGGGAGAGCGCCGCCGAGACCAGGAGCATGATGACGGCGACGAGCCCCATTGTGAGTTTTTGCTGCTTCACGAAGAGGAGCTGATAGGTGTCGGTGAGGCGCTGCCTCGGGCGGAGCGCCACGTAACCTATCAGGTCGCCGCCGCTGGTGAGTTTTCTTACCTGCGCACTGTCCAGGTTGCCGGGGGTACCTGCTATGGGCGATTTATTGGCATCGAGCAGCACCACGCGCGCCTCGAAACGGTAGGCGAAACGTTGCGGCATGTGCCGTCCCTGGCCGCTTAGGTTGGAGAAGGTCATGTCGCGCCGCCCCATTCGGCGCTGCACGTTCTCCGTTTCCCCACTTTCGCGCCCCTCGCGTCCTTCGCGCCCTTCGCGGGTCGATGCAAGCAGCTCCGGCCACATCTCGGGGTTGCCGCGCAGAAACTCCCAACTCCCGTTGCTGTCGTAGGAGCGCTCCAACACGTGTGCCAGCCGCTGCAGGCGGTCCTTCTCCATGGTGTTGACGTAGGCGAGAAAGCCGCGCCCGACGCTCCACTGCATGATGAGGAACATACTGATCACGACGACGCCGGTCGCTGCCAGTATGGCGCAAAAGAGTCTGTATTTGATCTTTATCTTCATGACGATCCACCGTTAAAGTCGTTACACAATTTGTTATTAACACAGTTGTCGTGATTCTTCCATTGCATCTTTAGCTGCTCGGGAAATTCCATATTTGCTCCACAATTGTTCCTCATTGTGCTGTTAGCTTTGCTTTCAAAGATAGAGAGAGCAAACAGTCTCATTGACACTCTCAACCGTTGGCTGGAACGATCACGAAACGAAAGACGGCCTAGGCCGCAAGGAGGAGATCATGAAAAGGTTCATCGCACTCGCAGCTCTTTTCGTGCTTGGCGGGGCTGCCACGGCACAGGCGAGATTTGACGTCAGCGTGAATATCGGCGTACCTGTGGCGGTCACCCCGGTACCGGTGGCACCCCCTCAGGTAGTGTATCCGGCACCCGCTCCGGTAGCCTACCCGGCGCCCGCCGTCCCGGTGGCCTATGCCGAACCGCCAAGCTTCATCTTCTCGCCGGCCCTTGGCTTCTACGTCTCGGTCGGGCTCCCCTACGATGTGGTGTACCTCGACAACTGCTACTACCAGTACCGTGACGGCAGATGGTACACCGCCGCCAGCTACCGCGGGCCATGGACCTACACGTCCTATCGCGGGCTCCCTTACGGGCTGAGCCGTCACCGCTACGAACAGATCCGCTACTTCCGCGACTATGAATACCGCACCTACCTGCACGACCGCGACCACTATCGCGGCAACTGGTACCGCCCGGTAGCGGAAAGGCGCGACGGCCGCTGGGGCGAGCGCAGGGATTACTACCGCGATACCTATCGCGACGGCCGCCGTGACGATTCCCGCGACGACCGCAGGGACGACCGCAGGGATTACCGAGAGCGCCACTGATTTTCCGTCCGGATCCCCTCTCCCCACGGGCCTTCGCACACCGTTGGGCTTCGGTCCGCAGGCGGGAGAGGGCGGGGGGGGGGGAGCCCGGCTTTCGCGCCGGACATCCCCTCTTTGTGCCTACTCCGGGAGCTGCGAAAGCCGAATATCGAAAAATCGCACTATTAGATAAATTTGAGCCGTCTTTTCTCCCGTTTCGTGTTATAGTCACCACTCTAATGAGTCACAGACCCCATGGGCTTTTCCGGCTTCTGGGGTTTTTTGTGGCGCGACAACGAAGAAACAGGAGTAGTAGTGGATTTCAAAGAGTTTAATTTGCACCCCAAGGTTCAGGCCGGCGTCGAAACCGTGGGGTATCTTACCCCGACACCCATCCAGATGCAGGCAATCCCTACGGTCATGGCCGGACAGGACGTCCTGGGCCTCGCCCAGACCGGCACCGGCAAGACGGCCGCCTTCGGCCTTCCCATGCTGCACCGCCTGGTTGACGGTGAGCGCGGCCGGTTGCGCGGCCTCGTGCTCGCCCCGACCCGCGAGCTCGCCGAACAGATCAACGAATCGCTCAGCGCCTTGGCGCAGCAGACCCGGCTGAAAAGCATCACCGTCTACGGCGGGGTCAACATCAACACCCAGATAAAGAGACTGAAGGAAGGGGCCGATATTGTGGTCGCCTGCCCCGGCCGCCTTTTGGATCACATCTCCCAGGGGACCATCGACCTCTCGAAGGTCGAGGTGCTTGTGCTGGATGAGGCGGACCAGATGTTCGACATGGGCTTTCTCCCGGACGTAAGGAAGATCCTGAGGGCGCTTCCCAACAAGCGGCAGAACCTCATGTTCTCGGCCACCATGCCCGACGACATCCGCGTCCTCGCCCACGAGATCCTGCACCGCCCGAAAACGATCCAGGTGAGCCGCATCGCACCCGCTGCCACGGTCTCGCACGCGCTCTACCCGGTGGGACAGCACCTGAAGACCCCGCTTCTCTTCGAGCTTTTGAAGCATTCCGACACGGAGAGCGTGCTCATCTTCACCAAGACCAAGTACCGCGCCAAGCGGCTGGGCGAGCAGCTCGAGAAAAGCGGCTACAAGGCGACCAGCCTGCAGGGGAACCTCTCCCAGAACCGCAGGCAGGCGGCCCTGGACGGTTTCAGGGACGGCACCTACCAGATCATGGTGGCGACCGATATCGCCGCCCGCGGTATCGACGTCTCCCAGATCTCGCACGTCATCAACTACGACATCCCGGACACCCCCGAGGCGTACACGCACCGGATCGGCCGCACCGGCCGCGCCGCGAAGACCGGCGACGCCTTCACCATGGTGACCGGTGAAGACGAGGCGATGGTGCGCAGCATCGAGCGGGTGCTTGGCGCGAAGATCGAGCGGCGCCGGGTGGAGGGTTTCGATTACAACGTCCCGGCACCGAAGAAAGACGTGGAGTTCGCACGTCCCCCCCGCGAGCCGCAGCGCAGGAAGGAGGCCAAACCTGCCGGAAAGCCCGCCGAAGCGAAGGGAGCGGCCCCTGCCAAACCGTCCCACGGCAACAGGAGCGCCGGCTCCGGCCGTCCCGCCGGTCGAGGCGGCGACGAAAGGCGTGGCCCCGGTGCGCCGGGCGCAAACGGCGCGGCACCGAAGCCGGCACGCCCCGGCGGCCGCCCCGGAAACCGTCCCCGCCGCAGCAACTAGCGCCTTTCGCCCTTTGCTCCCCTGTAATGGGGAGGTGAGCGCGGCGTTTCATCTGGTGCCGTTTCAGCAACTGACAAGAAATGAGGGGGAAAGGCAGGCGCCTTTCCCCCTCTTCTTTTCGAAGCCGTCATCCCCACACGGGCCGATCTCTGAGGCAGTTGCCGCTACTTTCTTTTATCCCAATTTGATAAAATATATAGATAAAGGGAGCAGTTACGGCAGATAAAGGAGGAGCGCCATGTTAGAATCCAGATGCCCCAAATGCAACGGAAAAGGCAAAATCATGACCTTTTCCCGCCAGACAGGATACGACCCGGTGGAAGTTCCCTGCAACATGTGCAAAGGAAGCGGGAAAAAATAGCAAAGCATCACAGTAGAGCAGCAAAAAAAAGGGGAGGAGCCTCATACGGTTCTTCCCCTTTTTCTGTGTGCGACCATAGCCGACCGCGCTCAGGACGCCTCGCTGATCGGCACCAGCAGAAGAGGACAACGGCTGCGGCTGCAGATGGCGTGGGCGACGCTTCCGGTCCAGAAGGCCTTCATGCCGGTCTTGCCGTGGGTCGCCAGCACCATCAGGTCGATCTTCGCCTCGGTAGCGGCGAGCGCGATGGTTTCCGCCGGATCGCCCCTTAAGACATGCGAGGAGGCGCGTATCCCGGCATCGGTCAGTTCACGTGCCAGAAGGTCCAGGTGTTCGGACGCGTCGCGCACCTCCAGTTCCAGCATGCGCGAGGCGGTTGATGGGAGGGTCCGGGCCGAGACCTTCTCCTCGGGGGAAAGCGATTCGTAGGTCGGGATCACCGTGGCGATGTGCAGCTCGGAAGAGCAGGCAAGGGCCACGGCACGCACCACGGGAAGCCCCTTTTCGTGCTCGGGATCGGTGTCGAGCGGCACGAGGATCTGCCGGCAGGCGAAGGGGGGAGGCTCCCCCTGCTCGTCGGGGTGGGTGATGAGTACCGGCAGCGTCCCGCCTGCGATCACCTTCTGGGCGATGCTGCCGAACAGTAGGTGGAAGGCCTTGCCCCGCCCGTGTGAGCACATCACCACCAGGTCGTGGCCCAGTTCCGCGGCGTGCGCGATGATGCTCTGGGAGACCAGTTCCGTCTCGGTCTCGTGCACGTGACACTCGACCTGGGATACCCCCTGGAACCAGCGCTGCGCCACCTCCTCAAGGTAGTGCTGCGCCTCCTCGAAACCGGTCAGGTGCTTCTGGCCGTGCACCTGGCTCGGGGCGTCCTTCTCCACGACGTGGAACAATGTCACCTGGGCCGCGAACTTGTCGGCCATGTAGCGCGCGGCGGGAAGCGCGGCCTCGGCCAGTTTGGAACCATCCATCGGTACGAGAATGTGCTTGAACATGACGGTCATCCTGTGAAGGTTGTGTAGAGCAGGTATATGTTGAGCGCCACGATGACGGCGGCAGCGAAGCCGGCGAACATCGTGGTAGTGCGCCGGTTGACAAGGTCACCCATGATGTCGGCGCGGCGGGTGAACATGACCAGCGGGATTATGGCGAAGGGGAGACCGAAGCTTAACACCACCTGGCTGATGACGAGGGTGCGGGTGGGGTCGAACCCCATGGCGATGACGAATAGCGAGGGGGCCATGGTGATGATGCGCCTGATCCAGAGCGCTATGTGGCGCTGTATGAACCCCTGCATGATCACCTGTCCCGCACTCGTGCCGACGCTGCTCGAGGAGAGCCCCGAGAAGAGCAGGGAAACGCCGAAGATGAACTTGGCGGCCGGGCCCAAAAGCGGCTCCAGTGTACGGTACGCCTCCTCGATGGTCGCGACCGAGGTCTTGCCGGTGGCGTAGAAGGTGGCCGCCGCCATGATGAGCATGGACATGTTCACGAAGCTCGCGATCCCCATGGCGATCACCACGTCCATGATCTCGTAGCGGAACAGGGTGCGCAGCTTCTTCCTGTCCTTCACGACGATCCTCCCCTGCATGAGCGAGGAGTGCAAAAAGATCGCGTGCGGCATCACCGTCGCACCGATGATGCCGGTGGCGAGGAGGACGCTTTCGCTGCCGCTGAAGCCCGGACGCACGACGTGCGCCGCGATGTCGGACCAGTTCGGCTTCACGATGAAGATCTCCGCCACGTAGCAAAGGGCGATCACCGCGACCATGGCGGAGATCACCGCCTCAAGGGGCCTGAAGCCGAAGCGCTCCATGCCGAGGATACCGATGGTGGTGACCGCGGTCAGCAGGGCGCCGGCAAGAAGCGGAATGCCGAACAAAAGCTGGAAGCCAAGCGCCGCACCCATGAATTCGGCAAGGTCCGTGGCCATGGCCACCGCCTCCATGATGAGCCACATGCCGAGGGAAACCGGCTTCGGGAAGTGAAGGCGGCAGTGCTCGGCGAGGTTGTGACCGGTGGCGAGCCCGAGCTTCGCCGAGAGGGTCTGAATGAGCATGGCGATCAGGTTGCTCGCGATGATCACCCACAAAAGGAGGTAGCCGAATTGGGCGCCACCTTGGATGTTGGTGGCGAAGTTGCCGGGGTCCACGTAGGCGACGCTGGCGATGAAGGCTGGGCCTAGAAAAGGGAGGACGCGGGTGAGGCGAGACCCGCGCGGCTGGCGCGAGAGCGCATCGAGGGCGGACTGGACGGTCTTTGAATCTAGGTTGTTCTTTGGCACTAAATCCTCACTGCCCTGCTTGTCTGGCTGAACGTCCAGCTAATTCTAGCTGCGGCAGGCTCAAGTTCAACAGTTATGCCTCTCTTTACCGTCCCGAAGCTGCTTTTTTCCCAGAAATCGATTGGCAAACGCCCTCGAGAGCCTTGCAAAACGAGGCAGGCGACGCCCTGTGCCAGCGGAGCGACCGCTGAAATTGTTTGATAATTAACATTACCTCGGCTAGAATCTGGCGTCCGCCTCCTCTTAACGGGAATGGGAAATGCCGGAAGACATGAAAAACATAGCTGATGACAGCGAGCGGCTCGCCCCGGCATGTCAAAAGGCGCTGGGCGATACCTCCAAGGCATTGAAGGCGTTTGCCTTCTATCCGGAAAACCATCCCCTGCGCCGGCAGATCTTCGACTCCGCCTATCAATCCATGGCCGCCCTCGCCGCAATGGGGCGCATCTCCCTCATCGTGCAGCGCGGCGGCTTTGCCATCGCCGGCAGCCAGAGCGTCATCGAAACTAACCCGATGACCAAGGCGCTCGCCCAGGAACTCTTCGCTCGCGAACTGCAGCGCATCACCATCCAACCGGAGCTGTCACTCGCCGACTTCTCGGCCCTGCTCTCCATTCTCGCGGTCGCCCCACAGAAGATCGCCGAGGAGGGAGGGGTGGGCGAGATGCTTGCCAAGGCCGGTGTCACGACCGTCACGGTGAACCAGATCGACGTCACCGCCGTCTTCACCAAAAAGACCGCGGGACAGCCCGAGCAGGATGCCACCGAAGAAGGGGCGGTCGGCGACGAGGAGCGTGAGCCGGAGCCCGAGCCGGAAACGGTGACAGCGCAGAGCGGTGCGGCGCCGCAGGCCGAGCCGGGGATCGACCAGATCCTGGCCGCGCTGGCGGACGAAAAGGACGAGTCCCGCTACCGGCAGCTTACGCGCCTTTTGCTGAAGAAGGCGCTCCCCCTGAAGCTCGAGGGGAACTTCGACCGGCTCTACGTGGTCTTTTTGCGCCTGATACCTCAACTGGCCGATCCAGCGCGCAGCGCCGCCTGCCGTGAAGCAGCGCTGGAGGTTTTGGAGCAGTTGTGTCTGGGTGAGATGGCCGAGCACCTGCTGGACCACCTGGAGGACGTCGATTTCCCGCAGAAGGAAGAGATCTGCCGCATCCTGAAGCTAGGTGGTGGGGGCGTGGCGGAGGCGATTGCCCGGCGTCTGGCGGCCACCGGCAGCAGGGCCTCACGCAAGGCCCTCGGTACTGCCCTCGTGCGTATGGGGACCGCGGCCCAGCCGCAGGTGCTGCCGCTTTTAAAGGACGGCAGGATCGCGGTGGTGCAGATGGCCGTCGCCATACTGGGCGAGATCGGCACCAGGGATGCGGTCCGGGCGCTCACCGTGACGCTCCAGCATCCGGACCAGCGCGTGCGCATGGAAAGCATCCGGTCCCTCGCGCGCATAGGCGGCATGGAGGCAACCGGTGTTGTCCTCTCGCTCATCCAGGCGGAGGACGAGGCCGCCGCGGTCCAGGCGATCACCTGGCTCGGCAATTGCCGCAACCACGCGGCCCTCGAGCCGCTTTTGCAGCTCGTGGCGCGCCGCGATCTGATGGGAAAGCTACAGGTGCTCAAGAAGGAGGCGCTGCGGGCCATCGGGCGCATCGGTGACCGTCGGGCGCTCGATCCGCTGTTCCGGCTCGTGCGCAGGCGCCACCTCATCGCTCCCGCGCGCCGCCTGGAGCAGAAGTTATCCGCCATCGAGGCGATCGCGGCGCTTGGCGGGGAGCAGGCCCGGGTCTTTCTGCAGGAGATTTCGGCCGGCGGCGGCGAACTTGCGCGCCCCGCCCAGGTGGTGCTGGAAGCGATGCAGCACAGAGGCGACGAACATGAGTGAGATCAACAAACAAGACGTGCAACGGGCGGCGATGCTCTTGACCGCCTCCATCAAGTCGGTGCTGCTCTACCCCCTGGCACACCCCGCGGTGCGCCAGCCCCTGCAGGAGCTGGTCGGCCTCCTGACCGGCATGATGGGGGAGAAGCACGAACTGCACTTCGGGGTGGTCGAGGGGACCTTCTTCATAGAGGGGTGCCTGCTGGTCGCCCCGAACGCCGCCGTCACCGAACTGGTGGAGCGCCTGACCCAGAAAGGGATCGACGCCTGCACCGTCTTTTCCGGCGTGACCCCGGACGACCTCTTTGGTTTTGCCGCGGCCCTCGCCGCCCGCAACAGCAGCGCCGACACCATCCCTGCCGAACTGGAGGGGAAGGGTATCGTCAACATCCGGCTGGGTATCGAAGACGTGGTGGCGGGCGAGGGGGGCGAAAAGGGGGAGGCGCTGGTGCCTGCCGCCATCTACCGGGACGCCCTCAAGGCGGTGCGCGACACCATGCGCGAGATCGACAACGGCAGGATCCCGAGCGGCGACTGGATCAACGGCGTTGTGGAAAACATGGTTCAGGTCACCATGGAAGAGCCGACCACCCTCCTGGGGCTCGCCATGATCAAGGACTACGACAACTACACCTTCAGCCATTCGGTGAACGTCGGTATCTTGGCCCTCACCCTCGCCGCGTTCCTGGGGCTCGATAAGGACGCACTGCACGAGGTGAACACCGCCGGGCTTCTGCATGACATCGGCAAGACACGGATCGACAAGACCATCCTGAACAGCCCGGGGAGACTCTCCGACGACGAGTTCAAGCAGATGAAGCGGCACACGGAGGAGGGGGCGGAGATCGTCCGCCAGATGAAGAACATCCCGCCGCAGGTGGCCCAGGCGGTGCTCGGGCACCACATAAAGCACGACCGCACCGGGTACCCGGAGTGGGCGAGGGAGATCCCCTTCGGGCTCTACACCGAGATCGTCTCCGTCGCGGACTGCTACGACGCCATCACCACGCTGCGCACCTACCAGAGGCCGACCCTTCCCAAGGAGGCGATGGAGATCATGCGGCGCCTGTCGGGAACCTCGCTGAACGGGGAGCTCGTGCAGCAGTTCGAGGCGATGATGGGGGAATACCCCGTGGGGAGCCTCGTACGTCTCGACACGAACGAGATCGCCCTGGTGATGAAGCCCCACCCGATGGAGAGCGTGGAGCCTGCGGTGAAGGTGCTCATCGGGGCGCACGGGGAGACCCTGGAGACGCCGCGCCTTGTGAGCCTTGCCGAGGAAAACGGCAGGCGCTACGCAAGTATCGTCGCCCCGGTCGACCCGCTTTTGAAGAACGTCTCGCTGGCGCATCATCTCCTGGCCGCTTAAGCGCCGCGTAGGCGGGGACAAGAGAAGTTCCTACGAGAATTTTTGGTGAAGTTGCCGCTCAGGTGTAATGCGGAGTACAGCTGCCACGAAGCACCGTGCGGGCCTAACGTCCCCCCCTTCGCGCGTGTCGCGAAGGGGGGACAGGGGGGATTTGCCTTAGGGGAGCTTTGCTTTTTGTTACCAGGGAAGAACCAAAAAGAAAGGGGGGACGGCTTAAAACCGTCCCCCCTTTTGCATGTGTAGATGCGGGAGCTTGCCTAGGCGGCCCAGTGGCCGTGCAGGTTGCAGTACTCGCGGGCTCTCACGTCGGTAGCGGTGACCTGGAAGGTCGCCTCCGGCGCCTGACCCGGCTGCAGCTGGGCGCGGTAGATCTTGCCATCTGCGATCAGCTCGATCCACTCGATGTAGTGGGCGCTCTCCATCGGGTGCGGCACGCTGCCGACCTTGACGGTGATGGTCCCCTCGCCGCGCTCGATGACCGGTACGTGCTTTTCCTTGGCTGCGTCGACCGTGTTCTCTTTCTGCAGGGCCATCGCCTCGCCACAGCAGACCAGCTGGCCGCCGCCCGGGTGGAACACCTCGACTATGTTGCCGCACATCTCACACTTGTAGATTTCCAAAGCCTGTGCCATTGAATCCCTCCTGTCGGTTTGCTTGATGAGTACAGCGCTACTTGAGCCAGGCGGCCAAGTTTGCTGCGAGAGTCTTGTTGTTCCCTTCGAGGAACTTGTTTTGGAAGATGGCGTCGTCGCCGAAGACGAGGAAGCTACCCTTGCCGAGGTCGCCGGCAACGGCAACGCCGATGCTCGCGGTTTCCTCCCTGGTCTGCACCTTGTCCTGGTTCAGGTCGATCCAGGCGTTGGGGCTGGTGGAAGCGATGACCCTCGCGGCTTCGGTGCGGTTGATGACACCCCAGACGCCGTAGAGGCTGAAGTCGCTAAGTCCGGTGAGGACCGGGTGCGCCTCGAGGCGGTTCACCTTGAACTTCAGGGGATCCCCGTCGATGACGTTCTCATGCTCCAGGATGACGCCGTTCGTGTACGCCACGTCGAGCCGGTCCAGGATCGACCTAAGCGGCGGGGCGATGTGGAGCATCACCACCAGTTTGCCGCCGTTTTGCAGGAACCTCGCCACCGCCTCGACCTCGCTGGGAAGCAGCGGCGTGAAAGCACCCGAGATCACCAGCGCTCCGGCACCCGAGAGGGTCGCGTCGGTGAAGGGCTGGTCGATCACCGCGGTCTGAAGCCCGGCACCCTGGAACACCTCGGCGAGACCAGAGAGCTGCAGGGGGCCCTTGTCCCCGATCTGGAAGCGTTCACCGTGCGCGTTGTCGAAAAGGACCTTCTGGGCCGCCTCCCCGTTCGAAGCGAAGACGAGGCAGGCCAGTACAAGTATACTCATGAATTTCAAAGCGCCAGTCATTTAATCCTCCATTGCATAAAATTTTAAATAGGACCTTTTCGATCCTGTTGGTCCTTATATCAGCATTGTTTTCGCCGTGCAACCTTTTTTTTGCGCCATCGTCCACCATCGTTGACAGGGGGGCGGGCGCCGATGTATTAACAGATGTCCTTGTGACGCCACTACCTTATTGGGGGATGACGATGATCGTGCATATAGTGCTGTTCAAGCTGAAAGAAGCGACCGCCGAGAACGTGGAGAAGGCAAAGGAGCGCCTGCTCAGCATGGAGGGGAAGGTCGAGATGCTGCGCCAGCTGGAGGTCGGTGTCGACTTGATCCGTTCCGAGCGTTCCGCCGACGTCGCCCTTTATACAAAGTTCGACTCCCTGGAGGACCTGCAGTCCTACCAGGTGCACCCGTATCACGCCAACGAGGTCGCCGCCTACATGAAGAGCGTCTGCTCTTCCGTGGTAGCCGCCGACTACGAGATCTAACGGGAACTATAAACAACAAGAGGAGGAGTAACTGATGGAGCTTTGTGCCTGTGGCAGCGCCCTGGCTTACGCCGAATGCTGCCGCCCCATCATCAAGGGTGAGCGCGCAGCCGAGACGGCCGAGGCGTTGATGCGTGCGCGCTACGCCGCGTACGTCAACGTGGAGACCGATTTCATTTTCGAGAGCACCCACCCGAAGCACCGCGAAGGGTATGACGCCGAGGGGACCCGCGAATGGGCGGAAAAGTCCGAGTGGCTGGGACTGGAGATCGTCTCCACCAAGGACGGCGGCAAGGATGACGCGACCGGTGAGGTCGAGTTCATCGCGCGCTGGAAGGAGCAGGGGCAGGACCGTGTGCACCACGAGCGTGCCCTGTTCAAGAAGGAAAAGCAGGGTTGGCTCTTCACCGACGGCAAGGCGGTTACCCGTCAGCCGGTCGTGAGGACGGCCCCGAAGATCGGGCGCAACGATCCGTGCAGCTGCGGCAGCGGGATGAAGTACAAGAAGTGCTGCGGCAAGTAGGCTGTCCGCGGTAAAGCAAAAGGGGCGAGTGGAAATCCACTCGCCCCTTTCTTTTTGGGAAATTCGTCGCTGCCGCGAAGCTCTGCACGAGGCCTGACGTCCCCCCCCTTTGCGAAGGGGGGACAGGGGGGATTTGCTTTGCAGCTTATCCTACTTCTGGCTCGCTAAAAGCGCCTGGTTCACGTCCTCGATCAGGTCGTCGATGTGCTCGATCCCTACTGAGAGCCTGATCAGGTCAGGCGAGACGCCGGAGGCGATCTGCTGCTCCTCGGAAAGCTGGCGGTGCGTCGTGCTCGCCGGGTGCAAGACGCAGCTCCTCGCGTCCCCTACGTGCACGACGAGCGCAACTAACTGGCAGCTCTCCATGAACTTCTTGCCGGCTGCGGCACCACCCTTGATGCCGAAGGTGAGCACGCCGCTCGCCCCCTTGGGGAGGTACTTCTTCGCCCGCTCGTAGCTCTTGTGGCTCTCCAACCCGGGGTAGTTGACCCAAGAGACCGCCTCGTGCTTTTCGAGGTATTTCGCCATGGCGAGGGCGTTCTCCGAGTGGCGCTGCATCCGAAGCGGGAGCGTCTCGAGCCCCAGGTTGAACAAAAAGGCGTTCATCGGAGCGGGGCAGGGGCCGATGTCACGCATGAGCTGCACGCGCGCCTTGACGATGTAGGCGAGCTTGCCGAAGGTCTCCAGGTACTTGAGGCCGTGGTAGCTCTCGTCCGGCTCGGTCATCTCGGGATACTTGCCGCACCCCCAGTCGAAGTTGCCGCTGTCGACGATCACCCCGCCAACGCTGGTCGCGTGGCCGTCGATGTACTTCGTCGCGGAGTGCACCACGATGTCGGCGCCGTGCTCGAACGGCCGGCAGAGGTAAGGGGTCGGGAAGGTGTTGTCGATGATGAGGGGCACCTGCATCTTCTTCGCGATGCGGGAGAACTTCTCGAAGTCGAGGATGTTGAGCCCGGGGTTCCCTATCGTCTCACCGAACAGGCAGCGGGTCTCGGGGCGGAAGGCCGCACAGATGGTCGCCTCGTCGGCCTCCGGGTCCACGAAGGTCACCTCGATTCCCATCTTCGGGAAGGTGTTGGCAAAGAGCGAGTAGGTGCCGCCGTAAAGGGTGCTGGCGGCGACCACGTGCTGACCGGCGCGGCAGATGTTCATAACGGCTATGGTCGAGGCCGCCTGGCCGCTCGAGGTCGCCATGGCAGCGACGCCACCCTCCATGGCCGCGATCTTCACCTCGAAACCTTCCGCGGTCGGGTTGGAAAGCCGGGTGTAGAAGTGTCCCCCCACCTCGAGGTCGAACAGCTTCGCCACGTGCTCCGCGCTGGAAAACTTGTAGGTGGTGCTCTGGTAGATGGGCAGGATGCGCGGGTCACCGTCCTTCGGGGTGAATCCCTCCTGGATCGCCTGGGTCTCGATGCGCCAATGCTTCTTCATTGTTCCCTCCTTCTAGGTTCTGATGACAAGGCAAGGCGCGTATCATAGCAGATTGTCCGGGCGAATGCAGGGAAATATTAAAATGGTGCTCCGGTAGGGTGATCGCCGGGGGGAATACGCCTTGCCCCGGTTTACGTAATGTGTTAATAAAACTGGACACCAAACCAAGGAGGGTGGCATGCCTGTTGCCGATAAGATAGCCGGTTTCATTGCAAAATCGTCGTGGATCAGGAAGATGTTCGAGGAGGGGGAGAAGCTCAGAAAGGAATTCGGCGCCGACCAGGTGTACGACTTCACCCTGGGGAACCCCGACGTCGAGCCCCCCGCGGCGTTCCAGGACGAGTTCGCAAAGCTCGCCAAGGATCCGGTTCCGGGCATGCACCGTTACATGAACAACGCCGGGTACCAGGAGACCAGAGACGCCGTAGCCTCCATGCTCGCCGCGGCAAGTGAGCTCCCGGTCCAGGGGAGCCACGTGGTGATGACCTGCGGCGCCGGCGGCGCGCTCAACGTGGTGCTGAAGACGATCCTCAACCAAGGGGACGAGGTTATCCTCCTGACGCCGTTCTTCGTCGAGTACCGCTTCTACATCGACAACCACGGCGGCGTCCCGGTCGAGGTCTGGACCGACCGCGAGACCTTCCAGCTTGACGTTCCGGCCATCGCCGCCGCGATCACCCATAAGACCCGAGCCATCATCATCTGCTCTCCGAACAACCCGACCGGCGTCATCTACCCGGCGGAAAGCCTCAAGGCCCTGGGTGACATGGTGGCGGCAAAGGAGAAGGAGCTTTCCCGGCAGATCCTCGTCATCTCCGACGAACCGTACGCCCGCATCGCCTACGACGGCAAGAGCGTCCCGAACATCTTCCGTTACGTGGGCAACTCGGTGATCGTCACCTCGCACTCCAAGGACCTCGCCCTCCCCGGTGAGCGCATCGGCTACTTAGCGGCGAGCCCGAACATGAAGAACGTGGAGCAATTCATGGAGGGGGCGGTTTTCTCCAACCGCGTGCTTGGCTTCGTGAACGCCCCCGCCCTCATGCAGCGCCTGGTGGCGGGGCTGCAGCACGTCTCCGTGGACATCGACGCCTACCGCGTGAAGCGCGACCTCCTCTACGATTCGCTCACCGCCATGGGCTTCTCCATGGTGAAGCCCGACGGCGCCTTCTACCTCTTCCCGAAGTCCCCCCTGGCCGACGATGTCGAGTTCGTCAAGATGGCCCAGAAGCACCGCATCCTCCTCGTCCCCGGGGCGGGCTTCGGCGCGCCGGGCTTTTTCCGCATCGCCTACTGCGTGGACAAGGGGATGATCGAGAGGAGCCTCCCCGCCTGGAGGAACCTCGCCCGCGAAGCGGGGCTTTCCGGCTAGCCAAGGGAGCACCATGACCGACACCATTCTCATAGTGGACGACGAGGAGGGGATCCGCTCTTCGCTCGCCGGGATCCTCGAGGACGAGGGGTACCGCACCGTGTGCGCCGCGGACGGCGTCGAGGCGCTCGCCATGTGCAACAAGGAGCTCCCGGGGCTCGTGCTCCTCGACATCTGGATGCCCAGGATGGACGGCATCGAGACGCTCAAGCGCCTGAAGGAGCTGCATCCGGGGCTGAACGTCATCATGATGAGCGGTCACGGCACCATCGAGACTGCGGTGAAGTCCACGAAACTCGGTGCCTACGATTTCATCGAGAAGCCGCTCTCCCTGGAGAAGGTGGTGGTCACGGTGGAAAACGCCCTTGCCATGACGCGCCTGAAGGAAGAGAACGCGACGCTCAGGGGGCAGGTGCAGCAGGGACATGAGATGATCGGAACCTCGGCCCCCATGCAGCAGCTGGCCGAGCAGATCCGCCTCGTCGCCCCCACCAACGCCTCGGTCCTCATCACCGGCGAGAACGGCACCGGCAAGGAGCTCGTGGCCCGCTCGGTGCACTACCACAGCCAGCGCCGCGACAAACCCTTCATCGAGATAAACTGCGCCGCCATCCCAGAGGAACTCATCGAGAGCGAACTCTTCGGTCACGAGCGGGGCGCCTTTACCGGTGCCGTCGCGCAGAAGAAGGGGAAGTTCGACCTGGCCGACGGCGGGACCCTTTTTCTGGACGAGATCGGCGACATGTCGCTCAAGACCCAGGCGAAGGTGCTGCGCATCCTGCAGGAGAAGAAGTTCGAAAGGGTCGGGGGGACGCGGACCATGGAGGTCGACGTCCGTATCGTGGCCGCCACAAACAAGCTCCTCGAGGAGGAGATCAAAAACGGTACCTTCCGCGAGGACCTCTACTACCGTCTCAACGTGGTCCCCTTTAAGGTCCCCCCCCTGCGCGAGCGTCGCGAGGATATCCCGCTTCTTGCCGGCTATTTCCTGGAGGCCTTCTGCGACCAGGAGGGTAGGGAGCGAAAGCGCATCGTCCCCGAGGCGATGGATGCCCTCAAGCGCTACGACTGGCCCGGCAACGTCCGTGAGCTGAAGAACATCGTCGAGCGGCTGGTGATCATGACCCCCGGCGGCACCATCACGCTGAACCACCTCCCCGACTACCTGAACACGGCGGCCGAGCGTGAGGCGGGCGTGGGGAAACTCGACAGCGTGCTGGAGCTTTCCAGTTTAAGGGAGGCGCGCGAGGAGTTCGAGCGCGAGTTCATCATCCAAAAGCTCGAGGAGAACGACTGGAACGTCTCGAAGACCGCCGAAGCGATCGAACTGGAGCGGAGCAACCTGCACAGAAAGATCAAGAGCTACGGTATCGACATGAAGAAGTAGGCATTCATGTTCTTCAGACTATTTCTCATCTTCCTCATCGTCCCGGTCATCGAGATCTACCTCATCATCAAGGTGGGGCAGGTGATCGGCGGCGTCGCCACCGTTACGGTCCTCCTTGCCATGAGCCTTCTGGGCGCCTGGCTCATTCGCCACCAAGGTGGGCGGGTGCTCGGGCAGATCCGCGACGAGCTGGCCCAGGGGCGGCTTCCCGCGGCGCAGCTTCTGGACGGCGCCCTCATCTTCATCGGCGGCGTGCTCCTCACCACACCCGGCTTTTTCACCGACTTTCTCGGCATCTTCTTCCTCATCCCCGCCACGAGGCGCGTCATCAAGATGTGGCTAGGTCTCTGGCTGCAGGCGAAAATAGCCCGCGGCGGCTTCGTGGTGCGCCGGCACTTCTGATCCATCCCCCTTCCTCACCCCGCATTTCCCATTAATTGCACCCCCTCCTTTTTCCGCTACTATTCTTCAGTCGCCCGGACTGCCGCGCCGTCCGGGAGGAAAGGAGGGGCCGATGCTGGTCGTAGAGGAGTTTCGCGGCACTAAAGTGACCGAACAACGGGTCGAGATGGTGGAGCGCAAGGGGACCGGGCACCCGGACCAGATCTGCGACTGCATCATGGACGCCATCTCGGTCGCCCTTTCCCAGGCCTACCTCGCGGAGTTCGGCGTCATCCTGCACCACAACATCGACAAGGGACTCCTCGCGGCCGGGCGCGTCGAGAAGCGCTTTGGCGGCGGCGAGGTGCTGCAGCCCATGGAACTCACCATAGGCGACCGCGCTACCTTTTCGGTTGCCGGTAAGGAGATCCCGGTACGCGACATCGCCCTCGATGCGGCGAAAGGGTGGATCAGGGGGAACCTGCGCCACGTCGATCCGGACCGGCACCTGGCCTACCGCTTCAGGCTCGCCCCAGGCTCCCAGGAGCTGACCGACATCTTCGCGCGCCCCGGAGCGGTGCGGGGGGCGAACGACACCTCCGCCGCGGTCGGCTACTACCCGTTGAGCCCCACGGAGCGCACCGTGCTCTCCTTGGAGCGGGAGCTGAACGGCGAGCGTTTCAAGCACCTCTTCCCGGAGACCGGCGAGGACGTTAAGGTGATGGGGCTTCGCAACGGCTGTGAACTGGAGCTGACCGTCGCGATGCCCCTGCTGGCGGCAATGGTCAACTCGGAGCGGGAATACTTCGAGAGGAAAGAGGCGGTTGAGGCCGAGATGCGGCGCTTTTTGGAGACGACCTGTACCGGATTCGACCGGATCCGGGTCTACTACAACACACTGGATCAGGCCGGGCGGGGGCTGGGCGGCGTCTACCTCACGCTGCTCGGCACCTCGGCCGAGGACGCGGACTCCGGCCAGGTCGGGCGCGGCAACCGGGTGAACGGTGTCATCCCGATCGGGCGTCCCATCGGCACCGAGGCCGCGGCCGGGAAGAACCCGGTAAGCCACGTCGGCAAGATCTACAACCTCCTCTCGCACAAGATGGCGCGCTCCATCTGCAAGTCGGTCCCCGGGGTCGAGGGGGCGAACGTCATGCTCATGAGCCGCATCGGTTCTCCGGTGGACGAGCCGCAGATGGCCAACGCCCAGCTCGTCATGGAACCGGGGCGGGAGGTAGCCCAGGTCGAAGAGGCGGTCCGTGAGGTCATGCAGCGGGAGTTCGCTTCGATGAACGACTTCTGTCTCGCCCTTGCAAGGGGAGAGTACCGGGTCTGCTGAAAAGTTTCTAAAGTCGCAGTGATTACTGCCGAATACACTTATGTACTGTTTTGCCGGCTGACGGTAGCCGATATGGTAGTTCAACTCGGAAGCGAGGAGGATGGAAATGGGGCTTGATGCCGCGGTCTTGAGCGATGCCAATACCACCGAAGAAGCGGTCCGGAAGACCATAGCCGACATAACCCGGGGGGTGTTCTCCACGATGGTCATGCTCGACGTGGTAGACGAACCCCCTCTGGACGAGCCGGTGCTCAACTTCCACGAGACGGTGACCAGCATGGTCGGCCTCGCCGGGAGCCACACCGGGATACTCGCCATACACTGCCCGAAGCGGCTGGCGCTCCAGGTCACCTCGAACATGCTCGGGATGGACATCACCGAGGTCGATGACGATGTGAACGACGCCATGGGAGAGATCGCCAACATGGTCGGGGGGGACGTGAAGCACATCTTCTCTCCCGGCGGGGCGGATATCAACCTCTCCATCCCCACCGTCATCTACGGCAGCGACTACGCCATGGAGAGCGTCTCCAGCGCCGAATCGCTCGTGATGCCCTTTATCTGCGGCGACGACCGTTTCCTGCTTTCCTTCAAGATCGGCAGGTAGGATCTCATTCCAGCGGCCACCCCAGCGGTGGCCGCCGCACCTCCGCCAGGTTCCCCCAAGAGTAAATCCACTCTGTTCCCCACTTTGCTTCCCCCGTCCACACGACCGCTTCTACCGTCCAACAGCTACAAAAGGTTGACAAGGTGCCGGTTAGCGTTGAAAATGAGCACCTGTTGAGATTAGCAAGCCAAGGCACCTTCTTGGCGAGCCATGAACTACCGGAGGGTAATTGGACACCGTCTTCATCGAACTGCTGGTCATAGCCATCCTCATACTGCTGAACGGATTTTTCTCCTGCGCTGAATTCGCCATCGTCTCCATAAGAAAAAGCCGCGTTGCGCAACTGGTCTCCATGGGGAACCCGCGCGCCGCACTGATCGAGTCGCTGCAAAAGGACCCGCACCGACTGCTCGCCATCGTGCAGATCGGCGTAACCGTCGTCGGCTCGACCGCTTCCGCGGTGGGCGGCGTCATCGCGGTCGATTACATCCGTCCCGTGTTTCTCATGTCCCCCTTCGCGATGGTCAGAAACGCCGCGGAGCCGCTCTCCATCGGCCTCGTGGTAAGCGCCATCTCCTACCTCTCCCTTATCCTCGGGGAACTGGTCCCGAAGACCATCGGGCTTCAGTACGCGGAACAGGTGGCGCTGCGCGTGGCGCAACCGATCAACCTCCTAGCCCGCGTAGCCGGCGTCCTGGTCTCTGTGCTCAGCTTCTCCACCAAGGCGACGCTCGCCCTGTTCGGGCTGAAGAGCGAGGGGGAGGCCTTCGTCACGCGCGAGGAGGTGCAGCATATCGTCGCCGAGGGACACGAGAGCGGCATCTTCAGCGAAACCGAGCACACCTTCATCGACAACCTCTTCGATTTCACACACACCGCCGTGCGCGAGGTCATGGTGCCGCGTACCCGCATCGTAGCCTTCGACCTGAACCAGTCCAACGAGGAGATCCTGAACGGGGTGCTGGACAACATGTACTCGCGCTACCCGGTCTACCTAGGGAGCATCGAGGAGACGGTGGGGTTCATCCACGGCAAGGACCTCTTGGGGCGCATGGTGCGCGAGCCTGACTTCGACATCCGCTCCATCGTCCGTCCCCCCGTCTTCGTTCCGGAAGGAAAGAAGGTGAGCGACCTTCTAAAGGAGATGCAGAAGACCCGCGTGCATATGGCGTTCGTGGTGGACGAGTACGGCAGTATCAGCGGCATCGTCACCACCGAGGATCTGCTCGAGGAGCTGGTTGGGGAGATCGAGGACGAGCATGATGTCGGGGAGCCGAGCCGGGTGCAGGTGATGGCGGACGGGAGCTATCTGGTCGACGCCTTCATCTCGGTCTCCGATCTGGAAGACCTGCTGGAGATCGACCTGGGTGAGGACCTTCCCTACGACACCCTGGCCGGGCTCATCCTGGACCGGATCGGTCGTTTCCCCGAACAGGGGGAGAAAGTGGCGTTTGGCGATTATCTGCTCACCTGCGAGGAAGTGACCCGGACCGGGATCACCCAGGTCCGGATCGTGAAGCGGGAGGAGGAAAAAGTAACAGAGCCCGAGTGACGCCGCGCCCGGCGGCGACCTCAGGACGTCCGGTCACCCTTACCTGTGCTGCTTTTTGGTCAGGAGCACCGAGGTCAGGATGGAGATGGTGAGGGCGCCGATGATGACGCCGAGGGATAGCACGAGCGGGATCTCCACCACGTTGGAAAGGAGCATCTTCGCGCCGACGAAGGCGAGGATGACCGACACCCCCAGTTTCAGGTGGGTGAACATCTCCATGACGTGGGCCAGCAGATAGTAGAGCGAGCGCAGCCCCATGATGGCGAAGATGTTGGAACTGTACACGATGAAGGGATCGTGGGTGACCGCGAGCACCGCCGGAATGGAGTCCACCGCGAAGATCACGTCGCTTGATTCCACGACGACCAGGGTCAGGAAGAGCGGGGTGGCGGCCCAGATGCCGCGCCTTTTCATGAAGAAGCGGTCACCCCGCGCCCTTTTGGTGATGGGAACGAAGCGCCGGACCAGACGCACCATCGGGTTGTTCTCCGGGTGTACCTCCTCGTCGCCGCCGAAGGCCATTTTGAACCCGGTGTAGATCAGGACGACGCCGAAGACGTACACCATCCAGTGGAAGCGCTCGATCAGTCCGATGCCGACCATGATGAAGATGCCGCGCATCACCAGGGCGCCTATGATCCCCCACTTGAGTATCTTGGGCTGCAGCGCCCGCGGGACCTTGAAGTAGGAGAAGATCATGATGAAGACGAAGAGGTTGTCGACGGAGAGCGATTCCTCGATGACGTAACCGGTGAAGAACTCCAGAGCCTTTGCCGATCCAAGGACGTACCACACCCCCGCGTTGAAGAGCATGGCGAGCCCGATCCAGACCACGGTCCAGGTGAGCGCCTCCCTGAACTTGATCTCATGGCTCTTCCGGTTGAAGACGAAGAGGTCCAGAACGAACATCACCGTCATGATCACCGCGAAGGCGATCCACATCATCTCATTGTTTGTCAAAACTCCCTCCGGTTAACGTTCCATCTGTTCAAGCCGCGCGATCCGCTCCTCCATGGGAGGGTGCGTGGAAAAAAGCCTCATAAGGGCACCGGCGCTCAGCGGGTTCACGATGAACATGTGCGCCGTTGCGGGGCGCGCCTCCTGCATCGGCAAGACGTGCGAGGCCTGGTCCAGCTTCCTGAGCGCGTTGGCGAGGGCGCGCGGCCTGCCGCAAAGCCTGGCACCGCTCTCGTCCGCCAGGTACTCGCGGCTTCTCGACACCGCCAACTGGATCAGCATGGCGGCGATGGGGGCTATGATGGCGAGTGCCAGGCCCCCCCATCCCCCTCCCTCGTCATCGTCACTGCGGGAGCCGAAGATGGCGGCCCACTGCACCATGTTCGCCAGCATGGAAATGGCGCCGGCTATGGTCGCGGCTATCGTGGAGATGAGGATGTCGCGGTTTGCCACGTGGCTTAGTTCGTGCGCCATCACCCCCTCCAGTTCCTCCGGGGTGAGGATGCGCAGGATCCCCTCGGTCGCGGCCACCGCCGCATGCTCGGGGTTTCTCCCGGTGGCGAAGGCGTTGGGGGATTCGGACGGGATGATGTAGACCTTCGGCATGGGAAGCCCCCCCTGCAGCGCGAGCCGGCGCACCATGCCGTAGAAGGCGGGGTTCTCGTTTTCGGTGATCTCCTGTGCCCCGTACATGCGCAGCACGATCTTGTCCGAGAACCAGTAGGAGAAGAGGTTCATCACGCACGCCATGATGAAGGCGAGGTACATGCCGCCCCGGCCGCCGATGGCACTTCCCATGGCTACCATGATCAGCGTGAGCGTGGTGAGCAGGACTGCGGTCTTGAATCTGTTCATGACGTTACCTCCTGAGCCTCGTGGACTGGTCAAATAAAAAGACCTTTACCCAGGCGCTTGAAGCACTGGATAAAGGTCTTGCCTGCTGACAGGATTGTCATGCCCCATGTCCGGGCCTTCCGGCCGTCCTGACGAACACGGGTCGGTTGCGGTTCAACCGTTGGCTACTCCCCTTTACCTTGGTGAAATATAGGTAATGGTCGGCCGGGTGTCAACCGTTTCTTTTCCCCCGCTGCGGCGGGGAAACGGCTTCAGCCGGCGATACTTTCGGTGAGAAGAATGGCATCGGCCAGCTGGCGCATGGAAATCCTCCGGTCCATGGCGAGCCTCTGCATACGACGGAACGCCTCCGCCTCGGAGAGCTTGTCTCGCTCCATGAGGCGCCCCTTCGCCTTCTCGATCACCTTCCTGCTCTCGATGCTCTCCTTGAGTGAGGTCACCTCCTCCTTCAAGCGCTCCACACGACGCGCGGCAGCGATGGAGAGCGCGACCGCCGCCACCAGCTCGTCCTCGCGCACCGGTTTTGCGAGGATGGTGGACACCGTCGCTTCGCCCCAGGTCTGCACCTCCTCCACCTCGGTGCTCTCCGCGATCATGATGATCGGCAGGCTCAGCTTTTCCCAAAGCCTTTTCGCAACGCTGCTGATCTCCTGGTCTGCGGCGCGGTATTCGATCACAGCCACCTCCGGATGGCTGGACAGCGCCTCGTTCAACAGCTCTCCCGGACTCCCCGGCGCTATTATTTCAGCAAAACCTCGGTCCTTGAGCCTCTTTTTTAGGCTCCTCAGGAGTTCCTCGTCGCGAATGTACAGGACCGCTTTTCCCATGTGTTTCACCCCCTTACGACGATTGACACCGCCTTGAAATGACAGGATAACAAGTTAAAGAGCACAGAGCGTTCCAAAAACGGGGGGGCGATCCGATAAGGATGGAAAAAGTCGGCGGATGCCGGGAGCCGGGCGCACCACGAAACACCTCCCTTCTCTGTTAATTTCATTAATGTTTTCCGGCGTGGCGCCGATAAGATCATCGTCGCGTCAACAACGTCGTAATTCAGGTGCAAAGGTCATCCATGCCCTCTGGTTACAGGTCACTTCCTTGCCTTATCAGAAATACCATGCTCCTGGCGGTCTGCGCCTTGCTGCTGCTCGTCCTTTACGTCGCGGCGTTGCGTCCCCAGGCATGGTCGGTGAGTGCGCTCGCGATGGTGTTCGTGACAGGCATTCACGTCCTGCGCCTTAAGTGGCGCAGGCAGGCCGAGGGCGACTTGCGCCGCAGCGAAGAGCAGCTGCGCATCTCGCAGCGCATAGCCCAGATCGGCAGCTGGGACTGGGACATGGCAAGCGGCAGGCTGGATTGCTCCGAAGAGCTCTGCCGGATCTTCGCCGTCCCCTTCGAGGAGGCCCCCGCGAGTTACGAGGCTTTTCTCGCGCTGCTGCCCGGCAAGGGGCGTGAAGCGGTGGCCGCCGCGGTCGAAAAGGCGCTGAAGGGGGGCGATTCCTTCGCCGTGGAGTACGCCCTGGTCCGGCCGGATGGCGGGGAGCGCATCCTAGAGGAGGTTGGCGAGGTCTTCCGTGACACCTCCGGGACGCCGCTTAGGGTGGTGAGCGTGGTGCACGACGTAACCGAGCGCAAGGAGGCGGAAAGCGCGCTCTTCTTCGAAAAGCGCTACCGCGGCCTGATCGAGAACCTGCCGCAGCGCATCTTCCTCAAGGACTGCAACCTCGTCTATCTCTCCTGCAACTCCAGTTTCGCGCGTGAACTGGGCCTGCAGCCCGCCGAGGTCTTCGGCAAGACCGACTACGATATCGTCGCCCCCGCCCTCGCCAAAAAGCGGCAGGACGAGGACGCAAAGGTGATGCAGGCGGGCACCGCCGTGGAGCACGACGAGCTGCGCGAGAAGGACGGCACCTGGGTCAGCAAGTCCCTCACCCCACTTAAGGACGATCACGGGCGGGTCTACGGTCTTCTGGGCGTCCTCACCGACATCACCTTCAGGAAGAGGGCCGAGGAACAGCTGAAGGAGAGCGAGGAGCGCTTCCGCAACACCTTCGAGCAGGCCGCGGTCGGCATCTGCCATATCGCCCTCTCCGACATCCTGATCAGGATCAACAGCCGCTTCTGTGACATCCTGGGGTACGGCCAGGACGAGCTGATGGGATGGAGCCTAGAGCAGACCATCCATCCGGAAGACCGCGCCGCCGAGCAGAGCCACCTCTCGCGGCTCCTCAACCGGGAGATCGACAACTACAGTATAGAGATCCGGCAGATCCGCAAGGACGGCTCGCTGGTCTGGGTCAACCTGACCAAGTCGCTCGTCTGCGCGCCTGGAGGGGAACCCAAGTACCTGATCTGCGTCGTCGAGGACGTGACCGCGAAGCGCGAGGCGCTTGAGCTGCGCCGCGAGCGCGACCTGGTACAGGCGGCGAGCAGCGCCAAGAGCGAATTCCTCGCCAATATGGGGCACGAGATCCGCACCCCGATGAACGCAGTCATGGGGCTGAGCCGCCTGGCCCTGAAGACCGAGCTCAACGCGAAACAGCGTGACTACCTGGAGAAGATCTGCACGTCGAGCCGGACCCTTTTGAACATCATCAACGACATCCTCGACTTCTCGAAGATCGAGGCGGGCAAGGTCGAGCTGGAAAGGACCGAACTGAGCCTGCACGAGGTGCTGGGAAACATCTCCGACATGCACCACCTGAAGGCGCAGGAGAAGGGGATCGAGTTCCGGGTGCGTCTCGCCCCCGAGCTTCCCAAAAAGCTCATGGGGGACCCGCTGCGCCTTACCCAGGTGCTGAACAACCTGATCGGCAACGCCCTCAAGTTCACCCAGCGCGGCGAGGTGGTGCTCGCCGTTAAGCCGGTCGGGCAGGGTGAGGGGGAGGTCGCCGTGGAGTTCAGCGTCCAGGACACCGGCATCGGCATCACCCCCGAACAGATGGAACGCATCTTCACCCCGTTCACACAGGCGGACAGCTCCACCACGCGGCGCTTCGGCGGTACGGGGCTTGGCCTCTCCATCAGCCGGCAGCTGGTCGAACTCATGGGGAGCGAGCTCAAGGTGCATAGCGTTCCCGGCGCCGGAAGCAGCTTCTTCTTCACGGTCGGCTTCGCCCTTCCACCCGCCGGCAAGGCCGTGGTCGCGAGCAAAGAGGTGCAGTTACGCAGCATGCGCCTGCTCTTCGTGGACGGTGACACCGCTTCGGTCGAGGGGCTCAGCGAGATGCTGCAGGGGATGCCGATGGAGCTATGTGCCGTTGCCGACGTGGCCGAGGCGCTGGATGCGCTCGAGGACGAGGCGGCGCATCCTTTCGACCTGGTCGCCGTCGACGGCGCCACTGCGGGCATCGGTGGGGTGGAAAAGCTCTGCCGCAGTATCGGCAGGCGGTACCACGGCCGCGTTCCGGTAATAGTTGCGGCCGCCGCGGAGCAGTTGGAAGAGGTGCGTCAGGCCGGGGACGAGTGGGGGGCGAGTGCGGTGTACGCCGCTCCGGTGCGTCCCTCGCTCATGGTCGACGGCATGATCCGGGCCCTTTCGCGCGCAGCCCAGCAACCGCCTGCGCGGACGACCGCTGCGGGCGCGGCAAGGCCGGTTAAGACCGCACCAGAAGGCGCTTTCGAACCGCAGCGCTTCACCGCGGAGAAGGGGAAGCTGGAGCGGCTTTTGGCCCGCAACAGCCTCGATGCCAAGCGGCAGTTCGAGAAGTTCTGCGCCCAGGTCCCCCGCGGCGAGTACACCAACGAGTTGCAGGCGCTGCAGGCCTGCATGGAAAAACTCGATTTCAGAAAGGCGCGGCAACTGCTCGCCATATTCCCGGCGCCCCAGTAAGCGCGCACCGAGCGAGGGAGAATACATGAAACGCCAGACGGTCATGATCGTCGACGATACACCTGCCAACATCGAGATCCTCAGCGAGAGCCTGGGGGATGACTACGAGCTTTTCTTCGCCACCAGCGGAGCCGACGCCCTGGAACTCATCCGTGCGGACAAGCCGGACCTGATCCTGCTCGACATCATGATGCCCGGGATGGACGGCTTCGAGCTCTGTACCATCCTGAAAAGCGACCCCGCCACGCGCGACATCCCGATCATCTTCGTCACCGCCATGATCGAGGAGGAACAGGAGATCAAGGGGCTCGAGCTGGGCGCCATCGACTACCTCACCAAGCCGATCAGCCCGCACATCGTGAGGGCGCGGGTCAAGAACCACCTGGAGCTGAAGCGCTATCGCGACCTCCTGGAGACCCTGGCGAGTGCCGCCGACCGGGCCAAGAAAGAGTTCCTGCGCAGCGTAAGCCACGAACTGCGCACGCCGCTCACCCCGATCATCGGGATGACCGACCTCGTGCTGAACAGCGAGGAGGACGACAACAAGCGCAAGTACTTGGGGATGGTCCAGAAATCGGCCCTGCGCCTTCTGGGTATCGTGGAGGACCTCATCGAGACCAGCAGGCTGGAAGGGGAGGGGGGAGCCCCGGAGAACGCGCCGTTCCAGTTGAAGCCATTTCTGGACACCATCACCATGGAAGCGCGCGCCCTGGCGCAGGCGAAGGGGCTGCAGTGCGCCGTCCTGCTCGACCCGGCACTCCCTGCCGCCGTGGTGAGCGACCAGGGGATGCTGCACAAGGTGCTCAGCATGCTGCTCGGGAACGCGGTGAAGTTCACCAGCGAGGGAGGGGTGGGGCTGGAGGTGCGCGTTCAGGAGACGGCCGGGATCCCGATGCTGCAGTTCTCGGTATCCGACACCGGCGTCGGCATCGACCCCGTGGATCTCGAGCGCATCTTCAGCGACTTCACCCAGTCCGACGGCTCGATCACCCGCTCGTTCCCGGGGCTCGGCCTTGGGCTCACCCTCGCGCGCCGCATGACCGAACTGATGGACGGCAGCATCTGGGCCGAGAACGCGCCCGAGGGGGGCTCCGTCTTCCAACTGCAGATCCCGCTGGTGCTCCCGTAACCGCGCCCTCTTCCTGGGCGCCCCGTGCCGCCAATATCCGCTTCTCACAAGGCATGATCTTCCCGGATATCGTCCATCTCCCCTCTCCCTCTGGGAGAGGGTCAGGGTGAGGGCGTTGGCGCATGCGATTGCCTGCCTGCCGGTATTTCCCTTGACCAGTTTCTTCCCGTTGGGGTATTTTTCTGCCGGAGGTGATTGAAATGACCGTGAACGAAACTATGTATCTGCTGTCGATACCCGGCATGCTGGAGTCCTTGCTGGAGGGTATGGAAACGCCCTTGGAAGAGTGTAGTGACGAGGCTGGCTGGTGAGAAAACACGTCCACGTCACCTGCGCCGTCATCGAGCGGGACGGGCTGGTTCTGTCGGCCCGGCGCAGCGCATCCATGAACCTGCCGCTCAGGTGGGAGTTTCCGGGTGGGAAGATCGAGCCTGGGGAAGGGCGGGAGGAATGCCTGAAGCGTGAACTGGTGGAGGAAATGGGGGTGGAGGTCGCCGTCGGTCGCCCGCTCACGCCGGTCACCCACAGCTATCCCGCCTTCGATGTGACGCTCTACCCCTACATCTGCAGCATCGTATCCGGTGAAATCACCCTGCATGAACATTCGGCGATGATCTGGCTTCCTCCGGCACGGATGCTGGAACTCGACTGGGCCGACGCCGACCTCCCCATCATCCTTGAGTATCAGGGGCTTTTCTAGATAACCAGCTCCTGAGAGTCCTCGAGAACGTCCAGCAGGTCGTCCATCTCTTCCTGGCTAAGCTGCAGGATCGCCGCCTCGGTTTGCTCGGCGAGGTCGATGTCCGCATCCCGTACCAGCCCGATCCCCTTCATCCGGCACGCCGTGTTCACGAGCCGTACCACGGTCAGCACGATGTCCTGGGTGTCGAAGTTCTCATCGTGGTGATTGGCGACCACGTTGTAATAGACCTTCGGCATGTTCCAGTGCTCCATGAGCCGGCATCCCTGCTCGATGTGCAACTCCTCGAAGATCTCCAGCAACAGGTCCTCTTCCAGCGCCGCCTGTGCCACACCCATCTGGTTCAGCCGCTCCAGCGACTTCAAAAGGTACAGCTTGCCGATGTCGTGCAGAAGTCCCGCCATGTACGCCTGGTCGGCGTGTTGCGGGTACCCGGCCCGGCGCATGAGCCAGCGGCTCCCCAGGGCGCAGGCATGGCTGTGGAGCCAAAGCGACTGCATGAAACTGTTGATCGTGCGGTTATCCGAGGTGTGGAGGCTCGCCTGGGAGGCCGCCATGGCGAGGTTCGTTATCTCCTGCGCCCCGAGCCGCACCGTTGCCTCCTTCACCGTCTCGGCGCGTACCCGTCCGATGTACATCGGGGAGTTCGACATCTTGAGGATCTGGCCGGCGAGCGACTGGTCCTCGTTGACCAGGTCCGTCACCTGGCCCATCGTGAAGTCCGTCGTTTGCAAAAGGTGGACGAGCCTCAGCGCGATGGGGTGGAATACGGGAAGGTCGATCGGCTGATTACCCAGCAGACGCCTGATGGTGAGGGAGAGGGCCATGGTGATTCTCCTTGAACGGTTTACGGGCCGGCGGCCAGTGTAGTTCAGAAAAGACGGTGATACAGTACGAATCGGCAGCCGGCCCCGAAACTTGAGTACGCACCGCAGCATCTCCTCGAGGGATGGGCAGGCGAAAAAGTGTTGCCTTACGAAGGCGATTCAGTCAAGTATGGATGCGCAGCTAATCAGGAACACGGAGCAGATATGTCGCTAGATTATAAAGGCAGGAAGATAGCCGTCGCCATGAGCGGCGGGGTGGATTCATCGACGGTCGCCGCCCTTTTGAAAGAGCAGGGTGCGGAGGTGATCGGCATCAACATGAAGCTTTTTCGGCGCGAGGGGGAGGACCCGCAGGCAAAGGGGGACGCCCAGGTGGTCGCCGAGTACCTAGGGATAGAGTTTCACCAGGTGCATCTGGAAGAGGAGTTCGGGCGCCTCATCATGGACGATTTCCGCGCCCAGTACCAGGCGGGGGAGACACCGAACCCCTGCGTGCGCTGCAACCGCTACGTGAAGTTTGGCCTTCTCCTGGACAAGGCGCTTGAGCTCGGCGCCGATTACCTCGCCACCGGCCATTACGTGCGTACCGGTTGCGACGAGGAGGGGACCTACCACCTGCTTAAGGCGCATTACCTCGCGAAGGACCAGTCCTACTTCCTGTACACGCTCACCCAGCGGCAGCTCTCTCACGTCATCTTTCCGCTTGGGGAGATGCCTAGCAAGGATGAGGTGCGACGGCTTGCCGGGGAGTTCGGCATCCCCGTGGCCCAGAAAAGCGACAGCCAGGAGATCTGCTTCGTCCCCGGCGACGACTACGTGGCGTTTCTGGAGCAGGGGGGACGCGTTGCCGGCAAAAAAGGGGACATCGTCCACGTGAACGGGACCGTGCTCGGGCGTCACAGCGGCACGCACCGCTACACCATCGGGCAGCGAAGGGGGCTCGGTATCGCCTGGAAGGAACCGCTCTACGTCGTGGCCATCGACGCGGTCGGGGGAAAGGTGGTGGTGGGCGAGGCGGGTATCCTCTACGCCTCCGGGCTCGTAGCCTGCGAGCTGAACTGGGTCGTTCCGGTGCATGGGGAAGAGGTGCGAACCACCTGCAAGATCAGGTATCGCCAGCAGCCGATCGAGTGCAGCGTGAAGCTTCTTGGGGAAGGGCGCGGCGAGGTCCGCTTCACGGAGCCGCAGAAGTCGGTCACCCCGGGGCAGTCCGTGGTCTTTTACCAGGGGGACGAGCTGGTGGGCGGCGGCCGCATCGTCCGCGCCCTCGGCACGGAGGAGTAAGGCACCCTCGCCAATAAAAGCAACAGCCTCAAAGCAAAGGGCGCAGAGGCGGCTCCCGGATTTCGGTCCGGGGAGCCGTCCCTGCGCCCTTGTTTTTTTACCAACCTATTCTCTTCTATTCCAGCGGCCTGTTGCAGAAGCTGCAGACGTTGAGCCACTTCTGGATCGCCTCGGCCTGCTCCGCCCACTGGTTCCCAAGCCTCAGTTCAAGGAAGGTCGCGAAGACGGAATCGAAGAGCTGGTTTCCCTTCTCCAGGAGGAGCATCCTCTCGAAGAACACCGCCTCGCGCTCCATCGCCTCGTCCACCGTGCTGTCCTTCTCGAGCTTCACCGCAGGGGACTTGAAGGAGGCAAAGTGGAAGAGCTCCCCCTTGAGCGTCAGCTTGTAGTGATCGTCGCCGGTCTCCATATGGAGGGTCGCCTCGGTGATCTGCTTCTTGTTGAGAAGCGCGCTTCTCACCTCGTTGAAGTGGTCCTGGGGACCCGCCACGGTGATCTTCTGGGCCCCGTTCTCCCCGGAACCCAGGAGCACGACGCGGTCGTCGAGGTAGGCGACGAAGCCCTCCTTGGCGAGGAGCACGCCCGGCTGGTTCACGGTGTACTCGGATGACTCGTTCATGGTCTGGTACATTAGCCAGAGCATGAAGTCGGCGCCTAGCCACTGGTTCTCCTTGATGAGCTCCAGGTAGTTGTCTCCCCCTGCCTTGTTCGCCTGCTGCAGGAGCGCCTTGTACTGGTCGTCGAGTACGCTCTCGGCGCGTGCGTACGGGTGGAACGCGGAGACCCTCAGCCCCTCGAAGGTCTTCTTGAACTGCTCCTCGAAGAGCTCGATCACCTTGGGCGAAAGCGAGCTGAAGGTGAGGATGCCGCTCTTCGTGTCCCAGACCACGTCATAGGTCGCCGGGGTGGGAAGGGTCTGGGAGAGGAGCATGGCGCGCACCGCCTCCTTCAGGTCCTCCCTCTTCTGCTTGGGCACCTTGGTCATGCCGGGGTTTTCCGCGAGGAATTCCTCCTGGGCTCTTTCCAGGTGTGCCTTCAGCACAGCGGAGGGAACGGAGCGCTTGTCGCGGCGCAGGGTGAACATGAAGTAGTGCTCGCGGCAGCAGGCCGCGGGGGAATCGAAGTCGTAGACCCTGGGGTCGTCCAGGTGCGCCCAGCCGACCGAGATCTCCTCGCTCCCCTGGTCGATCGGGTTGAACCGGTTCGCCGCCAGCTGCTTGGTGACAAAGTCGTGGAGGTCCTGCTGTTGCGGGATCTCACCCTGAACCTTGAAGTGACAGACGCTTACTGTGTTGGCGAGAATGCCCATCGATGTTTCTCCTTCGGTTTTACGTATTGTTCTTCCGCCTGAGCGGGAGAGCATGGATACACCTTTTTGCCCCCGAGGGGCAAGTTAAAAACGGGACGTCACTTCATCTGCTCGAGCACTTTCCCCTTCTCTTTGGCGTACTCCTCGGCGCTCAGAGCCCCCCTGTCGAACTTGTTCTTGAGCGCCTTCAGCTCGTCCTCCGCGCCCGCCTGGGGCTTCACGCCTGCACCTTTTTGCCCCCGCTCCTTCAAACGGCTCGCCTCGCTCTTGATGTCGACTAAGTCCATCTTCAGTTCGGCATTGCCGTACCAGTGCGTGTACGAGGGGTTCTGATGGTAGGCCCCCTTCACGGTGCGGGCGTAGTCGTACTTCTTCATCTTGAAGAAGAGACGCTCGATGTGGGAGGTGTCCTCGTAGAGCATCTGGCTGTCGGTCACGAGGCGCGGACCGCTCAAGGGGTGCTGCGGCCGGTTTTCCGGCATGGGATCGAGAAGCCCACGGTCGTTTAGGTCCCAGATGATGTGTTCCGCCTCCTTCAGGATGGCGAGGCTTTGGCTGCGCACGAGGTCGCCGCGTTCGAGCTCGCGTTTGGCGAAGGCTGGTGCGTGGCAGGCGCTGCAGATGTTAACCATCTCCTTGCGCGCAGGTTCCGCCTTGGCGGCGGGGTAGGGGACGCCGCCCGAGTTCATGGTGATGCCGATGGAGACGTTGTGGGTCCCCTTGGGCATGTGGCAGGTCTGGCAGTCCGGCCCCGCCTTGGCACCCGCGCTCACGTTCAGCGTGCCGTGCAGCGAGGTCTGCCACATCTCCCATTGCGGGTGGTCCGGCCCCATATGGCACTTGGCACAGGAGTTCGGATCGCGCACGATCTTCAGGTCGGTCATGTGTTTGGAGTGGCAGGAATCGCAGGCGTCCTCGACGCTGTGGCAGTAGTTGCAGCCGATCTCCCCCATCTCCGGGGACTGCTTCAAAAAGCGGGCGCACTGCACGTCCGAGCGCGGCATCTCGTCGCCCGGCTGGTGGCAGAAGCGGCATTCGTCCTTCTTGCGGTCCGGAAGCCCCCTGGTGCATCCCCACCCGGAATGGAGCCCCATGCCGTGCCTGCTTAAGCGATGCTCCTCGTACGCCTTCTTGTGACAGGGGGCGCAGACCTTCATGCCGACCTTCGCCTCGCCCCTCACGATCTTGTCGTGGTCGCTGCCGTGGCACTTCTCGCACCCGATACCGGCTTTGGCGTGTGCGCTTCCCTGCCACTGGGCCACCGCGGCCGGAGTCTTCTCGGTGTGGCAGGGGATGCACGGTTCGGCGGCGCCCGACATACGGGGCGCGATGAGTGCAGCGAGGATGGTCGCCGTCAGCACTGCTCGGATCATCATTTACTCTCCTTCTTAAGCTGTTCCCGGTACTCCGCGTCGGTGATGAGCCCCTGGCTGCGCAGGGCGCGCAGTTTGAGCGTCCGCTCCAGGTCACCGGCCAAGGGGGTGGGCTGCTCGTCCTTCAGTCCGGAGACGAGGTAGAGCCGCTCCTTGTACATGATGAGCGCGCCCGTCCCGTCCGGCAGGAAGACCCCTGCGGCGTCGGGGGGGAAGGTTGCGATTTCCTTGTTCTTATGGAAGAGGTGCCCGCCCAGGAGGAGATAGGCTCCCGAAGGGGAGAGGGCTGGGGCGGCCCCGGAAGCGTTCCAGGTCTCCACTTCTTTTCCGGTGGGGAGCGAGATGCGGCGCCCCGGCGAGCCGCCGAGGACTAGCGACTCTCCGTTGGGGGCGTAGACAACCTTGCCGGCGCCCAGAGGCGCCTCGGCGATGCTGCCGCCGGTGCCCGTCGAAAGGTTCTGGACGTTCACCTTGAGGTACGGGTTGAAAAGCGGCGGGTCCTTCACCGTGGTGTAGGCGATCTCGTCGCGGTACGGCGAGAGTGCCACGATCATCTGGTTGTAAAGCAGCGCTTCGGGCAGGCGCGCCACCTTGGGGCGGAGCGTCACGTCGCCCAGAAGGGTGATCTCCGGCTTCCCGGCGCCGTCCCAGCGGTAAAGACGCGACGCCATCTGGGTTCCGAAGCTGAACTTCTTGACCACGAGGGCGCCCGCCAGGAGCTCCTTTTCCGAGCGCCAGACGAGCGAGGTGACCCGCCCATCGACACGCGTCTCCCCCACGCTGTTCCCGGCGCTGTCCAGGATGCGCAGGACGGTGCTCTCCCCGGGAGCTATCGCCACCGCCAGCCGGTCCCCCGAAGGCGAGAAGCTGATGAGCCTGGCCGCGGTACCTGCAACTGCCTTCTCCTCCCCGCGCAGGTCGGCCAGTCGGAGCGAGCCTCGCTCGACGCAGGCGACCGCACCTTTCGCACCGGCGTCAAACGGTGACCCGGCGTCGCAGCGGGCGAGCGCCTGCACCCGGAAGCCTTCCGGCAGCTGTGCCGGCATGGTGGTGGCGCAGCCGGTAAAAGAGCCCATGGCGATTACGAGCAACAGGGCTGACAGAGCTTTCTTCATGAATACCTCCGTTCGGCGAGGCGTCAGTGTACTCGTTTTATCCGCCCAAAACAACACGCAAAGGCTGCGCAGAAAGGGTGCCCGTGTATACTGGATTACCGCGTGCAGCCGCCACCGGCGCCCAACGTCCCCCCTTTGCGAAGGGGGGACAGGGGGGATTTGCCTTGCTCCGTCCCCACGACAACCGGAAAGGAACAACCCGATGCACGTAGTCCTGCTGCAAATGAGACTCCTCCTCCCCAGCCGCACCCTGAAGGAGAAGCGCGCCATCGTGAAGAGCGTGCTGTCACGGTCGCGTAACCGCTTCAACGTCGCCTGCTCCGAGAGCGCGCTGCACGACCAGCCCGCCGACGCGGAACTCTGCTTCGTCACCGTGGCGGCAAGCCCGATGCGCGCGAGGCAACTGCTGCAGGAGCTGGAATCCTGGCTCGTTTCGGAGCGCCCGGATGTGGAGATAACCGATGTCCAGCTCGAGGAGCTCTAGGAAAATTGCGGACTTCCCCGCCGCCTTAAAATGTGTTAGCTTCCGCTTTTATTGAATCCGCTTTATCGGGGTGACCGGGCATGGCGCAAGACGACCTGAACAGACTGACCATAGACAAGAAACGCTATACTCCCGGCGGCGCCAGAACCCGGCGCCCGCGCATCGTTGCAGCCGTGGTGCTCATCGCCCTTCTCCTGGGACTTTGGACCTTTATCTCAAGGCGCAGCGTCGAGGTTGAGGTCGCCACCGTTTCCCTCATCTACCCTTCCCAGACCTTTTCCCTCTTGAACGCAAGCGGCTACGTCGTGGCACAGCGAAAGGCCGCCGTCGCCTCCAAGGCGACCGGGCGCCTCGAATGGCTCGGCGTGGAGGAGGGGAGCGTGGTGCGTGCGGGACAGCTGATCGCCCGCCTGGAGAACCGGGACGTTGCCGCGGTGAAGGGAGAGGCCTCGGCAGCCGTCTCCGTGGCGCAGGACAACCTGGAGCAGGCCGGGGTGGAACAAAAGGACGCCGCCCGGGCGCTTTCCCGCGCAAAGGAACTGGTGGGGCAGGGGATCATCGCCCAGGCCGACTACGACACGGCGGAAGCCCGCTACCAGCGCGCCGTGGCCGCCGTGGCCGCGGCGCGCGCCAACGTGAGGCAGGCGCAAAGCGCCCTCAAGGGGGCCGATGCCTCCCTTGACTACACCCTGATCCGCGCCCCCTTCGACGGCGTGGTCCTCACCAAGAACGCCGACGTCGGCGACATCGTTTCCCCCCTTGCCGCCGCTGCCAACGCGAAGGCCGCCGTGGTCACCATGGCCGACATGGGCTCGCTGCAGGTGGAGGCCGACGTTTCCGAGGCGAACCTTGCCAGGGTGAAGGTGGGACAGCCGTGCGAGATCCTTCTCGATGCCCTTCCCGACGTCCGTTTCCGCGGTGCGCTCTACACCATCGTCCCGACCGCGGACCGCAGCAAGGGGAGCGTCATGGTCAAGGTCCGCTTCCTGGACAAGGACCCGCGCATCCTCCCTGAGATGAGCGCCAAGGTCGCCTTTTTGGAGCGCGAGCTGCGGGCGGGTGAGGGGACGCCGCGCGTGGGTCTCCCTCCCGCGGCCGTCGTGCACCGCGACGGCAAGGATTACGTCTTCAAGGTGGCGAAGGACCGGGCGCTGCTCACCCCGGTTACCCTGGGGGGGAGGCTGGGTGACCTGGTGCAGGTCGATTCCGGCGTGAAGGCGGGGGACCGCATCGCCACGAAGCCCCTGGACAAGCTGCGCGACGGCAGCCGCGTGAAGACGGCGGAAAAGTAACATGGCGCAAACGACCGAGCCCATCGTCAAGATCAGGAACCTCTCCAAGTCCTACCGCCGCGGCACCCAGATCATCCCGGTCCTCTCCGGCATCAGCTTCGACATCGCGAGGGGCGAATTCGTCGCCCTCATGGGGCCGTCCGGCTCCGGCAAGAGCACCCTCTTGAACCTGATCGCCGGGATCGACAGTGCCGACGAGGGGGAGATCGAGATCGGCGGCGTGGAGATCACCCGTCTTGGGGAGAGCGATCTTGCCCGCTGGCGCGCAGTCAGCGTCGGCTTCATTTTCCAGTTCTACAACCTGATCCCCGTCCTGACCGCCTTCGAGAACGTGGAACTCCCCCTTTTGCTCACCCACCTGAACCGGCGCGAACGCCGTGAGCACGTGGAGGCGGTGCTGAACGTCGTGGGGCTTGCCGACCGGATGGACCACTACCCATCCCAGCTCTCCGGCGGACAGCAGCAGCGCGTCGCCATAGCCCGCGCCATCGTCACCGATCCGGAAATCCTCGTGGCCGACGAGCCGACCGGCGACCTCGACCGCGCCTCCGCGGAAGAGATCCTCCAGCTCATGGACCGCCTGGTACACGAGTTCGGCAAGACCGTCATCATGGTGACCCACGACCCCCGCGCCGCGGAGAAGGCCCATCTCGTACGGCACCTGGAGAAGGGCGAGCTGAGCGTGACCTAGATGGGCATTCCATACTCCTACAGCTTCCGAAACCTCTGGACCCGGCGACTCACCACGGTCCTCACCGCGAGCGGCATGGGGCTCGTCGTCTTCGTCTTCGCCGCGACCCTTATGCTCACCGAGGGGTTGCAAAAGACCCTGGTGCAGACCGGCTCGCCGGACAACGTCATGCTTTTGAGGAAGTCCTCCAACTCCGAGGTGCAAAGCGCGGTGGAACGGGACCAGGCGGCGCTTCTGGAGAGCCAGCCGGAGGTCGCCGTGGGGGAGGACGGCGAGCCGCTTCTCGCCAAGGAGCTGGTGGTTCTCATCAACCTGAAGAAACGGGTGACCGACACGCCGTCCAACGTCATCATCAGGGGGATCACGCCCGCTTCCCTCAAGCTGCGGCCGGCGGTCCGGCTGAAGGAGGGGCGCATGCCGAGGCCCGGATCCGCTGAGGTGGTGACCGGGGAGAGCGTGGCGCGCCGCTTCAAAGGGTGCGGACTTGGCGAGACGCTGCGCTTTGCCATGCGCGACTGGCGCGTCGTGGGGGTATTCGATGCCGGGGCGACCGGCTTCTCCTCGGAGATCTGGGGCGATCGCGACCAGATGATGCAGGCCTTCAGGCGGCCGGTGTACTCCTCGATCATCTTCAGGCTGCGCGACACCACCTCTTTCGACGCCTACAAGGCGCGCGTGGAGGGGGACCCGCGCCTCACCGTAGAGGCGAAGCGGGAGACCCGGTACTACCTGGACCAGTCCGAGGCGATGGCGAAGTTTCTGCGCATCCTCGGGATGGTGCTCACCGTGGTTTTCTCCATCGGCGCGGTGATCGGCGCCACCATCACCATGTACGCCGCGGTCGCCAACCGGGTGACCGAGATCGGCACCCTGAGGGCGCTCGGCTTCCAGAGAAAGAGCATCCTTTCCGCCTTCGTCATCGAATCGCTCCTTTTGGGCGTGTGCGGCGGCATCCTCGGCATCTTCGGAGCCTCGTTCATGCAGCTCATCACCATCTCAACCATGAACTGGGCCTCGTTCTCCGAGCTCGCCTTTTCCTTCACGCTCAACTTCAGCATCATCTGGAAATCGCTTCTCTTTTCCGCCGTGATGGGGCTCGTAGGAGGTGCTCTCCCGGCTTTCCGTGCCTCGCGCATGAAGATAGTGGAGGCGCTTCGCGCCACATGAGGTTTCGATGTTCATCCTGAAATACATCCTCAGGAATCTTTTCCGGCACAGGCTCCGCTCCGTACTCACCGTCGTCGGAGTGGCGGTGGCGGTGCTCGCCTACGGCCTTTTGACGACCCTGGTCAGTCTTTGGTATTCGGGCGCCGAGCACGCCTCGGATACCAGACTCATCACCCGCAATGCCATCTCGCTCATCTTCCCGCTCCCCATCTCCTACCTGGAGCGGATCCGCGGCGTGCCCGGGGTCACCACGGCCTCCTACGGCAACTGGTTCGGCGCCTATTACAAGGAGCAGAAGAACTTCTTCGCCAACTACGCCATCGAACCGCGCAGCTACCTCGAGCTCTACCCGGAGTTCATCCTCCCTACCAAGGAGAAAAACGACTTTCTCCTCGACCGCAAGGGGTGCATCGTCGGGGAGCGCCTGGCCCGGACCTACGGCTGGAAGGTGGGGGACCTGATCACCCTGAAAGGGACCATCTACCCCGGGGACTGGGAGTTCGTGCTGCGCGGCATTTACCACGGCAAGGAGAAGGCGACCGAGGAGCGCATCTTCCTTTTCCACTGGACCTACCTGAACGAGACCATGCGCCGGAGCGTGCCCAGGCGCGCCGACCAGGTGGGCTATTTCGTCGTCGGCGTGAAAAACCCCGGGCTTGCCCCCGATGTGGCGCTCGCCGTGGACTCCATGTTCAAGAATTCCCTGGCCGAGACCCTGACCGAGACGGAGAAGGCCTTCCACATGAGCTTCGTATCCATGACCGAGGCGATCATGGTCGCGATCCAGATCGTCTCGTACATGGTGATCGCCATCATCATGGTGGTCGCGGCCAACACCATGGCCATGACGGCACGCGAAAGGATCGGCGAGTACGCGACCCTGAAAACGCTGGGGTTCAAGGGGGGGCACCTGGCCGGGCTCATCTTCGGGGAATCGGTCGCCATATCCCTTCTGGGCGGGCTCCTGGGCGTTGCCTTGACCTTCCCGGCCGCACACTGGATCGAGACCGAGCTCGCCCAGTACTTTCCCTACTTCACCGTCTCCCCGAAGACCCTGCTCTTCGAGCTTTTGGCGGCGCTCTCGGTAGGTGTCGTCTCCGGCATCTTCCCCACCTGGCGCGGCGCCACCATCCGCATCGCCGACGGCCTGAAGCGGATCGGGTGAATGGCTCTAACGCAAGGACGCCAAGGCGCAAAGGCGCAAAGAAGAAACCAAACTCTTGTATTTTCGATGAAAACCCAGTATAAGACCCCCCTGCCTTTGGTTTTTTAACCATTCCTTTGTTTGCTTTGCGTCTTTGCGGCTCTGCGCCTTTGCGTTAAAGCCTCTCGCCTTGACGCCTTTATTTTTTCAGGAGGCTCCCCTTGAGATTTTTCCGCATGCCCAAGGACCGCATCGTCTTGCTTTTGCTCGTGGTTTCCCTTGTCCTTTACCTGGCGGATTATTTCGCGTTCGGAAGGCTGCAGGAGATCGGCTTCGGGTTCATGTCCAACGTCGCCTTCCTGCCGGTCTACGTCCTCTTCGTCACCCTGATGATCGAGCGGGTACTGAAGGAGCGCGAACGCGAGGCGATGATCAAGAAGCTCAACATGGTGATCGGCATCTTTTTCAGCGAGGTGGGTACGCCGCTTCTGAAGGATCTGCAGGCCTTTTATCAGGACGGGGAGGAGCTCTCCAGGAATCTCAGGGTCAACGTGCGCTGGAAGAATGATGATTACCGCTCCGCCCGTCTTTTCCTCGACACGCACGACGTACGTCCCGACTCCCGCGTCGGCGACCTCGCCGCTTTGAAGGACTTTCTTGCCGAAAAGAAGGGGGTGATGCTGTCCCTCATGGAAAACCCGAACCTCCTCGAGCACAATTCCTTCACGGACCTGCTCTGGGCCGTCTTCCACCTGATCGAGGAACTCCAGGCGCGCCATTCGCTCTCAGGCCTCCCCGCAAGCGACATGGATCACCTAAGCGGCGACATGAAACGCGCCCACACCTATCTGCTCATCGAGTGGCTCTCCTATATGGCGCACCTGCAGAAGGACTACCCGTACCTCTTCTCGCTGGCGGTCCGCATGAACCCGATGAACCCGGAGGCGCGCGCCGAGGTCTCATAGTAAACAGAAAAAAGTTGCATCTTTGCGGCGGGTATCTTATAAGTATCAGCTCCGCAAAGTGCCACCATCCCTCCTGAAAGGCGACCCAAGGCTTTGAAAGAAAAGCAGACTCTGGCAAAACTCCGTCAGGACATAGATGCGGTTGACGACCACATCCTGGAACTTCTGAACGAGCGGGCAAGGCTCGTGATGCAGGTCGGTGCGGTGAAGACCGAGAACCGCAGCGACTTCCACGTTCCCAGCCGCGAGAGGGAGATCTACGACCGGCTCACCGCGGAGAACCCGGGACCCTTCCCGTCCGAGGCGGTGCGCGGCGTGTTCCGCGAGATCATCTCCGCCTCGCTTGCCCTGGAGAAGCCGCTCAAGGTCGCCTTCCTGGGGCCCAACGCCACCTTCAGCCACCTGGCCTCCATGCAGCATTTCGGACTCTCCGCCTCGCTTTCGCCGGAGCGCTCCATCCCCGCCGTCTTCGAGGCGGTCGAGAAGGGTGAGGCGTACTACGGCGTGGTCCCGGTGGAGAACACCACCGAAGGGATGATCTCGCACACGCTCGACATGTTCATGGAGAGCGAGCTGAAGATCAACGCGGAGGTGCTCCTCGAAGTTTCCCACTTCCTGCTCTCCCGCACCGGGCGCTTCGAGGACATAAAGAAGGTCTACTCGCACCCGCAGCCCTTGGCCCAGTGCCGCAAGTGGCTCGCCGAGAACCTCCCCAACGTACCGCTCGTGGATGTCGCCTCGACGACACTCGCGGCGCAGATCGTCGCCGAGGACTACACCGCTGCCGCCATTGCCAGCGAGTACGCCTCGTCGATCTACAACCTGAAGATCGTCAAGGCGCGCATCGAGGACCAGGTGAACAACTTCACCCGGTTCCTGGTCGTCGGACGGAAGATGGCCGAGCGTTGCGGCGACGACAAGACCTCGCTCATGTTCTCGGTCCGCGACGAGGCCGGCATCCTGCACCGCATGCTGGAGCCGTTCGCCAAGCGCAACATAAACCTCTCCAAGATCGAGTCGCGACCGCTCAAGAGGAAGGCGTGGGAGTACATCTTCTACCTCGACCTAACCGGGCACATCGACGATCCGGAAGTGGCCGAGGCTGTGAAGGAACTCGCCACCTGCTGCCAGTTCGTGAAGGTGCTGGGCTCCTACCCCCGGGCACGCCAATGAGGGAGTCCTAGCATGGTCTACTTCAAGAAGATGGCCGTGATCGGCGTCGGTCTGATCGGCGGTTCGCTCGCACGCGTCCTGCGTGAGAAGAAGGCCGTGGGTGAGGTGGTCGGCATCGGGCGCGGCGAGGCGAACCTGAAGCGAGGCGTCGAGCTGGGCGTCTTGGACAGCTACACCACCGATGCGAAAAAGGGAGTCGAAGGGGCCGACCTGGTCTTTATCGCGACACCGGTTTGCAGCATTCCGCAGGTGGTGGCCGAGATCGCGCCGCATCTCTCGAAGGGATGCATCGTGACCGACGGCGGGAGCGTGAAGGAGTACGTCGTCGCGGCATGCGAGCCGCTCATGCCGGAAGGAACCTGGTTCGTCGGCGGGCATCCCATAGCTGGTACCGAGCACTCCGGCGTAGAGGCGTCCTTCTCCACCCTGTACCAGGGGAGGCGCTGCATCGTTACCCCGACCGGGAACACGGATCCGGCCGCCTTGGAGAAGGTGGTCGAGCTCTGGAAGGTGGCCGGTTCAAACGTGCCGCTCATGGATCCGGTGCAGCACGACCTGGTGGTGGCGGCGATCTCGCATCTCCCCCACATGGTCGCCTACTCGCTGGTCAATGCCGTTGACGGTTACGACCGGTTCGGCGGCGATCTGCTCTCCTTTTCCGCCGGCGGGTTCAGGGATTTCACAAGGATTGCCTCGTCCGACCCGGTGATGTGGCGTGACATCGCGCTCACCAACAAGGAGGCGATTCTGGAGATGATGGATTTCTTCTCCGGGTACCTGGAGAAGCTGCGCGGCCTGGTCGCCGCCGAAGATGCCGAAGGGCTGCGGACTTTCTTCCTGAACTCCAAGCAGAAGCGGGACGCGATTCTGTAACAGCCGCCGCAGCCGCAGTCCGACCAGTCCGACAAAAAATTGTGAAAGCCGCACCGAGGTGCTTCATGCAAAGCTATACCGTTGAACCCGCCACCGGCATCCGCGGCGAAATCCGTGTCCCCGGGGACAAGTCCATTTCGCACCGCTCCATCATGTTCGGCTCCATCGCGAGCGGGATCACCCGGGTCTCCGGCTTCCTGCGCGGCGAGGATGCCCTGGCGACCCTGGAAGCGTTTCGCGCCATGGGGGTGCAAATCGACGATGACGGCGAGACGGTCACCATCCACGGCAAAGGCCTGCACGGCCTGGAAGAGCCGGGCGACGTGCTGGATTGCGGCAACTCCGGCACCTCCATGCGCCTTCTTACCGGCCTTCTTGCCGGCCAGAACTTCTTCTCGGTTCTCTCCGGCGACAAGTACCTGCGCGCCCGCCCGATGAAGCGCGTGGTGGGGCCCTTGAGCCGGATGGGCGCCCGCATCAGCGGACGCGCCGGCGGCGAAAAGGCGCCTCTCGCCATCCAGGGGGGACAGCTCACCGGGATCGAGTACGACTCCCCGGTCTCCAGCGCCCAGGTGAAGTCGGCCATCATGCTCGCAGGCCTGTACGCGGACGGCGAGACCGTGGTGCGCGAACCGCACCTCTCCCGTGACCACTCGGAACGCATGCTGCGCGCCTTCGGCGCCAGGGTCGAGACCTTCCCCGGCGGCGTGCGGGTCTTCGGCGGCCCCGAGCTTACCGGACGCGATATCGTGGTCCCCGGTGACATCTCCTCGGCAGCCTTCTTCATGGTGGCCGCGCTCATCGTGCCGGGCTCCGAGCTCCTGATCCGCGGCGTCGGCGTAAACCCGACCCGAACCGGCATCCTCGACATCCTGAAGGGGATGGGGGGAGACATCGAGCTTTTGAACGAGCGCGAGGAGTCCGGTGAACCTGTGGCGGACCTCCTGGTGCGCTCCTCGAAGCTTAAGGCGATGGAGATCTCAGGTGAGGTGGTGCCGCGCGCCATCGACGAGTTTCCCTCCATCTGCGTCGCGGCAGCGCTCGCCGAAGGGACCACCGTCGTTAGGGACGCCTCCGAGCTGAGGGTGAAGGAAACCGACCGCATCGCCGCCATGGCGGACAACCTGAGACGCGCCGGGGTCACCGTTACGGAGACGCCGGACGGCATGGAAATAACCGGCGTCGCCTCGCTGAAGGGGTGTGCGGCGGACAGCTTCGGAGACCACAGGATAGCCATGTCCATGACGGTGGCTGGTCTTACCGCAAAAGGGAATACCACGATCTCCGACGTCGAGTGCATCGCCACATCCTTCCCCGGCTTCCGCGAACTCCTCGAGGGGGTAGTAAGGCGTTGAGCGACACAGTAAGAGAAAACGGAGTAATCGTAGCGATAGATGGCCCCTCCGGGGCCGGGAAAAGCAGTCTCACCAAGCTCCTGGCAAGGCGGCTCGGATACATTCACATAGACACCGGCGCCATGTTCCGCGCCGTGGCACTGATGGCCAAGCGGGCGGGCATCGCCGCGGACGACGACGCGGGACTTGCCGGACTCTGCCGCACCCTTGAAATAAGCTTCGTGCGGGACGGCGAGGCGTGCCGCGTCCTTGCAAACGGCGAGGACGTCTCCAGGGAGATCCGCACCGAGGAGATCGGCCTTTTGACCTCTGCCGTATCGGCCAGAAAGCCTGTGCGCGCGGCGCTTTTGACCATGCAGCGTGCCATGGGCGCCAAGGGGGGAGTAATCCTCGAAGGGCGCGACATCGGCACGGTGGTCTTCCCTGACGCCGAGGTGAAGTTCTTCCTCTCCGCCAGCGCCGAAGAGCGCGGCAGGCGCCGCTACCTCGAGCTTGCCGCTCGAGGCGACAGCGCCACACTCGAAGAGACCATCGCCAAGGTGATCCAGCGCGACCGGCAGGACGAGGGACGCGAACACGCGCCGCTCAAGCAGGCCGCTGACGCACTCCCCATCGACTCGACCAGCCTCTCCATCGACGAGGTGCTCGCGGTCATGGAGAGCGCGGTGCGCGAACGCATTGCCAAGGGGGAGAAGGGGTAAAGCATGGAAGTCATACTCGCAAAACACGCAGGGTTCTGCTTCGGTGTCAAAAGGGCAACGCATCTCGCCTTCGACGCCGCCGACCGCGGCGGTGACACCTACACCTTGGGGCCCATCATCCATTCGCCGCAGGTCGTGCAGCGGCTCGAAGAGATGGGGGTCAAGTCGGTGGAGAGCGTCGAGGAGGTCGAAAACGGCGGCACCATCATCATCCGGTCCCACGGCGTCGCCTCGAGCGAGCTCGAGGCCGCGGAGAAGGCTGAACTCGAGGTGGTGGACGCAACCTGCCCGTTCGTCAAGAAGGCTCAGGAACACGTGGCAACCCTTTCCAATGAGGGGTACGACGTGATCGTCGTGGGGGACGCCGTGCACCCAGAGGTGCAGGGGATCGTCTCGTACGCGACGGGGCGGGTCTACGTGGTCAGCACCGGCAAGGAAGTCGACCGTCTGCCGCGCATGGCCAAGATGGGGGTGGTGGCGCAAACGACCCAGTCCTTCGAGCACCTGAACGACGTCGTTGCCGCCTGTCTGGCAAGGGGTGGGGAGACCCGCGTCTACAACACCATCTGCGATGCCACCGCGGTGCGCCAGTACGAGACCAAGAAGCTTGCCGGGGAGGTCGATTGCATGGTCGTGATCGGCGGTTTCAACAGCGCAAACACGAAACGCCTGGCCCAGATCTGCCGGGAACTCCTGCCGCGCACGCACCATATCGAAACCGCCGGACAGATCGATCCAGCCTGGTTCGAGGGTGTGAATCGCGTGGGGGTAACGGCGGGCGCTTCGACGCCGAAGTGGTTGATCGATGAAGTGATAGCTCGCATTTCGGCCATCGACCAAGATAAAATAGGTTGATATTTTTGACCGATGTGCTAGATTAGCTCGATTTTATACGGAGATTACACGAGGGGGTACAGTTTTCGATGGGTGAAGAAAAACGCAGCTTCAAGAAAAAAGATATGCCGATTAGGCGGTTACACGATAATGACGAGGAGCTGGACCAGGCCGAAGGTGGCGAGTTTGCCGACCTTTTCCAGGACAGCCTGAGGCAGCCGCAGAGCGGCGAAGTGGTCAAGGCCGTCGTGGTCCAGATCGAGCAGGACGTGGTGCTGGTCGATGTCGGCTACAAGTCCGAGGGTGCCATCCGCATCGCCGAGTTCATCGACGAGAACGGCGACCTGACCGTCAAGGTCGGCGACGAGGTGAACGTCTACTTCGAGCGCGGTGAGAACATCCGCGGCCACATGGTCCTTTCCAAGAAGAAGGCCGATTCCCAGGTCGCTTGGGAAACCATCGCCGCAGCCGGCGAGGGTGGCGTAATCGAAGGCAAGATCACCGGCAAGGTGAAAGGCGGCATGACCGTAGACGTCGGCGTCGAGGCGTTCCTCCCGGCATCGCAGGTTGACCTGCGTCCCGGCGGCAACATGGACCGCTTCATCGGCCAGACCTACCAGTTCCGCATCCTCAAGCTGAACAGAAAGCGCGGCAACCTCGTGCTTTCCCGCCGCGTCCTTCTCGAGGAGGAGCGTGACAAGGCAAGGACCGAGACCCTCGCGACCCTGAAAGAAGGCGACATCGTGGACGGCCAGGTGAAGAACATCGCCGAGTACGGCGCGTTCGTCGACCTGGGCGGCGTTGACGGTCTCCTCCACGTCACCGACATGTCCTGGGGCAGGCTCGGCCACCCCTCCGAGATGGTGAAGGTGGGCGACACCGTGAAGGTGATGGTCCTCAAGTACGACCGCGAGAAAGGGAAGATCTCCCTGGGCCTCAAGCAGACCGTGCCCGATCCGTGGCTCAACGTGGGCGAGCGTTACAGGGAAGGCGAGCGCGTCAGCGGCAAGGTCGTGAGCCTCACCGACTACGGCGCATTCATCTCCCTCGAGGACGGCATCGAAGGCCTGGTGCACGTCTCCGAGATGTCCTGGACCCGCCGTGTGCGTCATCCGTCCGAAATCCTCAAGGTAGGTGAGGACGTCGAGGCGGTGATCCTCGGGGTCGATCCGGGCAACCGCAGGATCTCCCTGGGCATCAAGCAGACCGAGGTGAACCCCTGGACCGTGATCGGCGAGCGTTACCCGGTCGGTACCAAGATCGAAGGCCAGATCAAGAACATCACCGACTTCGGCGTCTTCATCGGCATCGAAGACGGCATCGACGGCCTGGTCCACGTCTCCGACATCTCCTGGACCCGCCGCGTGAAGCACCCGGGCGAGCTCTTCTCCAAAGGGCAGACCGTTCAGGCCGTCGTTCTCAACATCGACGTCGAGAACGAGCGTCTCTCCCTCGGCATCAAGCAGCTGGTTCCGGATCCGTGGGAAGAGATCCCCAGGAAGTACAAGCCGGGCTCCAAGGTCAACGGCAAAGTGACCTCCGTGACCGACTTCGGCATCTTCGTCGAGATCGAGGAAGGGATCGAAGGTCTGATCCATGTCTCCGAGATCTCCTACGAGAAAGTCGCTTCCCCGAAAGACTTCGCCAACGTGGGCGATGAGCTCGAGGCGGCCGTCCTGAACGTGGACATGGTCGAGAAGAAGATCGCCCTCTCCATCAAGGCGCTGCAGACCGCGATGGAAAAAGCCGAGATGGCCTCCTACATGGGTAGCCAGGGCGAGGCAACCTCCAGCTTCGGCGATCTCCTCAAGGAGAAGCTGAAGAAGAGCACTGAAGAATAGACCAGTCACTTCGCCGACTGAGTAATCTAATAGTTTTTTGACTGAGGTGTTTAAATGACAAAGAGCGAACTGATCGACAAACTGGTGGAAGTGCGTGGTGCCCTCACCCGCAAAGATTCCGAAGCAGTAGTCTCCATGGTATTCGACGCCATGAGCGAGGCCCTCACCAAGGGGGACAAGGTAGAGATTCGTGGCTTTGGCAGCTTCACCATCCGTGACCGCGAGCCGCGCGAGGCCAGAAACCCGAAGAGCGGCGAGATCGTCAGCATTCCGAGCAAGAAAACCCCGTTCTTCAAGACCGGGAAGGACCTGCGCGAGCGCGTGAACAACATCTAGCAGCAAGTTGAACGGGAATCGGCCCGGATGGCGGAATTGGTAGACGCAAGGGACTTAAAATCCCTCGTTCGCAAGGACGTGCCGGTTCGACCCCGGCTCCGGGCACCACGATAACAACCGAATAACATTGAGTAAAGAAGAAGGGCTATGCTAAACACATAGCCCTTTTCTTGTATCATTACCTGGTTGTTGACGCAGATGTTGACGCAGATGTGAAGCGCAGTAAGAGTCCCTTGGTCTAACATCCTTCGGCTGGCACCACTAAATCCTTCGGATTTTGTACCAATTCCGCCATGTGTAATAGAGAGCAGAACCAGCTCGCAATTAATATGAAATCGTTATTGAATGTAATGACCTGTAGCGTTAGAGTACAGCAGCTAGTGACAAGGCATCCCTGTATGCAGGAGGCTTAAACAATGGTGCAATGGAAGAGGCTGAGGCAGATTCTTACTCTTGATGCATGGCCTGCTTGGCTGCTTACTGGCGGGCTATGTTGTGCTTGGTTGATATCATATTCGACCGCAAAGCATTTGACAGACCAAGTCCTCTACGCAGGTACCTTCCTGCAGGCAATTGGTCTGGGGGCGGTTGCTCTTGGCATACATGACCTACAGAAGGCATTTGGTAAACCATCGTTGGCAGCCCACATGGTCAATTGGTTGCATAACCTCAAGGCCTCCTTAAGCAAGCCTGTCCCTGTCAGGGGGACACTAACGGCTGAGAATATGTGTGTTGAGGTCAATATTGAGGGAGCTGCACTAACCTCTACGTCCGAAGCGACAATTGAGGATCGAGTTAAAGCATTAGAAAAGGCCTTAGCTGACTTACGAAAGGAGCATAATGAGCAGGTCGGCGAGATAAGAACCAACATATCGCGTGTAGAAGGACTGGTAAGCGCGGAAAGTGTTGACAGAAAAAAAGGTGATGTTGAGCTTTTGGAAAAAATAGAAGTGGTTGCTGTAGGTGGCGTTAGACTGGAAGCGATAGGAGTCGTATGGCTGTTTTTAGGGGTTCTGTTGACTTGTATACCCAGGGTGATAGCCAGTTTCGTTCCGGTTCAATTCTCCATGTAATTGTCTGATGTCTGCCGTGACTGCACCCAAAGGTGAACAGCTATCACGTTCTTACACGACGGCGTTGCACAACTGCTGGGTCCACGGAAAACAGTTGGCGTAAATTAAAAAACAAAATAATATTAGAGTGTTACATTAGTGTAGGGTCGTAGGGTACTACTTTTATGCGATAAGATGCCTGCGAGAAAGTAAAAGACTCTTTCAGTCTCGTTTGCATCTCACCAGTCTTATTAGCCATATAGTAGTTATGGAAGTGCTGCTCTGACTGGTTTTCTCTTGTACCGTCACTGTACGGTTATTGATGGTCGCCTGATCCTTGACGCCAGTTCAATTACGACGCCGCTTCGCTCCTGGTTGGGTAGGATGTTGTGATGTGGGAATGTTAGAGGAGAGACTGTTGGTAGTTGTGACCTATGGTCTGGCTGTTGATGTCATCGTTTGACTATGATATTGGTGTCCTGTCCTGTTGGCCTGGAAGGGCTATCAACGCTTCGCGTTGTTCGGCCTCAGTCGATCATTTGCAAGCAAACGATCTCTTTCGGTCCGATCTCAGTAATGCAGGTAAGTATGCATCTGTCCTTGTTCTTTGGGTAGGTCTTAAATGTGGATAAGTGGTAGGTTTTGCGTCAAAATGCGTAGCAACTGGATATAACTATTTGATCTTATGACCTTTGCAAGGGATATGTACTCCCTTTGTAGGCTTCGAGAGGATATTATGGGCCGTACTGGTGAGGATTTTTCGGAGGTTTACCAAGCTGTTAGGGGCAAGGTTAAACATGCAGATATAATCAAGGGAATCACTTCAATCCTATCAAAGAACTATAAGGCTAATGGCCTTGATCTGCCCCCACTGGCCCTTACTGAACTGGTGGCTGTTCTAAAGCAGGAGGCCATGCCTGTTTCTGCTAAGAAAGTTGATTTTAGCTTGCTTCAGAAATTGGTTTTCTTTCAATGCGCCTTTTATGCCCTTAGTGGTGAAGAAGATATAGAGGTTAAGGGCAAATACCTTGATGTCTATGCAAATCACATTAAGCTTTATAAAACCTTAGCTCGTGATACAGGGAAACTGTTCAATCGAATTGAAGTGCCTTTGATAATCAACCTTTCTCTTCCATTGAAAGAGACACAAAAAAGGTTGGCTAAGGTTACTGAGGTTGTTGCAGGTATTTACTATAAATGTGTTGAAGAGGCCATACTCGAATGTGATTTGACAGGTATAATGCCAGTTTGGACTTTTCACAAGGATGTAATTGGAAATGAGGTTGAATGGAGTAAAATACTTAGTGATTGGGGTGTTTCATATTATATATATGATTGCCTATACAATAAAAATAAGTCTAAAGTTAACATTATTGATGACTTGAAGCACAATAGCCTTATCTTTCCTAATCCTAAAGATAGTCCCAACTCAATTCACAAGCTTGATAGCTACGTCGATAAAGCCGAACGGTTAATATTGACGACCCAACAGGGAACGTTCCCGGCAACTCTTGACGTGTAGTATATTCCTCTCCTTTGTTGTCCCCACCACCATCATGCTTCTGTAAATGGCATCCCTTTAATGGTTGTTCTCCCTGCCTGCTGTTCTGCCGTGCCTCCTGTAGCTCCCATCCCAGTTTAAGCCCGAGGGTTGTAATTCGTGGTTACCCTCCAGCTTCTACAATGACCGCCGATCACGATGATGTTATCAATAGGTCACATGAAAGGCACTGGCAAGGGACCACGAACATTAACCGCAACCATCATCGGGGTGAGACCTGGAGATGCAACCAGAAAAGGAGATATATAATGGCAAAAGCAAGCGCAGTAGCAACTATCGCAGACGTAAAGAGAGAACTGGCTAACCTTGACGCAGCAGTGGCGAAAGACCCGAGTTTGGAGGGCTTGATGGGCAAGAAGCTATGGGTGGTCGTGGACAACCTCACCATTAAGGATGGGGTAACTAAGGACCTTAAACAGGCCTATACCAACGGCGAGAAGTGGCATGCCGTCAACGCTAAAAAGAAGTTGTACGGTTGTACAGATGACAATGAGCAGGAGAAAATAAAGGAATACATCCTGGGCACTGACGCTTATGCACGCCATTATGGTAACCCTGATACAAGGGCCAAGGTAGAAAAGTGGTTGGCTGACATGTTCCCTGAGCATGGCGACAACGCTGGTGGCCCTACCCAAGGGTAAACTATTGCGCCACATCATGAACCGAATAGCCCTGTACCGGAAGGTATGGGGCTTTTTCATAGGAGAGGATAGTGGAAGACTTTGATGATGTTGTGGATCTCGATGCCGAAGATGTTGCTGGTGATGGTATCGTTTCCACGCCAGCGGATTACAAGAACTCCAGGTACATAGAGTACAGCCGATGGAGCGACCATAAGGAAGTCAATCTGATGGTGAGGGTCCTCGTGTCTGGCATGAAAAAGAGGGAGGCGGCCAGCTACACTATGAACATGAAGGTGGTCATTATAAACCTGTACGACTCATGGCTGTCTGATCCCGAACAGTTCATCGCTTACCACAGGCGCTACGATCATTACAATTTTAAACTCAAGTCCGGCCAGGATAACCGATATATCAAGAACCCTCATGTAACAGCGAAATGCTTCGTCGGTAGTGTCAATTATCTTTTGAGCGAGGGGTACATCGAGAACAAGGAGGGTGGCCGCTTCTATGACGAGGCGAAAAACACGTACTATGGTTACTTGTCCCGGATGAGAGCAACTGACAAGTTGGTGGCATTATGGGGTGAGTATGGAGTGTCACCGTTGATGATAGGCCGTTATGCAGAGGAAGAAGTTATAATCCTCAAAGATGTGCAGATAGAGAAGAAAATCAATGGGAAAAAGAAAAAGATCAAGAATGTGGTCCAATACCCTGATACCCCAGCTACTAGGATAATGAGGCGGAAGGTGCAAGACTACAACAGGTTTCTTAACCGGTTTCATGTAGACATTGATGTGGAATGTATGTTCCAGACTGACAAAGAGGCATTCGCTAAAGACCTCGATGGACGTAAGAGGATGAAGTATGAAAAGATCAGGCTAGGCAGTAAGCGGGTTTATAGGATATTCAACAATAACAGGTTTGATCAGGGTGGCCGGTACTATGGTTCTTTCTGGATCGGATGCCCTAGTACACTCAGGAAGTACATAACAATAAATGGTATGAAGACCATAGAGCTTGACTACTCAGGGATTCACATTCAGCTGCTGTATGCATTGAAAGGGGTTAACTATGCTGCACTGGGAGAGGACGCATATAGTTTAGTCGAGAGTGATCCAGATAGGGAGTTAAACAAGTTGATATTACTCACAGCACTGAATGCTGAGAGTGACACCGCCACGGCTCAATCTATATTCGACCAGCTGAGAAGAACCAAATTGCTGAGTAAAAAAAGCATAACAAGTCATGAACCCATAAAGGCCAAACTAGATCAACTCAAGGAGAAACACCCTCTTATAGCCAGTTATATAGCAGAAGGATATGGTATCACCCTTCAGTATTATGATTCTTGCGTAATAGAAAGATTGATAGAGTGGGCTGTTAGCCATAATATACCGGTCTTAACCATTCATGATTCAGTCATATGCCCTGTGCAATATAAAGACTTTATTAAAGATAAAATGTGGCAGTTCTATAGTGACTTCATCAAAGACAATTTTGGTATAGATATTAGCTATAAGAGTATCCAGCCGAACGCCAGGCCATTCTTTAACAGCCAACTTGAGGTAACCAAATATCAAATGCCTCAGTACAATTATATGTCTCTACATAATTTAATATGGAACCTAGATCTGACTAAGTACCAGTATAAGCAGTATAGCTACGGCAAGAATACCATTATCAATATTAAGGCTGATGCAAGGGAAGGCGAATGTACTCAAAAATGCAATCATTATAGGAGAGTACGGTCATTTCTAGCAGAAGAGTACGTATATCTAAGAGATGTAACGGTTACACTAATTGAGACGGATGGATATAGAGATCTATTAATAGAGTAGAGCAATATAGAGATAAATAGAGGAGGGAACTAGAGCTATGACTAATAGGAATGGGATATATAAAGGATCGGCTTACATTACTGGAAACTACTCGCGTTAACTCGCCGAAATCATATGGATTCCGAATTTTCGGGGTGGCATGGCGGAGGCGGCAGATGGGCGACGATGGGGGGATGACTTTCAGTGGAACCTAGCATGTTCCCGGGAGCGTGAAATCCGGACAGAGAAGGGAGTTATATAAGGGCTAACAGTCATAGCCTTAGACCATGCGTCGATCGCTGATCCTGTTTACTAGCGAGGAAACATAAGCTATAGCGGCTATGACATCATTCAACATATTTGCGGGTGAGGCTTACTAAGAATGCACTAACAAGCAATACCCCAAAGAATCCTTCTGATATAGCCAGCCATCGGGCTAGGCCAAGGGGGACAATGTCACCATAACCTATTGTTGTAAAAGTAACACCTGAGTAATAAGCTGACTCTGGTAATGTCAAACCTCTTCTAATTGAGCCAACTACACCTGGTGCCATAAATTGCAAGCACGGCAAAGAATATATCCATGTAAAGGCCGATATGACAAAGGCCATTATTAGGACTATACGGCTGGGTTTAAGCAATGCACCGCTTACTCTGTAAAGAAAAGAAGACAATAGTGACTGCTCTGATGAAATACTTTCTAGATAACGTATGTGAGCATAAGTATCCCGATCAAGTTTTACATCAGAATGTTCAAGAATGAACTTATATGTTTCGTTTCTTGCTACTCTATGGCTTTGGGCAGACAGCTTGTCAAAGTCAAGCGAGGCATTGAACTTCAAGAAGTTGAAGTCGTTTACTATCTTGGTCTTTAATCGATCATGCAGGAATGAAGGTAATTTGGGTAATACCAGCTGAGAGCTTGAGAACACAACTTCCTTAAAAGTGTTACCAGATATTTGCAAGTATTTTATGCAATTGAAGTAGGTTTCCAGGTTCGCAATTTTTGAATTTTCGACAGTAAATAAGCCGAGATTGCAATTGCTCATGTGCAAATCATTGGCAGTCGATCCTGAAATACGAAGATTGGGGCAGTTGACTGATTCAATAATGATTGACTTTGGTTCGTCAACATTGATTATGAGGTTGCCTTTAAAGACGCAACTGTCAATGTATATATTACGTACCTTCTCACTATTATATGCAATAGAAAGTTCACCTACGAATACGCAGTCGTCAAAGGAAATATCATAGGTGTCTCGAAGGCGAATCTTAGGAATGTCAAATATGGTCCGGATGTAATCAACCTTTGCATCGTAAATCCTTTCTTCTCGATCTAGCCCTATGTCCTCCTTTCTGTAAATCTTGAAGGGTATTTTGGAACTCTTGCCGTAGTGACACTCGATGTACGCCCTAAGGTCTGATTCAGTAAAAATTCCCTCGTCTTGTAAGAGGGATTTTAGCTTCCGGTTGTCAGTTCGAGCAAAGTCCTCAGGTCTGGTCGCCATTACACCTCCATCCATCATACCTAAGAGTATTGAGCGAGTATCGGTGCGCCGATATAGCCTAACTCTCTATATTTTGTAGTTTATTCTGGATTACCTGCAACAACTCTTGTAGTTTCCCTACCACCGCATTCCTATCATCACCAAGGATATTAAGGTCTATGCTCCTGATGCACTTAAGGGCGGAATCTGTAGAGGTGATAGCCTTCTTCGTCTCACTAAGCCTAGGTCTCTTGATCTCCTTCTTGGGCATACCAAGGGAGGCAATAAGAGCATCATAAGCCTTCTTCTGAGATGTCGGTCTCTTGATCCTGGCAATCTTGAGTAATTCCCCTCTACTTAGCTCCTTCCTACCTCTAGCATCCTCTCTGATCTCCTCTGCCAGCTTCATCAACCCTAGTATGTCAGCTACAGTGTTCTGGGCCTTGCCGATTAGGTTCCCAAGCTGTTCTTGGGTATGGGTGTACTTGGTCTGGAGGTTGTGGAGAGCTTCAGCCTCATCTACAGGGTGAAGGTCTACCCTCTGAATATTATCAATTAGTGCAACCTCGTCGTAACGATCACTGTCGATCCTCATGGCCGGTATGCTCTCTCTACCCAAAGACCTAAAGGCCCTCAGTCTTCTCTCTCCAGATACCAGGATGTTGTTCCCGTTCTCGTCGACTCGGAACAGGACAGGGTAAAGCAGCCCCTTATCCTTGATGGACTTCTTGAGAGCATCCAACTCCCCTTCATCGAAGTGCTTCCGAGGCTGGTCAACATCTCTGTGAAGAAGGTCGATGCTGATGTCGTGAATCTTGCCTTTTCGATAAGCCTTGCTTGTTTCTTTGGCCTCGGTAGTCATGAAGCATCCTCCGTTAGGTTTGAAATTGCAGGTACGCAATATACACAGTCTCTCTTGATTTTCAATATTAAGTTGATGGGGAGTAAAGGCCAGGTGCTGAAATTGAGCGTTATCTAACCAACCCTTTCCTAGGAAAGCGATCCATGATATAACCAGCCCCACCAGTTATGTAGACAGGAGAAATCAGCACGACAGAACAGCAGATGGGGAAGTGGGATAATTAGAGGTGTGATGATATGACAAGGTATAGCAGCAACAAGGACGCCGAAGATGTCGGTTGCTATGGCTTGGTTGGCGGTTTTGCTAGGAATTTACATACCAATGAAATGTTCTCAGCTGAAGAGTGCTCCGCTGCCGATGGGCCATTCTATTGCACCTCCTGCTTTTCTGACGCAGTAGTAAGGAAGTGTATTGAAAAAAAGGACCATTTTGCACATAAAGCACGTTTGAGTCCTGTTTTTGAAAGCGGTGAAAGTGACCTTCACAATAAGTGTAAAGAAGAAATATGTAGTGCCTTAGTATCTCTTGCTCCTGAAGGTAAATGGGAAACAGAGCGGACTATTAGTCCTAGTAAAAAACTAGGAACACTGGAAGTGCGGCCAGACATCAGCGGACGAATCAAGGGGAAACCTGTAGCAATCGAAGTGCAAGCAAGTGTCCTCTCTCTATCCAAGATTGTCAAAAAGATGGAAACATATACAAAGTTAAACATTAATACTGTCTGGGTTATTCCTCTAACAGAGGCTTTAGGGAAACTGCCCTTTAGGCCCAGACTGTTTGAACGATATTTTCATAGCATGTATTACGGGCGGATATATTACTGGACAATAGGAAGTGGTGCCGAAGTAGATACGGTTCATCTAGGGATTGCTGGACGAGATATGGAATACAGAGAGTGGTATGAAGATGGTGAAATGAGAACCGCTGGAGGTTATTTTAAACCATACAAGATTGTAAAAACTCCGGTATACGGCAGAAAGATAAATCTTTTTAGTGACTTCGATTCCGATTTGCGCCAGGAGTTCATTCCATACAATGTACGTAAAACAATTCCAAAATGCTTATTGTGGAAAGATACCCTTAGTACTTGGTGGAATGCAGATGAAGAAGGCAAATACACAGTAGACTATTTCGAAGACGTATATTTTGATATGAAGCTCCCTGTGTCCAATCTGGTCAATTCATACCAGCCTATTCGTAATAGTTTTCATCCGTTTCGCACTTTAACCGTAGCACAGTGGGCTATTTTCTTTGATTCAATGGGAATCAAATATGAATACAAAAAGAAAAAATTTCAGCTCGATGATGTAGCATTCGCACCAGATTTCTGGTTGCCACAGGTAGGAATGTGGGCTGAAGTGGGTGAGAGTAAATTATCAGAGGCAGACTGTGAAAAATGTCAAAGAATTTGTAATATTAGTGGTGACCGATGCTTACTGTTAGAAGGGGCACCGAAGCGCAGATCTTATTGGGGGCTAGCTCCTGAGGCAGAAGACGAATTCTACCCTGACACTGATTATCTACTAATTTCAGAATACCTTCATTCCGAGAGCAGGTTCTATTGCGGTACAGGATATTCTAGAGAGACTCCAGCGAAAAGCAATGATTATGATTTTGGAGATGATTACATAGCGGCTGTAGAGCAATCGAGGTTGTTGCTGAAAAGTCTTTTATAAAAAGGGAATCAACCTAGATATGCCATTAGCCTATTAACGCCTTGCCGGGAGGGGATGTGGAGACTGATACTATCAAGACCTTTATTAGTTATTCTCATGATACAGAAGATCATAAAAGGCTTGTTTTATCGTTTGCTAATCAGCTGAGGAAGCAGGGTATAGATTGTAACCTCGATCAGTATGTCGAATCTCCTGAGTTGGGCTGGATCAAATGGATGGAAGATGAATTGGAGTCTTCAAGATATGTTCTAATTATATGCTCTGAGGGATACCATGAAAAGTGGAATAATAACGAGTCTTGCTCTGGAAGAGGTGTCAAGTGGGAGGGTGCGATCATTTCAGAGGAAATTTACGAACAAGCGGGGCGGAACAATAAGTTTATTCCAGTGATTTTGGGGGATTCCAATATTAGATTCATCCCAAAGGTGCTAAGGAAATACACTCACTATGACGTGTTGAGTGATGACCGATATAATAAGTTATACAGAAGACTAACGCAGCAGCCTTCGATAGCTAAACCGAAATTAGGTAAAGTTATTCCTTTCCCTGCGGAGAGAGTTAGTGCTGGTTTTAAAGCGCAAACCATTTTACACCCGGAGACCTCACCAAAGTCGAATGTAAAGCAAACATCTAAAGGTAACAACAACGTACAGGTCGGCATTGTAGCTGGTGATTTCAATATTAAAGGCGCTTGCAACGTTAAAGTTGAACGCCTTCCTGTCATTGGAACAATTGGTGCTAATCCTTTACTGAAGCAAGCTATAGTTGAACGCTTTAATAAGCTCGGAGAGGAAAGAGAAAAACGTCATGCCAAAAATGCATACACAGTTATGTATAATAAGTTCAAGACCGATTTTGAAATTAAGAATAACAAGTGGACTGTGATCTGGGATTGGCCTGAGTCTACGGCAAATGTAATTATCGAATACCTAGATTCAAAGTTCAAAAACACTATTGCAGGAAGGATAACAGGAGCAATTGAGACGGGTACTCTGGTCCCTTCTAAGGGGCATTTGTACGCAAGGGAAAAACAACTTTTGTTGCAAATCGGACTTGATATCTCTCACCCAACAGTAAAAGAGTCATTGGAGAGATACTTTGGTGTTAACAGCCACACAAAGTTATCAAGAATGCAACACTGGCAGTGGAATTTGTATCTTGAACGGTATATCGAAAACTTGATAAATGAGTAAGATTCCCAATCAGGTAGTTAGAGTATGCAACATTTTTTGCGTTACAATTCATAATTTCTAAAAGTCAAAGATCCTCTATCCGCTCTTCCAGTACAGGGTGTTAAAAGTCAATTGTACCTGAGATGCTCTGCTGTGGCGTTTAGCTATCCAGGATGGAGTGCTTTCACGCTGTGTGTTCACGGTATATGTACGCCAGCTAGACTACATTTCCGCCTACGTCCAATGGTTCAACTAAGGAACTATACATGGCTATTGATCTCAAGTTGTTGTCGACTAAGCTGATTCATATGAGAGAAAGTCATGACCTTTCTGTAAATGATGTGTCATCTCGTACCGGAATCCCGTTGCAGCGCGTAGCTGGTTTTGAGTCTGCGGAGCTAGAGCCAAATGGGGATGAGGTATTGATCATATCTGATCTTTATAGTTGCGATTACAAATATTTTATATCAAATGAGAAGTTTGCTTCTATCGATAAGGCGGACCAGCTCTTTAGGATGCTTGGTAATTCTGTGTCCCCGGAAGATAAGCTTTCCATAAGCCAGTTCTTAATGCTTTGCGAGAACGAGCATATGCTTTCGAGCCTCCTGAGCCTAGGCTCTGGAGGTATGCCCGCCTTACCTTCGCATATTGCACATGATAAGTTTTATAAACGACAAGGTCAGCATGCTGCTATGCATTTTAGGAAATCCATGGCGCTTAATGACCTTGCCATTGTCCCAGATGTGTACAGTCTTGTCCGAGACTTGGGTGTTCATATATTCCGAAGAAAGCTTTCCAACTCGAATGTTTCCGGAATATTTCTAAATCACCCAGAGATCGGACTTTGTATTCTTGTAAACTATGAAGACGACGTATTCAGGCAACGTTTCACGGTCATGCATGAGCTTGGACATGCTGTCTTCGATAGTGATTTAGAATATGTTATCTCTGGTAATGCTAGCAAGTGGTCAACTGATAAGCTGAGAGAAATAAGAGCAGACAATTTCGCTGCAACCTTTCTTTGTCCTTCGGTTATGGTGGAAAGGATACCTGATCCTGCTAGGTGGTCGTCAGAAAAGGTGGTGGACTTTGCTAGTCGCCTCCGTGTAAGCGCCTCTGCTTTGGCTATTGCGTTAGAGAATAATGGGCTTATTGATGAGCGGACTACCGAATTTATCAAATCGGTTCGTATCCCTGCCGAGCTCAAATTAGACCCTGAGCTAGAAGGGCTAGAGTCACCTGCTAGAGAGCGAAAGCTGCGCATGCTTGAGCTGGGATTGTCCTCTACCTATGTCAAGCTTTCAATAGATTGTTACTATCACAATTTAATATCCATTGGATGTTTAGCCGATATGCTGTTAGTTGATCAGTCTGAGCTTGCAGATATCGCTGAACTGTATAAATTTAGGTTGTAAGCATGGCGTTAATATCTAATATAGTGAATACATTTTATAGATTTAGCTCAATTGATACCTGCGCTGTATGGCATCTTATTTCTTGCAGTAGACTATACACTGTGACTTGCGAAAATGGATGCGAGTTTGTGATGTCTGGTTTTGTCGAATATGAATGTCTGTATAAGCCAAGAAAGGGGACAGAACGTAACGAGCTTCGGGCGCGCCTGGCAAGAGAAAAGAAACTAAATAAATTCGCAACTGTAAATATGGCAATAGAGGATTTGCAAGAAGTCTCCAGGCTCGAAGAGCGAAGAAGGTTAGGCCGAGGGGAGTTATCTGCTATTGCAATTGCAAAAAAGCTTAACCTGGGCCTTACTACCGATGATAGGAAAGCGTTCAGATTAGCTCAGGAGGAATTGCCAGATCCTATAAGAGTCCAGACCATTCCACAGTTGTTAGGGTGGTTGTTGTTTATAGGTGTCTTAACTGATGGGGACGTTCCTAATATCATTAAAGAACACACTGATTTGGGAGGATCCCATCAATCTCATTTTGAAGAGATTTACCTCGAGGCAATGAGATGTAAGCTCGCCAGTAACTAATTCAGTCTTTAGCGAAATTGCAATGGTTCATAGTTGGTGATTCTAGGCCAAAGGGTAAAGGCTGGAGAACTGATGGATCTCAGAAAGAGCAAAACCTTTAATTTGTTGGTACAGGAATGTCATCTCGCAAAAAATGCTATTCTCTCGTCGTTTGATTTACTGTTGGCGGCAAATCAGTACCAAGATAAAGATGGATATTTTTATTCCGCTTTTTTTCATATGACAATTGGGTTCGAAAGATTGATGAAGCTGGTGATAGTTTCTGATTATATGCTACGTAGTAATTATTTACCTCCGAGTCAAAAGGTGTTGAAAGAGACCTATAGGCATGACCTAGCTACTTTGTTCAACGATACGCTTTCTATTGCTAATAAGTATTTAAATAACGGTTATGACAAACCCTCAAAAGATTCACCTAAGATAGATATTTTAAATTTCCTGGCAAAGTTTGGGAACAAATCAAGATATTATAACCTCGATGTGCTTTGCAATGCGACAACAGAACAAAGCCCCATTGATGAGTGGGTATCTATTTTGTATAGGCTTTACGAGGAGAATGTTTCAGCCGCAAAGAGAGAGCAAACAGGCCTTAAACTGCTATATAGTTTAGATAATACGGTAACTGGTAATAGGTATACGTGGTATTTGAATTCTTTTGGTCACCCTATGACCACTTTTGATGTATTGCATGCCCAATTGGTAGTCAGTAAGTCGGCTCCTATAGCCATATGGGAGGTAATTGAATTGTTTAGCCCATTGTATCATTTGCTGCATGAAATAAGTGTACGGGCTTCCAAGTATGAAATCGAAAATAAAATAGCATTAGCGGTGATGCCACACTTTGAAGATTTCTTTTATTTCTTCTTGAGTCGTCGCCCTGATGCCTTGCGGAGAAAGAGGTGGCTTACCATCTTCAATAGTTAAAATATTGTTTGCATTGCCTCATTTTGTGGTTTACCTAGCTCTCCTAGTCATATTGTCCACCAGCGCCAAATGCATTCTCTCAATTTCCCGATCTTATAAGCATAACGCCATGAGTCAGGTGGAATGGTCCTACTTCTCTCCCGCCCTCACCACCAGCTTAACTAATCCCTCCTGTATATCCTCATCCTCAAGGCTCCTAAAACCCTTTATTAGTTTCTTTTCCCTATCAGATAGCGGTGGTCTCTCGAAGGTATACTCCTCGAAGAAGGCAGAGGCAGATACCTTAAGGGCACTGGCTACCCGTTGAAGCTTATCGGTATTGAGCATGGTACTACCATTCTCATACTTCTGAATCTGCTGAAAAGAAACGCCTACCATCTCCGCCAGTCTCTCCTGGCTCATACCTGCATGCTTTCGCAGTACCCTTATCTTTTCACCTATTTCCTTACTACTCAAAATCTTACCCATGGCGATTTCCCCTGGCGGGGACGATACAACTATGGGTTGTGGTGATCTACCAATTAGAATTAGATTAAAGTTGAAAAACTCTAAGTAGGGTTGTATGATTGCGCTTCTTCATGACTATGACTGCCGTAGGAGAGAGAGGCATGACATCAAATGTTTGCAGGCAATGCGGCACCATGTTTAATCTTTCGTTGAAGAGCTGCCCTAACTGTAATGCATTGGCTGTATGGAAATCAGGCGATAGCTATACTCCGCCATACAATTCAAATGGTTCTCCTGCTTTAAGCAACAAGCCTTGCTGTACAGTTCAAGAACCCAGACCTGCCCCTCGCAAGAGTTCTACCAGTCAGGCTTCATTCAGTGAAACTGTTGGTTGCTTCGGGATAGTCTTGTGTTTCATCGGTTTTGGCCTGTCTATCACTATGCCGCATGTAGGAATACCATTTTCTGCTGTACTGTACGTAATAGGACGGTCGATATATTGGGAAAGTGGTGGTAAGTAAGTTTAATCAAAATCTGAAATTACATACTACGAGGAGGCGGGGATGATTCAGGTAAACGTACAGAATATTTATGAGGCAATGCTTGCCGACGTACTGTTTGATTTGGAGAAGATTGATGTGTCTATAGACACTGAAAGTAATAAATTTCCACAGCTACGTTATAGAGTAACTGTACTGGAAAAGAATGGTGACACTTTTAAGGTTAATGTTGAACATAAAGGTATTAAATCCAACTTCAGTACATTCTGTCTCAAAGCCGAAAATAACGGAGCATCAGCTTCGATACACATTGAAGGTTTTTCTAATGTACAAGCCATTGACCCATTTAAAGGTAGTGAAAGTGTCTTGAACAAGCCTCTTCGGGAGGAGTTCAAAGTTGACTCCATTGGCAACTATATCAAGATACAAAATGGATATTCTGTTTTCGTATCAGGCTGTACAGTCAATGGAAAAGTCACCAATGATATAAAACGCGATATGACCGAATTTCTTGCCTTGGTTTTCGGATATGGTTCACTGCCTAACTATATAAATTTTTGAAATAACGGCATCGGTGGGAGGTTGGCGTTCTTGCCATGTGACGTAATCAACTGCATAACAGAATGTTACTTATACCTGTGCTGATTACATTGTCAGGTCGATAGGCAGAGTAAATTTGTAGTAACAGAAAAGTCACCATTCCGAACCCCGGGGGGCAAAAGGAGCCATGTCTTAACAAGATGTGGCTCTTTTTGCGTTTAAGGCTACCAGATCAGACCAATCGAAGAAGTCAGACACTAATGGTAAGCCGGTAGAAGGAGAAGCATTATGTGTAAGACTTATGACGTGATCAACAGCAAGATGATGGTGTTGTTAGAGCAAGGTACGGTACCATGGAGGAAGACTTGGAATGCGGAGAGCAACATGCCCAAGAACCTTATAAGCGGTAAGGAGTATAGAGGTATCAATGTCTTTATGCTTGGCTGTATGCCCTATGCTTCACCCTACTGGTTGACCTTTAAGCAGGTCCAGGATCGAGGTGGACATGTAAGGAAAGGGGAGAAGAGCACACCTGTCATCTTCTGGAAGTGGATCGACAATAAGGATGCTGATACCAAGACCGGCAAGGTGCCCATGCTCAGGTATTACAGCGTCTTCAATGTAGAGCAAGTGGAAGGGATCACATCAACTCCACCACCAGAGGCCATTAACAATTCCTTCACACCCATAGACAGGGCCGAACAGATGCTCTCCTGTATGCCTCTGAAGCCTCAAATCCACTATGGAGGTAATCAACCCTCATACTCACCTGTCCTCGATTACGTCAAAATGCCTGTAGCAGAGTCCTTCGAGTCACCAGAAGAGTATTACTCCACCTTGTTCCACGAATTGACCCATGCGACGGGCCATGCATCACGGGTCGGACGTAAAGGCATATTGGAACCGTCATTCTTTTGTAGCCATGAGTACAGCAAGGAAGAACTGGTAGCCGAGATGGGAGCAGCCTTCTTGTGTGGTGTTGCCGGCATCGAGCAGAACACCTTGGAGAACTCAGCCGCATACATACAGGGATGGCTTAAAGCTCTTAAGAACGATAAGACGTTGCTGGTACATGCAGCAGCCCAGGCCCAGAAGGCTAGCGATTATATATTGAACAGGAAAGGAGGTGAGGAAGAAGACCAAGATGACTAAGTAAACATGGACCTTCGGCGGTCCTTTCCCCTATGTAGACTATGATGCCCTACCTGATGTAATCCCTCCATCCTCTCCTCTATAACTCATCCCGATTCGAACTAACCCACTGTAATTACAGGTTTAGTAAAAATTCAAACTCGTATGTAAGAAGAGCTAGGCGTTCAAGCTATTGGCTTTTTCTATTTCAAAGGAGGAAGACCACATGACACCGATCATTCCAGAACTCAAGCTGTTTACCACCAACGACAGCACCAGCATCCACATTGACAGCCTTATCATCGGATATAAGGGCAACCATTACCACCTTCCGGGAGGGACCAACGATACCATCCATCTGTTTGCCGAGAGTATTGCCCTATATGCCCTTACGATAAATGAGGCTATGGGAACTATGGCTCTAAACGCCTTTATGGTACCTGAACCAGACCCGATTAACAGTATTTACCTACATTCGCTAAAGGAGATCAAGGGCCTATTGGGCTCTGAATGGGAGCGGTTATCAGTCCTCGATATAACCCAGGAACTCATTAACTATTTGATATAGCGCCTCTGGCAATCTACCTTTCCACTGCCCCTGTTGATAAGTCCTCTAATCCTGTGGATATCGTCTTAGGTTGTAACGTAAGAATAGGCACTTTTACGTCTTGCACATTTTCTGCACATTTCTCCAACTATCTGTAATTGCATGTCAATGTTTATTTGCATAACGGAGGTGAGGAGGTGCTGTATGCAGTTTTAACTATCACCTTGTAACAAATATAAGGAGGTGGATAAGTGACTAAAATCATGTGGTGAAAAACGGACATCTAAGGTCAGTATTTCACGCTGTTAGCATCAAACATTAAAACTATTGGAGGAACCACCATGACAGTCGAAACGCTATTCGGACCAGAGGAAGCACCAGTAGCCAAGCCACGGGCCATTAAGCTCAAGACGATTAAAGCCGTGTACCAGACCATTACCGTCAGCGACACCATCACCGATTACCTTAGACCCTACAGGCGATACACCTCTGCATCGGAAGTCTTTGATACATTCCAGTTCCTGAGGCAGGAGACCAAGGAGTACTTCATAGCCCTTCATCTTGATGGTAAGAACAGAGTGGTGTGCGTGGATATGGTAAGCACTGGCAGTTTGAACCAGAGTATTGTCCATCCACGGGAGTTGTACAAGACAGCACTTCTCTCATCGGCAGCAGCCATTATTCTCATTCACAACCATCCTACCGGCGATCCATCACCATCAACTGAAGACCGTGAAGTAACAAGACGATTACGCGAAGCAGGAGACTTGCTAGGTATCCGAGTTCTGGACCACATCATCGTTGGGGATTTCTACTACTCATTTGTCGAGGGAGGTCTGATATGAAATGTGAATACTGCGGAAGGACATTAAGGGAAGGAGATACGATACATGGTCTTAAGTATGGGACGTTGACCCACTCAGGATTCAAGGCAGCATCAGATTCAGCAGTGACAGTGATATGTGGGACTTGTGGAAATAAGGTCTACCAGATGGTGTACTCCTCACTAGACACCAGAGCATTGAGTTACCCGACCATGTTAAAAATGGTAACGGAGCTAACCTCTCTGATGAAGAATGGATACAAGCTGATTCAGCACATCGCTAGCCTCCCCGCAACAGACCAACGCGCACTTTACCATTTGGTAACCTCAAGTAAGCAACCTCAGTAATACCCTACCAGCCAATCCCGCCACATACTAGCCAGTTCAGTATCTTACCTGATAAGAACTGGTCCTCAAAAGTCTCATCGTTCGACATGTTTTCAGCCCTATATTGCACAGCTTTCCTATAGACCCTGCATCTAGCGAAGTCCCAAAAGCAGTAGTTCTCCACCATGAAATTCTTAGTGACAGGCATTTTAGGGAGGTTGTCGTTCGGAAAAGGACAGGCGCTGATATAGGTGCATCTCGACATGCTAGACCTCGGAGGAGGAAGATTAGTTCGCACTATAACAAAAGTGGAGATTTGGTCAAGTTAATTTGAGCGCTGAATTAAGAACCCATATCCTTACCTGCCCCATTAGCTAAAGTCCCGTCAGAAGCAAAATTTGGAAGCCGAATAGTCGTTCTCATTACTCATTAATCCCACAACTAATAGCAGCAGGACAACTAAGGGCCATAAGGCTCTTTTTTTATGTCCAAATCAAAAGGAGGTATCAACATGGCAGTCTACAAGCGCGGAGATAAAGGTGTGTTCTATATGAATTTCACGGTTAACGGGGTAAGGGTCTTTAGGAGCACAGGCAAATTCACAAAGAAGGAGGCTAAGCTGGTTGAGGCAGTAGAGAAGAAGAAGCTAATGGAGGATGCTGCTCTTTCGCCCAGGGAGAAGAGGGCACGTATGAAGTTCTCCGAGGCAATCAAGAAGGTCTACGATGAACGGTGGAAGAATAATAAGGATGGGGAGAAGTCCTACCGTAACATGGTGTTGGTGATGGGGATCATAGGTGATCTCCCTATCAGCAAGATAGACGAGGACATAGTAGCGCATCTGGTTGTAATGATGGAAGGGAAAGGGAACAAGCCAGCCACAATCAACCGTAACCTCGCAGGATTGAAGACCGTACTCAAGCACCATAAACAGCCGTGGGATCATATCAAGCTCAAGAAGGAGACAAAGGGAAGGATACGGGTACTGTCCAGAGAAGAGGAGAGTAGGGCCGTGGAGTTGTTACGTGGTACGACCCATAGGCAGAGAACCCATTATCCTGAGATTGCTGACCTCGTCGAAGTATTGGCCGATACGGGGATGAGGTTGTCGGAGTTACTGGACCTCAGGTATGACGACATCAGCTTTACCAGCAACCTCATCTCTATATGGATTAATAAGGGAGATAGGCCCAGAAGCATACCGATGACATCGAGGGTAAGAGCCATACTCGAAGCGAGGAAGGTTACTAATCCTGAGAAACCCTTTACTATAGATAAGTACCAAGCGGATAATGGTTGGAAGTGGGTACGGAAGGAAATGGGCCTTGACAAGGATTCCGAGTTCGTATTACATGCCTTGAGGCATACATGTGCCAGCAGGATGGTGAATAGAGGTGTGGACCTGTACGTGGTCAAGGAGTGGTTGGGCCACAGCAGTATTCAGATAACAGAGAAGTATGCCCACCTAAACCCTGCGAAGTTGGCTCATGCCGCTATGTTCCTTGAAGATGATGCCACTACTGCTGACGCAGATGTTGACGCAGGTAAGGCATAATGAATGCAGATAGTAGCAGTAGTGTGGATATGTAACTGCTTGAAGATAAAGGGGTATTGCATGCATGATAAGCTCGTATATGCTCTTAAAATCCCTCGTTCGCAAGGACGTGCCGGTTCGACCCCGGCTCCGGGCACCACGCATACCCGAAAGTTGAACACGAAGAGGGGCCGCCTAAAGCGGCCCCTCTTTTTTTCAGTGCTGTCCCCGATGGGAACGACAGCCTCAGCCGAGGCGATGGAAGAAACGGTCATGGAAAAAGGTGCACAGATGATGGTCAAGGGGTGCGATCCCGGTGGGTGTCAGGCCCTTTGCTGCTATGACGGCGTTTATCTCCTGCCTGGGGAGGCTGAGCTGATCCGCGCCGTGGTGCAGAGATACCCCGAGCACTTCCCGAACCTCCCTGAGGATTTCATCGTCAACGGCGCGTGGCCGGATGGGACCGAGGGTGTAAAGACCGCAACGCGGCCATTCGCCTTTTCAACAGACGATTTCCCACTCCACTTCAACCAAACCAAGTGCGTCTTCGCCACCGCGGATCACATGTGCCTGCTGCAGGCGCTGGCCGTCGAGTTCGGCGTTCACAAGTGGACCTTCAAGCCGACCGCCTGCTGGCTCTTCCCGCTTACCATCGAGGAGGGAGAACTGGCTCCCCCTCCCATGCCCGGCGAACCCGACCCCGACTACGTCGATGCATCCTACCCAGGCTACGTCACCTTCGTTCCCTGCGGTAAATTCACTCCGGGTGGAGAACCCTGGCAGGAGGCGTTTGCCGAGGAGATCGCCTTCTTCGAAACGGTCGACCAGCTCCCGCTCTGGGCCAACCGCGGCCTCCCCCTGGAGGAGATCATCGAGCGCGCAAAGCTGTAGTTCAACTTTTCCCCCCTTGCCTCAACCGCCGTGCCCCTCCGTGCCGCGCGTTTTCCAGATCGAGTATGCAAACCCGCCTGCAAGCAGCCCCACCGTGATCGCCAGCGACCACGATGCCGGGAACTTTTCCCACCCCATCAGATTGGAGACGAACACCTTGGAGCCGATGAAGATGAGGACCAGGGAAAGTGCGTACTTAAGGTAGGCAAAGCGCGCCATCATGGCCGCCAGGGCAAAGTAAAGGGCACGCAGCCCGAGAATTGCGAAGATGTTGGATGTGTAGACGATGTACGGATCGGTGGTGATGGCAAATATCGCGGGAACGCTGTCTACGGCGAAGATCACGTCGGCAATCTCGATCATGAGCAGGGTGAGGAATAACGGCGTGAAATAGGTGACCGACTTTCCCGACCTGGGATCGGGGAGGCGCACGGTGAAATCCTGACCGTTAATGGAATCGGTCACGCGCAGGTGTCGCCGCAGCCACCTGAGCAAGGGATTGGCCGCCAGATCCGTTTCTTCCTGGTGCGTCAGGAATGCGATCTTTCCCCCGAGCAAGGCCGTCGCTGCGGTGAGCAGGTAGACCGAGGCCTGGACCGCGACCCCTTCGCCGCTTTCCGCCATGCCGACATAGGCGGCGAAGCCTAGGGCGGTACAAACCAGTGCCCAGGCAAAGGCGGCAGCGGTACGTGCGCCGCGGAACGACCCGAGCACCGCCTGCGCTCCCTCGGTCAGCACCAGCAGTTTGTATCCGGTCAGCAGCAGAAACAGCGCGAAGATGTAAAGCACCCAGCCAAACTGGGAGACGAGGGTGGCTCCAAGCGCTATCATGATGGCGCGCAGGATGATGACCCCCAGGATGCCCCAAAAGAGCACCCGATGCTGGTATTTCCGGGGCACGGCGAAGAAGGAGAAGATCATGGCGATGACGAAGATATTGTCCATCGCCAGCGATTTCTCGACGACGAACCCGGTCAGGTATTCCAGTGCCGGCTCCTTTCCCATCTCGAACCAGATCCACCCACCGAAGGCGAGTGCGATGGTGATGTAGAAAGAGGAAAGCAGCAGACTCTCCTTCACGCCAATCTCATGCTGGTCCTTGTGCAGCACTCCAAGGTCTAGTACCAGCAGTACGAGCACCACAGCAACAAAGACAAGCCACATCCAGATCGGTTTGCCCAAGAATATCGTCGCAAGAAGTAGTTCCATGGCATGTCACCCCACTCAAGAATAGCGGCCGCGCCGGTCGCCTTTGACCGGTACCGGGACGGGGACCGGCGGCAGCACGACGGGTAACAATGAGTCCAACCACTCACGGATGCGATCCCCTATCTTCGTACCTGTGTCTTTCATCGACCTCTTCATTTTTACTCCTCCGTCGGCATGTCTCTGCCGTGGCATAAAAAAAAGACCTTTACCCGGGCATGTGCCTGGATAAAGGTCTTGTTGGCGTTCTGCTGCTCCGGGTCCCGGGCCTTAGGCCGTATTGACGAGAACCGGATCGGTCTTTTTCGGTGACCGATAACTACTCCCCTTTATTTACTGCCAATGTAATAAATGACCGTTTGTCATGTCAACGGAAATCGGTTTATGACTCAGCAACCTGCCCCGAGCATACCGGCACAGGTGGAGTGCAATCTGTTTCACCTGTACGACGCCTCTTTGCACCCCTTCGGGCCGTGGTAATGCGGTAACTGCGCGTAACTACGTGTTCAGGAACGGGCCATCTCGTTGGCACGTCTTATGTAAAAAGGAGGTGCAGTTGCAAAAAACATCAAAGGAGAACCATCATGAAGAGAACAATGGCCATTTATGCAGTGACAGCGCTTACCCTGCTTTCCTTTGCCTCCCAGGGCATGGCTCGCGGCGGGATGGGAGGCGGCTCTGGGCACGGCTCCGGTATGGGCTCCGGGCACGGTGCCGGCATGGGGTCCAGCGCAGGTGCCGGGACGGGCACAGGTGCCGGGATGGCCACTGGTGCAGGGATGGGTGACACCCATCACGGGACCAACGCCTCCGCGTCCATGACCGGCCAGGCCATGTCGGCCACGGCGACTATGAAACAGTCGACTATGCAGCAGTCCATGAAGGACAGGGCTCTCGCACATGCCGCCATGCACGAGCCTGCGGCACCAATTCCTTCCACACCCGGCAATTTATAGCGCCGCCACAGCCCAGGCAGTTTTACAGCCCTGCCCCCTTACGGGGGTAGGGCTTTTTTGTCAGCACTCTGCCTGTCTGTTGGCGGGAGGACGTGCGCAGTGTGCAAGAGGTCTCTCGCAGTGTGCAAGAGGTCTCCCGCAGTGCGCAAGAGGTCTTCCGCAGTGTGCAAGAGGTCTTCCGCAGTGCGCAAGAGGTCTTCCGCAGTGTGCAAGAGGTCTTCCGCAGTGTGCAAGAGGTCTTCCGCAGTGTGCAAGAGGTCTTCCGCAGTGCGCAAGAGGTCTTCCGCAGTGTGCAAGAGGTCTTCCGCAGTGTGCAAGAGGTCTTCCGCAGTGTGCAAGAGGTCTCTCGCAGTGTGCAAGAGGTCTTCCGCAGTGCGCAAGAGGTCTTCCGCAGTGCGCAAGAGGTCTCTCGCAGTGTGCAAGAGGTCTTCCGCAGTGTGCGAGAGGTCTTCCGCAGTGTGCAAAGGGTCTCTCGCAGTGCACAAGAGGTTTCTCGCAGCGCAAAAGGTCGCCTTCAGCCCAGCATGCCGGAGGCTTTTTTTGAATTGGGGTTGCTAACTCGGCGCCGCTCAGTATACTCCCTTTTTGTTAAAGAAAACCAATTCAAACAGGAGGCGACATGCAAATACCAACTGCGTACCGGAGGATGAACGCCGTCGCTCTTATTAATGAGCTGGGTTCGGTAGCCGCTGCAATGGAAAGTAACGCCGCTTTCAAAAACGGAATACCTCAAGGCGTGGCAAGTGCAGCCGAGTTGCTGACTACCAGAGAGAGGCTCAAGTACGCCCATGAGGGGTCATTGACGCATGATTCGATCAAGATCCAGGAGCGCAAGGCGGCGGAGGCGGAAGCAGTAAAAAAATTGGACACGGTGGCGGCATACTACAACCTCGCTGCCGTGAGTGATCCGAGCGTAATTCAGTACACAGGCTTCACCCCCAATGCTCCGCGCAAGGGGGACCCGGCGCTGTTGATGCCGCAAGGGGTCGCCATATACCAGGGGCCTGTTTCGGGTAGTGCCGCTATCACGGTGAATCCGCTCCCGGGGGTAATCCTGTGGGAACTGAAGGTGGGAGAAGGGGACCTTTCCATTGAAAGCAACTGGCGCCCTCACGTTTTCAACGCTGGTGAAACGATGGTGGTCCACGGCTTGACCGTCGACCGGGAACACGGCTTTCGGGTCAGGGGGCACAACCGCTCCGGCGCGGGGCCGTGGTCGCCGCCGGTCACCTTCTTCCTGAAATAGGACGAAATAATCAAAAAAAGGCGTCTTCCCTTGGGGAGACGCCTTCCTCTTTGAGAGCGGTGGTTTCAGCGCTTAGAGCTGGATGTACTCCTTGGGCTCCGTGTTGGTCGACATGGTCCAGACGGTGGCGTTCCCTTTTTTCAGGACGTACACGGCCAACTGGTCGTACCCGACCTTTTCCACCCACGGCCTCAGGAACTCTCGCTTCGCCACGATTTCTTTCTTGAGCTCCAGGTCCTCGAGCGCTTCTACGGTCCCTGCGATCCTCACCTGGATCAGGTTCTCAAAGATGCCGTTGCTGAAACAGAGCTCGACCCTCGGGTTCTTGTTCAACTGACGGTAAAGATCCTTGATCTTGCCAGTATTAAAAACGATGCCGTTTTCGTCGGCCCGGTAGAGCAGCATCCCCCTTACATGCGGAATGTCGCCTTCGGCGGTGGCCATGTGGAAAATGGGATTTGAGTTCAGAAACTCCAGTATTTCGTTTCTAGTCATGGGGGCACTCCTTTACGGGCGGTGATCATCGCCGGTGGCTGAGATACCGGATATTATACAACAATCCCGTTATCTGCAAGAATGATCAGATGAGTAACGGCAGGTCCTTTCTTTCACCTGCAAAAACCGGCGGTACGGCATGGTGGTAAGGCTCCTGTTCGGTACAATATAAAGCAGCAATGCTTCCTGCAAGCGTACTGATGCCATAGCTCGCAAACGCATCATGACAGGAGGACGAGCAGCCATGAGAACGTTGGTTTTTCTGATCGTGCTGTTTATTACGCTTCCGGCCTACGCCATCGATAAAGACAAAGTTTCCCACTTCGCAGGAGGGGCCGTGTTGGGCCTCACCGCTGATACAATTATCTATCACACGAAGGACTGGGAGCAGCCAAAGCGCATGGTCATTTCCGGGGGGCTCGCTTTCATTCCCGGTTTTGCCATAGAGGTGGTCGATGAATTCAGCGGAACGCACTTCAGTTGGTACGACCTGCTGGCTGATGGACTGGGGTCTGCGACCGGGGTGGTGGCTGGGGAGTTGATCAACGGCAAGCTGTGGATTTCCGCGTCGCCCCGCCGGGTCAGCCTGACGGGGCATTGGTGATCCGGAGGCAGGCTTATGAAAGAAGAGAAGCGCGCCGACCCGGCGGAGCGCTGGGTGGCGACCTTTACCTGGGAAGACCGGCTCATCGCGCGATTCTTCCCGCGCTTTTTCAAAAAGTACGCGCCCGAGGAAGTGCAGCAGCAATGGGCGGCAATCCTGGCCCGTAAGCAGAAGCACCGGTCTGGGCAGGATGGTGATCCCGATAGGTAAGGCGTGTTCCACTGCTCTTGCGGGTTGGGCTACGCCGCCATGCCCGCATGTTGGAGCTTCACTCACCCCTGCCCCCTCCCGCCTTCGCGGACCGAAGCACCGCGGCGCGCAGGTCCGTAAAGCGGGAGGGGGATGAGGACTCGCCAGCCGGCTCCGAGCCGGCCGCTACCCTACCTCTCCGTCTGTTCCTTTTTCTCCTTGTCTTCCTTTTTTTCCTTCTTGGTTTTGGCGGGGGCAACCTCAATTTCGTTGGTTACCTTGCCTTTCCCGACAACCTCTTCCGCTGCTTTCTCAACCGCTTTCTTTTCGTCTGAGTTCTTCACAGGGCCTTTCAATGTCACGTGACCGTCTCTGGTGATGATCTTCACGTTGTGCGCCTTTATCGAAAGGGCCTTGTCCTTTACTACGCTGCGCCGAATTTCCCTGGTTATCTCGCGGTCTGTCTTGTTCTCCTTCTGCTGCTCGGCGGTAACTCCCTTTTCGGCGTTCTTTTGGGTGTTGTCCGCTTTGCTTGTGCTTTGCTGGGCGGCATGGATCTGGATCGGGGCGCTCAGTGCGACGGCAGCCGACAGGCTTACTGCTAGCATCATGCTCATCTTTTTCATTCTTTGACTTCCTCCTTGGTTGTGATGTAAGGGATGCTCCCTGGTTGAATTGGAAAAACTTAATATATAATATGGAAATGTCAACGTAAGCGTGAGGACCGTGCAATGAGCCGGGAGCGACGACTGACAGAGAGGACGTTTTGACTTCTGTGTCTGGTCCGATATCATTGAACTTTTCGAAGGTGACGAGAAAAAAGCGAAAGGAGAAGTGCCATTACCGCCAGCGACGTTTCCCACATACGCAATATCGGCATCATCTCCCATATCGACGCGGGCAAGACCACCGTCACCGAACGCATCCTCTTCTACAGCGGCGAGACGCACAAGATGGGGGAGGTGCATGACGGTCAGGCGGTCATGGACTGGATGCCGCAGGAACAGGAGCGCGGCATCACCATCACCGCCAGCGCGACCTCTTGCCGCTGGGGCGAGCACCGCATCAACCTGATCGACACGCCCGGGCACATCGACTTCACCATCGAGGTTGAGCGGAGCGTCCGTGTCCTGGACGGCGCAGTGGCGATCTTCAGTGCCGTGGAAGGGGTGCAGCCGCAAAGTGAACTGGTCTGGCGCCAGGCGGATCGCTACCGGGTGCCGAGGGTCTGCCTCATAAACAAAATGGACCGACTCGGCGCGGATCACGAGCATGTGCTGCGCCAGATGGAGCAACGCCTTGCGGCGAGGCCGGTGCTCTTGCAGCTTCCCGTCGGCACCGAGGGTGGCTTTAGCGGCGTCATCGACGTCGTTGAAGAGGAGATGATAGTTTTTTCCGAGACCGACCTCGGGCGGACGGTAGAGCGTAAGCCTGTCCCTTTACAGCACGAGGAAGCCCTCCGAAACGCACGCTTGGCCGTCACCGAGGCCGCCGCGGACTTCGACGACCAGGTCATGTCCGACTTTCTCGAGGGGCGCGCGGTTGAGAGTGAACGCCTGAAGCTCGCGCTGCGTCGCGGAACCATATCCTGCCGCATCTTCCCCGTGCTGCTCGGATCGGCCTTGCGCAACAAGGGGGTGCAGCCGGTACTGGACGCGGTTTGCCTCTTCCTCCCGTCGCCACTGGACCTCCCGGCGATGATAGGGCGGCACCCCGGAAGCGGAGAGGCGGAAAGCTTCAGTTGCGACGCGAACCTGCCGCTGCGCGCCCTGGCCTTCAAGGTGATGGCGGAAGAGGGGCGGCGGCTTACCTATGTGCGCATCTACAGCGGCAGGATGAAGCAGGGGGCAAGCGTCCTAAACCCTGGGCGCGGCGCCGGCGAGCGCATCAGGCACCTCTTCAGGATGCACGCACACCGCAGGGAGGAGGTGCCCGAGGCCGTGGCGGGGGACATCGTCGCGGTGGCCGGGTGCCAGGCGACCCTTACCGGCGACACCCTCTGCGACCCGGAACATCCCCTGCTTCTCGAGGGGGTGGCTGTGCCCGAGCCGGTGGTGTCGGTGGCGGTGGAAGCGAAAGGGGCTGAGGACCGGGGGAACCTTCTCGGTACGCTGGATTACTTCCAGTGGGAAGACCCGACCTTCAGGGTGCACGAGGACAAAGAGACCGGTCAGACCATCCTGACCGGTATGGGGGAACTGCACCTGGAGATCATCGTCGACCGGCTGCGCCGCGAGTACGGTGTCCAGGTGAAAACGGGGCGCCCGCGCGTGGTGTACCGTGAGGCCCTGCGGCGCGAGGTGGTGCGCCGTGAGGTGTTCCAGACCATCGCGGAGCGTCGTCCCGAGCAGGCGGAGCTTCTCCTGCGCCTGACGCCCACATCGCGCGGTTCCGGGGTCCGCATCATCCTGCCCACACCGGTCGCACCGATCACCCCCGAGCTGCTCGCGGCGGTCGAGCAGGGGATCATGGAGGCGTGCCATGGAGGGTGCCTCACCGGCTATGCCATGACCGATCTCGAGGTGCAGGTCGTGGAAGTTCCCGTCGAGCCGGGTGTCGCCCCGAGCGAGCCGGTCTTAAGGGGGGCGGCGCAGCGGGGAGTGGTGCTAGCGGCCCGGGAGGGGAAGCCGATGCTCCTCGAGCCGATCATGAAGCTGGAGCTGGAGACGCCTGCCGATTACCTGGGAAAGGTGCTGGGAGGGCTGCAGCAGAAGAGGGGGAAGGTGGAAGGGCTGGACCGGCGGGGCGAGATGGAAGTCGTGCGGGCGAGCGTCCCCTTGGCGGAGATGTTCGGCTACATGACCGAGCTGCGCAGTGCGACCAAGGGGAGAGCGAGCTACACCATGGAGTTCCAGGGCTTCGACGAGGCGCCTGCGGAGGTGCAGGAACGGTTCGGCCTGGCCGGAAAGGGAAGGTCCGGCGGGATAACGTCAGGCTGATGTCACCGTTTTTGCGGCTGTCGTGTTTTTCGCACCCCTTTGGCAGGCCGTTCGTAGGTAAATCAGTGTGTTGCGGTTTTGGCCGGGAATTTGCTCCTATGGGATGGTTTAAAAATCCTGTCGCAAAAGGAGCAAGACGTGCTTTCATCGTTCCAGTCCTACCCAACTCACCGCGAGAACTCGCTTAAGCAGCAGTTGCTACACCGCTCCGTCCCCTCCGTTCCGAAGCACGACTCGAGGGCTCCGCAGCCCCCAAGGCAGGTGCGGCTTTACGTCGGAGAGGGGATCTTCGCACAGCCGTCTCCCCCTATGGTGTGAATTCTGACAGAATCACGCCTAAAGCAGTAACTTTGACGTGAGGTCTTCCCCATGACGCAAACGAGCGCAGCGCCCATAAAGATCGGGGTGAGTTCCTGCCTGCTAGGTGAGAAGGTACGCTATGATGGCGGTCACAAGCATGATCGGTACCTGACCGACGTGCTCGGGTGTTTCTTTACCTTCGTTCCGGTCTGCCCCGAGGTCGAGTCCGGCATGAGCGTGCCGCGCGAGGCGATGCGCCTGGAGGGAGACCCCGAGCATCCGCGCCTCATCACCCACAAGACCCGCATCGACAAAACCGACCAGATGCTTGCCTTCTGCCGCGATAAGGTCGAGGTGCTAGCCCGGGAGGAACTGTGCGGGTTCGTCTTCAAAAAGGGATCCCCCTCTTCGGGACTGTTCCGTGTCAAGGTGTACCGTGACGGCATGCCGGCCAGAAGCGGCAGCGGCCTCTTCGCGCAGGCGATGGTGAGGCGGTTTCCGCACCTCCCTATGGAGGAAGAGGGGAGGCTGAACGATCCGGTGCTGCGTGAGAACTTCATCGAGCGCGTCTTCAGCTTCAGGCGCTGGAAGGATTTCCTCGCCGCCAACCCCGACCTTGGGGGGCTTGTCGATTTCCACACCCGCCACAAGCTCCTCGTTATGTCCCATTCGACGCAGCACTACCGGGAGATGGGGGCGCTGGTCGGGCATGGCCGGGAGATCGCGCTTCCCGAACTCCTCGAGCGCTACGAGGAGCTCTTCATGACGGCCCTGGAGCTGCACGCCACGGTGAAGAAGCAGACCAACGTGCTGATGCACGTGATGGGCTATTTCAAGAAGGAACTCTCCGCGGAAGAGAAGCAGGAGCTTCTAGGCGTCATCGGCGATTATCACGACGGCCTCGTCCCACTCGTTGTTCCCATCACCCTGCTGCGGCACTACGTCGCGAAATACCGGCAGGAGTATCTGGCAAAGCAGGTCTACCTCGCCCCCCACCCCTCAGAGCTCATGCTGCGCAACCACGCCTAATTCAAAAGGAACAGAGGACAGCTCGCCCAAGCGTTCCCCCCTTTGCGAAGGGGGGACAGGGGGGATTTGCCCTGGTCAGTCAGCCTAAAGAGGGGGACTGGTCTACCCTGCATAATTTCCTGTCCCTCGCGTCCCGCTTCGGTTATAGTTTGCCAATTCCGCACCTCGGGGGGACTCAATGGAAGCGACGCGCGAGATCTACTGGAACGTCAACCACGGCCTCATCTGGGTCATGTACCTCTTCGCGTTCCTGGCCGTAGGTGCCTGCGGTTTCGGATTCTGGAAGCGTCTCCCCATGTACCGGCAGGCAAAGCCGATGGAGCGCCTCGATCGCCTCGCGCTGCGCATCAAACTCATGCTGCAGGGGGCACTGACCCAGGCCAAGGTGCTCCGGGTACCTGAGCCGGGAACGCTGCATGCCTTTTTCTTCTGGGGCTTTTTGCTGCTGTTCATCGGCACCCTCCTCATCATGCTGCAGGTGGATTTCACCGTCCCCCTCTTCGACCTCACCTTTCTCAAGGGGACCTTCTACAAGACCTACTCCATCGTTCTCGATATCGCCGGGATGGTCGCCATCCTCATGCTGGCGGGGCTCTTCGTGCGCCGCTTCTTCGTGAAGCCCGAAGGGCTCGTGACAAAGCGGGACGACTACCTGGCCCATGCCCTCCTCTTCACCATCCTCGTGTCCGGCTTCGTCATCGAGGCGCTGCGCATGGCGGCCACCGAGGTGACCGTCAACCCGGAGCTCGCCCGCTTCTCCCCCGGTGGCCTCCTGCTCACGCCGCTTTTCGCCGGATGGGACCTAGGGAGGATCTCGGTGGCGCACAAGGTGCTCTGGTGGGGGCACTTCTTTCTTGCCATGGGGTTCATCGTCGCCATCCCCGGCACGAAGCTTAGGCACCTCTTCACCGACCCTGCGAACTACCTATTCACCGACCTGCGCCCGAAGGGGAGCATCGCGACCATCGATCTCGAGGACGAGAGCGCGGAGCAGTTCGGCGCCGCCAAGGCGACCGATCTCGCCTGGAAGGACGTCTACGACGCCGATGCCTGCACCCTGTGCAAGCGCTGCCAGGATCGCTGTCCCGCCTGGACCACCGGCAAGCCGCTCTCGCCGATGCGGGTGGTGCAGCAGGTGGGGGAGATGGCGCTCAACGACCCGCAGGGGGATCTCTGCCGCTACGTGACCGAAGAGGTGCTCTGGGACTGCACCACCTGCCGGGCCTGCCAGGAGATCTGTCCGGTGGACATCGAGCACGTGAACAAGATCCTCGAGATGCGCAGAAACCTGGCCCTCATGGAAGGGAAGTTTCCCGGCGACGAGGTGCGTGGCGCCATCGCCAACTACGAGGTGAACGGCAACCCCTTCGGGCTCGGTTGGGCCGAGCGGGGCGCATGGGCGGAGGGGCTCGACGTGGTGACCCTGGAAAGCGGCGAGCCCTTCGACGTCATGTACTTCGTCGGCTGTTACGCTTCCTTCGACCGCAGAAACCAGGATGTGGCGCGGGCCTTCGCGAGGATCTGCTCCGCCGCCGGGGTGAGGCTCGGCATCCTGGGCAAGGAGGAGAAGTGTTGCGGCGAGCCCCCGAGGAAGCTTGGGAACGAGTACCTTTACCAGACCATGGCGCGTGAGAACATAGAGAAGATCAAGGGGTACGGCGTCCAGAGAATCGTCACCACCTGCCCGCACTGCTTCAACACGCTCGCCCGCGATTACCGGGAGCTGGACTTCGACATTCCCGTGCAGCACTACACCGTCTTCGTCGCCGAGCTGATCGAACAGGGGCGCCTGCAGCTCGCAAAGGGGGAGAGCTTCGACTGCACCTATCATGACTCCTGCTACGTCGGGCGCTACGCCGACATCTTCGAGCCGCCGCGCGAGATCATAGAGAGGCTCGGCGGAAACATCACCGAGATGGACAGAAACCGCATGGAGAGTTTCTGCTGCGGCGGGGGAGGGGGACGCATCCTCGCCGAGGAGCGGGTGGGAACCCGGGTGAACGTGGCGCGCGTGCAGATGGCCGGGGAGACCCGCGCACCGATGCTCGTCTCCAACTGCCCCTTCTGCCTCACCATGTTCGAGGACGGCATCAAGACCGGCGGGTACGAAGGGGATATGGCTGCAAAGGATCTCGCGGAGCTCGTGGCGCAGCGGCTCCGGTAAGGTTCGGGGATTCCCGGAAACACGGAGCCAGCTGCAACGAACTGGTGCATGCGCCCCAACGTCCCCCCCTTCGCAAAGGGGGGAGCGCGAGGGCACCGTTCTCAGCGAGAAAGGACAAGGGTTGCTTGAAACGCTTCTTCCCCGGAATTCCCGGATGAACCTTCGCAAAGGGGGGGGACGCTAGGTTCCCTGCAGAGCCTCATCTCGGGGAGACATTTTTTTATAATGAGCTTCATTGACTTGTACGCCTTGCGCGTGCGATAGTGGGACGGGCTGTCCCGCTGCCGACCCGAGGGGGGCGCCGCACCAACGCACAAGGATGGAACAGTGGTTCACGACGCCTGCACAGGCACAAGAAAGTCCTTCGACAAGAAGTTCAGGACCCGCATCTTCCATCCCGTAGCCGGTCTTATCTTCCTCACCTTCCTGCTCTTCACCCACGCGGCCCTGGCCGCTTCCGGGGGGCTCCTCCCCGACCAGCCGGTCCACTTCGACCCCGCCTCGACCATCGTGGTGGGGGGAGACCGGGCCTATCCACCCTACGAGTTCATCGACAAGGACGGCAACCCCGCCGGTTACAACGTCGACCTGACCCGCGCCATCGCCGAGGTGATGGGGATGAAGGTCGAGTTCCGTTTCGGCAACTGGTCCGAGGTGCGCGCCGGACTTCAGGACGGCCACATCGACATCCTGCAGGGGCTTTCCTACTCGGCGCAGCGCCTGCAATCGGTCGACTTCTCTCCGCCGCACACCATCGTGCACCACGCCATCTTCGCAAGACGCGACACGAAACCGGTGCGTGGGCTCGAGGAGCTGCGCGGCAAGAAGGTGCTGGTCTTTCAGGACGGCATCATGCACGAGCGCCTGAAGCAGCTGGGCTTCGCGAAGGATCTGGTGCTCACCCCCACCCCCGCCGAGGCGATGCGGCTTTTGGCCTCCGGTCAGTGTGACTACGCGGTGGTGGCGCAGTTGCCGGGGATGTACCTGATCCGCGAGCTGCACCTGACCAACGTGGTGCCGGTGGCGAAGGCCGTGGTGAGCGAGCAGTACTGCTACGCGGTGAACCGTGGCAACAGGGAACTGCTCACACGCTTCAACGAGGGGCTTGCCATCGTCATCAAAACCGGGCAGTACGCCGAGATCTACAACCGCTGGCTCGGCGTGAACGATCCCCCCAGGGTGACACGGGAGCTTGCCATCAGGTACGGCGCGATGATCCTCGTGCCGCTTCTCGTGATCCTGGCGGTCACCGCGCTCTGGTCGAAGACCCTCCACAAGCGGGTCGCCGAGCGCACGACCGCTCTCGCCCAGGAGGTGGCCGAGCGCAACAAGGCGCTGGAAGAGTTGAAACGCCACCAGGACAAGCTGATCCAGGCGGACAAGATGGCCTCGCTCGGCACGCTCGTCTCCGGCGTCGCCCACGAGATCAACAACCCCAACGGCCTGTTGCTCCTCGACATCCCGGTGCTGAAAAGGGTGCACGACGACGCGGGCGAGATCCTGGAGACCCATTTCCAGGAGCACGGCGACTTCATGCTGGGGGGCGTTCCATATTCGGAGATGCGCGAGGAGATCCCGCGCATCCTGGACGAGATGCAGGACGGCGCCCAGCGCATCAAGCGTATCGTCAACGACCTTAAGGACTTCGCCCGCAAGGACATGGGGCAGAAGACGCTCATCGACCTGGACGCGGTAGTGCGAACGGCGCTGCGCCTCGTCGACCCCACCATCCGCTCCTCGACGAACCATTTCCAGGCCGCGCTGCACGGCTCGCTTCCGAACGTGCGCGGCAACGCCCAGCGCCTGGAGCAGGTCATCGTCAATCTCGTGCTGAACGCCTGCCAGGCGCTCCCGGACCGGGAGTGCGGCGTGTTCATCGGCACGAGCTATCAGCAGGACGAAGGGGTGGTCCGGCTCCAGGTCACCGACCAGGGGGTGGGGGTGGCGGAGGAGCATCTGCCGTACCTCATGGACCCCTTCTTCACCACCAAAAGGGACAGCGGCGGAACCGGCCTCGGGCTCTCGGTTTCCGCGGGGATCGTGGAGGAACACGGCGGCGCGCTGCAGTTTTCTTCCGCTGCCGGCTCCGGCACCACCGTCATCCTCTCGCTGCCCGTCCCCCACAGGAGTAAGGAAGCATGAAAAAGACCCTTTTCCCCGCCTTCAGCATCCTACTGGTCGACGACGAGCCGGCCTGGCTCAAGTCCTTCTCGCTCACGCTCAAAAGCTGCGCCGGGATCAACAACATCGTGACCTGCCAGGAGAGCCGCGAGGTGATGGGGCTCCTCGACCAGGGAGGGATCGGCCTCGTGCTCCTGGACCTCACCATGCCGCAGCTTGCCGGCGAGACGCTCTTGCAGCAGATCGGCGAGCGGCACCCCGGAATCATGACCATCATCGTGAGCGGCATGAACCAGCTGGAGACCGCGGTGCGCTGCATGAAGCTTGGTGCCTTCGACTACATCGTGAAGACCGATGAGGAGGACCGGCTGGTCGGCGGGGTGCTGCGCGCCATCCGGATTCTGGAGCTGCAGCAGGAGTTCCGTACCATGTCGGACCGCATGCTGTCGAGGCAGCTGCAGCACCCGGAGGCGTTCACCGACATCGTGACCGGCGACCCGCGCATGCAGGACCTCTTCAACTACGTCGAGGCCGTTTCGCCAAGCCACCAGCCGCTTCTGATCACCGGCGAGAGCGGCGTCGGCAAGGAACTGATCGCGCGTGCCGTGCATACCTTAAGCGGCTGTTCCGGGCCGCTCGTCGCCGTTAACGTTGCGGGCCTCGATGACACGGTGTTTGCCGACACCCTTTTCGGGCACGTCCGCGGCGCCTATACCGGTGCCGATCAGGCGCGCCCGGGCATGATAGAGCAGGCGGGCAACGGCACGCTGTTTCTGGACGAGATCGGCGACCTGAGCATCGCATCGCAGGTGAAGCTTTTGCGCCTGCTGCAGGAGGGGGAGTATTTCCCGCTGGGAGGGGACCGGCCCAAGCGGATGAACGCCCGCATCGTCGTGGCAACGCATCGCGATCTTGCGGCGCGGGAGGCTGCCGGAGAGTTCCGCCGCGACCTTTACTACCGTCTCTGTACCCATAAGATCCACATCCCCCCCTTGCGTGACCGGGTCGGTGACATACCTTTGCTGCTGGAGTATTTTTTGGCTGAAGCGGCGAAAACGTTGGGGAAAAAGAAGCCGACCCCGCCAAAGGAGCTCGCCCAGATCCTCGCCACCTACAGCTTCCCCGGAAACGTGCGGGAGCTGCGCGGCATGGTGTACAACGCGGTGAGCCTGCACAAGGAGCGCATCCTTTCCATGGACAGCTTCCTAAAAGCCATCGGACAGAGCCGCAGCGACGAACCCCTGCCGGTGCAGGGGCAAAACCCCTTTGCCGTTTTCGAACGCCTTCCCACTTTTGCCGAGGCGGCGGAACTGCTCGTGGAGGAGGCGATATCCAGGGCCAACGGCGTGCAGGCCATTGCGGCGCGCCTTCTCGGGATTTCACCCCCTGCGCTCAACAAGCGTCTCAAGATGTCACGTAAGTAGCCAGACACAGAAGAAAGTAGCCTGCCGCGCCCTTCGGGGCGCGATTTTTTTCTCCATTTTTTTTCCGCAGTACCCCCTCCGGCACCCTCCAAACTCCCTCGGAACCGGCAATGGTGTTAACCATGGTTAAGATCTTAACCAGGGTTAAGTGTCGCATCTCGCCGAAATGTCGCGGTTTTTCCAATTGCAACAGTAAAGGTGTTTTCTTTGGTTAATACCTTTGATGGGGTCTCTCATGCCTAAAACATTATTTTTGTATTTGATTCCGGCATCTTACATTCGTATACAGAGCTTGGTATTCGTCTTGCTGATATGAGGTGTCAAACGATGTTCCGGCGAAATGAACTGCAGATTCGATGAGCGGTTTTGCAATAGAAACATTTTCAAAGGAGAGACCATGAAAGCGAAGAAGTTTTACCAGGTTCTGTACTTCCAGGTATTGATGGCGATATCGATCGGGGTGGCCCTTGGCTACTACCTGCCCGATACCGGGGCTGCCATGAAGCCGCTTGGTGACGGTTTCATCAAGATGATCAAGATGATCATCACACCCGTCATCTTCTGTACCGTGGTGACCGGCATCGCCGGCATGGACGACATGAAGAAGGTCGGGCGCGTGGGCGGCAAGGCCCTTTTGTACTTCGAGCTCGTCTCCACCGTGGCCCTCGGCATCGGTCTCTTCGTCATCAACGTGATCCAGCCCGGCGTCGGCATGAACGCGGACGTCACCAAGCTCGACACCAAGGGGCTCGCCACCTACACCGCTACCGCCGCCAAGTCGCACAGCTTCGCCGACTTCGCCCTGGGCATTATCCCGAACAGCGTCGTGGACGCCTTCGCCAAGGGTGAGATCCTCCAGGTGCTCTTCTTCGCCATCTTCTTCGGTATCGCCCTCTCCGCGCTTGGCGAGAAGGGAAAGCCGATCTACAAGTTCATCGATGACGTCTCTCACGCACTCTTCGGCGTCGTCAACCTGATCATGAAGTTCGCCCCCATCGGCGCCTTCGGGGCCATGGCATTCACCATCGGCAAGTTCGGTCTCGGCTCTCTCGCGAAACTCGGCATGCTGATGGGGAGCTTCTACCTCACCTGTCTCCTCTTCATCTTCGTGGTGCTCGGCACCATCGGCAAGATCTGCGGATTCAACATCTTCAAGTTCATCGCCTACATCAAGGAAGAGCTCCTGGTCGTGCTGGGGACTTCGTCTTCCGAGTCGGCGCTGCCGCGCATGATGGCTAAGCTCGAGAATCTCGGCTGCACCAAGTCCGTGGTCGGTCTCGTCATCCCGACCGGTTACTCCTTCAACCTGGACGGCACCTCGATCTACCTGACCATGGCGGCGATCTTCGTGGCCCAGGCGACCAACACCCCGCTCACCATGACCCAGACCCTCACCATCCTCGGCGTGCTGATGCTCACTTCCAAGGGTGCGGCCGGTGTCACCGGCAGCGGCTTCGTTACCCTCGCCGCGACCTTCGCCGCGATCCCGACCATCCCGGTCGCCGGGCTTGCCCTCATCCTCGGCATCGACCGCTTCATGTCCGAGGCGCGCGCGCTCACGAACCTGGTCGGCAACGGCGTCGCCACCGTCGTGGTCTCCCGCTGGGAGAAGGAACTCGACGTGGATCGCATGAGGCGCGTGCTGAACCGCGAGGAGCTTGAGGTTCCGGAGCTTGGGCTCATGGAGCCGGAGCTCGAGCCGGAAGAGGCGTAGAAACGTGTGCGGGCGGCCCAATGGGCCGCCCGCCTTTTTTGGGCTTCCGAAAGGGAGCCTTTTGAAGAGGGCGAGCACGCCGTTGCTGCTGCCCTCTTTTTTTAACCAAATTCCAGTATCAACGGGAGGAACGCCTAGTGAGTAAGAAACTGTCAGCCCTGGACTACCATTCCGGCGGCAGGAAGGGAAAGATCGAAGTCATCGCCACCAAGCCGTGCCAGACCGCAGCGGACCTGTCGCTCGCCTACTCTCCGGGAGTGGCCGAGCCCTGCCTCGCCATCCAGCAGAACCCAGACGACGCCTACAAGTACACAGCCAAGGGGAACCTGATCGCGGTGGTGTCTAACGGCACCGCGGTGCTGGGTCTCGGCAACCTCGGAGCTCTTGCCGGCAAACCGGTCATGGAGGGCAAAGGGGTCCTCTTCAAGCGCTTCGCCGACATCGACGTCTTCGACATCGAGCTTAACACCGAGAACCCGGACGAGATCATCAAGGCGTGCCAGCTCTTGGAGCCCACCTTCGGCGGCATCAACCTGGAGGACATCAAGGCGCCTGAGTGCTTCTACATCGAGGAGACGCTCAAAAAGACCATGAACATCCCGGTCTTCCACGACGACCAGCACGGCACCGCCATCATCTCCTCGGCGGCCCTTTTAAACGCGCTGCAGTTGACCGGCAAGAAGATCGAAGAGATCAGGATCGTGGTGAACGGTGCGGGCGCCTCGGCGAACTCCTGCGCGAAACTCGCCATAGCGCTCGGCGTAAAGCCGAACAACATGATCATGTGCGACACCAAGGGGGTCATCTACAAGGGGAGAGTGGAGGGGATGAACCCCTACAAGGAACTCTTCGCCGCCGACACGCCTTTCCGCACCCTCGAAGAGGCGGCGGCAGGGGCGGACGTCCTCTTCGGCCTTTCCGCGAAGGGCGCCTTCACCCCTGATATGGTGCGTTCCATGGCGCCCAACCCGATCATCTTCGCCCTGGCGAACCCGGACCCGGAGATCACCCCGGAGGAGGCGCACGCAGTGCGCGGCGACGTCATCATGGCGACCGGCAGAAGCGATTACCCGAACCAGGTGAACAACGTGCTAGGCTTCCCCTTCATCTTCCGCGGTGCCCTGGACGTCCGCGCCACCGCGATCAACGAGGAGATGAAGCTGGCCGCCGTGCATGCGCTTGCGAAGCTTGCCCGCGAGGAGGTGCCCGACGCGGTGTCGAAGGCCTACGGCAACGAGAAATTCTCCTTTGGACCGAACTACATCATCCCGAAGCCCTTCGATCCGCGCGTCCTTTTGCACGTGGCACCGGCGATCGCCCAGGCGGCCATGGAGACCGGCGTCGCACGCCAGCCGATCGAGGACATGGCGCGCTACCTCGAGCAGCTGGAATGCTCGCAGGGAAAATCCAAAGAGATCATGCGCATGGTCATCAATAAGGCAAAGAGCGACCCCAAGCGGGTGGTCTTCCCCGAGGGTGACAACGAGAAGATCCTGCGCGCGGCCCAGACCCTGGTCGAGGAGGGAATCGCCAAGCCGATCCTCGTCGGCGACCGCAAGAAGATCCAGCAGAAGATGGACGAGCTGAACCTCGACCTCGATGTGCCGATCGTCGACCCGGCCGACTCGGAGCTGACCGAGGGGTATGCCGACGAGCTCTACCGCCTGCGCCAGAGAAAGGGGCTCACCCTCTCCGAGAGCAGGCGCGTTATGCGCCGCAAGTCGAGGACCCATTTCGCCACCATGATGGTGGCCCGCGGCGACGCCGATGCGCTTCTTGGCGGCATCGACACCCATTACCCCGACACCATCCGTCCGGCCCTGGAGGTGCTTGGAAAGCAGGCGGGCCTCTCCAGCGTGCACGGCCTGTACATGATGGTGTTCAAGAAGGGGGTCTACTTCCTCGCCGACACCACGGTGACCATCGACCCGACCGCGGAGGAGCTTGCCGAGACCGCCATCCTTGCCGCCGAGAAGGTCGCCATGCTCGACATAGAGCCGAGGATCGCCATGCTCTCCTTCTCCAACTTCGGCTCCGTGGAGCATCCGCAGGCGCAGAAGGTGAAGCGCGCCGTCGAGCTCGTGAAGGAGCGTGCCCCGCACCTGGTCATCGAGGGGGAGATGCAGGCGGACACCGCGGTGGTCCCCGAGCTCCTCGACGGTTTCACCTTCTCGAAACTGAAGACCCCGGCGAATGTCCTCATCTTCCCTGACCTCAACTCCGGCAACATCTGCTACAAGCTTTTGCGCCGCCTTGGAGGCGCTGAGGCGATCGGCCCCATTCTCATGGGTATGAACAAGCCGGTGCATGTGCTGCAGCGCGGCGACGACGAGAGCGACGTGGTCAACATGGCCGCCATCGCGGTAGCGGACGCCCAGAACCTGTAATTTTACGCGCCGCAGTGCCGGAATCCCCCGTTCCCCAAGCAAGGGAACGGGGGATTTTTTTGTCCAAGCCTTCCTCCTCGTTTACGCCGTGTTTTATTTTACGGCTACACCTTTCCCCTCCTTGATGAACCACCGATTTCTCTGTATTACAAAGTAACCAAGAAACGAATCCGGGTGCGTTTTATTTTTATAACGCTCGTTCGATCAGTTTTGGACCTGCCTGCGTATTGCAGGTTAATGTGCCGTATTTTCACAGTAATTTACATTACGGGTGGGCCGGTGTTTACCCTTGGCGGTGCGGTGTCTGTTCGTGCCGATTTGGTATGACCAATTTTATTTACAAAATAGTATAAAAGTGTTTGCCAAACATTTTGCAGAGGAGTATATGAGTGTTGAGCGGAGCCGATACCGGTTTTTCTGCCAAAATAAAACAAATAAACTCTAATGTTGCACCCTTCGCTGGGAGAATGAAACGGGGGGCGAGGAGGGAAGATGAACATCCACGAGTACCAGGCCAAGGCGATTCTCAGGAAGTTCGGCGTGCCGGTTCCCGACGGCCACGTCTGCTACAACGGCGCGAGCGCCCGGGAGTGGGCGAAGCGGCTGGGTGAGGGGCCCTGGGTGGTAAAGGCCCAGATCCATGCCGGCGGGCGCGGCAAGGGGGGGGGCGTGAAACTGGCCCGAACCTCCGGCGAGGTGCAGATGATCGCGCGCGACATGCTGGGGATGACCCTCAGGACCCACCAGACCGGACCTGAAGGGAAGGTGGTGCACCGGGTGCTGGTGGAGAACGGCTGCAACATCGAGAACGAGCTTTACGTGAGCTTTCTCGTGGACCGCGGCACTTCCCGCGTCACGGTGATGGCCTCGACCGAGGGGGGGATGGACATCGAGGAGGTCGCCGCGAAGACCCCCGAGAAGATCGTCACCGAGGCGGTGGATCCCCTGGTCGGGCTCACCCCGTTCCAGTGCCGCAAGATCGCCTTCAGTTTAGGCCTCAGGGGTAAGCTGACGAACAAGGCGGTGAAGCTCTTCGGCAACCTATACACCGCCTTCGTCGCCTGCGACTGCTCGCTTCTCGAGATCAACCCGCTCGTGGTGACCGCGGAAGGGGAGCTTCTTGCCCTGGACGCGAAGTTCGGCTTCGACGACAACGCGCTCTTTCGTCACCTGCAGATCGGCGACATGCGCGACTTCGACGAGGAGGACGCGAACGAGATCGAGGCCTCCCAGCACGACCTCTCCTACATCTCGCTTTCCGGCAACATCGGTTGCCTCGTGAACGGCGCCGGGCTCGCCATGGCCACCATGGACATCATCAAGCACTACGGCGGGGATCCGGCGAACTTCCTGGACGTAGGGGGCGGGGCGACCATCGAGCGCGTCACCGAGGCCTTCAAGATCATCCTCTCGGACAAGAACGTGAAGGGGATCCTCGTCAACATCTTCGGCGGCATCATGAAGTGCGACGTGATCGCCACCGGCGTCATCGAGGCGGCGCGGCAGGTCGAGATCAAGGTGCCGCTCGTGGTCAGGCTCGAGGGGACCAACGTGGAACTGGGCAAGCGCCTTCTCGCGGAGAGCGGCCTGAACATCGTCGCCGCGGATGGCATGGCCGACGGGGCCAAAAAGATCGTCGCCGCCGTAGCGGCAGCGGCTTAGGAGGGGAGTCATGAGCATAATGATCAACAAGGACACCAGGGTCATCACCCAGGGGATCACCGGCGCCACCGGTCTTTTCCACGCGCAGGGCGCCCGCGAGTACGGCACACAGATGGTCGGAGGGGTTACCCCGGGCAAGGGCGGGAGCGTCGTCGACGGCTTCCCGGTCTTCGACACGGTGGCTGAGGCTGTGCATGAGACCGGCGCAAACGCAAGCGTCATCTACGTGCCCCCCCCCTTCGCCGCCGACTCGATCATGGAGGCGGTGGATGCCGGGGTGGAGCTCGTCTGCTGCATCACCGAGGGGATCCCGGTGCTCGACATGGTGAAGGTCAAGCAGTACCTGGTCGGGAAGAAGACCCGCCTGGTCGGCCCGAACTGCCCGGGCGTCATCACCCCGGGTGAGTGCAAGATCGGCATCATGCCCGGCTACATCCACAAGCCGGGCAAGGTGGGGGTCGTTTCCCGAAGCGGCACGCTCACCTACGAGGCGGTCTGGCAGCTCACCTCGATCGGCCTTGGCCAGTCGACCTGCGTGGGGATCGGGGGCGACCCGGTGAACGGCACGAGCCACATCGACTGCCTGCGCCTCTTCGAAGAGGACCCGGACACCGATGCGGTGATCATGATCGGCGAGATCGGGGGAAGTGCAGAGGAAGAGGCGGCCCGTTTCGTCAAGGAGCATATGTCGAAGCCGGTGGCGGCGTACATCGCAGGCGTCACCGCCCCTCCGGGGAAGAGGATGGGACATGCCGGCGCCATCATCTCCGGCGGCAAGGGGACCGCGACCGAGAAGGTGGCGGTTTTGAGGGAGTGCGGCATCAGCGTGGCGGATACGCCGGCCGAGATGGCCGAGGCGCTATTGAAGGTCTACAGACCGTGACAAGGGGGCCGCACCACGGTGCGGCGGCGGAGAACGACATGAAGAAAAAAGAGAACCCGCGCTATCACGTCCTCTCGGTTCGGGTGAGCCGCGAGGACCGCGAAGCGATAGAGAAGTTTTCCAAAGAGGTGAACATGAAGGTGTCGGACCTTATGCGGGAGGCGCTGCAGGACGTGGTTCCCTGGCAGAGCACCTCCTAGTCCGAGATAAGAGACTGCAGTGCATTTACAAGAGGAGCATAGGATGAAAAGAAGAATGGTAACCATAGACGGCAACACGGCGGCGGCACACGTGGCACACGCAACGAACGAAGTCATCGCCATCTACCCGATCACCCCTTCCTCGGTGATGGGGGAGATCTCCGACGCGAAAAGCGCGGTGGGGGAGAAGAACATCTGGGGGACGGTACCGCTTGTTTCCGAGCTGCAGTCAGAGGGTGGCGCGGCGGGTGCCGTGCACGGCGCTCTGCAGGCGGGGGCGCTCACCACGACCTTCACGGCGAGCCAGGGGCTTTTGCTGATGATCCCCAACATGTACAAGATCGCCGGCGAACTCACCTCCACGGTCTTCCACGTCTCGGCGCGCGCCATAGCGACGCAGGCGCTCTCCATCTTCGGTGACCATTCCGACGTCATGTCCTGCCGCTCAACCGGCTGGGCCATGCTCTGCTCCAACAACGTGCAGGAGGTGATGGACTTCACCCTGATCGCCCAGGCGGCGACCCTGCGCTCCCGCCTACCGTTCCTGCACTTCTTCGACGGGTTCCGTACCTCGCACGAGGTCCAGAAGGTCGAGGAGCTCACCTACGACGACATGCGCGCCATGATCGACACGGAACTCGTCAACGCGCACCGCGCCCGCTGTCTCACCCCGGACCGCCCGGTGCTGCGCGGCAGCGCGCAGAACCCGGACGTCTACTTCCAGGGGCGCGAGACGGTGAACGGCTTCTACCCGGCCGCCATCGATATCGTGGAGAAGGAGATGGAGCGCTTCGCCGCACTCACCGGACGTAAGTACGCCACGGTGGAGTACGCCGGGGCGCCGGACGCGGAGCGGGTCGTCGTGATCATGGGCTCCGGCGCCGACACGGTGCAGGAAACGGTGGACGCCCTGAACGCGCAGGGGGAAAAGGTGGGCGTCGTGAAGATCCACCTGTACCGTCCCTTCCCGCTGAACGCCTTCGTGAAGGCGCTCCCCGCCTCGGTGCGCCGCATCGCGGTGCTCGACCGCACCAAGGAGCCTGGTGCCTTGGGGGAGCCGCTTTACCTGGATGTCCGGACCGCGATCGGCGAGGGGATGGCGGCGGGGCTCACGAGTTTCGTCGGCTACCCGGTGGTGGTCGGCGGGCGCTACGGCCTGGGCTCCAAGGAGTTCACCCCGGCGATGGCCAAGGCGGTTTTCGACAACCTGAAGTCCGCCCAGCCGGTCAGCAACTTCACCGTGGGGATCAAGGACGACGTGACCGGCGCGAGCCTCGACTACGACAGCTCCTTTAGGACCGCCATGGACGGGACCTACGAGGCGATGTTCTTCGGCCTTGGCTCGGACGGCACCGTCGGGGCGAACAAGAACTCCATCAAGATCATCGGGGAGGCGACCGACAACTACGCCCAGGCCTACTTCGTCTACGACTCGAAGAAGGCGGGGACCATCACCACCTCGCACCTGCGTTTCGGCAGGAAGCCGATCAACGCGCCGTACCTGATCGACAACGCCGACTTCGTCGCCTGCCACAACTTCACCTTCCTCGAGAAGTACGACATGCTCGGCAAGGCGAAGCCGGGCGGCACCTTCCTCCTCTGCTCGCCGTTTTCGCACGACGAGGTGTGGGACAAGATGCCGGTCGAGGTGCAAAAGCAGATCATCGACAAAAAGCTCAAGGTGTACACCATCAACGCGATCAAGCTCGCCGAGGAACTGGGGCTTGGCGCACGCATCAACGTGATCATGCAGACAGCCTTCTTCAAGATCTCCGGGATCATCCCGCTTGAGGCGGCGATCGCAGAGATCAAGGGGGCCATCAAGAAGAGCTACGGCAAGGCTGGGGAGAAGGTGGTGGCGATGAACAACGCCGCCGTCGACCAGGCGCTCTTGAACATCCACGAGGTCGCCGTCCCCGCCGCTCCCTCGAGCCGCATCACGAAGCCCGCGCCGGTAGGGGCGTGCGCGCCGCACTTCGTGAAGGAGGTGACCGGCCGCATCATCGCCGGGTTCGGCGACGAGCTCCCCGTCTCCGCCATGCCGATCGATGGCACCTTCCCGACCGCCACCTCGCAGTACGAGAAGCGAAACATCGCGGTGGATATCCCGGTGTGGGACGAGAAGCTCTGCATCCAGTGCGCCATCTGCTCTTTCGTCTGCCCGCACGCGGCGATTCGTGTCAAGGCCTACGATCCCGCCGCGCTCGCCGGGGCTCCGGACGGTTTCAAGTCGGCGGACTCCAAGATGCCCGACCTGAAGGATATGAAGGTGACCTTCCAGGTCGCCCCCGAGGACTGCACCGGGTGCGGCGCCTGCGCCCACAACTGCCCGGCGAAGGACAAGGAGAACCCGGCGCGCAAGGCCCTGGAGATGCGCTTCCAGCCCCCCCTGCGCGTGAAGGAGGCGGCGAACTACCACTTCTTCCTGTCGCTTCCCGATCTCGACCCCTCGCGGGTGAAACTCGACACACTGCGCGGCAGCCAGCTGGTGCGGCCGCTCTTCGAGTACTCAGGCGCCTGCGCCGGGTGCGGCGAGACCCCGTACCTGAAGCTTCTCTCCCAGCTTTTCGGGGACCGTGCACTCATCGCCAACGCCACCGGCTGCACCTCGATCTACGGCGGGAACCTCCCGACCACGCCCTGGGCGAAGCGCGCCGACGGGCGCGGCCCGGCCTGGTCCAACTCGCTCTTCGAAGACAACGCCGAGTTCGGCTACGGCATGAGGCTCGCCGTGGACAAGTTCAGCGAGGCGGCGCGGGAAATCCTGGAGCAACTGCTCGCCTCCCCGTGCTGTACCGACCTGCAGCCGCTCATGCACGAGATCCTCGCAAGCCGCCAGGAAGGGCAGGCCGAGATCGAGGCGCAGCGGGAGCGGGTGGCGCGTCTCAAGGAGGCGCTTGGTGCCTGCCGCGAAGAGAAGGCGGCGGAACTCATACCGATCGCCGATTACCTCGTGAAGAAATCGGTGTGGTGCGTCGGGGGGGACGGCTGGGCCTACGACATAGGCTACGGCGGCCTGGACCACGTCATCGCCTCCGGCAAGAACGTGAACATCCTGGTGCTCGATACCGAGGTCTACTCGAACACGGGAGGCCAGGCCTCCAAGTCGACCCCGATCGGCGCCGTGGCCCAGTTCGCGGCGGGGGGTAAGGTGATGGCCAAGAAGGACCTCGGCATGATGGCGATGGCCTACGGCCACGTCTACGTGGCGAGCGTGTCGCTCGCAAACCCCGGGCAGGTGGTGAAGGCGTTCATGGAGGCGGAGGCGTACGAAGGTCCCTCGCTCATCATCGCCTACTCGCACTGCATCGCGCACGGCATCGACATGACCCGCGGCGTGGACGAGCAGAAAAAGGCGGTGTCGTCCGGTTACTGGCCGCTGTACCGGTACAACCCGGAACTCACCGGCGCGGGGAAGAACCCGCTGCAACTGGACAGCAAGGCGCCAAGCACCAGCTTCGAGGAGTTCGCCGGCGGCGAGAACCGCTACAAGGTGCTCAAGAAGGTGAACCCGGAGGCGGCCGGGAAGCTGATGGAGAAGGCGGGCGCCTGGGCGGCGAGCCGCTTCGAGTACTACCAGAAGCTTGCGGCGCTCAGCTTCGGGGCGGAGGAGTAACTATTAAATAGGGAAGGGCGCCTTGGGCGCTTTGCGGAAAAGGCCGGGGGGGACCCCGGCCTTTTCTCGTTTTCCCCCTCCGGGATGAAGCCCCTACGGGGGACGAGCCCCCATCCGGGATGAAGCCCCTACGGGGGACAAGCCCCTTTTCGGGATGAAGCCCTTATGGGGGGGCAAGGAGCGCCGGGAGAGGGGGACGCTCTAAAAAAATGAGAAGCGGCAAAAGAAAATTGACAAACGCCCCCACATGCATATTATCTTCAGCTTCGGAATTACCGTCCTTTAGCCCCCCTGGAGGAGCGATGCGAACCTTCATCAAGCTGGCCATCTTTCTTGCCGCAGCCTTACCGTGCCTCGCTTCGGCCGCCACCTACCAGTGGCGCGACGACGCAGGGGTGTTGCACTTCACCGACGACTCCGACCGCATCCCGGAGAGGTACCAGAAACGGGTGACGGAAACCGATTCGGCCGCTGCCGAAAAGGGGGCGGCCCCGGCGCAAAAAAAGCAGGAGGCGCCCGCCGCATCCGATGCTTCCGGGAGCGCGGCGAAGCCCGCCGCCCAGCCCGTCGCGGCGACCACTCGCGCGAAGCTGGAGGCCGAGCTGAAACGGCTGAAGGAGGCCCTCGTCCCCAAGAAGGAAGAGCTTTCCCGGCTGCAGCACAAATGGATGGTTTCCAAGGGACGCACGCCGACCGCGAAGGAGATCGCGGAGTTCGAGAAGAAGCGCGCTAAGGGGAAGGCGACCTACGCGGACAACCCGTACGTGAACAAGAGCCCGCTCTCCTCGACGATACCGGCGCGGGTCGCCTACCGGAACAAGCTCGAAGAGGTGCAAAAGGACGAGGCGCGGGTCGCTCAACTAGAGCAGGAACTGCAGGCGCTGAAGTGAGCCCCCGATCCGGTTGCAGGGGAGGGGGGGACGCAGCGCCGACGGTCAGTGAGGCACGCATCGCGCGCCACATCCGGAGTCTCGAGGGTGTGAGGCATCCTGCGGCTGCTCCCGCCGCCCTCGCCAAGGCACAGGCCTACATCGAGGAGAACCTGCGCTCGCTCGAGTACCACGTCGGGCTGCACCCCTTCACCGACGGCGGGAAAACCTTCCATAACGTCATCGCGACCCGCACCGGTCGCTCGCTTCCCTGCAAAAGGATCCTCGTCCTCGCGCACTACGACACGGTGGCGGGCTCTCCCGGGGCCGACGACAACGCAAGCGGTGTCGCCGTCATGCTGGAACTGGCCGCCATGCTCGGTGATCTCGTCCCGGAAAGGACCCTGCAGTTCGTGGGGGTGAACCTCGAGGAAAACGCGGAGACGGAGCTGTCGGGGAGCGGTCTGCGCGGCAGCACGGCCCTGGCCCGCCATGCGCGCGAAGAGGGGTGGGATGTCGAGGCGGTGGTGGTTCTGGAGTCGGTGGCCTTCGCCGGCGCGTCCGTGGTGCAAGAGGCCCCTGCCGGGGTACCGGTCGAGGTCCCCGCTGTCGGCGATTTCCTCGCCGTGATCGCCAACGAGCGGTCGCACGCCCTTGCCGCGCGCTTCGTGCAGGTGGCGGGGCGCGCCGCGCTGCCCGTGGTCCCCCTGGTGGTGCCCGGCAACGGCGAGATGCTGCCGGACACGAGAAGATCCGACCACGCACCCTTTTGGGACGCGGGCTTTCCCGCCATCATGCTCACCGACACCACCAATTTCCGCAATCCGCACTACCACGGGGCAGGCGACACCTTCGAGACGCTCAACCTGCCGTTTGCCGCTGCCGTCTGCCGGGCGGTCGCCGCGCTCCTCACCGAGCTTGCCGGTTCCCCCGGCCGGTAAGCCCCGCACCGACCCGCGCCGCCAGGGGTCCCAGCGGATGCTTCGCATCCAGCTTCAAAAAGGATGCGAAGAGGTCGCTGCGGCGTTTTTCTATCGTCTCCAGCAACTCCTCCCTGCCAGCCCCGTCGGCAACGCGCTCCCGGACCAGTCCTGCGAAAACATCGATATCATGCAGCTCTCCCAGCAGGTCCTGATAGCGCTTGAGGGTCCGCCTGGCTTCCTCCCCCTGGTCCGATAACAGCGGTGCCACGATCTCCAGGCGGTAGCGCAATTTCTTGACCGCTATCCGGAGACGGTGCTGCGCCGCGGCGTCCTTTCCCTCCAACGCTGCCGGCAGGAGGGCTTCAGCCTGTGCGCCGCGCTCGGCAAACGCCGCGGCGGCAAATGGCGGGAAGGGGTGAAACGGGTCCGCCTGCCGTCTCTTGAACGGGTTCGGGGGGCCGAACTTGAAATCCTTGCGCAGCGATGCGGCGTCGAAGCGCCTGAGGTCCTTTTCGAGCTGCAACCGGATCCGTCCCCCCTCCGCGATCAGCTCCTCCCTTAGCCGCCTTGCTTCCGGCGCTGCTTCCATCGGTGCCTGCGACTCAAGCTCGGTGAAGAAGAGGGCGGCCTCGTCGGCGTTGCGCAGTTCCCCAAGCAGCCGGGTCAGCCCTCTCACCCGGTGCGAGAGGCGCCGCAACCTGCCGCGCGGGAGGATGGGCGCGAAGAGGGCGAGACCCTCGCGCAGGCGCCGGGAGGCTACACGCAAATCGTGCACGTCTTCCGCGTCGAAGCCTTGTACGGTCTTCTTGAAGAGGCGGAAAAACTCGTCCTGCAGCGCGTCAAGCAGTTTGAGACCGGCAAGCCAGAGACGCGCCAAGTGAAGTTGCCGAGCGGAAATGGGTGTGCTTTTGACAGTCATAGCGATTACCTGGACTGGCAGTAGTATAACACCATCCTCTGATCAGGATAACCGCGCCGGTAACTGCATGCCCAAACGGTGGAAAGCTTTCCGCGACAGACAGGCAAATAAGAGCGTCGTGAAGCTCTACTGGACCTTGTTGATGGAGATGAGGAAATCCATGACTGCGAGGAGGTTGGTGAGCCTTCTGAAGAGTCTGTGCTTTTCCTGGGTGTCCCCCGTCGATTTAAACCTTGCCAGCAGCAGATGGTACTGTTCATAGGCCAGATCGAAGGCCTTCTTCTTTTTCAAGGTGTCGCTCCCCCCTTCTTGAGATAAAGATTAAATGTTTATAACAATCAGGGCGGCGGGTGTCAAGGGGGATGCCTGTGCACAGGGGTGTTTTGCAAAAACAGCCGGTGCGAATTGGTAATTTTTAATCATGTGCTATAGTGGGGCGGTTGTTCACCAAACGTCAGGAGGTTAGCCATGAAAAGAGCTCTTTCCATCATCGTCGGTGCCCTGGTTGCCGTTTCCTTCGCGGCAACGCTTTGGGCTGCGGACACCACCGGGACGGGTATGGACGGGAATGCGGGACCGGGAACCGGCATGTCTACCGGTAATCAAACCGACCAGGGAACTGCTGGTACGCATCAGACGAAGAAGACCAAGAAGAAGAAAAAGAAGAGGACGAAGAAATCCAGGAAGCAGACCCGGAGAACGACCGGCATGGACAACAAGCCCAACTACGGCAAGCCGGACCTGGGCGGCCCGAGCGGGAACATGGGGACCGGCGGGACCGGGCAGGGGACCGGGACCGACGGTACCACCGGACAGTAAGGCTCTTCGCAGCGCAGAGGCCGTCCCGAAAGGGCGGCCTTTTTCGTTGAGGGGCGGGGACGCACTAGGCGGAATCACCCGCAGGGGGGGCAATACGCCCACAAAATCTGCCCAGGTGCGTGGAGCGTAACGGGGCATGCATCCTGCGCGCCTCGTGCCCGGCCGGAAACCCGGGTGGCAGTTCTCGGTGAGCGCTATAAGGTCTTGATCTCGTTGGTTAAATTGCCGTACAGGGGAAGGGGGGCCGATAATTACAAAAAACGCGACTTCTGGTGCGACAATTGCTAGGAAATGCTCGTAATCATTGCGAGAAGGGCATCAGGCCAGGGAGGAGCGATGGAAAGGGTGCTGGGGACGGTGGGGCGAAACGAAGCAGAGATATACGAGCGGGAGAAAAGCGGCGCGCTTTTGACCTGCGTGGGGGTCTTGGCGGCGATCAATCTGGCGGTGCTTATGGTGGTGACGCAGCTCCCGATCACCTCGCCTGAGATCGAACGTCTAGTGCTCGGTGGGGAAAGCGTGCAGGTGCACATCCTGCGGGATCGCGCCGACGGCAAGCTACCCTTCCAAAGCTGTGCGGGGGGAGGCTCCGTCAACTGCCACAGAAACGAGAACCTCTCCGGCATCTAAACCGCACTATTTCCCGCCAACCCTCCTTAGACCCACCTGAGACCTTCTCCGGCGAGCGCCGAGCCGCCGTTGCCTCCCGATGCCATCGCCACACCGCCGTTGCCACCTTCGGCGCCTGCTTCCGTCCCCTCGACCTCGCCTTCCTTGCCTGAGTCGGAAAGCCCGAACTTCTTCATGCGGTAGCGCAGGGTATCCCTGCTGGTCTTCAGGAATTTGGCCGCCTTTGACTGGTTGCCGCCGGACTTCTTGAGCGCCAGCTGGATCAGCATCTTCTCGAGCTCCTCCAGCGAGATGCCGGTGGAGGGGAGCACGATATGCTCTCCTGCGAAGTCGGAACTGATCACGCCGCCTGCCTCGCTTTCCCCTACCGGGAGCCTGCACTGGCGGATCTCCGGGCTTAGGAACTCGGGCGTCAGCACCTTCCCCTGCTCGAGCATCATGAGCCTTTCGATGCAGTTGCGCAGCTCGCGCACGTTGCCCGGCCAGTCGTACCTGGTGAGATACTCGAGCGTCTCCGGCGACGCGTTGGTCACGCTCCTGCCGTATTCCTCGTTCAAGCTCTCGATGAAGTACTGCACGAGCGACTCGATGTCCTCTTTGCGTTCCCGAAGCTTCGGGAGACAGATGTTCATCACGTTCAGTCGGAAGAAGAGGTCGCCGCGGAATTTACCTTCCTTCACCATCTTCGGGAGATCCTGGTGCGTTGCCGTGATGATCCTAACGTTCGCCTCGACGTCCTCCTGCCCGCCGAGCCTTCTAAAGCGCTTGGTCTCGGTCGCCTTCAGGATCTTGGCCTGCATGGGATACGGCATGTCGCCGATCTCGTCCAGGAACACCGATCCCCCCTCGGCGAGCTCGAAAACCCCCTTCTGGCGCCGCGAGGCGTCGGTGTAGGCACCTTTCTCGTGTCCGAAGAGCTCGTTCTCAAGGAGGTTTTCCGGGATCGAGGCGCAGTTGACCTCGATGAAGGGGGCGTCCGCACGGGCGCTGTGGTAGTGGATCGCCTTTGCCACCAGCTCCTTCCCCGTGCCGCTCTCCCCGGTGATGAGCACCGTCTTGGCATCGGCGTCGGCGCAGATCTTGATCATCTTGAAGACCTCGATCATCTTGGGGCTGTTGCCGACCATCTTCTCCTGGTCCGACTTGCGGCGCAGTTCGTTTCTGAAGTAGTCCACTTCCTTCTTGAGGCGCCGCTTCTCAAAGGCGCGCTCCACGACATGCTTCACCGCTTCGAGGTTGAAGGGCTTGCCGAAGTAGTCCTCGGCGCCGTCCTGCAGCGCCTGCACCGCCGAATCCGCGTTGGCGTAGGCGGTGATCATGATGACGTAGAGGTCCTCGTTGGCGGCCTTGAAGCGCTTCAGCAGCTCGAGGCCGTTCACGTCGGGAAGGCAGATGTCCAGCATGACCAGCTCGGGCTTGAAAGTCTCGTATTTCTGGAGCGCTTCGCTGCCCGATGCCGCCGTGTCGACCTCGTAGCCGTCTTTTTTCAGGCTCGCCGCGAGCGACCATGAGATCAGCTTTTCGTCGTCAACAACCAGGATTCTGTTTTTACTCATGTTGAACGTTCCTTCCTCGACCTGCAACGGGTGGGTGATGCTCTGCGGCGGCTAATGTCCCAAGTATGGGAAAAGACTTAGGGAGTCGACGCCATTGGCGCTGCGAAAAACCGGGCCATACTACCATTCATGTTAAAATTTGTGTATAGGTTTTTTGATATAAATACGGTGCTCGTCACCTATTACGTCATTCGTTGGGGCATATCGCTACATTGACTTGGGGCAAATGACCCGCTTGGTGCGCCATCTGGCCCGCTTACGGTGCAGGCTGGGGGCTTTTACTTTTAATTTTGTCCCGTTGTGTTACAATTTCTTGCCCGTTGCGCTATTTCACGCAGTTTGTGCGGGTTTTTCAGTAGCCCGGCGCGCGAAAGCCAGTGGCGGCCCGGAGGCCTCACTTGTACATGCGGGTGAAAAGGTAACGGTTTTCAGCACCTTTAGCGCTCTGCCGCGTGTCGGCGGAGGAACGGCGGACCTTAATTAGCCCATTGCGGCAACCTCTTTCCTCATTGTACAGCACGATACGTGCCGACTTACCTCGCCCCGGCGCCCGGTGCCGCACTCGTCTCCGCCCCCCTTGAGATCCCCGGTGCGGCGAACGCCGCCTGAGCGGATGGCAAGTTATGTGCATATGTCGTGCATAGCATTGAAAAGGAGCGAGGTGGTTCTTATGAAAGTTATACGGGTATTTTGCTGGCTCTTCCTGTCGGTTTTGTTCGGGGCTGTTTACTGCCACGGCTTCGACGGCACCGACTTCAAAGGGATCAAGAAACTGGCGGAAAAGGGAGACGCCGAGGCGCAGATGAAGGTCGGGGTGATGCTTTCCGCCGGGGTAGGGGTCGAGCAGGACCTGCTCGAGGGGCTCAAGTGGTACCAGAAATCTGCGGACCAGGGGTACCCTGAGGGGGAGTGGAACCTCGCCTTCGTTTATATCCGCGGTGAAATAGTCCCGCAGGACTTCAAAAAGGCCTTCGGGCTTATGCAGAAGGCGGCCGACGCGGGGCTTGCCGACGCGCAGTACGACCTGGGCATGATGTACCTGCAGGGGCTCGCCCTGCCTGCCCCGGACCAGGGGAAAGCCGAGGTGTGGTTTCGGAGGGCGTCGACCCAGGGACACCGGGACGCCAAAAGGGTTTTGAAGGAACTTGCCGCGGTTTCGACCGCAGAGCAGCAAAAACAGTAGGAAGCCAGGGTCTCATTTCATTCAATCTGTTCCAGGAGCAGCAGATGTCCAGTACTCTCGAAGCACAAGACACCGAGCGCGCCGCAGCCGCGGCCTGCTTCGACTTCTCCCACATAGCCGGCGAACTCGAAGAGAGCCGCAGGCGCTTGAGCGCCGTCTTCGAAACGGTGCAGGTCGGCATCGTCATCATCGACGCGGAGACCCACACCATCGTCGACGCGAATCCCAAGGCGGTGGAACTGATCGGCATCGACAGGGAAAACATGGTCGGCGCCGTCTGTCACTGCTTCATCTGCCCCGAGAAGGTCGGCTCCTGCCCGATCACCGACCAGGGGCTGCGCATCGACAACGCCGAGCGGCGGCTTCTAAGGGGTAACGGCGAGACCATCACCATCGTGAAAACGGTGGCAAGGGTGAAACTGCACGGGCGGGACCACCTGGTCGAGAGCTTTCTCGACATCACCGACCGTAAAAAGGCCGAAGAGGAGTTGAGGGAGAGCGAGGAGCGCTACCGCGACATCCTGGACAACGCCAACGACCTCATCCAGAGCGTGGACGCCACCGGCAAGTTCATCTACGTGAACAGCGCCTGGAAACGCACCTTGGGCTACAGCGACGAAGAGCTCGCCTCGATGAACATCTTCGACGTGATCAAGCCGTGCTGCCAGAGCCACTGCGCTAACATGTTCGACCAGCTGAAAACCGGTCAGAAGATACCCCGGGTGGAGGTGGAGTTCCTCGCCAAGGACGGTCGCAGCATCATCCTGGAGGGGAGCATCAACTGCAACACGGAAAAGGGGCAGGCGATCAGCACGCGCGGCATCTTCCGTGACATCACCGAGCGCAAGCTGATGGAAGCGGAACTGATGCAGAGCGAGGATCGCTACCGGAAGCTCTTCGAGAACGCGCCGGAAGCGATCGTGGTGCAAAGCGAGGGGCGCTACTTGTGCGCCAACAAGGAGGCGTCCAACCTCTTTGGTCTGGAAAGCCCTGAGGAGCTGGCCGGCAAGTCGATCTTTACCTTCGTTCACCCCGACTTCCACGGTATGGTGCTCGAGCGCATCCAGCAGATCAAGGAGACCGGCGAGGCCTGCCCGCTGCGCGAGTCGAGGATCGTGCGCAAGGACGGCGCGATTATCGACGTAGAGGCGACCGCGACCGGGATCATGTTCCAGGGGCAGGAGGCGATCCAGGTGATGCTGCGCGACATCACCGAACGAAAGCAGGTAGAGGCCCAGCGCAGGGAGCTGAACGAACGGCTGGAAAAGATGGTCGAGGAGAAGACCCGGCACCTGAAGGAGGCCCAGGCCAAGCTGATCCAGTCGGAGAAGATGACCACGCTGGGCGAGGTGATCGCGGGCGCCGCTCACGAGCTTAATAACCCGCTGGCCGGGATCCTCGGGGCAATCCAGATGCTGCGCAGCAACGCACTCGCCCACCCCATCGACAGCGAACTGATGGAAGGGATCGACGTGCTCGAGAGCATCGAGAGCGCCGCCGTTCGCTGCCAAAAGATCGTCGAGGACCTGGTCCGCTTCACCACGCAGGTGCGCTGCAACTTCAGCGAAATGGACATCAACCAGGTGCTCAAGGACACCCTCGAAATCATGGACGGTCCCTTCAAGGAGCAGAAGATCGAGGTGAAGCTGCATCTCGACCCGGCCGTCCCCCCCATCGAGGGGGACTTCGTGAAGCTTCTGGAGGTCTACGTCAACCTGCTGCAAAACGCGAAGAGCGCGCTTCCAAACGGCGGCAGGATCGATATAAGCACAAGGCTTGTGACCAAGTACGGGGAGCAGCCCCAACTGGCCGTTGTGATCAAGGACAACGGCTGCGGCATCCCGCCGCAGAGCATGGGGAAGATCTTCGATCCCTTCTTCACCACGAAGCCCGCAGGGAAGGGGCCGGGGCTCGGCCTCACCGTGAGTTACGGCATCATCAAGCGCCACGGGGGGGACATCGACGTCCAGTCGACGGTCGGCAAGGGGACCGAAGTCACGGTGACCGTGCCGATGCGGCAGCAAATGCGGTCGTCCCAGATCATCGGCTAAGCCCCGCACGGGGATTTCCCGAGGACAACCTGCAAGATGAGCTTAATTTCATTTGACTTTTCCCTCTCCATCTGGTTAATAGTCTGACTCGATGGCAAGGCAAGCCGGCTACCTGGAGCGATCTCCGGGGCGGGTTCGAGCCGATCGCAAGCGCGCTATGCGGACAGCCGAAAAACTGGATAAACGATAATACTAAACCATCCGCGAGGATGGGACGGAAAGCCTATAGGGTCTCACCGAGACAGCCGGGTTGCCGAAATATCTAAGCTAAGATATCGGCAACCCGTTTTTTTTCGCCCGCTTTTAATGATCCCTCCCCAACCACCCCGGCGCCGAACCTGCGGACCGGAGGCGTTTTTTCCCTCCTTTACACACATCACATTTTTCGTGTCGGGGCGCTTGCCACGGCAGGAGCTTTCCCATGCATGATGCGGCCAACGCCGAAATGACCTGTTTTCCCCCGGCCCGCGAGCAGCACGGTACCGGTTCACCCCAGGACCAAGAGCGGCTTACGATGCTGAAGGAAGCGATCGACTCGCTCCCGATCGGGCTCGGGATCACCATCAGCGACACCGACGGCAGGATCGTCTACACGAACAACGTGGATGCGGAGATGCACGGGTACGCACCGGGAGAACTGGTCGGGAAGGAGGCGCGCATTTTCGCGCCGCGCCGCGACGACGTCGTGCCGCGCATCAGCCCCGGCAGCTTCTGCCTCTGGACCCGGGAGTGTCTGAACGTGCGCAAGGACGGCGTGGAATTCCCGGTGCAGCTCACCTCGCGTGCCATCAAGGACCAAAGCGGGCGCTGCCTTGGTGTCGTCACCGCCTGCGAGGACCTCACCGCCCGGAAGCTGTGCGAGCAGCAGTTGGAAACCCTCGCCTACTACGATCCCGTCACCCGGCTCCCGAACCGGTCGCTGCTCATGGACCGCCTGCACCAGGCGCTCGCCCTGGCCGAACGGGAGAACAGGGAGCTTGCCCTGCTCTTTCTCGACCTCGATAACTTCAAGGACCTGAACAGCTCGAAAGGGCACGAAAACGGCGACCGGTTTCTCCAGGAAGTGGCCGCACGTCTGGCCGGCTCCCTCGGCGAGTCGAACACGCTGGCCCGGCTAGGGGGCGACGAATTCGTCATCGTGATCAACTCCGGACCGGACGAGGTCGGTGTCGCGGCGATGGCCGCCAGGCTGCAGGATCTCTTCACGGCACCCTTCGTCATCGACGGCGAGGAACTCTACGGCAGCACGAGCATCGGCATCGCCCTTTATCCGGACGACGCGGTCGACGTCGAGAGCCTTTTGCGCTGCGCCGATGCCGCCCTTTACCAGGCCAAAAGCGAGGGGAAGGGGATGTTCCACTTCTTCTCCCAGGAGATGAACGAGCGTAACATGCGCCGTGCGGCCCTGGAAAACGGCATGCGCCAGGGGCTCGGACGGGGGGAGTTCTACCTGCACTTCCAGCCCCAGTGGGACCTGAAGAGCTTCCGCCTGACCGGGGCCGAGGCGCTTTTGCGCTGGCAGAGCCCCGAATTCGGCCTGGTCGGGCCGGACGAGTTCATCCCGATCGCCGAAACAAGCGGCCTCATCTTCGAGCTGGGGGAGCTGGTGCTGCATGAGGCCTGCCTCCATGCGGCGCGCTGGTGCCGTATCTGCCCGCAGATGAAGATCGCGGTCAACATCTCCGGCCGGCAGTTCCGCCAGCCGGATTTCCTGCAGACCGTCGAGCGCCACATCGAGGCGACCGGGGTTCCCCCAAACTCGCTGGAGCTCGAGTTGACCGAGAGCGTCATCATGGAGCGCGCCGAGAGAAACATCGACACCCTGCGGGCCCTGAAGAAGATGGGGGTGCGCCTGAGCATCGACGACTTCGGCACCGGCTATTCATCGCTTAGCTACCTGAAGCACTTCCCCATCGACGCCATCAAGATCGACCGTTCCTTCATCGCCGAGCTCACAAGCGACAGCGACGACGCCGCCATCGCGGTCGCCATCATCTCGATGGCGCGCAGCCTCAAACTCAAGGTGGTGGCCGAAGGGGTGGAAACGAGTGACCAGCTCCACTTCCTGGCCGGCAGGAAGTGCGACGAGGCGCAGGGGTTCTACTTCGCCACACCGATGCCGGCGGAAGAGTTCGAAAACTACATAAGGGAGTTCTGCGGGCGCAGTGAGACCGTTCGTCCCCCTGCGTCACACTGACACCCCAATCCAGAGGAGGTACATCCGTGTCGCTTAAGAGAAAAGCGCTCTTCGCGCTCATGCAGGTCGTTGCCTTGCCGCTTATGGTCCCCGAGATCCACGCATCCAACGTAGGGGTCGACGTCAACATCCACCTGGGTAACCAGCCCCGTCCCGTGGTCGTGGCGCCCCCTCCGCCGGCACCCCGCCCGGTGGTGGTCGCTCCGGCGCCTCCTGCTCCCTATTACGACGACGTCGAGGAGGACGTGGATTTCGTCTACCCGGAGCGGCTTGGCTTTTACGTCGCGGTCGGCGTTCCGTACGACCTCTTCTACCTGAACAACGTCTACTTCGTGTTCCGCGACGGTCGCTGGTATCGCTCTCCGGACAACAGGGGGGGATGGTATCCGGTGCGCTACCGCGAACTGCCGCCGTCCTTGCGTCGCTACCGCATCGAACGCATCCGCGAGTACCGTGCCCGCGAGTATGACGTCTACCGGCACGACCGCGAGCATTACCGCGGGCGGCACCGCAGCGACAAGGGGTACTGGAAGGGGGTGCGTCACGACGCGAAGGAGGAGAAGCGCTTCGCAAAAGAACAGCGCAAGGAAGATAAGCGCTTCGAGAAGGAGCAGCGCAAGGAGGATAAGCGCTTCGAAAAAGAGCAGCGCAAGGAGGAGAAGCGTTTCGACAAGGAGCAGCGCAGGGAGGACCGGGAATTTGACCGTGACCACCACGGGCGGTAGCGTGAACCGCTGCGGATGGGCGGGGAGCGATCCCCTCTACTGTTCCTACCACGACCTCGAATGGGGAGTGCCGGTGCACGACGACTGCCTCCTCTTCGAGTTCCTCACCCTGGAGGGGGCCCAGGCCGGGCTTTCCTGGATCACCATCCTCAGAAAGCGCGAGGCTTACCGGCGCGCCTTCGCGGGGTTCAACCCCGAGGCCGTGGCGCGCTTCGGGGCGGCCGACGAGGAGCGTCTCATGGCCGACGCCGGGATCGTGCGCAACCGGCTGAAGATCTCCTCCACGCTCGGCAACGCCCGCGCGTATCTCGCTGTGCAGGAGGAGTTCGGGAGCTTCGATGCGTACCTCTGGCGCTTCGTGGACGGCACTCCCGTGCAAAACGCCTGGCGCACCCTGGGCGAGGTGCCCGCGACGAGCGAGGTTTCGGACCGGTTGAGCCGCGACCTGAAAAGGCGCGGCTTTCGCTTCATCGGGAGCACCATCTGCTACGCCTTGATGCAGGCGGTAGGCATGGTCAACGACCACACCGTCGACTGCTTCCGGTGGCAGGAGCTGGGGCCGCGCTGACCGGCAGGACAATTCCCCCCCAAAAAAGCAGAGCCAGCTCAAAACCTTCCTTACCATTTGCACCCTCGCCCGATTTCGGGTAATTATGAAGGGTCGTTCCTCAAGCTTTTCACTTCCGCCATCTACGTCACGAGCCCTTCCGGATGCCCGCCCCGCGGCGGCCCTCCGGCGGGCTCCATGAGGAGAACCCATGTTTCGTCGCACCAAGATAGTAGCCACCGTCGGCCCCGCCAGCGACTCGAAGGAGATGCTGGAAACCCTGATCCATGCAGGGGTCGACGTTTTCCGCCTGAACTTCTCCCACGGCGATTACGCAACGAAGGTCCAGGTCATCGAAAACATCCGCGCCCTCTCCAAGGACCGCGAGCACGCCGTCGCCATCCTGGGGGACCTCCAAGGTCCGAAGATCCGCACTGGCCTCATGGCGGGTGCGGGCATGCCGCTTGACGCCGGAAGCGAGGTCGTGGTCACAACGAGAGAGGTGCTCGGCGAGGGGAACCTGATCCCGACCATCTACCGCGGGCTGCCGCACGACGTGAAGCCCGGGGATCGCATCCTTCTGGACGACGGCCTGATGGAGCTCAAGGTGCTCGGCGTGGAAGGGGATGACGTCCGCTGCCTGGTGATCACCGGCGGTCTCTTGAAGGACCGCAAGGGGATCAACCTCCCCGGCGCCAAGGTCTCGGCCCCGGCGCTCACCGAGAAGGACCGCGAGGACCTGCAGTTCTGCATGGAACAGCGGCTTGACTACGTGGCGCTCTCCTTCGTGCGCCAGGAGTCGGACGTTTTGCAGCTGCGCGAGATCATCGACGCCGCGGGCTCCCCTTTGCGCATCATCGCGAAGATCGAAAAGCCCGAGGCGGTGCTCAACTTCGCCGCCATCCTGCGCGCCTCCAACGGCGTCATGGTGGCCCGCGGCGACCTGGGCGTCGAGTTGAACCCGGAGAAGGTGCCCCTCATCCAAAAGCGCATCATCCGCAGCTGCAACGAGGCGGGGAAGCCGGTCATCACCGCGACCCAGATGCTCGAGAGCATGGTCAACAACCCGCGCCCGACCCGTGCCGAGACCTCTGACGTCGCCAACGCGATCCTCGACGGCACCGACGCCATCATGCTCTCCGCTGAAACCGCGTCCGGGAAATACCCGGTGGAGGCGGTATCCATGATGGTCCAGGTGGCGCGCGACATCGAGAACGACCCGCAGCTCATGGCACAGTGCTGCAAGGGGCCGGACGGCAAAAACGGCCTCCCCAACATCTCCGAGGTGATCGGCATGGCCGCCTGCCGTGCCGCGGAAAGCGTCAAGGCCGCCGCCATCCTCGCCTTCACCCAGACCGGGAGCACGGCGGCGCTGGTTTCGAAGTACCGTCCCGCCCAGCCCATCATCGCGGTGACCCCGTCCCAGGAGGTGCGCCGCCGTCTCGCCCTGTACGCCGGGGTGCACGCCCTGAGGGTCGACATCGAGGGGGACACGGAATCGCAGATCCTCTCGGTGGAGGCCGCGGTACTCGATACCGGCTGGCTCAAAAAAGGGGAACTCGTGGTCATAACCATGGGGAGTCCGCTCTCAAGCCCGGGCACCACCAATCTGATGAAGGTGCACCGCCTGCACGAGCCCGGGTAGGTTCCGGGCGATGATGGGTGAAGGGAAGTCACCCCGGCGACGTGCCGGCAAAGGCCCCTGCTTTACTTGATTTAACCTTGCACTGGTGAGGGGTCGGTGTTATAAATATTCGCGATTGCTCGCATGAGCATCTGCGTTGCGCCTGTGATGGCCGGCTTTATGTCTCGCCGTCGCGGCGTATCGAGGGTTTAGTCCAAATGGCTAGACCCTCTTTCATTATCTTTGTCATGGAGGTTTGCTCTGTGAGTGTCATTCTCGTTACCGGCGGAGCCGGTTACATAGGAAGCCACGTCGTGCGTCAGCTCTTCGAGGCCGGTCACGAGGTGGTGGTCTATGACAACCTCTCCACCGGTTCGGCGGACGCCCTGATCCACGGGGAGCGCCTGATCGTCGGTGACCTGGCCGACCAGGCGAAGATCCGCGAGGCGATCAGGGAGACCGGCTGCAAGTCGGTGCTGCACTTCGCCGCCGCCATCATCGCCCCCGAGTCGGTGCACCTGCCGCTCAAGTACTATTCAAACAACACGCGCAACACCCTGAACCTGTTGCAGGCCTGCGTCGAGCAGGGGGTGGAGCGTTTCATCTTCTCCAGTACCGCCGCGGTCTACGGCATGCCCGAGGGAGGGAGCGCCTCGGAGACGAGTGCCACCGCCCCGATCAACCCCTACGGCACCTCCAAGCTCATGAGCGAATGGATGCTGCGCGATGCGGCCTTCGCGCACGGCTTCTCGTACGTGGCGCTCCGGTACTTCAACGTCGCCGGGGCCGATCCGAAGGCGCGCATGGGGCAGCGCACCCCGGAGGCGACCCACCTCATCAAGGTGGCCTGCCAGGCGGGGCTTGGCGCGCGCGACGGCGTCTCCATCTTCGGCACCGACTACGCGACCCCCGACGGCACCGGCATCCGCGACTACATCCACATCGAGGATCTCGCCTCGGCGCACCTGGCCGCCCTCTCGTACCTCGAGAAGGGGGGGAGCTCGGACGTGATCAACGTGGGATACGGCGCGGGAAGCAGCGTGCGCGAGGTGATCAGGGTGGTCAAGGAGGTAAGCGGCGTCAACTTCAAGGTCGACGAGGCGCCGCGCCGCCCGGGCGACCCGGACAGCCTGGTCGCCGTGGCGGACAAGATCCGCAGCGTGCTCGGATGGACCCCCAAGTACGACGACCTGCACACCATCGTGGCGGACGCCTGGCGCTGGGAAAAGAAACTGTTCGAGTCCCGCCGATAAGACGGGGCGCGATAAAGGGAGATGGCATGATAAAGAGCATGACCGGATACGGCAAGGGGGAGGCGGTCCACGAGGCGGGGCGCTTCATCGTGGAGGTGCGCTGCGTGAACCACCGCTACGGCGAGGTGACCGTGAAGCTTCCCCGGGCGCTGATGCAGTTCGAAAACGAGATCAAGAAGCGGGTGGGCGAGAGGCTCGTGCGCGGCAAGATCGACGTCTTCATCCAGGTAGAGAACGCCGTGGCCCTTGGGGTTCCCACCCCGAACCTGCCGCTTGCGCGTGGGTACCTGAAGGCGTACCAGACCATCGGCGAGGCACTGGGCCTTTCCGGGCAGGTTGACCTCTCTCTCATCGCGGCCCAGCGCGACGTGGTCACCGTCGCCGCCGAGGCCGAGGCGACCCTCGAGGAGATCCCGCAGGAGCTGTTAGCCGCGGTGGACGACGCGCTGCGCCGGGTGGACGAGATGCGCCTTTTCGAGGGGGAGTCGCTTTTCGGCGACTTCAAGAAGCGCCGCGAGACCCTGGACCGGCTGATCGGGCAGGTGGGGGAGCGTGCCCCGCTCGTGGTATCGGAGTACGCTCAGCGCCTGAAGGAGAGGATCGCGCAGCTTTTGGGCGAGGGGAGCCTCCCCGAGGAGCGCATCGCGCAGGAGGTTGCCGTCATGGCCGACAAGTGCGACGTCACCGAGGAGCTCGTGCGCCTTGGCAGCCACATGCGCCAGTTCGACGAGACCCTCGCGCAGAGCGAGCCGGTGGGTAGAAAGCTCGACTTCCTGCTCCAGGAGATCAACCGCGAGGTGAACACGATCGGCTCGAAGGCGAACGACGCCCAGATGGCCGCGTGCGTGGTGGAGTTGAAGGCGGAGCTCGAGAAGATCCGTGAACAGGTGCAAAACATAGAGTAAGGCAGACTTTACAGGTGCGTGGGTCCGCCGTCACGGTGTGTAGCGGAATCCGACATTGAGAACGGGTGAAACGATGAAACGTGAAGGCGTGCTGTACGTGATTTCGGCTCCTTCGGGGGCGGGTAAGACCTCGCTCTGCAAGGAAATAATTGACATATTCCCCAACTTGCGGCATTCTGTCAGCTACACGACGCGCCCTCCCCGAAACGGCGAGGTGCACGGGCGTGATTATTTTTTTGTGGGCAAGGAAGAGTTCGACCGGATGGTGCAGGAGGGGGAGTTTGCCGAGTGGGCCGAGGTCCACGGCAATTTCTACGGCACGTCGCTCGCCACCCTCAAGGAATCCCGCTCCGAGGGGATCGACCTGATCCTCGACATCGACTGCCAGGGTGCGCGGCAGCTCAAGGGGCGTTTCGAAAGCGGGGTCTACATCTTCATACTCCCGCCCAGCATCGAGGAGCTCAGGCGCCGCCTGGACAATCGCTCCTCCGACTCTCCGGAAGTCATCGAGCGCCGTATAAACAACGCCGCTGGTGAGATCAAGGAAGCGCGCTGGTACGACTACATCATCGTCAACGACAAGTTCACCGAGGCCCTGGAACAGCTTAAAAGCGTGCTGGTAGCCGAACAGTGCCGCACCACCCGTCTTCTGCAGGGACTTTCCAGGCTCTTCTCGATCTAGAAGCTACGTAAAATCACAAAGGGGATTTCATTTATGGCAAGGGTTACCGTAGAAGATTGCCTTGAGAAGGTGGACAACCGCTTCCTCCTGGTCATGCTCGCCTCCAAGAGAGTGAAGCAGCTTTTCAAAGGCGCGAAGCCGCTCATCGACAACAGGGGCGCCAACAAGAACGTGGTCGTCTCCCTGAGGGAAATCGCCGCCGGCAAGATCGGCTGTGAGATCGGCAAGAAGGGTCGTTAGTAGATCGGAGGGGGAGTCGCGCGAAGCGGTCCCCCTTTTTTGAACCTGCAGGGGCTATCGGCTCACGGGGAATGTGGCCCCGGGCTGTTAGCCCCTTCTTTTTCAGTTAAAACGGACGCGATGATACGACTGAACGACATACTCGATAAGGTTTCCGCCTACAACCCGGGTGCGAACCTGGACCTTTTGCGCAAGGCCTATGTCTTCTGCGCCAAGGTGCACCAGGGGCAGACGCGCCTCTCCGGTGAGCCGTACCTGATCCACCCGATGGAGGTGGCGGGGATCCTGGCCGACCTGAGGCTCGACCTTGCCGCCGTGGTGACCGGCCTTCTGCACGATACCGTCGAGGACACCCTGACCACCCACGAGGAGCTGGAATCGCTCTTCGGCGAGGAGGTGGCACGGCTCGTCGACGGGGTGACGAAGATCGGCAAGATCCACTTCAAGACCAAGGAAGAGAGCCAGGCGGAGAACTTCCGCAAGATGCTCCTTGCCATGGCCAACGACATCCGGGTCATCCTGGTGAAGCTCGCCGACCGCCTGCACAACATGCGCACCCTGCAGTACCAGCCCGAACCGAAGCAGCGCACCATCGCGCGGGAGACGCTGGACATCTACGCCCCGATCGCGAACCGGCTCGGCATCTCCTGGGTGAAGGGGGAACTCGAGGATCTCTCGTTCCGATACCTGGAGCCGCAGCTTTACTACGATCTCGCCTCCAAGGTCGCCAAGAAGAAGCAGGAGCGCGAGTCCTACGTCTCCACGGTGAAGGAGATCATCAAGAAGCAGCTCGAGGAGCACGGCATCAAGGGGGACGTCTCCGGGCGCTCCAAGCACCTCTACTCCATCTACCGCAAGATGCAGAGCAGGAACGTCGACATCGACGAGATCTACGACCTGATCGCGATCCGCGTCTCGGTGGACGACATCCGCGAGTGCTACGAGGTGCTCGGCATCATCCATTCCACCTGGAAACCGATCCCCGGCCGCTTCAAGGACTACATCGCGATGCCCAAGGGGAACATGTACCAGTCGCTGCACACGACGGTGATCGGCCCCTACGGCGAGCGGATGGAGGTGCAGATCCGCACCGCCGACATGCACCGGGTCGCCGAGAGCGGCATCGCGGCGCACTGGAAGTACAAGGAAGGGAAGGGGTACGACGAGAAGGAGGTCCGTCACTTCACCTGGATCCGGCAGCTACTTGAGTGGCAGCAGGAACTCGCCGATTCCAAGGAGTTCATGGACACGGTGAAGGTCGAGCTCTTCCCGGAGGACGTCTTCATCTTCACGCCCAAGGGTGACGTGAAAGGGTTCCCGAAGGGGTCGACGCCGATCGACTTCGCATACTCGGTGCACACCGACGTGGGGCATCGCTGCGTCGGCGCCAAGGTGAACGGCAAGCTCGTGCCGCTAAAGTACGAACTGAAGACCGGCGACATCGTCGAGGTGATCACCTCCCCGCACCACACCCCGAGCAAGGACTGGCTGAAGATCGTCAAGAGCTCGAGGGCGCGCAACAAGATCCGGGCGTGGGTGAAGACCGAGGAGCGCTTAAGGAGCATCACGCTCGGGCGCGAGATCTGTGAGAAGGACTTCCGCCGCTACTCCCTGAACCTCGGCAAGCTGCAAAAAAACGGCGAGTTGAAGAAGGTCGCACAGGAGTTCGGCTTCCAGACCGAGGACGACCTGATGGCCTCGGTCGGCTACGGCAAGCTCTCCGCGAACCAGCTGCTCGGCAAACTCCTCCCCGCCGACAAGATCGAGGCGGCCAAGGAGCAGAAGGAAACCCGCATCGGCAAGGTGATCGGTGCCTTGAAGGGGAAATCCTCCTCCGCCATCCAGATCAACGGCGTCGAGGACGTCCTGGTGCGTTTCGGCAAGTGCTGCAACCCGCTTCCCGGCGACGAGATAACCGGCTTCATCACCCGCGGGCGCGGCGTAACCGTGCACACCGCGGACTGCCCCTTCGCCATGGCCCTCGAGCCCGAGCGGCGCATCGAGGTCGCGTGGAACAAGGGCAAGAAGAGCGCGCTGCCGGTGAAGATCCGCGTTGTGTGCAACGACGAGAAGGGGATCCTCGCCAACATCGCGACCGCAATCACCAACTGCGAGGCGAACATCTCGAGCGCCTCGATCCAGAGCACCCTCGACAAGCGCGGGGAAAACCTCTTCGAGGTCGACGTGACCGACCTCGATCACCTGAAAAAGGTGTTCGCCGCCATCATGAAGGTGAAAGGGGTCATCAAGGTGGAGCGGCTTAAGAGTTAGCAGTAAAAGAAACGGTGAAGGAGGAAGGCATGAAGGAAATTATCAGCACGGAAAATGCGCCCAAGGCGATCGGGCCTTACTCCCAGGGTGTGAAGGCGGGGGGCTTTCTCTTTCTCTCCGGCGCGATCGCGCTCGACCCGGCGACCGGCGAGGTCGTGCAGGGTGGCATCGTGGCCGAGACTGAGCAGGTGATGAAGAACATCGGGGCGCTTTTGTCGGCCGCTGGGCTCGGTTTTCAGGACGTCGTGAAGACCACCATCTACCTGGCCAGCATGGCGGATTTCGCCACGGTGAACGGCATCTACGGCGGCTATTTCCAGGAAGCAGCGCCGGCCCGCAGCACCGTGGAGGTGAAGGGGCTGCCGCGTGGCGTCCTGGTGGAGATCGAAGTCACCGCGCTTTGCCGCTAACGGGATGCGGACAAAAATAAAGCCGCTGGCGCATGATGCGCCGCGGCTTTAGGGACTGTGCGGAAGATCTTCTAGAGAGCCTTGGTGACGTGACCGGAGCGGATGCAGCGGGTGCAGACCTTGATGCTCCTGACGGTACCGTTTTTCACGGCCTTGATCTTCTGCAGGTTCGGGCGCCAAATTTTGCTGGTCTTGTTGTTGGCGTGGCTAACGTTGTTCCCGAAGCTAGGGCCTTTACCGCAAATCTCGCATATTCTGGACATTCTTTGTACCCTCCGGTGATTACTGAAGTCGTAACTATTAACAGAATCGCGCCGCCGATGCAAGCAAAAAGTTGGCGGCTTGTCGTTTTTTCGGGTGCTAAATCATGGCTTTATTGAAGGGGATAGTCTCCCTCATAGTGTTGATACTGATCGTTTTGAGTGTGTTGTTCGTGGACTTCGTGTACAAGACCTTCTCCCTTGCGCCGCGTGATGTGAAGGCGGACGCCATCGTGGTCCTGACCGGCGGGCGCGGCCGCGTCGAGGAAGGGGTGCGGCTGTACCGGGCGGGGCAGGGGAAGAAACTCTTTCTGATCGGCGTCGACCCGTCGGTCAAGAAGCGGGAGCTGTACAAGGGGGAAGGGGCCGGGAACGTCTACCTGGAGCAGTCCTCACGCAACACCCTAGAGAACGCCATCTACGCGCGCGACCTCATCATGAAGTACGAGGTGAAGTCGATAAAGCTGATCACCTCGCGCTACCACATGAAGCGCTCCACGATCCTTTTTCGGAACGCGCTTCCAAAGGACGTCGCGATCTACCCGCACCCGGTTGATTCGAGCAACCTAAAGGAAGAGTGGTGGAGCCACTCCGGGAGTTTCAAGCTCCTTTTCTCCGAGTTCTACAAGTACTGCATCCTCCGTTTCTTCTTCATGTTCGCTCCCGGCGAGCTGCGACCCAGTCAATTGAAAATCTACAATTGACGATTGACGGTTGTAAGCCGTAAGGCAGTGAGTGGGACGGCAGAAGAGAAGGCGACAATGAAAAAGGCGCTTCACGCGAAATGTGTGAAGCGCCTTTTTCTTTCTGTTTTGAGTTGTCAATTGTCAACTGCCCATTGTCAACTGTCTCTCCTACTCCGCCTTTTCCTCGATCCTCGGGAAGAGTGCCTCTGCTTTGGCGATGGCGGTGCCGGGTTTCAGCCCGCCCCAGGCAAGCCCCTCGGCTGTCGCCTCGTCCGAGCCGACGAGGCAGGAAAGCCCCTTCTGCGCCGTCTTCGGCATGAACGCGGAGAGAAGCGTGTACACGATCCTCTGGCTCTCGAGCATGTAGTACATGACCGTGGAGAGACGCTCGCGCTTTTCCGGGTCCTTTGCTAGGGTCCACGGGGCGGTCTCGTCGATGTACTTGTTGCCGGCGGAGATCACTTCCCAGATCGCCTGCAGCGCGCGGCTGAAGGCGAGCTCGTCGATGAAGCCGTCCACCTGCCCGATCATCGCCACGGTCTTCTCGCGGTACGCCTTGTCCAGCTCGCTCTCCTCGCCCGGGGTCTGCAAAACGCCGCCGAAATACTTGCCGAGCATCGCGGTGGAGCGGTTCAAGAGGTTCCCGAGGTCGTTGGCGAGGTCGGAGTTGATGCGGTGGATGAGCGCCTGGTGCGAGAAGTCGCCGTCGAGACCGAAGGGAACCTCGCGCAGCAGGAAGTAGCGCACCGCGTCCACGCCGTACTTGTCGATCAGCATGTTCGGCTCGACCACGTTCTGCAGGCTCTTGCTCATCTTCTGCCCCTCGACGGTCCACCAGCCGTGGGCGAAGACCTTACTCGGGATCGGGAGGCCGGCGGCCATCAGGAAGGTGGGCCAGTAGACGGTGTGGAACCTCAGGATGTCCTTGCCGATCAGGTGCACGTCGCAGGGCCAGTACTTCTCGAAGTCGCCCCCTTCCTCGGGGTAGCCGAGTGCGGTGATGTAGTTCGTGAGCGCGTCGAACCAGACGTAGACCACGTGCTTGTCGTTGCCCGGGACCGGGATGCCCCACTGGAAGGTGGTGCGGGAGACCGAGAGGTCGCGAAGCCCCTCCTTCACGAAGGAGATGATCTCGTTTCTGCGGCTCTTGGGCTGGATGAAATCCGGGTTCGCCTCGATGTGGGCGAGCAGCTGGTCCTGGTACTTGCTCATCCTAAAGAAGTAGGACTCCTCCTTCAGCTTTTCGGTGGGACGGTTGCAGTCCGGGCACTTGTAGTCGATGAGTTGGGTCTCGGTCCAGAAGGTCTCGCACGGGGTGCAGTACCAGTCCTCGTACTCGCCGAGGTAGATGTCGCCTTTCTCCATGACCCGCTCGAAGAGGACGGACACCCCTTTCTTGTGGCGCTCCTGCGTCGTGCGGATGAAGTCGGTGTTGGAGATCTCCAGCTTCTCCCACAGCGACTGGAAGCGCTTCATGACGCGGTCGGCGAGCTCGAGCGGAGTCTCGCCCGCGGCGTTGGCGGCCTTCTCGACCTTCTGGCCGTGCTCGTCGGTGCCGGTCAGAAAGAAGACGTCAAACCCCTTGAGCCGCTTGTAGCGAGCCAGCACGTCCGCGGCCAAGGTGGTGTAAGCGTGCCCTATATGCGGGACGTCATTTACGTAGTAGATGGGGGTGGTGACGTAAAAAGCCGGTTTCATTGTGGTTTCTCCTTTTTTCTTTCCTTGACGTCGACGGGCCGATTGCGGCGCTGCTTGCCGGGCCCCTGGGCCTTGCCCTTGTCGCCCCCCTGCTGCTCACCTTTTTGCTGCGGTGGTTTCTTCACGCGGTCGCTCACGTTCTCCGGCGCGATCTCCTCCCCCTTTAGGATGACCAGCGAGTCGTCCGTGGTCTTAAGCGTTACCGTCTGGTCCAGTACGTTGACCTTCACCACCTCGCCGTCGACGCAGCCGCACTGCACGCGCTTGCCGCACTTCGGGAGTCCCTTTCTCAGGTTGCAGTAGGTCTCGAACTCGTAGGAGAGGCAGCACAAGAGCCTGCCGCACTGCCCTGAGATCTTGCTCGGGTTGAGGGCCAGGTTCTGCTCTTTTGCCATCTTCACCGATACCGGCTCGAACTCCCTGAGGTACGAGGAGCAGCAGAGCTCGCGGCCGCAGATGCCGATGCCGCCGACCATCTTCGATTCGTCCCTGACGCCGATCTGGCGCATCTCGATTCTCGTGTGGAAGGCGTGGGCCAGGTCCTTCACCAGTTCGCGGAAGTCGACGCGGCCGTCGGCGGTGAAGTAGAAGATCGCCTTGGAGCCGTCGAAGAGGTACTCGACCCGGACGAGCTTCATGTCCATGCCACGTTCCTTGATGCGGGAGAGGCAGAACTTGTGCGCCTCCTTCTCCTTCGCCGTGTTGGCGGCGAGGGTCGCGAGGTCGGCGAGGTCGGCCAGGCGCTGTAACGGCTTGATCCCCTCCGGGACGAGCGAGTCCTCCACGTCGATGGGGCCGGCGACGACCTGGCCTATGCTTTTACCACGTTCGGTCTCCACGATGACGCGGTCACCCGGCTTGACGGTGGTCTTGCCGGCGCTGAAGTCGTAGAGCTTTCCAGCGGTGGTGAATTGAATCCTTACGATCTGTGCCAAAAATGCCTCCAAAGAGAAAACAGGTCTGATCAACCTGTGGTTTGTGTCGGTGCTGCAGGGAAGCGCGAGGCGGCTTTACCGCTCCGCCAGGCGCATGAAGAAGACCTCGAGGGCGAGCCTCGCGTTCACGTTGCGAACGAGCATCCGGCGCGTGGCGACCAGCTGCTCGATCAGGTCGATGATGCGCTGCTGCGGGCTGCGCTCCGCCTCACGGGCCACCAGGTGCGCGAGGTCCGAATTGGCAAGCGCCTCCGGGGTGGAGCGGTAGATGAGCACGTCACGCAGAAAAGAGAGGAGCAGCTCGAGAAAACCCGGGAGCCCCTCCTTGTCGGCGGCGAACTCCTCCGCCGCGGCAAAAAGCGCGTTCACGTCTTTCAAGTTCAGCGCAAGCACCCGCTCCAGGAAGTTCACCCGTCCCTCGAGCACGCCGTCGGTAGCGACTTCCACAGCACGCTTCAGGCTGCCGCCGGAAAGTGAGGCGGCGACGCGGGCGGCTTCGGCCGGGAACTGCTCGCGCAAAAGCCGCGCCTCGACCATTTCGGCCGGCAACGGCTGGAAGTCGAGCGTCTGGCAGCGGGAGAGTATCGTCTGCAGGACCGCGGAGCGCTCGGCGGTGATGAGGATCATCAGCGCGTTGCCCGGCGGCTCCTCCAGGGTCTTCAAAAGGGCGTTCCCCGAAGAGAGGTTCAGCTTCTCGGCCCCGTCGATGATGCACGCCTTCTTGGGCGCTTCGAAGGGGCGGTAGGCGAGTTCCTTTTGCAGCTCGCGGATCTGGTCGATCTTTATGAAGGCGCCGTCCGGCTCCAGGATATGGAGGTCAGGGTGCTGGCCGTTCGCGATCTTCCTGCAGGAGGGGCAGACGCCGCAGGCGTCCTCCTTGCCGCAGAAGACGGCCTGCACCATGGCAAGGGCCGTCCTTTTCTTGCCGCATCCCTCGATGCCGGAGAAGAGGTAGGCGTGCGCCACCCGATCCAGTGCGATGGAGCGTTTCAGCACCGAGATGGCCCGGTCCTGCCCTATGATCTCGGAAAAGGGCATCGGCTACGCCCCGAGCGCCGCTTGGGTTGCCGCGGGAAGGCGCTTGGCCAGCGCGGCCAGCATCCGTTTCTCGGTGGCGGCCACGTCGCCGGAGCCGTCCACGATCACGAAACGCTCGGGCTGCGCGGCGGCCAAGGCGAGGTACCCCGCGCGCACCCGCTCGTGGAAACGCACCGATTCCAGCTCGAAGCGCTCCTCGCGCGCACCGGTGGTGGCCTCGATGCGGGAGAGCGCGCGGGCAAGCCCGATCTCCACCGGGCAGTCGATGAGCACGGTGAGCGCCGGCTGCACGCCGGCCGTCGCGAGACCGTTCAACTGCCCGATCACGGTGAGGTCGAGCTCACGCCCATGCCCCTGGTAGGCGAGCGTCGCGTCGGTGAAACGGTCGCAAAGGACCGTCTCGCCGCGCTTAAGCGCCGGGGCGATCACCTCTTGAACGTGCTGCGCACGCGCCGCCGCGTAAAGAAGGAGTTCGGCAAGCGGGGTGATGGCGCTGTTCTTGGCATCGAGCAGGATGGCGCGCATCTGGTCCGCGATCGGACAGCCGCCCGGTTCGCGCGTCGCGACCACCTTCTCTCCCGCAGCCTGGAGACGCTCCTTCAGGAGCCTCAGTTGGGTCGTTTTACCGCACCCTTCAACGCCTTCAAATGTAATGAAAAAGCCCATGTCACCGGTCTCATGATCTCTTATAAAATCACTGAATTATATGGGAGGGGTGATCATTATGCAAGATTTAAATGCCCTTCCCGAGCCGCTTTGCGCCGCTTCCTGCCGCCTCTGGCGCGGACTTGGTGTGACCGTTGCCGGCGCCGGTCCAGCACCCCGCCTGAGTCACGCGCATAGAACCTTATTGCCATGCCGAAGACCTTTGACTATAGTTGCCTCAAATTAAGGAGAAACGTGGGCTTTATCATGAGCGAGATACGGGAAGACAAGATGCAAAGAGTAGAAGAGCGGCTGAACTACCGGTTCGCCACGCGCGAACTTCTGGAAGAGGCGCTCACCCACCGCACCTACGTGAACGAGGCTGGCGGCAAGGACAACCAGCGCCTGGAGTTTTTCGGCGACGCCGTGCTTGATTTTCTCCTCTCGGACCTGCTGCTTGCGCGTTTCCCGCAAAGCAGGGAAGGGGAACTCACCAAGATGCGCGCGGCGCTCGTGGACGAGGTGAGCCTCGCCCGCATCGCCGGGAGCCTTGAGCTCGGCGCGTCGCTGCGCCTTGGCAAAGGGGAGGAGAAGGGGGGCGGGCGTGAGAAGCGTTCGCTTTTGGCCGACGCCTTCGAGGCCCTTCTCGCCGCGGTCTATCTCGACGGCGGCATCGACGCGGTGCGCGCCGTCGTGCACGGGCTCTTCGAGCCGCTTCTCTCCTGTCCCGAGATCCTGAGCGGACGGGACGCCAAGACCGAACTGCAGGAGCGCGCCCGGCTTCTTCGCGGCGAACTGCCGCGTTACCAGCTGAAACAGGCGAGCGGCCCGGACCACGACCGGCGCTTCAGCGTCGAGGTGTACATCGGCGCAGAGCTCATGGGGGAAGGGGTGGGGCGCACCAAGAAGGAGGCCGAGCAGGACGCGGCCCGCGCCGCGATGCAGCTTCTCAAGGGGAAGCCTTGAGGCCGCTGTTCGTCCCTTTCTTCATCCCGCACCTTGGGTGCCCGCACCGCTGCGTCTTTTGCGATCAGGAGAAGGTGGCGGGGGCGCGGGGCGTCCTTCCCACCCCGGCCGAGCTCCTCTCGCGCATCGAGGAGTACCGCGCCGGCGCCCCCGGGCGCAGCCTCGAGGTCGCCTTTTACGGCGGGACCTTCACGGCGCTCCCCCCGGCCGATCAGGAGGCGCTGCTCGCCCCTCTGCAGCCGCTTCTCGAGTGCGGGCTCCTCGCCTCCGTCCGTCTTTCGACGCGCCCCGACGCGGTGGACGCCGGGAGGGCACGGTTTCTGCGCGAGCGGGGCGTCGCCACCGTCGAACTCGGCGTCCAATCGATGGACCCCGAGGTACTCCTTTTTTCCGGGCGCGGCCATGGGGTCGCCGAGGTGGAGCTTGCCGTGGCGGCCCTGAAGGAAGCCGGCATCGCGGTCGGTATCCAGCTCATGCCCGGGCTCCCCGGCGACACGCGGGAGCGCTCGTTTGCCACGCTGCGCGCCGCCCTCGCCCTTCGCCCATCCTTCCTGCGCATCTATCCCACCCTCGTCATAGAGGGGACCGAACTTGCCGAGCGTTACCGGTGCGGCGCCTACACACCGCTCGCGCTCCCGGATGCGGTCACCCTCTGCAAGGAGATGCTTGTCGCCGCCACGTGCGCCGGTATCCCGGTGATCCGTATGGGGCTTCAGCCGACGGCCGAGCTGGAGCGCCCGGGCACGCTCCTCGCGGGCCCCTACCATCCCGCCTTCGGGCAGCTCGTCGCCTCTGAGATCTGCTTCGACGTCATGTGCGCCCTCCTTGACGGTGTCCCGGCCGGAAGCCGCGTCTCCTTCGGTGCGCCGAGCGGCAGGGTTTCCGACCTCGTCGGGCAGAAGAGGGGGAACCTCGCACGCCTTGGCGCGCAACACGGTGTTGACGCCTCGGTTCATGAGGACGCGGCACTCGACCCGGAGCTCATCTCTCTTAAGTGGCAAGGCGGGGTGCGTTACGCCCGTCGCCCGGACCTACACCCGCAGCACTAGGCATTGCGCCGCTTCGGTGTATACTGTGTCGGTGCCCCCGACACCTGCCGGGACGCAATGAGAGCTTTCCTTGCTGCACCTTTTCCCGTATGTTGTACCGCTTTGAATTTTCGCAATAAGAGCCAGGAGGGCTATTCATGTCTGAACAGGTGTTCCGTTCCGGTTTCGTCTCCATTGTGGGACGCCCGAACGTCGGTAAATCCACGCTGTTAAACCGCATCCTTGGTGAGAAGCTCATGATCACCTCGGACAAGCCGCAGACCACCCGCAATCAGATCAAAGGCATCCACAACATACCAGGCGGCCAGATCGTCTTCCTCGACACCCCAGGGATCCACCGCGCGAAGACGCGTCTCAACCAGTTCATGGTGGATGAGGCGCTCTCCTCGGTGCAGGGCGTCGACCTGATCCTCTTCCTGGTCGATGGTGCCTTCGAACCGGAAAAGGAGGCGGGGATGATTAAGGAGGTGCTCTCCGGCGTGGAGGCGCCCGTCATCCTCGTCATGAACAAGATCGACTTGATTCCCAAAGGGGAGCTTCTGGAACGGATGGGGATCTACGGCGACACCTACCCCTTCAAGGAGATCATCCCGGTTTCGGCGAGCACCGGCGACGGCGTCGAGCAGCTCGTGCAACTCGTGCACGGACTGCTCCCCGAAGGGCCCTGCTATTTCCCGGACGACATCTTGACCGACGTGCCGGAGCGCTTCATCGTTGCCGAGATCGTCAGGGAGAAGATCTTCCGGCTGACGCATGACGAGGTCCCGTACTCGGTCGCCGTCGTGGTGGACAGTTTCAAGGAGCGTGAAAACGGCGTCGTCGCCATCCAGGCGACCATCAACGTCGAGCGCGACTCGCAGAAGGGGATCATCATCGGCCGCAGGGGGGACATGCTCAAAAAGATCGGTACCCAGTCGCGCCAGGAAATCGAACGCCTGCTCGATGCCAAGGTCTTCCTGGAACTGTTCGTTCGGGTGAGCGGCGAGTGGAGCGACAACAGCCGCATGCTGAAGGAGTTCGGCTACGAGTCGTAGGTATGCCGGAGCCGGTTTTGGCTCCTCATGAGTAAAAGCTTGCATACCATTAGATCTCCTGATAGTATAACGACGTTTTTTAAAACGATAAAGGCTACTCTTGTGCTGGTGGTATTTCCCGCATGATTTCTGCGACTTTTTTGTAGATAGCTGTTCTAAAAATTCGCGTATACATTAACATAGTTTTTTTTGACATAAGTCATGTCGGATAGTAAGGTTCTGCCCTATTTTCGCTAACCATACGAAAACACGCAAGGAGACGACACTATGGCACTTAGAAAGTATGCCGGCTACGCCTGGAACCTGATCAGTCTGGTCGGCATGATCCTCGCCGTCACCGCGACCAGCCTGATCATCGGCTTCCTCTCGTACGAGGGGATCACGGGCGTCGAGAAGCCTTACCTCGGTCTGATGACCTATTTCCTTTTCCCGGGCATGCTCATCGTGGGCCTGCTTTTGGTCCCGCTCGGCGCCTACATCGTGCGGGAGAAAAGGCGCAGGCACCCCGAAGAGAAGATCGAACCCTTCCCGAAGGTGGACTTCAACGACGCGCATAAGCGCCATCTGTTCATTTTCTTCGTCGTCGCCAGCATCGGTTTCGTCCTCATCGTCTCGGTAGCTTCGCTTAAAGGCTACGAGTTCACCGAGTCGACCACCTTCTGCGGCGAGCTCTGTCACAAGGTGATGGAGCCGGAGCACGTGGCATGGGCCAACTCCCCGCACGCCAAGGTTAAATGCGTCGAGTGCCACGTAGGCCCCGGTGCCGCATGGTACGTGAAGGCTAAGATCTCCGGGATGAGGCAGCTCTACGCCGTCGCCTTCCACACTTATCCTGAGACCATCCAGACCCCGATCGACAACCTCCGCCCGGCGCGTGACACCTGCGAGCACTGCCACTGGCCGGAGAAGTTCTACGCCGGGCGCCAGAAGGTGTTCTACCACTATGCGCCGAACGAGGAGAACACCCCCCGCGAGATCAACATGCTGATCAACATCGGCGGGACACCGAAGAGCCAGCACAACAAGGGGATCCACTGGCACATCGGTCAGGAGGTCCGCTACATCGCGACCGACCGGCAGCGTCTGGACATCCCGTACATCGCGGTCAAGGAGAAGGACGGCTCGATCACCGAGTATTTCAATACCGAGAAGCCGCTCTCCAAGGCGGATGTCGCCAAGGCTGAGAAACGCGTCATGGACTGCCTCGATTGCCACAACCGCCCGGCCCACATCTACCGCTCCCCGGGTGTGGAGATGGACGAGGCCTTGGCCGCCAAGCGCATCGACATCGCCCTGCCGTACCTGAAGAAGACTGCGGTCGAGATCCTCACCAGGCCGTACAAGAATAAGGAAGAGGCCACGGCGACCATCGCCAAGGACCTGCCGGAGTACTACGCGAAGAATTACCCGAACGTCTCCAAGCAGAAGACCAAGGAGATCGCCCACGCGGTGACCGTGGTGCAGGACATCTACACCAGGAACTTCTTCCCGGCGATGAAGGTCAGCTGGAACACCTACCCGAACCACATCGGCCACTTCTACACGCCGGGTTGCTTCCGCTGCCACGATGGCAAGCACAAGACGGCAGCCGGCAAGGTGATCTCCAAGGACTGCAACATGTGCCACACCGTCCTTAGCCAGAAGCAGGAGAATATCCTGGAGGGCAGCAAGCACAGTGAGTTCGTGCACCCGGTCGACATCGGCGACGAGCTCTACAAGGCGAATTGCAGCGACTGCCACAGCGCCGGCGGGCAGGACGTCCCGGGCGGCGAGCACCACGCCAAGAAATAAGAGTTAAAGGCTGCACCAGAAAGCCCCCGGAGTGATCCGGGGGCTTTCTTTTTACCGCTCGCGCGCGTATGGCCCCAAGGGGTCGGTTCGATTCAAGTTTTTCCAGATTAACGATCTTGTATCTTTGTCTTAACGGTGCTATACCTTACCCTGTTTTCAGGACCTTTGGGGGAGCAACCGATGTTGATGAAGTCTTCGGAAGTGGCCGCGCTGCTGCATCAGGACGAGAGCACGGTCATGAAGTGGATCAAGAGGGATAAACTGCCGGCCACCCTGGTGCGGGGCACGTACCAGATCAACCGGGTGGACCTGCTTGAGTGGGCGACCGAGCACGGTATCAAGGTGCCGCCGGAGCTGTTCGAGGCGGCGCAGGCCGATGTCGAGCTCCCCACGCTCAGCCAGGCGCTCGAGGCGGGCGGTGTGCACTGCGGCGTAGCCGGCGACGACAAGCTCTCCGTGCTGCGCAACATGGTGAACCTCCTGCCGCTTCCCCCGCAGATGGACCCGGAGTTCCTGCTCCAGGTGCTTTTGGCCCGCGAGGCCCTCGGCACCACCGCCATCGGCGACGGCATCGCCATCCCGCACGTCCGCAACCCAATCCTCTTGCAGAACAAGCCGCTACCCGCCGTCACACTTTGTTTCCTGGAAAAGCCCATCGACTTCGGCGCCCTCGACGGCCTCCCGGTGCGCATCCTCTTCCTTATCACCAGTCCCACGGTTAAGGTGCATCTGCACCTGCTTTCACGACTCGCTTATGCCCTGCACGACAAGGAATTCCGGGCCGCCCTGAACCTTGCCTGTGATCCCTCGGCCATCACGGAGGCGGCAAGGCGCTGCGAACGCGGCAAAAGGAGCTGACCATGTTCCTCACCGGCGAGCCTGCGACGTCCCTTGTACTGTTGTTGCTCGCCGGTGGCTGTCAGCTCGTCTCCGGGATCCCGCTTCTGCTGCAGAAGGAGTCGCGTCCCGCCCAGAAGATCGGCGTCGCCTTCATGGCGGCCGCTTCTCTGCTAGGCCTTGCCGGCGCCCTCTTCGCCCTCCTGCACCCTGTTTCCGGCAGCTTTTTGCTCCCCTCCGGGCTTCCCTTCGGCGACCTTGAGGTCGGCGTCGATCCCCTTTCCGCCTTCTTCCTGCTTCCCGTCTATACCGTGATCGGCTGCAGCGCGGTTTACGGCGCCGCCTACTGGCCCGTGGACCGCCATCCGGCGCACGGCGGGAAGCTCACCTTTTTCCTGGGGCTGCTCGGGGCCTCTCTCACCATGCTTTTCATCGCGAAGAGCATGATGCTCTTTCTCATGGCCTGGGAGGTGATGGCATTCGCCGCCTACTTCGCCCTCACCGCCGAAGACGAGAAGGAGCAGGTGCGGGAGGCGGGGACACTCTACCTGATCACGGCGCATCTCGGTGCGCTGGCGCTCTTCGCCACCTTCTCGCTCATCAACGCCGCGACCGGCGCCTACCTTTTCCCGGCCGAGGGGACACTCCCTGCCGTGGGCCCCATCGCCACCGGCATCTTCCTCACCGCCCTCGTCGGTTTCGGGATGAAGGCGGGCGTCATGCCGCTGCACATCTGGCTCCCTTCAGCCCACGCCAACGCGCCGAGCCACATTTCCGCGATCCTTTCCGGGCTGGTACTGAAGACCGGCATCTACGGGATGATGCGCATCTTCTCAGGTTTCGCGGCGCCGCCGGTCTGGTGGGGGGGACTGGTTCTGCTCCTTGGCTGCGTCTCCGCCGTTGTCGGAGTCGTCTACGCCATCGGACAGCATGACCTGAAACGGCTTCTCGCCTACCACAGCATCGAGAACATCGGCATCATCATGATGGGATTGGGGATCGCCCTGATCGGCGACAGCCAGGGGAGACCTGCGCTGGTGGCGCTCGGAGCGGGTGGGGCGCTGCTGCACGTGATGAACCACGCGCTTTTCAAGGCGCTGCTCTTCCTGTCGGCGGGATCGGTGATCCATGCCGCGCACACCCGCGAGATCGACCTTTTGGGGGGCATCTCGCGGCGGCTTCCCTACACGGCGCTCTTTTTCCTGGTCGGGGCGGTCGCCATCTGCGGACTTCCGCCTCTGAACGGCTTCGTGAGCGAGCTGATGGTCTATTTGGGCTCATTCAGCGCCGTCGGCACTGCCGGCAGCGTCGCCGGGTTGCTTCCGGCGCTTGCCGCACCGGTGCTCGCGTTAGTGGGGGGGCTGGCGGTCGCCTGCTTCGTGAAGGTCTTCGGGGTGGTCTTTCTGGGGGCGCCGCGCTCGAGTGCGCATGACGGTGGGGAAGAGGCGGGGGCGGGGATGCTGGCGCCGATGTGGGTGCTTGCCTTGTGCTGCGCGCTGATCGGGCTTTTCCCGGGGCTCTTCGGGCATCTTTTGAATCAGGCGCTCGTTGAGTACCGGGGTGCGCTCTCCTCGCAGGGGATCTGGAACCTGGTCCCCTTCAACTGGATTTCCTTGCTCGGATTGGGGCTGATTCTGTTGCTCGTACTGCTCTGGGTTTTCTTTGCCAGGAGTGCCGCCAAGTTGCCGGTACAGGTCGGCCCCACCTGGGGGTGCGGTTATCTTAGGCCATCGCCGAGGATGCAATACACCGCCTCATCGTTTGGCTCCACGGTGGTGCGCTGGTTTTCCGTGATGCTCCGTCCGGAGGAGCATCGGGAAGAGGTGCAGGGGCTTTTCCCGGGAGCTTCCAGTCGCGCGAGTCACGTCCCCGAGACCACGCTGGAGAAGATCTACCTTCCCTTCCTGGAGTACCTTTTCGAGAAGGCCGCGCCGGTGCGCAGGTTGCAGCACGGCAGGCTGAACATCTACATCTTCTATACCTTCCTCACGCTGGTGCTGCTGCTCGCGCTCACCTGAGGGGCAATAACGGGAAGCGCCCCTCAGGTGAGCGCCGCCCCAGTCCTCACCCCCAGCCCCTCTCCCGCATGCGGGCCGAAGCCCTACGGTGGGCGAAGGCCCGAAGGGCGAGGGGGGGCAACGTAGAACCTAGAACATAGAACGTAGAACCTCTTTACGCCTTTTTAAACACGGGCATGACCTTGTTCAAGATGTAGAAGATGCAGAAGGGAACTATGGCGACGATGAGGGCGCCGAAGAGCCCTTCCTTCAGGGTCTCCATGCTGGTCGGCCAAATCGGCAGGACGTAGTGCATGAACCCGGAGAAGGACGACGAGAACGCCTGCCCGCCGATGACGACGTTCCAGCGCATCATGAAGACCCCTAAAAGCACGAGCACCGTCCCGACCGTGGCCCGTCTGATGGTGAGCCCGGGGATCAGGAAGAGGAAGAAGGGGACCAGGTTACCTAGCCCGTACTGGATCACGAAGATGTTCACGAAGTCCCGCTCGTAGATGACGCTCCGCAGGATGTCCCACGATTTGACCGCCGTGTACCCCCTGAAGATCAGGTCGAGAAGCTCCAGTGTGATCGCCGCCACCATGAACATGAGGAGGTAGCGCGAGGTCATGGCGACCACGTGCGCCTCGGCGCTCTTCAGCTCCTCCATGGAGGGTATCTCGGGATGGGCTAGCCGGCGCCTGAGCGCCAACTGCTTCCTGATCTCCATGGTGAGGATGTAGGTGAGGATGCAAAGAGCGATACCGGAGACGACCGCGGAACAGATGAAGATGACCGGCATGAGCGGCGTCATCCAGAGGGCGTTGGCCTTTACCGAGCCAAAGATGAAACCGGCGTAGCCGTGCAGAAAGCAGGCGACCGGGATGCCCGCCGCGGCGAGCTTTTTCACCGCGCGTTCGTCCGCCTCCAGCGCCTCGTGTGAGATGTCCCACGCGCCGAGGGTGAGGACCGAGAAGAGGAGGCAGCGCAGCTTGTCCACAGTGCCCGGCTGCGGCAGCGCCTTCAGTTCCTGCGCCGTCTCGACGAAGTGCTTCCGGTAAACGAACCAGAGTTCGGACGCGACGATCATGCCGTAGGTGCTGAAGACGATGCCGAAGGCGGCGATGGCCGAGGTGAAGTGCGGCGTCATCATCACCTCGATCCCCCTGAGCGGCTGCTGCAGGTGCATCAAAAGCGGCAGCATGGCGACGGGCAACAGCGCGAACGAGAAGACCAGCGAAAAGCGCGCGATGTCTTTCAACTGCTTAACCCCGAAGACGTGGTACAGCGAGGAGAGTACGAAGGCGCCCGCCACGAGGCCGGTCATGAAGGGGTACATGACGATCTGGATGGTCCAGTAGATGTACTCGTTGGGATAGGTGAAAAACTCCTTTATGGTCCAGGCTTCTCCGTGCACCATGGCTATTTCACCTCCTTGGAGAGCCCCAGGTAGAACACCTGCGGCTTGGTTCCGTACTCTTCCTTAAGCACGTTCACCCGCTCGGTCATGATCACCTTGGTCACCGGGTCTTCCGGGTCCCGCAGGTTCCCCACGCGCCGGGCGCCGAAGGCGCAGCTGTCGACGCAGGCGGTCTGCATCCCCTTGGTGATTCGGTGGTAGCAGAAGTTGCACTTCTCGGCCACGTGGTAGACCGGGTGGAAAAAGCGCACCCCGTACGGGCACCCCATGATGCAGTAGCCGCAGCCGATGCACCACTTGCGGTCGACGAGCACCACGCCGTCCGCGGTCTGGTAGGTGGCTCCCACCGGGCAGACCTGCACGCAGGGCGGGTTGTCGCACTGGTTGCACAGCTTCGGCACGAAGAACGCCTTCTCGATGTCATCGTCCCTGATCTCCTCCAGCTTGCCGTGGCCGATGTCGATCCCTTTTTCCGGGAAGCCGTCGCGCGCCCCCTTCGGGGAGTCGATGTGGGTCTTGCCGTCGTTGGTGACCACGTAGCGCTCGACCCAGGTGCGGGTCACGTTGGCGTCGTAAGGGACCTCGTTCTCCACCTTGCACCCCTTGACGCAGAAGCCGCAGCCGACGCACTTGCGGGTGTCCACCAGGAACACCCAACGGGGCCCCTTCTGGTCCTTCTCGGCGAGAAGTTTGCGCGGATCGAAGAGTTCCAGCGCGGCGAGGGGAACGGCGAGGCCGCCGGCGATGAGCAGCGATTTTTTACAGAAGGATCGTCTGGTGATCATATCTTGTGTCCCTCCTTCCTGGGATCGTGCGGCCAGTGGCAGGTCACGCAGTCAAGCCCAACGTTGTGCGTCTTCGGATCGATCCCCTTCATGACGCCGCGGTTGCTGCCGGGGTAGGGGAGGCGGGTGTGGCAGCGCGCGCAGAGTTCGCGGCTGCGATCTATGGTCAGGGTGTGGGGATCGTCCGGGTGGTTCAGGGCGGGCCCGTGACAGTTCTCGCAGTTGATGTTGCGATGCGGGGACTCCTTCATCTCGTCGTACTTGTCGCGGTGGCACTGCATGCAGTGCTGCGCGGTCTTGTACTTCACCGCCACCTCTTTCCACTGCTGCTCGTTGCCGGCGCGGTGCCAGCCGTACATGTATCCCCGCGCACCGACGCCGAAGTCGGCCGGCACCAGGAGCTTGCGCGCCACCAGCACCAGGGCGATCACCACCAGCACGACGACGAGCGGTCGCCAAACGTGACTCTTCACGTCACCCTCCTTTTGTTTAGTTGTTCAAAAAGTTGCTGGGAATCAGGATTCAACTGCCCACGTAGTGCTGCACGAGCCCCAACGTTCCCCCCTTTGCGAAGGGGGGGCAGGGGGGATTTGGTTTTTTCCAAGACCACCTCTGCTAGTGGTTCTGCGATCTAACAAGGCAAATCCCCTCTGTCTCCCCTTCGCAAAGGGGAGGACGCGGGGGTATCTGCGGCACTTCGTGGACAGGCTTTATGGTATCCCGGAAGCGATACTTCAGGACGCCGCGCTGAACCCCTTTTTCTTCGTAATCTGTGCCGACAGTGGATGAAAAAAACCATGAATCTGGTATTTTGTATAACATCGTTCGGAATGGATGGACGTGTGGCTTAATGATAACCCCAGTCGGCAGGAAAACAAGGAACTTGAGCGGTACGGTTGTTTTATCGGCGCTGCTTCAAGATTAATAATCTTTTTTTGACAAATCGATATTCAGGGAGTATGTTGAGGTCCCTGTCACCCCTGTAAACAGTAACGGCACTTCGTGCCGTGCCGCACGGGGGGCGGCAGTACCGGCAGCTTTGCTCCCCTTCCGCTTCGTGGTGAACGCCGCGGAAGGTTGAAACTCGATGGTCAGATTCGCGATCCGTTCCTGGTTCGAAAGGGTGGGTTATGTTGTTTTTTGACATGATGCGGGACCCGGCATTTCTGGTCCTTTGCGCAATAGTTTTAGCCGGCTGTTCCGGGTTGCCCGGTCTCTTTCTGAGACACGGAACACTGGGACAGCGGCTGGCCTCGGTAGCGGCACTGACAAGCTCAATTCTCGCGCTGCCTTCCATTCTCTACCTGCTCATCGGCGGTGGAGAAGCAAGCTTCACCCTGAACTGGAACCTCCCCTTCGGCCCCTGCGAAGTCGCCCTCGACCCTCTCTCTCTATTCTTTCTGATACCAATCTTCCTCATCTTCCCTGCAGGCTCCCTTTACGCCCTCGGTTACTGGCCCGCAAACTCCCATAATTCCGAAAAAAGCGTCACCTTTTTCTACGGTCTCCTCGCCTGCGCCATGGCCCTGGTGGTCGTAGCGAGAAACGGATTTCTCTTCATGATGGCATGGGAGGTGATGGCGCTTTCCGGCTACTTCCTGCTCGTGGCCGAGCATGGCGAGAAAGAGGTGAGAAGCGCCGGGATCGTGTACCTGGTGGCGAGCCACCTGGGGGGGGCGGCGCTGACGGCCCTTTTCGCCTCGCTCTTCTGGATCACCGGGAGCTTCTCCTTTCCGGCGCCGCAGTCCCTGGCCGTTGCCGGCGGCGTCACGAGCGTCCTCTTCCTGCTCGCCCTGGCCGGTTTCGGTTCCAAGGCGGGGATGATGCCGCTCCACCTGTGGCTCCCGTCGGCGCACGCCAACGCTCCGAGCCACGTTTCCGCGCTCCTCTCCGGGGTGATGCTCAAGGTCGGGATCTACGGATTGCTGCGGGTCATGTCCTTCGTGTCGGAACGCCCGCTCTGGTGGGGTGCGCTCCTCACCGCGGTGGGGCTCACCTCCGCCCTCGCCGGGATCTGCGTCGCCTCGGCGCAAAAGGACATCAAGCGTCTGCTCGCCTACAGCAGCATCGAAAACCTCGGGATCATCACCACCGGCATCGGCCTCTTCCTTTTGGGGGAGGGGAGCGGCAACCCGCGCCTCGCCTTCCTGGGGCTTGCCGCCGCGCTGTTCCACGTCCTGAACCACGCCATATTCAAGCCGCTGCTCTTTTTCTGCGCCGGGAGCGTCATGCACGCCGCCGGGACCCGCGACCTCGACCGGATGGGGGGACTCGCGCGCCGTCTTCCCTTCACCGCTTTCTTCGCCCTGTGCGGTTCCATCGCCATCTGCGGTCTCCCTCCCTTCAACGGCTTCGCCTCCGAGATGCTCCTTTACTTGGGCTTCTTCGGGGAGGCCCGCTCCGCAACGCCCTTTATCGCGCTCGGGGCGCCGGTCCTCGCCATGGTGGGGGGCGTTGCGGTGATCGCCTTCGTGAAACTCTACGGCATCGCTTTTCTGGGCGAACCCCGCACCGAAGCCGCCGCGCACGGACACGAGGCGCCGGTCACAATGCTCGCCCCGATCGGCCTCCTCGCGGCCCTTTCCCTTCTGGGCGGGCTTTTCCCGCCGGTCTTCATGGCGCTGGTGCAGCCGGCACTGAGGGTGCTCGCCCCGGACACCGGGCTTGTCTCGGCGCTCCCGGTCCCCCCGGTCTGGTTCGCCGTCGCGGGGGGAAGCGTGATCATCCTGGCTGCCGTCCTGTACCTCTTCCTGCAGGGGAGGGTGAAGGGATGCTCGACCTCTGGGCCCACCTGGGGATGCGGCTACTTGCGCCCTTCGCCGCGCATCCAGTACACCGGCAGCTCCTTCGGCGTCTTCTTCTCGTCCCTCTCCGGCGCCCTGATCCGGACCCGGCTCCATGTCGACCCGGTGCGGGGACTTGCCCCGGCGGCGGCGAGGCTCAGTTACGCGCCGGAGGAGACCCTGCTGCATCGGGTGGTGCTCCCGTTCCTGAACATCGCGGGGGTCGCCTGTGCCTTCCTCAGAAGGCTGCAGCACGGCGAGGTGCAGATCTACATCCTCTACATCTTCGTGACGCTGATGCTGCTTCTTTTGTGGGTGCATTGAATTATGCGAGCATGATTGCGAACAGGAGTCGGACATGATCGACACAATCTTCCACATGGCGCTGGTGCTCGCCATGCCCCCGCTGCTTCTCGGGGTGATCGGCAAGACCAAGGCGGCCTTCGCGGGCCGGGTCGGCGCCCCCTTTCTGCAGCCCTACTACGATATGGGGCGGCTGATGCAAAAGGGGATCGTCCTCTCGGATAGCACGACCTGGATCTTCCGCGCCGGTCCCGTGGTGACGCTCGCCGCGACCCTCTTCGCCTCGCTTCTGGTACCTCTCGGGCGACACGCCGCACCGATCTCCTTCGAGGGGGACATGATCCTCTTCGCTTATCTCTTCGCCCTGGGGCGCTTCTTCACCACGACCGCGGCGCTCGACACCGCCTCGAGCTTCGAGGGGATGGGGGCGGCCCGCGAGGTCACCTTCTCCTGCCTCGCCGAGCCGACCCTCTTCTTCGCTCTCATTACGCTGACGAGGCTCTCGGGGACCATGAGTCTCACGCCCATGCTGCAGCACGTGACACTCCCGGTATGGCTCGCCACCGGTGCCGCTCTCATCCTGCTTTTGGCCGGGCTCTTCGTGGTGGTCCTTGCCGAGAACTGCCGCATCCCCTTCGACGACCCGAACACCCACCTGGAGCTCACCATGATCCACGAGGTGATGGTGCTCGACCACAGCGGGCCCTATTTCTGCTGCATCCTCTACGGCGCGGCCCTGAAGCTCTATCTCCTGGGCGCGCTCTTCGTGAACATCGCGCTTCCCTTTTCCTCGGGTAACGGCTATCTCGACTGGGGCATCTTCGCCTGCGGCATGCTGGGGCTTGCCGTCGCCATCGGCGTGGTCGAGTCGGTGATGGCGCGCCTGAGGCTGATCCGCGTGCCGCAGCTTCTCGTGGCCGCCCTGATCCTGACCGCGTTCTCCCTGGTCCTGGTAGTGAGGTGACAACATGAATTCCCTGGCCGACCAGCTCCTCGTACTCTGCCTCCTCATCAACTTCGCCGTCCTCGGCACGAGCCGCCTCGCCTTCTCGGTGCGAAGCGTCGCCGTGCAGGGGGTGCTGCTGGGCGTCCTCCCGGCGCTCGTGCACCCCTTCTCCTGGCACCTGGCCTTCATCGTGGTGAGCATCGTCCTCGTCAAGGGGGCGCTGATCCCGACCCTCATCATCCGCGCCATCAAGAAGGCGGAGATCGAGCGGGAGTTTTCCCCGTTCATCGGCTACATCCCGTCCCTGGTCCTCGGTGCGCTCTTCACCTCGCTCGCCTTCATCTTCGCGGCGAAGCTTCCGCTCGCCCCCGAGCACGAGGGGCTCCTCGTGGTCCCTGCCGCCGCGGCGACCCTCATGTGCGGTTTCCTGGTCCTCATGGGGCGGCGCAAGGCGATCTCCCAGGTGCTCGGCTACCTCCTCATGGAAAACGGTATCTTCCTGTTCGGCCTGCTCCTTGCCGACGCCATGCCGGTCATGGTGGAGGCGGGGGCGCTTCTCGACCTCCTGGTCGGCATCTTCGTCATGGGGATCGTCATCAATCACATCAGCCGCGAGTTTTCGAGCATCGACACCTCGAGACTCTCCGCGCTGAGGGAGGAATAACTGCATGATGTGGGCCCTGGTTCTTCTCCCGCTTGTTGGTTCCGCGTTAACTTGGCTCGTCCCGGACAACCGCCGGCGCGCCTGGGTGCTCCCGGTCGTTTCGCTAGCACACCTGGCCATCACCATGGTGCTCATCGCCGAGGCCCCCGCGGCGTCCCCCGGCGGCTGGATCCTGCTCGATGCTCTCGGCAAGCTGGTGCTCGCGGGCAACTCCATCCTCTTCACGGTCTGCTCGCTCTACGCCGTAGGCTACCTCGCCTATAGGCTCAAACGCCCGAACCGGGTCCTTTGCGCATCGCTCCTCGTTTGCCTGTCGGCCACTTCGCTCGTCGCCATCTCGCACCACCTGGGGCTCCTATGGATCGCCCTCGAGGCGACCACCCTCACCATGGCGCCCCTCATCTACTTCAACCACAACGCCCGCTCCATCGAGGCGACCTGGAAATACCTCCTCATCTGCTCGGTGGGGATCGCCATCGCCCTTTTGGGGCTCTTCTTTCTTGCCTACTCCACCATCGTCGCAAAGCAGGAGGTGACCCTTCTGCTGCCGACCCTGATCGGCAACGCCGCCGCGCTCCACCCGGGGTGGCGCCACGCCGCCTTCATCTTCCTCCTGGTCGGCTTCGGTTCAAAGATGGGACTCGCCCCCTTGCACACCTGGAAGCCGGACGCCTACGGCGAGGCCCCGGGGCTCGTTGGTGCCCTCCTTGCGGGTGGGCTCGTGAACTGTGCGCTCCTCGCCCTCCTGCGGGTGTACCAGATCGCGGTCGCCTCAACGGAAGGGGCACTCTTCCAGCAGGTGCTCCTCGTCATGGGGCTCGTCTCCATGGCCTTCGCCGCCGTCTTCATGGCACGCCAGAGCGACTTCAAGAGGATGCTCGCCTACTCGAGCGTCGAGCACGTAGGCATCATCACCGTGGCGCTCGGCCTCGGCAAGGGGGCGCTCTTCGCGGGGCTTTTGCACATGATCAACAACTCCCTCACCAAGGGGGTGCTCTTTCTTGCCTGCGGCAACATCCACCGCGCCTACAACTCGAAGAGCACCCAGTTCGTGCGCGGCGCGATCCGGCGCACCCCATGGTCCGGGGCGCTCTTCATGGCGGCCTTTCTTGCCATCACCGGGTCACCCCCCTTCGCCCCCTTCGTGAGCGAGTTCCTCATCGTCTCCTCCGCCTTCGGGCAGGGAAACCACGTGACCGGCGCGCTCTTCCTGCTGTTCCTGGCCCTCATCTTCATCGGCATGGCCTCGACCGTGCTCCCGGTGGTCCTGGGCGAGGTCCCGAAGGACCTGGAGCGCACCCGTTATCGCGACGCCTTCCCGACCGTGTTCCCGCCGCTCATCCTGATGGGGATCGTGCTGGTCCTGGGGGTATGGATACCCGAGCCGCTGCGGGTGCTCTTGCATGACGCCGCCGCACTTTTGGGAGGTGAGGCATGACCCCTTCCATGGTCTTCACGCAAAACGGCGGCACCCTTTCCCTGCGCGAGGTCCCGCAGCACGCCCCGGATCGTTTCGCCCAGGCGCTGCTCTCGGCTCTTTCCGGCGGCTGGCGCGTGGTCTCCTACTTCGGGGTGCAGGCCGAGGACGGGGTGAGGCTTTACTGCCTCCTCTCCTTTAAGAGCCACGCGACCATAGGTGTCATGAGCACGCTGGTCACGGGTAAATCTTTCTACTCCCTGACCGACGAGGCGCCGCAGCTCCATCTCTTCGAGCGTGAGATAGCGGAGCAGTTCTCGCTGGACCCGGAGGGGCACCCTTGGCCAAAGCCGGTCCGTTTCGCACCGGCGCTGGGCTCGCTTCCCGGGTCGGCCCCGCACCGTCCGCCGACCATCGGCATCATGGACTTCTATCGCGTCGAGGGGGACGAGGTGCACGAGGTGGCGGTGGGGCCGGTGCACGCCGGCATCATCGAGCCGGGGCACTTCCGCTTCCAGTGTTTCGGCGAGGAGGTGATGCACCTGGAGGTCTCGCTCGGCTACCAGCACAGAGGCGTCGAGCGCATGATGCAGGGGCGCCCGGGCGAGAGGATGAGAAAGCTTGCCGAGACCATGGCCGGTGACACCACCATCGGCCACGGAACCGCCTACGCCATGATCGTGGAGGCGCTCGCCGCGACGGCGCCTCCGGCCCGCGCCCAGGCCGTGCGCGGCATTGCCCTCGAACTGGAGCGCCTGGCGAACCACACCGGGGATCTGGGTGCTATCTCAGGCGACGTGGGCTACCTCCCCACCGCTTCCTTCTGCGGCAGGATCCGCGGTGACTTCCTCAACATGACCGCCGGCATCTGCGGCAGCCGCTTCGGGCGCGACCTGGTGGTTCCCGGCGGCGTCGCCTTCGATCTCTCCGCCGATGGGGCGCGCCAGCTCGCGGACCGGATCAGGACCGCCCGGGACGAGGTGACCAACGCCATCGATCTGCTTTGGGATACCCCGTCCGTGCTGGCAAGGCTCGAGGGGACCGGTGTCGTGAGCGAACAGACCGCCCTGGAGCTAGGCCTTGTGGGGCCCGCGGCGCGCGCGAGCGGGTTGAACCGCGACATCCGGCGCGACCACCCCTTCGGCATATACAGCATGAGCCAGATCCCGGTGGAGACCGGAAAGAGCGGTGACGTCTATGCCCGGACCATGGTGCGCTGGCTGGAGATGGAGAAGTCGCTCGATTTCATCGAGGAACAGTTGGCCCAGCTGCCCGGTGGGGCGACGCGGCGCGCGGTGGGGGAGGTTTCCGCGGAATGTCTCGCCGTCGCCCTCACCGAGGGGTGGCGCGGCGAGGTGTGTCACGTGGCGCTCACCGACGCGCGCGGGGCATTTTCCCGCTACAAGGTGACCGACCCCTCCTTCCACAACTGGAGCGGGCTCGCCATGGCGCTGAGAGGCGGGCAGATCTCGGACTTCCCGCTTTGCAACAAGAGCTTCAACCTTTCCTACTGCGGGGTCGACCTGTAGGGGATCGACAGGAGTCGTATCATGATCAAGGCCGTACTCGCCCGCATCAAGCAGGGGCACCGCACCATGGCGTACCCGAAAAAGCCGCTGCCGCTTCCCGAACGCTTTCGGGGGTACCCGGAGCTCAAGGGCTCGCTCTGTCCCGCCGACTGCCGCCTCTGCGCCGACGCCTGCCCGGTCGGGGCGATCGGCTGCGACAAGGGGTTAAGCGTCGACCTCGGCAAGTGCCTTTTCTGCGCCGAGTGCTCCGCCGCCTGCCCGCACGGCGCCATCTCCTATTCGGGTGACCACAGCCTTGCGGCGAACCGGCGCGAGGACCTCGTAATCCGGGAGGGTGAGGAGCGGCGCCTGGCCCGCGCACTCGACAAGAAGATGCTCTCCATCTTCGGCAGATCGCTCAAGTTCCGCTCCGTCGTCGCCGGCGGGTGCGGCGCCTGCGAAGCGGACAGCAACGTCCTCTCCACCATCGGCTGGGACCTCGGCCGCTTTGGCCTTCAGTTCGTGGCGAGCCCGCGCCATGCCGACGCCCTCTGGGTCACCGGGCCGGTTACCGAGAACATGCGCGAGGCGCTCCTGCTCACCTACCAGGCGATCCCGGCACCTAAGCTCGTCATCGCCTGCGGCGCCTGCGCCATCAACGGCGGCCCCTTCATCGGCTCTTCCGAGGTGCACGACGGCGTGGACGGACTCATCCCGGTGGACCTCTACATCCCGGGGTGCCCGCCGCACCCGCTCACCATCCTGGACGGCCTGCTGCGCCTTCTGGACCGGTTGGAGTGAGGTATACAGGTTCTTTACTTTTTTGCTGGCGTACCCTTCCCATTTAATGTATTGAGTGGGAGGCGGAAATGAGGCTTTGAGGCTGCCGTCGGTGCAGGCCCCGACCGGCAAAAGTGGAGCCGATGCAAGACAACATTCAGCACCAAAAAGTGCATAAAAGCCCCGCCTGCAGCGCCAGACTGGTACTGACCGTTATTGCCGCCTTCTTGTTCGGCGCGGCGGTGAGCGGCACCATCGTCTGGCTCTACGAGGAGAACCGCGTGCAGAGTCGGCGCCAGGCGGCAGGCGACCTCACCGCCCAGGTGGCGCACGGCATCCGGGACAACCTGAACCGCGCCCTTTCCTCGACCTACGCCCTCGCCGCGCTCATCCGGCAGGGTGACGGTGAAATTTCCAATTTCCCCCAAATAGCCCGGGAAATGCTCGAACTCTATCCCGGTACCAGCGCCCTCCAGCTTGCCCCCCGTGGGATCATCAGCCAGGTCGTTCCCCTCACCGGCAACGAAAAAGCCATCGGTCACAACCTGCTTGCCGACAACCGGCGCAACAAAGAGGCGCTTCTTGCCTTGCGCACCAAGAAGCTCACCCTCGCAGGCCCCTTCGACCTGATCCAGGGAGGAGGCAAGGCCGTCGTCGGCAGACTCCCCGTTTTTATCAAGGAAGAGGGGGGCGAGCGCTTCTGGGGCTTCACCGTTGCCATGCTGCGCCTGCAGGATTTCCTGCACAGCTCGAACCTGAAGGTGCTGGGGCAGGATTACAACTACCAGATCTCACGCACGAACCCGGAGACGGGGAAGAAAGAGGTCTTCTGGTCGGTGGGGAGCCCTCTGCGCAACCCGGTAAGCCAGGAGGTTGCCGTCCCCAACGGCGCCTGGACCGTCTCGGTCGAGCCGGTGCAGGGGTGGCACCTGGGTGGCTTCGTCGCCCTGGAGCTGCTCTTGATCCTGTTCCTCAGTTCCCTCTGCGCGCTCCTCGCCTGGTGGTTCCTGCGCCAACCCATCCTTTTGCAGCACATGGTGGAAGAGAAGACCCGGGAGCTCTCGGAGTCCAACGCTCTGCTGCAGGTCGAGGTGGCGGAGCGCAAGCATGCCGAGGAGGCCCTTAAGTCCTCGCAGGAGAAGTTTCGTTCCATCTTCGCCTCCCTGACCGATGTCATCCTGGTCCTGGACGCGGAAGGACGCTACCTCGAGATCGCCCCCACCGGGACGAACACCCTTTACCGCCCCCCCGCGGAACTGCTGGGCAAGCGCCTGCACGAGATCTTTCCTAAGGCGCAGGCCGACTCCTTTCTCGCCGCGATCCACGAGGCACAGGAGACGGGGCGCACCGTAACGGTCGAATACCAGCTCTCCATAGGCGGGAAAGAGGTCTGGTTCGCCGGGAGCGTCGCCCCCATGGCACGGGAGCGGGTGGTCTGGTCCGTGCACGACATCACGGAGCGCAAAAACTCCGAGGAAGAGCGTCTTAAACTCGAAAAGCAGATGCTGCACACCCAGAAGCTGGAGAGCCTGGGCGTACTGGCCGGTGGGATAGCCCACGATTTCAACAACATCCTCACCGCGATCGTCGGTAATGCCGATCTCGCCCTGATGCGTCTCTCCCCCGAGTCACCGGCGGTGGAAAACCTGCGCAGCATAGAGACCGCGGCGTCGCGGGCCGCCGATCTGGCGCGCCAGATGCTCGCCTATTCCGGCAAGGGGCGCTTCGTCACCGAGGAGCTCGACCTGAACCGGCTGGTGGAGGAGATGGGGCACATGCTGAGCGTCTCCATCTCCAAGAAGGCGGCGCTGCGCTACCACCTGCAACACCCGCTTCCCGCGGTGACCGTCGATGCGACCCAGGTCCGTCAGGTGGTGATGAACCTCGTGATCAACTCCTCCGAGGCGATCGGCGATCGAAACGGGGTGATCTCGTTGTCCACCGGCTGCATCGAAGTGACCCCGGAATACCTGAAGGGGGGGTGGCTTTCCGACCCGGTTCCGCCCGGGCGCTACGTCTTCCTTGAGGTCGCCGATACCGGCTGCGGCATGGACCGGGATACCATCGGCAAGATCTTCGAGCCCTTTTTCACCACCAAGTTCACCGGACGGGGACTGGGCATGGCTGCCGTCCTCGGCATCGTGCGCGGGCATAGCGGGGCGATCCGGGTATACAGCGAGCCGGGGGAGGGAAGCACCTTCAAGGTGATGTTTCCTGCCGGAGACAGACCTGCCGCCACCAGCAACCATCGGGATGGTGACTCCGTGCCATGGAAGGGTAGCGGGACCGTGCTCCTCATCGACGACGAGGAGACCATCCGCTCCCTGGCAAGCGAGATGTTGCGTGAGCTGGGGTTCGATGTGGTGGCCGCGGCGGACGGGTTGCAGGGGGTTGAGCTTTTCAAAAGCCGCAACGACATCAGCGTCGTGCTGCTCGACCTGACCATGCCGCAGATGGACGGGGAGCAGTGCTTCCGGGAACTGCGCCGCATCGATCCAGGGGTCAGGGTGATCATCTCCAGCGGCTTCACCGAACACGAGGTGATCCACAAGTTTCTGGGCAAGGGGATCGCAGGTTTCATCCAGAAACCGTACAAGCTTTCCGCGCTGCGAGAGGCGTTCAAGGGGCTCTGCAAAGAGTAGCCCTTGTCAACGCCCCCTTCTTTGAGTAGTATCCAGCTTTCGCACCTTCCAATACACGAGGATATGCCATGGAAACCCTGAACGCAGGTCCGCACCGCGCGCCATGCATGCGCCGCAGCGCCCTTTTCAAGACCTTCCTGTTGTTGCTCATCTTCACCGTAGCCGGCTGCGGCAAGGTAGAATGGCTGCCGGAGTACCAGCGGCTCCCGACCACCCCCGACTCCTTCTCTTTCGCCGCCGTGCCCGGAACGGAGCCCGGCGCCCAGGTGACCTCCGCCCAGATCACCGTCTCCGGGCTCACCGGCTCCACGAGCCCGATCAGCGTCACCGGTTCGGTGGGAGGGGACAGCAAGTACTCGGTGAACGGCGGCACCCCGACGAACAGCGACGGGGCGGTGCAAAACGGCGACAAGGTCACCGTGACCCACACCGCTGCGAGCACCCTGGGGACCACGACCACGAGCACGCTCTCCATCGGGAGTGAAAGCGCCCAGTTCATCAGCACCACCAGGTATATTGAGAAACCTTCTTTCACGCTCACGGTGCTGCAGCCCTCCCCCTACCGGCAGGCGATGGCGGTGATCACCAGCGTCGACGGCGTTTTGGGGACGCACGTGGTGAGCATCAAGGACTCGCTGAACTCCGGCAAGGCGCTCTACGGCGTAAGCGAGACCGACGAGATCCCCAGTAACTTCTTCAACGATACCAGGACCTTCCCGTTCCTGAACGGAAGGCGGATCTTCGTGCGCAACCTCTCCACCGTGGTGGGCGCAGGCGCGGTGACGACGCTCACCATCGACGGACTCGACATCGTGGTGAACCTGGCGCAGTAGCAAGGTCGGGGAAAAAGGCGAAAATTTAAATGCTTGCTTTGTCGGAACCAAGCTGTTAATGTGTCGAAGGTCCGGATGAGCCGGACGAATATCAGCAGAAAGACATGGAGAAGGTAAAAGTAAATGGTTAACGGAACTGTAAAATGGTTTAACGACAGCAAGGGGTTTGGTTTCATTGAGCAGGAGAATGGCGACGACGTGTTCGTGCATTTCTCCGCCATCACCGGCGACGGGTTCAAATCCCTTGCTGAAGGCGATAGCGTCACCTTCGAAGTTGCCAAGGGGCCGAAAGGTCTGCAGGCCGCGAACGTGTCCCGCGTATAGCGAATCAACATCAGCAGCGCATAAAAAAGTCCCGGAGCGATCCGGGACTTTTTTTTTTGCCCGTTGCCGGCATTCCGCGCAGCAACATCGGTTGCATCCCTCCTGTCTCGTCAACTTTTGTTGACAACCCTTCCCCCTGTGTTATCCACTATTGGTCGAATTTAATCTTTGGGGGGTGCCGTATGAAAATCAACAGGAAGACGCGGTACTGCTGCATCGCCGTCATCATGGCCGGAATCGCCGTCGTAGGACACGCCGTGGTGGCGGACCGCGGCTTCATCGCGGAGCACAAGGCCGCGGTGAGCAGGTGAACCGGGGGGAGCGCTGCCAGGGGACTGGCTCCGCAGGTGCCTGTCCCGTTAAGGCGACCGGCGACGCGGTGATGGGGGCCGGCGTTTGTGTTTTTGGAGGAAAGGCGTGCCAGTTCGGCAGATGAAGATGGGCGCACGGGTACCGGCGGGATTTTGAGCTAAAGAAATCGCGGGCTTTGCCGACAAGGCTGCTATGGTTTCTAACGCTCACGGCGCTTCCGCACGAGAAAAGAGTTCATGATCAACCGGTTCCGCGACCTCTCCATCAGACGCAAACTCATCGGCATGCTGCTGCTCACCAACGCGGTCGTACTCGCGCTCGTCTCGGTTGCCTTCGTGGTGAACGAGGCCAACCGCTTCCGCAGGGAGATGCAAACCGAGCTTTCCGCCCTCGCCGAGATCATCGGCAACAACAGCTCCGCCGCGGTCGCCTTCAGCGATCGGGCCGCCGCCGGAGAGACCGTCGCCGCGCTCCGCGCCAAGCCTTACATCCGCCTCGCTTTCATCATGCTGCAGGACAACACGGTGCTTGCCAGCTACCAGGCGCCGGGAGGCACCAAGCCCCGGTTCATGACCGGGTTCGGCGGCCGGTTGCACATCGACGAAAAGCGGCTGCGCGAAACCCTCGAGCACTCACGTTCCCCCCTTGCCATAAGCGACGCCATCTACGGCGTCTACCCCATCGTCCTGGACCAGCAGAAGATCGGCACCGTGGTGTTGCAGTCCGACGCCAGCGAGTTCACCGACCGCCTGGCACGTTACTTCTTCCTCGTTGCGGCGGTCATGCTGAGCGCGCTCCTGCTCGCCTATTTCCTCGCCTCACGTCTGCAGCGTTTCATCTCGGCTCCCATAACCCACCTGGCGCAGGTCATCAGGGCCGTGTCGGTCGACAAGAACTATTCGGTGCGCGCCAAAAAGCAGGGAAACGACGAACTCGGCACCCTCATCGAGGGGTTCAACGGGATGCTGGTGCAGATCCAGCAGCGAGACGAGAAGCTCGAGGCGCATCGACAGGAGCTTGAGGCAGAGGTGCAGCGTAGAACCGCTGAGCTGAGCGCCGCGAACCGGGAGCTGAACCAGACGGTGGCCGAGCTGCGCGTCTCCAAGGAGACGGCCGAGGCGGCGAGCCTCGCCAAGTCGCAGTTCCTCGCCAACATGAGCCACGAGATCCGTACCCCGATGAACGGGGTGCTCGGCATGGTGAGCGTCCTTCTGGAAAGCGGGCTCTCCGGCGAGCAGCGCCGCTTCGCTGACGCGGTGCGCAATTCCGGCGAATCGCTTCTCTCCATCATCAACGACATCCTCGATTTCTCGAAAATCGAGGCCGGGCGCATGGAGCTCGAGCCCGCCCCGTTCGACCTGCACGACCTCCTGGGTGGGGTGCTGGAGATCTTCGCCGCCGGCGCGCAGCGCAAGGGGGTGGGGATCTCGCTCACGATCGACCCGGAACTGCCGCGTTACGTCGAGGGGGACGCGGTGCGTCTGCGCCAGATCCTCGTGAACCTTGCGGGGAACGCGGTCAAGTTCACCAGCCGCGGCGAGGTGCGTTTGTCTGCCGCACCGGTAGCCGGACAAGGGGAGGGGGGGGTGCGTTTCGAGGTGGCCGACACCGGTATCGGTATCCGCCCAGAGGCGCAGGCGCACATCTTCGAAAGCTTCTCCCAGGCCGATTACTCGACCACCCGCACCTTCGGCGGCACCGGCCTGGGGCTTGCCATCTCCAGGCAGCTCGCCGAGCTGATGGGAGGGGAGCTCGGGCTTTCCAGCGAGTACGGGGTCGGCTCCACCTTCTGGTTCAGCGTCAGCATGAAGGCCATCGACGGCGTCCCTGAAAGCCTCGCGCACCAGCTCTGCCTGCCGGCAGGTGAGCCGTCGGAGCGCTTCGACGCCCTGATCCTCGTCGCCGAGGACAACCCGGTGAACCAGGACGTCGTGCGCCACATGCTGGGGCTTCTGGGGTGCCGGGTGGTGATCGTGGAGAACGGGGCGCTTGCCGTTACCGCGGCGGCGCAGGGTAGGTATCACCTGCTGTTCATGGATTGTCAAATGCCGCAGATGGACGGTTTCGCCGCGACAAGGGCGATACGCGCCCAGGAGAAGGAGACCGGGGGGCACCTCCCCATCGTGGCCCTAACCGCGAACGCGGTGGCCGGAGACCGCGAGCTCTGCCTTGCCGCCGGGATGGACGATTACCTCAGCAAGCCTTATGACTGCGGTCAGTTGCGCGATGTCTTGCGGCGCTGGATTCCCGAGCGTGGGGCGGGCTCCGGCGAAGGGGCGCTTTCGACTGCCGTCGAGGCATCCGGGGCGACCGCCGCCGAGGCGTCGTCGTGCAGCTCCGGTGCCGGCCTGGCAGATGCGGCTTCGGCGTCTTCCGGCGTGGAGGAAGCCCCGCCCGTTTTTGATCGCAACGGTTTGGTGCAGCGCATGGGTGGGGCTGAATTCGTGGAGATCTTCGTGGAGAAGTACTGCGCTACCAGCGAGAAACTGATCCTTTTGCTTAGTGAGGCGGTGGACGGTGGGGACTACCCGGAGGTGCGGCTACAGGCCCACTCGATCAAGGGGGCTGCCGCGAGCATCGGAGCCGAGGTGATGCGCGCCGTGGCGCTGCAGATGGAGCATGCGGCCCAAAAGCCCGAAGAACAGTCGACCCTTCCCGTGCTGCTCTCCGAACTCGAAGCCTCCTTCGCCGAGTTCAAGCGGGTGGCCTGCGCCGCTACCGCGTGAGCCCGAGGGTGCTGACCTCCTCTTGGAGCAGGACCCCTAGCTTTACCCGTACCCCCGCCTTGACCTGCCAGGCCAGCTCCATCATGTCGACCGCGGTCGCGCCTCCCGTGTTGACAAGGTAGTTGGCGTGCCTGTGGCTCACCGCCGCCCCCCCGACCCGCAGATTGCGCACCCCGGCCCGCTCGATGAGCCACCCGGCGGGAATGCGGCATTCCCGGCACCGCACTCCCTGGTCCGCCTCGAAGCTCCGGATCAGTCCGGCGTCCTGCACTACGGGGTTCATGAAGAAGGAGCCGGCGCTCCGGTCGCAGGAGAGCTGTTTTGCCTCGCGCTTGGCGACGGTCTGCTCGATGCGCCCCTTGATCTCAGCAGGGGGAGCCGGGGAGAGGGTGAGCACCGTCCCCATCACGGCAAGCCACGGGTCGCCTTTGAAGAGGCTGTCCCGGTAAGCGAAGGAGCACTCTTCGCGCGGCATGGTGATCACGTCCAGGGTCGCCGTGTCGAGCACCGAGACCGAATGCACCACGTCGCCGATGGCGCCGCCGTAGGCACCGGCGTTGCCGCGTACCGCCCCGCCCACCGTGCCTGGTATCCCTGCCAGCGGTTCGAGTCCCGAGAGCCCCCACTGTGCCGAGTCGAGCACGAGGCGGTTCAGGTCGTACCCGGCCTCGACCGAAACGGTTGCACCGTCGACGGAAACCGCATCCATGACAAGCCGCACCACGAGGCCCTCGAAGCCGTCATCGCTCACGAGAAGGTTGCTGCCGCCGCCGAGGAAACAAAAGGGAAGCGCCTGGTCCTGGGCGAAACGCAAGGCCTGGCGCACCTGTTGAACGGTGCGGGCACGGGCGAAATAGCGCGCCGGCCCGCCGATTTGGAAGGTGGTGAAGGGGGCGAGGAGGACATCCTCCTCGATGATGACGCCGTCTTGGCGGTTCGGTTTCTGGCTGGGCATAGGCAATAGGATACACGAATCGCCCAAGATACCAAAGCATCAGGTTGGATGGCGCTAGATCCTGAAGCGCTGCACCATCTCCTGCATCTCCACCGAGAGCCGCGAGAGCTGGTTCGAGGCGGCGGAAATCTCCTCGGCACCGCGGGCGCTCTCCTGGACGGTTTCCGAGATCCGGTGGATGTTGTCGGTGATCTCGTGCGTCGTTGCGGTCTGCTCTTCCGCCGCGGTGACGATCTGGCTGATCTGTCCCGCGACCTCCTCGATCTGGGAGAGGATCTCCTCGAGCGCCTCGCCGGAACGGGCCGCCTCGCCGGTGCCGCGTTCCACCTCCTGCACTCCCTCTTCCATGGCCTGTACCGCCTGCCTTGTTTCCTGCTGGATCGACTTGATCATGTTGCCGATCTCGCGGGTCGCCTTGGTGGTCCGCTCCGCAAGCGCCCGCACCTCGTCGGCGACCACCGCGAAACCGCGCCCCTGTTCACCGGCGCGCGCCGCCTCGATGGCCGCGTTCAGGGCGAGCAGGTTCGTCTGGTCGGCGATGTCCTCGATGGTGGCGACGATCTCGCCGATCTGGTCGCTGCGGGTCCCGAGCTGTTCCACGACCCCCGCGGACTGGCGCACATGCTCCGCGATCCGGTTCATCCCCTGGACCGTCTCCTTCACGATGGCGGCGCCGCTTTGCGCCGAGCTGCTGGCGCGCCCGGAGCTCCCGGCGGCAAGCTGGCAGTTCTTGGCGATCTCGTTGCTGGTGCAGGACATCTCTTCGCTCGCCACGGCAACGGTCTCGGCCTGGTGCACCACCTCGCTCGCGCCGTCGGCGGTGCGGCGGGCGTTTTCGTTGAGCTCCCCGGCCGCGGCCGAGACGTCCAGCGCGCTGCGGTTCACCTTGGTCATCACGTCCCTAAGCCCCTCCACCATGCGGCGCATCGCCTCGTAGATGCCGCTTTTCCCCGGCTCGAGGCGGACGGTGAGGTCGCCAGCGGCCACCTGTTCGGCGATCGAGGCGAGCTCCTCGGGCTCGGTTCCGATGTGGCTTAGGAGCTGGCGTACCACGAGTATCGCGACGATGCAGATCCCCGCCAGGAGCACCACGGTGAGAACGATCACGAGGTAGACGTCCTTGAGGATCAGTTCCTTGTTGGTCTGGGCCTCCTTGGCGACCCTGGCGTCCAGGTCGTCGACGTAGGTGCCGGTGCCGATCACCCAGTCGAAAGGCTTGAAGTAGAGCGAGTAGCCCCGTTTGGCGATTGGGGTGTCGCTCCCCGGACGGGGGAAATGGTAATCGGTGAAGCCACCCTCGGGCTGCATGCCGTTCTTGATGATCTCGCGGATCAGGTACTTTCCCTTCGCGTCCTGCGCGTTCATCCTGTTCTTCCCTTCTGCGGGCTTGCCCAGGAGGACGACGTTGGTGCCGTCGGAGGTGTCGGCCCAGAAGTAGCCGTCCTTGCCGAACTTGAGGCCGCGCAAAAGATCGGCCCCCTGCTTCTTCGCATCATCGAGGGTGATCTCGCCTTTGGAGGCGCGGTCGCTGATGGCCTGCAGCAGGCTGACCGCGGTCTGCACCTCGGACCTCAGGAGCGCGTCGGAAGAGGAATAGAGGACGTCGTGGTAGGTCGCGTTGAAACGGTTGTTGGAGTCATAAAACTGCTTCATCACGGTGAGACCGGTGGGGGCCCCTAGGACTCCGCAACTAACCAGCACCAGTAGAAGCAGTTTGATTCGAAATGACAGTCTATTTTTCCGTTCCATGAGTTTTCCCTTATGTTATTGGACGTCGTTGTCGCGGTCTCAACCAATCATATCGGCAGGGCGCAACGGCAATTTAGGGTTTTTTGCCGTTAAAAGTGCGCAAAAACTGATGCTTGAGTCTGTAGGGGAGGTTTTACTGAGAGTGGCAGGGACGGTATCGCGAAAATAGTGCTCAAGTAGCGGAAGGGGACGGCGATAAGCGACAGGTGTTGACGCATATGGATGCCGGGGCACAGAAGTGCGCCAGGCCCGGCATTGCGCCGGGGAGAAGGCGCCAGAAGGCGGCCCGGCAGACTTCCCTGAAGGAATGTGCGCAGTGCGGCCGATACCCACGTTGCACCGGGGGTACCCTAGCGGGTACCCCCATTTTTTTTTACATCTCAGTAAAGCAGGTAAGGGCGGCGCCTCTCCAGGAAGGCCTCCACCCCGGGGGTCCACAGTAGTTCGATCTGTTGCGCCGACAGCCCCGCCACGAGCGCCTTGCGCAGCTCGGCCGATCCCGCCATGTCGTCAAAGCCACCCCGGAAGAACGCGGTGCGGGCCTTCTCCGGGAGCGCCTCCTGGAGCGCCTTCAGGACGGCGACACCCGTCTCGACCGGGAGGAGCTTCCGGCAATCGGTGATGCTTAGGCTCACGCCGGCCACCTCGCGGTCCCGGTACTTGGGCGCGCTGGAGATACCGGGGAGCCGGACCGGCGTGAACAGCACCGGGGAGAAGCGCACCCCCGGGAGCTGCTGTTCGTTCAGACGCTGTGCGAGCGCGTTCGCGTCGATGCCGGGCCACCCAGCGAGCCTAAAGGGCGTGCTGCTGCCGCGCCCTTCCGAGGCGCCGGTCCCCTCCAGCAGTCCCGTCCCCGGGTAGAGCAGCACCGACTCGAGCGCGGCTAGGTTCGGGCTCGTTGCCACCCAGGTGAGGGTGGTGTCGGGCCAGCGCATGCCGCGCTCCCACCCATGCATGCGCACCACGGAGAGCTCGAGCCGGGCAAGCCCCGGGAGCATCGCTTCCCCCTTGATCATCCCCGCAAGTTCGCCCACCGTCATGCCGTGCGCGAGCGGAATGGGATAGAGCGAGGTGAAGCTCCCCGGGATCTTGTCGCGCACGAAGCCCGCCACGTAGTCCCCCCCCAGCGGGTTCGGGCGGTCGAGCACCATGAAGGGGATGCCCGCCTGCGCCGCCGCCTCCATGGCGAGCCCCATGGTGGAAATGTAGGTGTAAAAGCGCACCCCGGCGTCCTGGATGTCGAAGACGATGAGGTCGATCCCCTTCAGGTCCTCCGGACGCGGCTTCTTAGTTACGCCGTACAGGCTTTTCACCGGGATGGTCGCGCTGTCGTCGTCGGCGAGCTTCACGCCGTCCTCGGCGTTCCCCTTGAGACCGTGCTCGGGGGTGAAGATGAGTGCCGGATGCACCCCTTTTTGCCGCATCAACTCGATGATGTGGGTGCCGCCTACCACCGCCGATTGGTTGGTGACCAGGGCGAAACGCTTCCCCTGCAGAGGGAGAAAATTCTGCTCGCTCAGTACCTCGGCTCCGGTCTTCACCGTGCCGGCCAGGGAAGGTATGGGAAAGGAAAGGATCAGTACGAGGATCACTGCCACAACGGAAGGTACTGCTCGATACACGTTCTACCGCCTTGAGGTTTTGATGATACGAGAGCTTACCGTAAACCGGACCGTAAGAGCAAGCCCCATCAACCTTCAAGGCTACGGCTGCCATCAACCTTCGCCAAGGCTACGGCTGACATGAGAGAGAGAAAGAGGGGGGGCGGCCCAAGGACAGAGCAGGTGGAAGGGCAGGCATAGACGTCTGCCTGATCCTGTGTCGTCTTTCATCAAAAAGGCATTAAAATAAGTCTTGTCATATTTGAATGTTTGGAATAGATTGATCACATTTGCTGATGATAATGATGTCTTCCTGCTGTCTGGGATGACCTGGGGGGAGTGCCATGCGAAGACTGTTTCTTGCCTGCCTGATCCTTTTATGCTGCGCCGGTGTTCTTTGGGGCGCGGGGATGAAGAAGAAAAAGCCGCTGCCTCAGGACTTCGGGAGCGTCACCATCAACAACTATTCGCAGCAGGCCGGGATGCCGCCGGTGGTGTTCGACCACTGGGTGCACCGCAAGAACTACACCTGCCGCCTCTGCCATGTCGACATCGGTTTCGGCATGACCGCCAATTCCACCCAGATCCACGCCGCCGACAACGGCAAAGGGTTTTTCTGCGGTGCCTGCCACAACGGCTCCTCCACCTTCAACAAGACCAAGATCTTCGCCTCCTGCGCCACCACCTATAACCGCGAGGAGTACAAGCGCTGCGTGAAGTGCCATGCCCTGGAGAAGGACCCGGCCCGGGAGGAGGCGTTCTACCGCTTCCAGGACAGGATGCCGCGCGAGACCTTCGGTAACGGCATCAACTGGGAAAAGGCCGAAGAGTCGGGGCAGATCAAATTGGTGGACACCCTGGAAGGGGTCTCCCTGAAGAAGGGGACCATGAAGGTGCAGAAGGATTTCACCCTCAAGGGAAAAGTCGAGGGGATGCCCGACATCATCTTCTCCCACGCGAAGCACACGGTCTGGAACGGCTGCGAGGTCTGCCACCCCGACATCTTCGTCGGTATCAGGAAAGGGGCGACCAAGTACTCCATGATCGACCTGTTCGACGGCAAGTACTGCGGCGTATGCCACGACAAGGTCGCCTTCCCGCAGAGCGACTGCAAACGCTGCCATGCGAAGCCGGTTGCGGGGTGAGCCATGACCGCTAATTGGAAGAAAGCGACCGCGGCCCTCATTCTCGCCCTTGCCCTGGCGCAGCCGGCAGCGGCGGAGGAATCCTGGCGCGCCGACTTCGAGGCAACCTGCTCGAAAACGGACCAGGCGATGACCATGTCGGTCCAGGAGCTGCGGGACCTACTGGCGAAGTGTGAGGCGCTGCAAAAGGTGATCGAGGTGCAGGAGGATTCGTTAAGAAAGGTGTACCTGAAGCGGCTGGCACTTTGCCGCAACCTTTACGCCTACATGCTGGAGTACAAGCAAAACGACGCCAAGTAGCGTGCATTGGACTGGGGGGAAGATGAAACCGGGGGGGATGCGGATAGTGACGAGGGTGATGCTTACGGCGGCGGTGGCGCTTGCCCTGGCGCTCGCACTCCGCGTGGGTGCCCAGGCCATGGACCGCGCCGACCTCGCCAAGGTCCTGAAGGCCATTCCCCCGAACGGCCCCTTCGAACGGTACGGCAACGTCACCATGCGCAGCAGGGCGAAGGCGGCCGGGATGGCGCCGGTGGTCTTTCCCCACTGGGTGCACCGGGCGCGCTACACCTGCCGGGTCTGCCACATGGAGCTCAACTTCGGCATGCGGCGCGGCGACAGCGGGATCACGAGGGCCCTGTACACGAGTGGCAAGTTCTGCGGCGCCTGTCATGACGGTACCACCGCCTTCACCGTCCAGGCGGGGCCGAACCAGCAGTGCAACAGGTGCCACATGGCGAACACCAAGGAGCTCAACAAGCGCTTCGCGGAGTTCGCAGAAGGGATGCCGCTGGCAAGTTTCGGAAACGGTATCGACTGGGCCACCGCCTACAACGAGGGGAACATCCGCCCGGTCAACTCGCTTGCCGGCCAGGTGACGCTCCCCTTTCCGGAGAAACTGAAAAAACCCCTCAAACTAGGCACCGCCTCGCCGCGCAGCGACGTGAGCTTCTCACACCAGGACCACTACGCCGAGCTCGACTGCTCCTCCTGCCATCCCGACGTCTTCAACATCAAGCTGAAATCCACCACCGCCTTCACCATGGAAACCAACATCTACGGCAACTTCTGCGGCGTCTGCCACATGCTGGTCGCCTTCCCCATGAACGACTGCAGGCGCTGCCACAAGGGGATGAGCAACTCCTACTGATCCCTTCTGCACCCGGCCCAGCAGGCCTGCCTGTCGAAGCCGACGATGGTTCCCCTATCCTCGACCCTAAGCGCGGCGTATCGGTCCATGCCGAGGCAAAGTGCCGCGTAGATGCGCGCTGCCGCCAGTACCTCGGCGAAGGGGACCTGCTCCTCCGGGGTGTGCGCGAGTTCCAGCGCCCCGGGTCCCAGTATGAGGGGACTGCACCCGGCGGCGTGGAAAAGGTTCCCGTCGGAATGGGAGCGGAAGGCGTCGAAGCGCAAGGTGAGGCCGAGGGCACGGTAGACCTCTTCGAGGATGCGTGCGGGGGCGTTATCGGTGCCGAGGTTGTACCCGGCCGAGGCGAAGTCGAAGCTGACGGAGAGGTCGAGTCCGGAGATGAACTGGCCCGCCCCGGCCACGGCGCGCCGGATCCCCTGCTCCACCGAGGCGGGATCGCGCTCCGGCGGCAGGTGCAGGTCGATCCAGGTCTCGCAGCGGTCCGGCACCACGAACCCCTTCTGGGAGGAGTGCATCTCGCGGACCGAGTAGACGATCTCGGAGGCCCCGCGCTTGAAAAGCGGGTCCTTGCCTAGGTGCAGGAGTACCCGCAGCATGCTCTCCACCGCGTTGTGTCCAAGCTCGGGAAGCGATGAGTGGCTCCTGACCCCCCGGGTGACGAACCCCGCCTCGAGGTAGCCGAAGTGGGCGAAGCAGGCGGAGAGGCTCGTCGGCTCCCCGATCACCGCCCAGGCGGGGCGGCAACGCTTCAGGAAGGCGGCGCTGCCGTCGCCGTTTTCCTCCTCTCCGACCACCAGCAAAAGTCCCACGTTCGGGCGGCGGGCGGGTTTCAGCGCCTGTGCCATGGCGAACCAGGTCTCCAGCATCGCCGCACACCCACCCTTCATGTCGGCGCTCCCCAGACCACGCACGATGTCCCCTTCTTCGCGTGCGCCGAATTCCTCCAGGTCCCAGGCCGGGACCGTGTCCACATGCCCCACCAGGTAGAGCTCCGGCTCGTCCTCCCCCATGGTCACGCGCAGGTTGTAGCGCTCCTCCTCGACCTCCTGGCGCTCCACGGTGAAGCCGGCGCGGGAAAGGAGGTCCTCCAGGTAGAGCTGCACGTCCTCCTCCTTTCCGGAAGGGGAGTAGACGTCGAGCATGTCGGTGAGGGTCCCTTTGAGGCGGACCGGGTCGATGGCGGCCATCACCTCCGCTAGGCGCCCGCTCATTGCTTCTTCACCGGTCTTTTCTTGTGACGTTTGGAGAGGTTGAGGGTCATGTAGACGTGCTCCTGCACGTTGTCGAAGCCGTGCTTTTTGAAGAAGCGGATGGCGGCTTCGTTGTCGGCCGAGGTGTCGATGATGATCATGCGCACCCCCTGATCCTTGAAGCGCCTCTTCAGTTCCTTGAAAAGGCGCTCCCCGACGCGCAGCTTCTGGAGTTCGCGGCGCACGCCAAGCCACACCAGGTAGCCGTACTTCCAGGGGGAGTTGTGCTTTTTCACCGTGGTCCCGAGGGCGAAGCCGACGATGCGTTCCTCGTGCTCGGCGACGATGCAGAGCTCGTTGTCGGAGTTGAATAGGGTGGTGATTTCGTACTCGTCCCAGGTGCGGTAGAGGCTCTGGGAGTACTCGGCGGTGAAGACCTCTTCGCCGATGTGGAACACCTCGGCGAGGTCGTCGATGATCATCTCGCGGATACGGGGGGCGTCTTCTTCGTGCTGGACTTCTTGCGACATGAGCTACCTCGTGACGGCTCTGATACCTGCTGCTGACATTATATCAGAGTTACGCGGCGCCGGACTGGGAGAGCTTTTTCCCCCGATCTCACTGCGCGGCGGGAGACGCTCACAGCGCCACGCGCTCCGTGAGCCGGAAGCATCGAGCCTTCGCCGTAAGAGCGGCTAAGTCGTGTTGTGATGGTACTTATCCCGGCGGGAAGACCCGTGGGCAGTCACAGCGTTTGCCGTCGCTGTCACCTCATTTCACCCCATGCCGCAGCCGCGCTTCCGGAAAAACGTCTTCAAGGACAACAGCGCAGATTTACATGGTAAACTTCATGGGTCCAAAATCCTAAGGTTAGCCGCCTCCCATCTATGTCAGCGCCTCGCGGCCCCAGTAGCCGCCGGCGCAGACCTATGACGTGGTGTCACATGCAGAGACCCCTTCCCACATACCTCGTGCTTGCCCTCGCTTTCTCCTGGAGCCTCACCCAGGCCGCGCCCGCGCGCGCCGCCGAGCCCGTCGAGGTGGAGATCTCCGGCGTCGAGGGGGACGCGCTGGAAAACGTGCGCCAGGCGCTTGCCCTGCCGCACGGTCTCGTGCGCGAGGGGAAGGTGGACCGGCTCTGGCTCGAGCGTTTCGCGCGCCAGGCGCCGGAAAAGGCGCGGGTGGCGCTGCAGCCCTACGGCTACTACCGCGCCCGGGTGACCGCCGCGGTGCAGGGGGGGGGTAAAGAGAAAAGCGTCCTGGCGGTGACGGTGGAGCCCGGCGAGCCGGTGCGTGTGGCCGAGGTCGAGGTAAGGCTCGAGGGGAGCGGAAGCAAGGAAAAGGCGCTCGCCCATCTGGTCACCTCCTTCCCGGTGCGCCGGGGCGAGGTGCTGTCCCAGCCCGACTACGAGCGGGGGAAGGGAGCCCTGCAGTCGCAGGCGCAGACGCTGGGTTACCTGGACGCCTCCTTTTCCCACCACGAGATCCGCATCTCCCCCGACCTCGCCACGGCCCGCGTCTTGCTCACCATGGAAACCGGCGTGCGCTACCGCTTCGACGGCGTGCGCATCGAGGGAGCCCCCGACTATCCGCAGGTCTTTTTAAAGCGCTTCGTCGCCTTCAAGGAGGGAGACCCCTTCTCCTACGCGAAACTCGGGGAGACCCAGTTGAACTTCGCCAACTCCGAGCGCTTCCGCCAGGTGGTGGTGACGCCGCAGCGCGAGGAGGCGAAGGATCAGAAGGTGCCGGTGCTCATCCGGCTCACCGCGGCGCCGCGCCGCACCCTGCGCCCCGGCGTCGGCTACGGCACCGATACTGGCGGCCGCTTCTCGGTGCGCTACCGCGACCTGAACCTCGCCCACGAAGGAAACGACCTCGATCTCAGCATCTACGTCGCCGAGAGGCTGCAGGGCTTTGCCGGCCGCTACACCATGCCGGACGAGACCGACCATCGCAGCTCGAGCGCGATACAGCTAAACCTGCAGCAGGAGGACGTCTCCACCTACCAAAGCCGCCTCGCCTCGTTGGAACTCGACCGCACCTTCGGCCTCGGGCGCGGCGAGCTCGCGACGGTTTACGTGAAGTTCCAGGAGGAGTTTTATACCGTCGGCACGGCGGACTCGCGCTCCCGCCTGGTGCTCCCGGGCTTTCGCTTCTCCAAGGAGCGCTTCAACGACATGATCCGCCCGACCATAGGCTACCGACTCTCCTTCGATGTGCGCGGGGCGCACCCCTATTTCGGCTCCGACGTAGGCCTTGCCCAGTTCATCGGCAACGGGAGCGTCCTGGTCCCGCTCCCCTGGCGTCTCACCTTCCACGCCCGGGGCAACGTGGGCTACAGCGTCCTCAACGACCCCTTCGCCGAGCTTCCCCCCTCGATCCGCTTCTTCGCCGGCGGCGACCAGAGCGTGCGCGGCTACGCCTACCAGAGCCTCGGTCCCAAGGACTCATCGGGCAAGGTGGTGGGTGGCAAGCACCTCCTGGTCGGGAGCATGGAGGTGGAGCGTGCGCTGTACAAAAACTGGGGCGTCTCCCTGTTCCATGACATTGGTAACGCCTTCAACGACTACGCGCGCATGGACCTGCACCAGGGGGCGGGGATAGGTGCGCACTACTACACGCCGGTGGGGGGGCTGAACCTTTACTTTGCGAAGCCCTTGAACGACTCCCGTCTTTTCCGCATCCATTTCACCGTGGGGTTCGAGTTTTGAAGCGCGTCGCACTCTACATAGCGGCCCCTGCGGTCGGCCTTTCCCTGCTTTTAGCCGGCGGGGCGGCCTGGCTCGTCTACACCAGTTCCGGGGCGCGTTTCGCCCTGGTCACCATCGCCGGGATCGGGGGGAAGGCGAGCGTGCAAAAGGTGGAGGGGCGCCTTCGCGACCGGCTCCTCGTCAAAGGACTGCGCCTCTCCCGTCGGAACCTAGTCGTCGAGGTGGAGCGTTTAGAGCTTTCCTGGGAGCCTGAGCAACTCTTCCGTGGTGAGCTTTTGGTGCACGATATAGGTGTATCCTCGGTGCGCATCCAGGACGACACCCCGCTTTCCGCCAAGGCCCCCGATCTCTCCTGGCCGCAGCCGAGTGCCATTTTGCGCCGCCTGGACGCCCGCGTGGAGCGCATCTCGGTAAAGGGGGTGCGCTACCGCCACCTGCAGAGTGAGCCGTTCGTGCTCAAAGAGCTTGCCGCGGGGATGACCCTGAAGGACGGCCTTTTGACCCTCTCGGCGGGGAGCCTCTCCCTGGAAAACGGCAAGGCGACCGGCTTTGTCGAGGCGGGGCTGCGGCAGCCGTCTTTGAGGCTCGACCTGCAACTCGCCCCGGCAACCCCCGTGGCCGACCTCGACGCCGTTTCGGTCAAGGCGCGCCTTGTTCCCGGTCGCGCGCCCGAGCAACTTGCCGGACCGGTGGAACTCGAGGGGAAAAGGGGAGGGACGCGCCGCCTGGAGGTGAATGCAGAGCTGGGCGTCACCGGTACCGGCTTCAACTTCAGGTCGCTGCGCCTCGTCCGTCCCGGGCGCCCGGGGACCCTCACCGGCAACGGGAGCATGACCCTCACCGCCTCGGAACCACTCTTCGCCCTGGCGCTTGCCGCCGACCATCTCGACCTCTCGAAGGAGCTCGACCGCCCCTCCGTTTTGAACGGCACGCTCAGCTTTTCCGGGACCCCCTCCGCCTATGCCGGCACCTTCGCGCTCTCCAACAAGGGGACCGGCTGGGAGAACATGGGACTAGCGGCAAACTACCGCGGCGGCAAGAGCGGCGTGCGCTTAGCGCCCCTTTCCGGCAACTGGCTGGAAGGAAGCGTGCGCGGCGCGCTCGATGTGGACTGGAGCCGCGGGTGGAAGGTGGCGGGGAACCTTTCCGGGCGCGGTCTCGATCCCTCGCGCCTTGCCGCGGAGTGGGACGGCAAGGTCAATCTCGACATAACCGGCTCTATCGGTCAGGCGGGCGACGGTCCCGTATCCGGGGCGCTCCAGGCGCACCTCTTACAAAGCAGGCTCAAGGGGCGCGAGCTCTCCGGCGAGCTGGAAGGGGGCTTTCAGGGGGCGCGCCTTGCCGTCAAACGCCTCCTTCTCGCCGGGCGGGGCTTCCGGTTCTCAGGCCACGGCGAGGTCGACCGGCGCTTCGATTTTGCCGCCGACGTGAGTGACATCTCCTCGCTGTTGCCGGGAAGCGCTGGGGCGCTCAAGACCGACGGCTGGCTGCGTTGGCGCGATGGGATGCTCTCCGGTGCGGCGGAGGGGACCGGGCGGAACCTCGCCGCAGGGGGCGCCACTGCCGGGGCTGTGCAGCTCTCCGCCACGCTGGACGAGGGGAAGGAACATCCGGTGAAGCTATCCGGGACGGCGTCGGCGCTCTCCGCCGCGGGGGTGCGTATCGACACGGCAAGCTTCGCCCTCGCAGGGACCGAGGCGCGGCACACCCTGGAGGCGCGCCTTGCCTCCCGGGGCGCCACCGCCGATTTCCTGGCCTCCGGCGGCTACGCCGACGGTACGTGGCGCGGCGAGCTCGCGCGCCTTACCGGAAACGACGGCGTCGGCCCCTTCGCCCTAGCTGCACCGGCACACTTAGTCGTCGGGAACGGGCGCTTCAGCACCACGCCGCTTGTCTTAAACGGCGCCCCCGGCGAGCGCGTCGAGCTCTCCGGAAGCATGGGCCGCGACCGTTCCGGCAAGCTCGTCGGCGTCTGGGAGCGCCTGAACCTCGCCCGCGCCAACGCGTGGCTCGCCGGGGGGGAGGTGGCCGGCGAGAGTTCCGGGAACCTGGAGCTCGCCCTATCTCCGGCGGGGGGACTCACCGTCACCGCGAGGGCCGAGGCCGCGGGATCCTTCGCAAGGGAAGGGAAAAGGGTGGCCTTCGAGCGCCTCCAGGCGACCTTGGACGGCGGGAGAAGCGGCATCGCCGCCGCCGTCGATCTCGCGCTGGAGAAGGGGGGCGGCACCGCCCGTCTCGGTTTCCGTTCCGACCGCCCCGCACGACTCGCGCTTCCCGACCGGGGCGAGATCTCGCTTTTGCTGACGAACCTGGACCTGGCGCTTTTGCGTCCCTTCCTCGCGACGGAAACGACCCTGGACGGCCGTCTGAACGCCGAGGCGCACGGGCGGCTGCTGCCGGGCGGGAAGCTGGACGTCGAGGGAAACACCGCGCTCACCGGCGGGGCCTTTAAGTGGCGCGACAAGGGGGACCAGTTCGATGCCTCGATCGACCGGGCCGGCCTCTCCTTCCGCTGGCTGAACGCAGCCGCCGCAGGGAAACGGGGAGGTGAGCTCGTCCTGCACGGCCGTGCCGAGGCGACCGGTGAGTACCGCTCGGAAGGGGAGAAGCTGATCGGCAGCCAGTTCACCATCGCCGTCGATGCGGACAAAAGCGGGACGAAGGGGGAGGCGCAGCTCTGGCTCGACACCGGGGGGAGCCTCACCGCGGCGCTCTCCTCGCCGTCCCCCGCCGGCACCGCACTCCCGGAGACCGGCGACGTCACCGTTCAGTGGAGCGGCATCAAGCCGGCCCTTTTGCGCCCATGGCTTCCCGGAGCGCTCGAACTGCAGGGTGAACTGGACGGGAACGCGAAAGGAAGGCTGCTCCCGGGAAGGCGCCTGGAGGCGGCAGGCGAGGCCCTCTTCACCCAGGGAAGCGCCACCTGGCAGGGGACAAACGGTGCGGCGAGCGCCGGCATCCGCACCGCCCGTTTCACCTTCGACTGGCGCGGCGACGCCCTCACCGGCGCCCTCGATCTCGCCCTTGCCGAATACGGCCAGGGGAAAGGGGAGTTCCGGCTCCCTGTGCCCGCCAGACTCCCGGTTACCCCCGATCAAAGCGGCGCGGTGAGCGGGAGCTTCGCCGGAAAGCTGCGTGAGCACGGCTTCCTCACTGCCCTTTTCCCCGGCCTGGTGCAGGAGAGCCGCGGCCTCATCGACGCCGATCTGAAAGTGGGAGGCGTCTGGGGCGATCCGACCGTGCAGGGGACCCTTCACCTCTCCGATGCCGGTGCCTACCTCCCGAGTGCCGGGATCACCCTGACCGGGGTCGAGCTCTCTGCGCGCCTGGAAAAGGACATGTTCCTCATCGAGCGGCTGCGCGCCGTCTCCGGCGGCGGCGAGCTGGTCGGCAACCTGAAGGCGCGGCTTGCTGGATGGGAGGTGCGTGACTTCCAGGGGACCCTGAGCGGTCAGCGCTTCCAGACCGTCTACCTTCCAGAGCTCACCATGTACACCTCGCCGCAGCTCACCTTCGAGGGAACCGGGACCCGCGCCACCTTGGCCGGTGAGATCGGCATTCCGGAGATGCTCGTGAGCGGCCCACCGGTGCAGAAGACGGTTACCCCGAGCGAGGACGTCGTCTTCGAGGGGGCGTTGCCCCAGGCGAAGCAGGCCGCGTTCCCGTTGCACCTCGAGGGGCGCGTGAAGGTGACGCTCGGGGACAAGGTGCGGGTGGAGGCCTCCGGGATCGACGCCCGGCTCGGCGGGAGCATGGATCTCGTCTTGAACGGGATCGACGACATCCAGAGTTCCGGCGAGATCAAGGTGGTGGAGGGGCGTTACCGTGCCTACGGCATGGACCTGCAGATTGTGCGCGGCAGGCTCTACTACGTGAACGACCCGGTGACCCGTCCGACCCTCGACGTCCTCGCCCTGCGTACGGTAGGCGACGTCAAGGCCGGCGTCACCGTCGGCGGCAGCCTGAAGACCCCGGTGGTCAAGCTCTACTCCGAGCCGACCATGCCCGAGGTGGACATTCTGGCGTACATGGTGCTCGGTCATCCGATGGGCGAGAGCGGCGAGCAGGGGGGGATGCTCGCCACCGCCGCCGCCTCGCTCTTCTCATTGGGTAAATCCGAGTCGCTGCAGGAGCAGATCAAGGACCGCCTCGGGCTGAGCACGATAGGTCTCGAGCGGGTCGACACATCGACTACCGGCCGCATGGGGTACAAGGAACTCCCCACCACCCCGGGCGGCGTGAAGCAGCCCACCGTCGGCGAGTCACTCTTCACCGTCGGCAAGTATCTCACCCCCAAGCTCTACCTGAGTTACGGTCGCTCCCTCATCACCGGCCAGAACCTTTTCCGGCTGCGCTACGACATCTTCAAGCGTCTGCAGATCGAGACCCAGAGCGGCTCCGAGTCCGGCGCGGACCTTTACTACAAGATGGAATTCAATTAGCCGGTTTATTTCGACTGTTTGACGTATAGAAATATTTTCTATATTTTTATGACGACAAAATACCGTTTTTCCAACTTCAGGATCACCTTGCGGGGACCTGGTCCACCCGCTTGGTTGGCAACTCGTCATCGTAAACTACTTAACACAACTTACCACTGTCCCCTCTGTCCTTGTCTCGCGCAGTCTGTCTCCACCCGTTCTTGTTGGGAATCGCTGCTATCCCGATTGTCCAAGTAATTTAGCTAAAGCATGGGCTAGCTGGACTGCTGGTTCATAGCTTTGGTCATTGCTGACCAACCATGGTGTAACCAACAATGCTCCATCCTGGTATTCAGCTGACATGCCCTCATGCTGCAAGAAAAATGTAGCGGCCTCGGGTCTCAGCATAGCCGCGAAAGTTCCCTCATCTTCAGAAAATATCTCGTACTATATCCAGAAGTGATTGGGGAAACGAAGCCTCATGGTCGCCGATCCCGAGCATGTCTCCAACCTCTTCCGTCAACGTTTTAGGTCTAAAGGTGAAGTTAGGGATCGCTAGATTCAGCGATGTCAGCAGAACGCCAAGAGTGATAGGCGAGTAACGGCTCCTAGAAATACTGAAGACGCACGTATTTATACCGTTTACCGCGCCAGCAAAGAACTGGGAAAGGTGGGGAGTGTTAACCCAAGACCCGAGTGCAGAAAATTTCCGATTGTTAAGTAATGCATCAAATTCACGCCTGGAGATGTCCCACAGCCCCAGGCCGCAGGTGATTTGTCCGGAAGGCACCTTTTTCTCGCACCACCAAAGGGTACCGATGACAAGCACCACAACTACAAGAATTAAGACAAACAGGCCCACTGTCTCACCGTTACATTCGTATTTTTGTCGTCCAACGGGCGGGCAGGTGAGCGGCGGAGCGGCAACGCTTCTACAAACATTTTTGACCTGTTACCGACCCGCGGAGTCCGACTCCACCTGACAGGTTGGAAGCGTTCATTGCTTATCGTATTTGGCCCATGCCTTTTCATAGGCAAGTGACGCCTGCCACGAATCAACGCACTTTTCACCGGCCTCTATAATCATAAACTTCAGAAAGGCTGCAATTGCCTCTCTTTGACTCTCGGTAAATATTTTCCAAACATCTTCCAACTCTTCTGGCTCCTTCTGCAAAGCATAAATGGCGGCGTCAACCGACGCAGAAGAGCTTGTGTTGAAGTTTTTGAGGGCGAAGACCATGTAAGCAGGCAAATTGAACCGCAATCCTTTTGGGTCCATAAAGCAGAGGGCCGAATAATTTTCTGCTATTACTTCCTCAGGGATCGTCTCCCAGTTCTGCCTATAATCGTTTTTTCTGGACTGTTCTCTTCTCTTGTCACTCACGCAGCCATCTATTGCGTCACTCTCGAGGATGCCTACTCCATCCTCAAGGGTCACATCTCGAAACGCTTTCTTTATTTGTTCTATAACGTCTAAGGAGTTCATCTTTCTTTCCTGTCAAACTCGTTATTGACCGGTTAGAAAAGTTGCCTATATAGGGTGCTGGTTACCTATATAAGTAACTTGTTCCTTATACAGGTAACATCCCTCGGCTACCTATATAAGCAACTTCCATGTTGGAGAAGGCCGCTTCGTCTCTAATACAGCAGGCCCCTTATAGTCCTGAGTGCCTCCGGCATCGGGCACAAATGCTGTCGGCAGGTTAACATGCACGGTTAGTTGTGATCAATGTAAATATTCTTCTTTTGGGCTGAAGAATTAGGTGGTTGTAACATCCTCTGAAAGGTCCTGGGGGGTAAGGCACGACCCAGTCAGGACCCATCCGTTCGCAGAGGTTAAAAGCCATGATGTCCATCTCACAAGGTATGAGCGCCGGGCACGCCGGAGGATACTTCTCCAGGGAGGACTACTACCTGCGCGGCCATACTCTGGCGGTGAACTCGTCGTGGGTTGGTAGTGGAAACAGGGCGGTTGGGCGTGAGGCGGCGGGCCCCGCCTCACGCGGGTCGGTACAAAATTGCAACGTCCGCGTGCTAACCTGAAACGCGCCCGTTGTAGTTTGCAACGCGGACAAACCAAGTCTCCACACGGTTGTGGAAACTTGCAATGCGAACGTACCAGCTTGAAATGCCGTCGTGGAAACCAGCAATGCGGAGGTATTAACTTAAAACGCGTCCGTGAAAACTTGCAACGTGGACATACTAACTTGAAACATGCTCATGGAAACTTTCAACATGGACGTACTAACTTACAACGCGGGCATGGGAATTATAAACGCGCGCGTGCAAGCCTGAACCCTGCCCGTGTCAGTCTGAAACGCGGACAGGTCATCAGGAACGCCTCCGTGCAAATCGGCAACGTGCACGCCTGGGGGATGGTATGGTGCGGAGGTAGCGAACTTGAGTTCATTCTGCGCGAGGAACTCAGGGAGCCGCAAAAGACGCGGGTGACAGTGCGCGCCGCCCCGATGGACCGCCGCACGGGAAAAGTGGCTTTGACATAAAAGGGGGATATCTATATAGTGCGATAAAAATCGGCGGCACATGAGTTGTTATTGTCAGGAGATGCTATGCACCGTTTCCCGCCCCGCACTACCGGATGCCCGTTGTTCCTCAGAGTCTTTCTCACCTGCGTGACCCTAGTCGCCTTCCTGCTGGTCTCAGACCTCAACACCCAGGCCGTTGCCGCCCACCCGGCAAACGTCTCCGTCGACATCTCGAGCCTTGTTTCCTTCCTCGGCACGCTGAGCACGGACGAAAAGGACGAGCAGGTGCGCGACTGGGCAGCTTACGGCCTGAAAAACGAGCTCGGCGTATCGACGGGGGAAGAGATCCCCATCCGCCACCCGTCGCTCAACGAAACCGCCCCGGGGGAGGTGTCGAAGGGAAGGGTGTTCGCGGTCTCCGACAAGGAGTGGGCGGTACTCATACCCAGGGAGAAACGCGGTGACAAGCCGCTCATCGGCTCCCTCATCGACAAACGCTACGCGAAGAGCAACGTCCTCCCCGAGAAGATCTCCGTCTTCACCTACGCGCTTCCCGATGGGGCATCGAGCCTTGACATCTCCTTCGAGAAGAGCCTCGATACCGCCGCCGTCTTTACCGCCGAGTACGGTTACAGCACCGCCTCCGTTTCCAACCTTCCCGAGCTCAGGAAGTTTCTCAAGAACGCCGACGACGTGGTCATGGTGCAGTGGGGCCCGGGCGCCCTGCTCATAGGCGCACGCTCCTACGGGCACGACGCGCGCCGCGCGGTGACGGTGGAAGAGATCGCTGCGCTCTACCAGGCCTACATCGCACCGGGGAGCCCCGCCAAAATCGGCTTCTCCCTCGACCTCGACATGGACTACGGCGCGTTCGCCTCCGATTTGGAAGAGTTCGTCCGAACCTCGCCGCTCATGCGGAACCCGGGCTTTGTCGGTGCCTCCGCCTCGGACCTCGGCACCGTCGCGCAGCGCGTCAGGATGACGAGGAGCGATGCCCCTCTCGTGGCGCTCTTGCGTGCCCTTTCGGCATCGGGGAGCGACGCGGACATGCGCGTCTTCTCAGCCATTTACAGCATCCAGCAGTACCACACCTACCAGAAGGCGCGCTACGACGGGAACCTGCAGGGGACGCAGGCCGGCATGATGCTCTTTTACACCGACCTCCTTGCCAAGATGTGGGCCATGGACTACGCGGGGAGCTCGCCGAAACTCGCTATCAAGGGGTTCCGCCCCATGACGGAGATCCTGATTCCGAAACTCTACTGGCAGGGGTACGGCCGGGCGGCCAACACGAGGCTCTGGTTCGGCCTCAAGCAGGACGCCTTCGAGGTGTACGGGAACAAGACCCTGTTCCAGCCGACGGCGACCAGGGTCTACGCCGCCTCCTCGAATATGCTGACGCCGGGCAAGGAGGAGACCGCCCCGAACTACCAGAGCAAGGAGTTTCTCGGATGGTGGGACCGGCATTACGATGCCTTCGCCGACTACGAGCCCGCATATCACAGGCTGAACCAGATCCAGAAGTGGAGCTGCATCATCCTGATGCTCAAGGTGAGCGGCCTGCACCAGCTCGATTTCCTCCTTGACCTTCCGGTGCGGCGGGACATCGACTTCGAGCAGTGGAGCCGGGACGTAGAGCGGCTTCAGGGCGCGGTTTCCCTCCCGTTTCTCGACAAGGAGAAACTGGGGCGTCGCACCGAGTGCCTCTCCCTGCTTCAATCGAAGCCCCACCCCTTCCTCGGAGGGTACGGCATGATCAGCGGCGGCATCACCCTGGCGACCCAGGCGGACATCCTGGCGAAGATGAAGGTGAACGGGGCGGGGCCGTCGGCCGCGAGCCCGGTGGTAAACGGGCTTCCCTTCCCCGTCGGCGGAGCATTGCAGAAAGGGACGATGACGACCGGTGGAACGCCGGCGCCCGCAGCGGAGAGCGTGCCGCAAACGGGTAAGCCGGCTGCGGAGCCCCTGCCGGCCCAGCCTGCCAAGCCTGCTGTGGTGGGCGCATCGGCAGTACCGTTGCAGGACAAGGAGAATGGCGCGGGGAAAGGGAAGAAACAGGCGCTACGACTTGCGTGGGAAAAGAGCCCGGAGCTCGAAGCGGTCGGCCTGGTAACGGCGCTGGCAAACGCGCAGCAGCCATCGGCTTCGTCAGGCAAGGGAGAGGCCGTTTTCAAGGCGATTCCCACGATCCAGTCGGTGGTCCGGGTGAAGGAGTGGGACACCTACCTGGTCAAGCTCGCCACCGTAAAGGAGATGTGGATCTATCTCAGCATCAACCCGGCGCAGGTGGACGATTACCCCGCCAAGGCCGCCGGCTCCTTCAAGGAGGCGGACATCTTTTGCGCCAAGTTGATTAGCGCGGCCGAAGCCGACAGGCTTGCCCAGGGTAAGGTAGTGCTAGGGAAATAGCGCGGCTCGGCGGAATGAGAAGGGGAGTACGTCACGTAACGGTGTGGCAAGAAGGGGCGGTCCGGGTGATTATCGGGCCGCCCCAGTTTTTTCCGGAGCGGAGACGACGGTGCGGTACAGGCAGAAGAAAAGGAGCGCCATCACGAAGGTCGCGGCGCCGGTCACCATGAAGCCGAAGGAAAAGCTGGTTCTCTTGATCACTATCCCCATGGTTGCAGAACTGAGCATCATGCCGAGGTAGACGCAGCTGTTGTAGAGACCCAGGCCCAGCCCGCGCTGTTTTGGAGGGGTGACCACCACGACGAGCGAGCTGAGTGCGGTGAAGCAGACCCCCATGCCTGCCCCGAGGAGGCAGGCGCAGGCGATGAGCGCGGCCATCCCTTGGGCGGGACCGGTGAGCATGACGGCGACGGCGCAGACGATGAGGCCGGTGCCGGACATGAGGCCGCGGTCGACCCGGTCGCTCAGACGGCCGAACGGGATGCGTAGCAGCACGTTCATGAGGGCCTGGGCAGCGAAAACGATGCCGATCTCCCCAACGTTGAGCCCCTGGGCGCGGGCGTGCAGCGGGAGAAAGGAAATGAACATGCCGAAGCCGAAGCACCCCCCGAGGGTCCCTACGAGGGCGGCCATGAGCCTGCGGTTCGAGAAGACGCCGGAGAGGTGTTCCGGGTGCTCGTCGGCGTGGGCGTGGTGTTCCTCCCCTTGGCCCGGGCGGAAGAAGAGGACCGCCGCCAGCGCGAGCAGGATCAATCCCCCCGACACGAAGAAGACCTCCCGAATGCCGATGATGCGGCCGAACCAGCCGCCGCTCGCCGGACCTATGGTCATGGCAAGGTAGACCGCGGTGGTGTACCAGCTGTAGGCGCGACCGACGTGGGAGCGCGGGACCACCTTTGCCACCGACGACATCATGGTCGGGGTGAAGGCTGAAAGCCCCATGCCGAAGACGAGGTAGATGGCGCCGAGCAGAAGGGGGGTGCCGCAGAAGGGGATGAGAAGGGACGAGCAGCTCATGAGGGCGAGCCCGGTGAGCAGCACCGGTCGGATGCCGATGCGGTCCGACAAGAGCCCGGCGGGAACGGCGAGGATGCCGGCCGAGAGCATGAAGGCGGCGTTGATGAGGCCGATTTCCGTGGTGCCGGCGCCGATGCCGCTGGCTAAAAGCGGCAGCACCGGGATGCGCATGTAGGCGCCCAGAAAGCAGATGAAGCCGATTAGGCAACAGGTGAGGACCTGCAGGGTGTGCCGGTGTCGGGGTGGTGCGTACTGTGCGGCGAGCTCTTCGCCATTAATATCGGTGTCGTTCATGATCGGGCAAAACTAGCCGCAACGCCCGCCGCTGTCAATATGAAACCCGCCGGGAGCCGATTACGACTGACACCAACGTGTCTGTTATCGCAACGCCCTCACCCCGGCCCTCTCCCGGAGGAGAGGGGGACGTACCGACTTAGGAGGGGTGCAGCTCGATCTCCTCGATGCTGCGGAAGAGCCGGCCGCCGCTTTCCTCGATGAAATAGATCACCTGCAGGTTGAGCGGCACGCCCGGGAAATCACCGCAGTCCCTGAAGTCGGTGCGCAGGCCGAAGCACCGCTTTCCGATCCCCGCGCCGTAACCCACCTCGGCGACGGTCCCGCTGTCCGGTTCGGTCCCATCGAGAACCGCAAGCACCAGGTCGGCCCCCTTCAGACCCTGCGCGTTCACACCCCCGGTGAAGGAGGCCGCCTCCTTGATGGCGGCCGCGCGGCGCGGTCCTTCCTCGATGGAGAGCGCTGCCTCGATCCGTTTTGCCACCTCCTCTTGCTCCCACGGGTCGAAGATCTCGCAGTTAAGCGCTCTCAGGCGCTCCTTGATCCGTTCGCGGTAGGGGGTGTTCTCGCGGCTGAAGCCAAGCGGGGAGGCGAGGTAAACCTTTATTTTCTGGTCTGGCATGACATCTCCTGAAAGTGGGGGAGGAGACTGGCTCCGCAGGTGCCTGTCCCCTTAGGCGGCCAGCCAAAGGCAAATCCCCCCTGTCCCCCCTTCGCAAAGGGGGGGACGCTGGGCTCGGGCAGAGCTTCGTGGACAGCCGTAGTCCGCCGGAATTCCCCTTACATCCTTTCATAGGGAGGACGCCTGGGCTCGGGCGGTGCCTCGTGGGAGCGCAACTTTGGAGCTGGGATGCTATCGACTAGCCGCGGTGGGTGTCCTTTGCGCGGTCGTAGACCCTGGCGCCTCGGATGCGGTCATCGCCGATCTTGTTTTCCAGGTCGTGACGTTCCACTTTCTTGTTCACCACGAGTTCCTCGTATCCCATGTAGCCGGACTTCGCGAGGTCGGCGACGATCTGGACGAACTGCTCCTTGTCGTTTGGGGAGAGTTTGTGGAAGGCGTCGAAACGGTTCGATGCACCGAGATTGAAGAAGTTGTCTACCGCGGTGAAGACATCCTGAGAGGTGGAGATGTTGACCTGATCGGCATCGGCGGTGGCGTTCGCGCCGCCGTCTTTCTTAGGGGAAGGCTTGGCTGAACCGGTGTCGGTGGTGGAACCCAGAATCATCGCCTTGTACGCCGCTAACGCTGAAATCATGCCATCACCTCCTGTCATAAGGCCGAAAACATTCTACCTGATAGTGACGGGACAAGCGAGTGAAACTCTTTGTAAGTCCTGCAGAAGGAACAAATGGCGCTATGACAGCGGCCCCGCCTTTATCACTTCTCTCTTTTCACCTCGTTGAGCAGGATGCTGCGCATCTGGTATGGATCGATCTCCGGTTCCCCCAGTTCGCGTTTCTCCTCGTTGATCAGCCTGGTGAGCTTTTTCTGCCTCCCCAGGTGATCCAACTTGTCGGGAAGTGATGGCATGTTTCTCAGCCGCTCGTCCTTCGTTTCCAGCTTGGGAAGCCCGACGACGCCGGAAGGGAAGAGCCTGATCTTGTACTTCCCGCTTAAAACGGGATCGTCCCAGGGAGAGAGCTCCTTTTCCGATTTCGTCCGGCCGGTGAACAGGCTTTTGAGCGGAAGGGTGACGCTCGCGTATCCCGGCTTGTAGATCAGGAAGGTGGTTCGGTCGCTCTGGGTGAACGGCAGGGCGAGAACCGTGGTGTAGGAGGGGATGTGGAACTTTCCCTCCCGGTCGGTGAGCACCTCTTTCACGTTGATCACCGATGACGACTGCCCCTTGCTCGCTCCCAGCGCACGTTTGTTGTACACGGCGACCACCACGGCCCCCTCGATGGGCTTTCCGGTCGCGATGTCGATCACCTTCCCGTCGAAGGATGGCTCGTGGTACATCGGCCAGACGGCCTCGGAAGGCGCCGCCCCAAGTAAGAGCAGCGCGCATGCCGCGCATATCACCGCCACTAGCTTGATCATCCCGCCTGTCAATCCTCCATTCACAACAGCATGAAGACGGCCGCCCAACCGGCAAGCATCACCAGCGGCGGCAGTATCACGTCCGGCACGAGGTTTATCCAGTACTCCCGTTTAGACGCGTAAAATTCGCGCTGTCTGCTGAAAACGGCCAGCAGCACCGCGGCGACCCAAAGCAGGAAGAACAGCATGACGCCCAGCCCCACGATGCTGTTCCAGAAGGCGAAACGGTCCAGGTCGCCGACGCCGCTTTTGTTCATGGCAATGTCGGCCGCCCTTGCCGCGGCCAGGGACGCGATGACGCAGGCCATCTCCCCCGTGCAAAGTGCCAGTTTCAGTCGGCGCAGGTTCATGGTGCGAGCCTCCTGCACATCTGCGCGCACAAAATGCCTAGCCAGGTACCGACGATGTTGCCGAGGATGGCGAGGAGCAATCCGACCGAGGCGAGCCCGGGATGGTACACCTCGGCGACCACGGGGGCGGAGGCGACCCCTCCCACGTTTGCCTGGCTTGCGGCGGCGACGAGGAACATGGGGGCTTTCAGCAACCGCGCCCCCACCACGAGGAACACGGCGTGCACCGCGACGATCAAAAGTCCGGCGGCGATGAGGACGAGTGCCGAGCCGACGCTGGCCACCGAGGCCTTGGCGCCGATGGCGGTCAGCACGAAGTAGAGGAGGTCGTAGCCGGTGCGTGAGGCGCCGGCGCGCTCAAGCTTGCGAAGCGGCGAAAAGGAGAGCGCTATGCCGAATAGGGTGACCACGATGATGGTCCAGGTGTAAGAGGTGATCACGTCCTGAACCTTAGGGAGCAGTTCAGCGATCATGTGCGCTCCCCATCCCCCGGTAAGCGCCACCGCGAGGGAGAGGACGACCCCTCCGACGGTGCGGCGCCCGCCGCTCGAGGCAAGATGCTGCGCCGCCTGCTCGCCCAGGTGTTCCAGGATGCCGCGTTCGGAGCGGTTCCAGCGGTCAAAGGCGGGCTGCAGCCCGACGATGGCGATCATGAAGCCCATCCAGAGATAGGGGACCACGGTGTCCACGATCACCATCGGGGCGAAGACGGCATCGGGGACGGCAAGCGCCTCCTTCACCGCGATCATGTTGGCGCTCCCCCCGGTCCAGGAGGCGGAAAGGGCGCCGAAGCCGGACCAGAACTGCGCACCGATGAGGGGGCGAAAGAGCGAGAAGGAGAGGACGGCTCCCGCCATGATGCCGGCGGCGCCGATGAAGAACATGGCAAGGGCGATCGGCCCCAGGCGCAGGATGGCGCCGATGTCCACCGGCAAAAGGAGCAGAACGAGGCTTGCCGGCAACAGCCAGGTGGTGATGAGGCCGTAGACCGGGCTCTTCGTCGCGATGAGGCCGAAGGTGGCCGAAAGCATCGGGATGAAGTAGATCCAGAACACCGCCGGAAGGAGGTCGAAGAAGCGTGCCGTCCGCTCGTGCCGCGACAGGGTGAGGATCACCGCCTCGATGGCGACGAGGACCGCGACGATGAGGACCGGGTTCTCGATCATGGGAACTCGGGCTCCACGCCGATCCCCGGGCCGGCGGCCTCCAGGTCGAACCGGCCGGTTGCGTCGAGGTAGGGGGAGTGACCCATCTCGCCGCTCAGGAAGAAGGTGGTGTCTAGGTCGATGAAGTCGATGCAGCCAAGCCCCGCCGCGAAGTGGGCCGATGCGGTGATGGCGAGCGAGCTCTCCATCATCGCCCCGAGCATGAGCCGCTTGCCGCTTTCCACGGCGAGACGGGCGATCTCGGCGCCGTCCAGGATGCCGCTTTTCATGAACTTTATGTTGATGGCGCTCACCGCGTTCATCTCTATGGCGCGTCTTGCCGCGGCGACGGAACCGACGCTTTCATCGGCGCAGACGAGGATGTCGCTTCCCTCGAGCGCCTTCGTTATCGTGCAAAGCCCTTCCCAGTCCTCTTTGGGGACCGGCTGCTCAAGAAGTGCCGGGCGGGCCCCTCCGGCGTCGAGCCGTTCCAGGAAGGCGAGCATGCGCGTCGCGTTGAAACCCATGTTGGCGTCCAGGACGATCTCGCACCCGGGGGCCGCCTCCCGCACAGCGAGCACCCTTTGAAGGTCGATACTCTCGTCGGCGCCGACCTTGATCTTGAAGGTCTTAAAACCGCGCTGCGCGAAGTCGAGCGCCGTTTGCCGCGCCTGCTCGACGGTCCCGATCACCACGGTTATGTCCGTAGCGAAGGAGAAGACCGGCGCGTTCTGGGCGAGCGGCGTGAAGAGCCGGTGGAAGGGGATACCCTGCAGGCGGGCGCTCAGGTCCAAAACCGCCATCTCGAGCGCGGCAAGACCGGCGTGGTTGCCGGCGAAGGCCGGGGCGAACTCGCGGCAGACCGCGACGGGGTCGCTGATCCTGCGGCCGCGCAGGGCGTGCGCCGCGCTTTGCAGGCTGTCCAGGGTGTCGGCTACCGTCTCGCCGGTTATGTGCGTGGCTACCGCCGCCTCGCCGTAGCCGCAGGTCCCGTCACCGGCGCACAGCCTCAAAAAGACGTTTTCCAGCTCGTCGTGCTGGCCTGTTGCGATGCGAAACGGCGTGACAAGCGGCGCCCGGATGATCGAAGCAACCGCGTCGTCGATAACAAAGGATACTTTCTCCATCAACAGTTCCTCCGGGGGAGATAGGACCTCATTTCATTGCACTACTGCAGCACCTTCAGGAGACGGGGATGTTCCTCCTGCATCGCCCGGAACACGAGGGCGATCATGTCCACGATTACTTCGCTGGAGAAGTTGTCGTGGAAGGGAACCACCACCTGGACCGATACTGCGTTGCCCGTCTCGACGAACTTCACCATGGTGTACTCGGCGTTCAGCGTGTTGAGCATCTCCAGCACGGCCGGTTTCTTCTCTTCCGGGAAGGTGAGGTACTTAAAGCAGATAAGGGTGACATAGCGGTCGCTGTCATTGAAAAGCGCCATGAGGGAAACCGCCCCGATCCCATCCACTTTTTCGGGGACGACGAACACGGTGTTGTCTTCGTGGGTGTTCCTGTCGAGGACGATCCCCTGTTTTTTCAGGGCTTCCTCGAACGCCGAGGCGTTTTGTGCCATGGTTTCCTCCTGAGAGCGCATTTTGTCGATGGAAATATATGTGAATATTTATGTGTTGTAAATTAAAAAGCAACAGTTTCGGCCGGAGAAAACCGCACTGGTGGCGGTTCTGCGTCGAAATTGCCGTAAACGGCGCTTGCGCAGGTGTGGCACGTTGATATCATTGGCTGGTTTGCACCGGCTTGAGGGGAGGGGGCGGGTGCCCCATCCACCGCGCCCGGCCCGAAGGAGGCCATATGTTGAGGAAGCTTCTGGCGACAGAACCGACGTCTAGTCTCACCGTTTTGAGGATCTTTCTTGCCGTGGTGATCTTCCCGCACGGTGCCCAGAAGGTGTTCGGCTGGTTCGGCGGACCGGGGTTTTCCGGCACCATGGAGATGTTCACCCACACCATGGGGATCCCCTACCTTTTCGCGCTGTTAGCCGTCCTCGCCGAGTTCTTGGGCCCGCTGCTGCTCGTGGCCGGGCTGCTCACGAGGCTTGCCGCTCTGGTCATGGGGGGCGAGATCGCGGTCGCGGCGTCCCTCGTTCATCTGCACAACGGTTTCTTCATGAACTGGGGGGGCAAACAGGCCGGGGAGGGGTTCGAGTACCACATCCTGGTCGTCGGCATCTGCCTTGCCCTTGTGATCGCCGGCGGCGGGAGGTTCTCCCTCGACCGCGTCATCTCGCAGCGCGTGACCCCTTCCGGGGGTGCATGATCATCCCCTCCCGCACCTCCCTTGGCCTTAAGGGGAGGGCAGACAGGAAAAAGTGATGCAACACAGCCTGGACCAGCTGGCGGTCTTCATCGTCCAGCTTTTCGTCATCGTAGATCCGCTGGCCGCGGTCCCGATCTTTCTCGCCATCACCTCCCACCACAACAGGGGGGAGCGCCGGGCAATCGCCAGGCGCGGCTGCCTCATCGGTTATTTCGTCATCGTCCTCTTCATCATCGCCGGGCCGGCCCTGCTCGACTACTTCGGCATCGGCCGCTCGGCGGTCCTCATCAGCGGCGGGCTCCTGCTCTTCGTGATCGCCCTCGAACTCCTCTACGGTAACCCCACCGGGACCCAGACCAGCAGCAGCGAGGAACGGCTCGCCGAGAAGAAGGAGGACGTTTCGGTGACCCCGCTCGCCATCCCGCTCCTGGCGGGCCCCGGAGCCATCGTCACCTGTCTCGTTTTTGCAAGCCAGGCTCCAGATCTCTTATCCATCCTCCTTTTTGCCGCCGGTGCCTTCGTCGTCTTTTTCTGCGCCTACCTGCTGCTGCACTGGGCCGACGAGCTCGCCCGCGTCCTTGGCGTCCTCGGGATGAAGGTCGCGGTCAGGATCATCGGCCTCGTCCTCGCCTTCATTGCGGTCCAGTACGTCATCAACGGCATCACCGAACTCTGGCCCGCGGTGCGGATGCACGCTCCGGCCGCGAAGACTTCGGCTCTGGTCCATCGGTATCCTTCCCTGCACCTTTGAACAGCCGCTTCCCGGGTCGCCCCCCCCTGCGTCGGACCTCTCACCGCCACGGTTGAGAGGATGCTAAAGTGGCCGTCGTCCCTTACCGATGAGTGTTTCAACCGCACCACGTGCGGAAGACCCTGACGTAGGCTCCAGGCCGGGCTCCCCGCTGTGATTACTGCGGGCCCGCTGGAGCGGCGCGGAGGCAATGTGACTGCACAGGTGTTGCTTGTCGATGACGAGCCCGGTATCCGTACGACGCTCGCCAGGTTCCTGGAGGAGCTCGGCTGTTTCGTGACCCAGGCGGGCGACCCCGGCGAAGCCCTCTCCCTTTTGAACGCCTTCGAATACGACCTGGTCTTGACCGACATCGTCATGCCAAACGGCTCGGGGCTCGATGTGCTGCGCTTTGTCAGCAGCCGGGAGAACCCCTGCCCGGTGGTCATGATCACGGGCTCCCCCATGGTGGAAAGCGCCTCGGAGGCGCTGAGACTCGGGGCCTTCGACTACATCTCGAAGCCGGTGCACAGGGAGCAGATCGTCCACGTGGCACGACGCGCCCTGGAGTTCAGGAGGGTGACGCAGGAAAACGAGCGTTCCCGCAGCGACCTCGAGGCCATCTTCACCAGCGTCCAGGACGCCATCATCTCGGTGGACCGGGACCTGAAGGTCCTGAACTTCAACAGCTCCGCCGCAGCGATCTGCGGGTTGGACGCGTCCGCTGCGGGGACCACCTTCTACGACCTCCCCCTTAAGTGCGACAGGAAGTGCCGGGGCGCCCTGGAGACCGCCATCCACACTAAAAAGCCGGTGGAGACACGCTACTTCAAGTGCGGGGGCGCCGGTTGCGACCGGTACGTGAGCGTGTCGGTCACCCCGCGTCGGCTCACCGGGCGCCGGGTGGACGGCGCGGTCATCGTGGTCCGGGACGAGACCCCCCTCTACCGGCTGGAAAAAAGGCAGCAGCCGCGCACCTCTTTTTCCGGTCTGATCGGGAAGAGCGCACCGATGCAGATGCTCTACTCCATGATCGACCGCCTGGCCGGAGTCCCCTCCACGGTGCTGATCCGCGGCGAGAACGGTACCGGCAAGGAGCTGATCGCCGCGGCGCTGCACGAAAACGGCGGGCGCCAGGGGCTCCCTTTCATAAAGGTTAACTGTGCCGCCCTCACCGAGACGCTTTTGGAGAGCGAGCTTTTCGGGCACGTGCGGGGTGCCTTCACCGGCGCCCTGCGCGACAAGGCCGGGCTCTTCGAGAAGGCCGACGGCGGGACACTTTTCCTGGACGAGATCGGCGAGATATCGCCGCAGATGCAGGTGAAGCTTTTGCGGGTGCTGCAGGAGCGGGAACTCGTCAAGGTGGGGGGGGCGGCGCCGGTCAAGGTCGACGTCCGTATCATCGCCGCGACGAACCGCGACCTTGCGCGGGACGTTGAGGAGGGGAGGTTCCGCCAGGACCTATACTACCGCCTGAAGGTTGTGGAGCTTGTCGTGGCGCCGTTACGGGAGCGCCCGGAGGATCTGCCGCTTCTGGTGGAGCACTTCGTGGGGAAGCTGAACGCGAAACTCGCGCGCGCCATAGGCGGCGTCTCCGAGGAGACGCTGCGCCTTCTTGCCCGCTACCCTTGGCCCGGCAACGTGCGCGAGCTGGAGCACGCCCTGGAGCATGCCTTCATCATGTGCCCGACGAGGATGATCCTTCCCGAGCATCTTCCGGCGCTTTTTCATGCCGCAGCCGGAGAGGGACGCTCCATGAAGGAACGCATCATCGAGGCCCTTGCGCATCACGCCGGCAACAAGTCGCGCGTCGCCCGCGCCCTCAACATCGATCGCAAGACCTTGTACCGGAAGATGCGCGAACTTGGCATCCCGGATGCCCCTGCCTGACCCTCGTGTCAAATCCTTCTCGCCGCCTGTACCTTCAAGATCTCGCTGATGCGCTGCACCAGCCGGGAACTCTGGATCGGCTTCTGCAGCACGTTGGCCGAGATCCCCCTGCCCGCCAGCACGTCGTTGTCGTAGCCGGTGAGATAGATCACCGGCAGGGACGGGTAGAGGGCGTTCAGCCCCTGCGCGCACTCGATGCCGTTGATGCCGGGGAGGATGACGTCGATGAGGGCGAGAGCGATCCCGGCACTGCGCTGTGCCAAGGTCAATGCCTCCTCGCCGCTGCCCGCCGCGACGGGACGGTAACCCGAGGACGCCAGGGTGCGGATGAGGGCGTCGCGGACCGCCTCCTCGTCCTCGACCACAAGGATCAGTTCGCCGCTGCCGATCATGTAGCTCCCGGAGGTGGAGTTGAGCGCCGCCTCCGGCGTCTGTGCGAGCGGAATACAGATGAAGAATTCGGTCCCTCCCTGCGGCGGCGCGGTGACGGCGATGAAGCCGTTCATGCGCTGGACCGTGCCGTAAATCATGGAAAGACCGAGGCCCGTTCCTTTCCCCAACTCCTTCGTCGTGAAGAACGGTTCGAAGATCCGCCCCCTGATCTCCTCCGCGATGCCGTGTCCGGTGTCGCGCACCGACAGCAGCGCGTAGCTGCCGCTTGTCGCGGTGCAGCCGCAGGGAAGCGGCATACCCTGCGCCTCGACCAACTGCGTCGTGATGGTGATCCTGCCCGGTCCGGAAATGGCATCACGGGCGTTCGTCACCAGGTTGAAGACGATCTGCTGCACGAGCCCCGCGTCGGCTAGGATGTGCAGCGGCTCGCGACACAGCTCGAGCTCGATGGCGATGTCCTCGGTGACGAGCTTCGAGGCGAGCTTCCGGCTTTGCCCGAGCAGTTCGTTCAGGTCGAAGTTTGTCAGCTCCAGCGGGGTTTTTCGGCTGAAGACAAGGAGGCTCTTCGTGAGCGAAGAGCCGTGCTCGACCGCCTTCACGATCTCGTCCAGATGCTGCGTGGCCACGCCGCTGGACTGGTTCTCCACCGTCTGCAGGTAGGCGTTTCCCATGATCACCTGCATGATGTTGTTGAAGTCGTGCGCCACCCCGCCGGCCAGTTGCCCGACCGCCTCCATCTTCTGGGACTGGCGCAACTGCTCCTCCATGGTCCGCTTTTCGGAGATGTCCTCCTTGATGGCCATGTAGTGGGTGATCTCCCCTTCCTGGTTCCGGATCGGGGAGATGATGTCGTGCTCCCAGTACACCGTGCCGTCCTTCCTGGTGTTGCAGAAATCGCCGCGCCACACCTCCCCCTGGCAGAGTTTCTCCCAGAGCAGTTGCGGGTTCTTGCCCACCATCTCGTCCGCGCCGTACCCGGTCATCTCCGAGAAGCGGGGGTTGACGAATTCCACGGTGCCGAAGCGGTCGGTGATGACGATGGCTGTGGGGCTTTGGTTCACCGCCACGTAGAGCTTGCGCAGCGTCTCCTCGGAGGCCGCCAGGGCGCGCTTGACCTTCATCTCTTCGGTGACGTCGGTCAGCATGAACTGCAGGTAGGATGTCGAGCCTATCTCGAGGACCTCCGCGGAAGAGAGCAGGTCGAGCGTCTCGCCCGACTTTTTCCTCAGGCGCAGGGGCTGGTTGACGATGCGCCCCCTCTCCTTAAGATGCGAGACGATGGCCGGACGCTGCACGCCGTTCAGGTAGATGCCGAGTTCCGCCCCCGTCTTCCCCACCACCTCGTCATGCTCGAAACCGAGGATCTCCAGCCAGGCCGCGTTCACCTCCACCATGCGCCCGCTCTCCAGTTCGGCGATGCCGACCCCGACCGGGGCGTGGTCGAACATGCTGCGGTACTTGCTTTCGCTTTTAAGCAGGGACGCCTCTGCCTGCAGCCGGCCCCGGTGCTCGGCCGCCTCCTTGAGCGCCCGGGCGATGGAGGGGCCCAGGCGGGCGAGGTTGTCCTTGTGCACGAAGTCGGACATGCCCCGCTTCAAAAGCTCCACGGCCTGCTCCTCCCCCACGCTGCCGGAGACCAGGATGACCGGCAGTTCCGGGGAGCGGCTCCTGACCGCCTCGAGGGTCTCCTCGAACTCCATGTGCGGGACGTTGTAGTCGGCGAGTACGAGGTCCCAGGGCTCCCCGAGGCACTGCTCCAGTCGGTCGCGTTCGGCGATCCATGTGAAGGAGGCGTCGAAGCCCTGTCCCTCCAGATGGCGCTTGATCAGCTTGAAGTCGGCGGCACTGTCCTCGATGACCAGGATGCGAAGCTGAAGGTTCATTCGGGTCTCCCGGGCGCCTGGTTCACGGCCAGCCAGTAGACCCCCAGCTGGGCCACGGTCTCGGCGAACTGGGCGAAGTCGAGCGGCTTGCGCACGAAGCTGTTCGCACCCCCCGCGTAGCTCCTCATCCGGTCCTGTTCCTCGTCGGAGGAGGTGAGCATGACGATGGGGAGCAGGTGCGTCCTTTCGTCCTGCCGCAGGCGCTCCAGCACCTCGATGCCGCTCACCCGGGGGAGGTTCACGTCCAGCATCACCACCGTGGGGTTGCCCCCCTGGCGCTGGGAAAAGTCGCCTTCCCGCAACAGGTAGTCCAGGGCCTGCTGGCCGTCACGCACCACGAATACCTCGTTGGCCAGGTTGATCCTGCGCAGGGTGCGCAGGATGAGCTTCTCGTCCTGCGGGTTGTCCTCCACCAGCAGGATGGTCTTGTGATCCTCCATGCATGCCTCCTATCAGTTGGGGAGCCAGAAGCGGAACGAGGCCCCGTTACCCGGTTCCCCCTCCGCCTCCATGGCGCCGCCGTGGCGGTTGATGATGCGCTGCACCGTCGCGAGCCCTATGCCGAGACCGGGGAACTCGTCCTGTCGGTGCAGCCGCTGGAACGGTTTGAAAAGGCGTGAGGAGTGGCGCATGTCGAAACCGGCTCCGTTGTCCTCCACGCAGATGAAACGCTTGTCGTCGCGCTTCTCGGAGCGGACCGTTATGCGCGCAGGCTCCGCCCCGGCGGAGTATTTCCATGCGTTGGAAAGGAGGTTGGTGAGCACCACCTCGATCATGCGCTCGTCGCCGCTCACCTCGAGCCCCGCCTCCACCTGCCACTGCACCTGACGTTCCGGTTCCGCTCGTTCCAGCTCCCTGACGAGTCGCTCCGCCACCGCGCTCACGTCGATCGGCCGGCGCTCGAGGGTGCCGCGCAGGCTGCGCGAGAGCACGAGCAGCCCGTCCACCAGTTCGCCCATCCGGTATCCCGCTGTGCTGATCTCCAGCAGGTAATCGAGCCCCTCATCCGAGAGCTGCGCGGCGCAATCCTCCCGAAGCGCCTGGCTGAAGCCGATCATGGCGCGCAGTGGTGCGCGCAGATCGTGGGAGACCGCATAGGCGAAGGCATCGAGTTCCTGGTTCGCCGCTTTAAGCTCGGCGGTGCGCTGTTCGACGCGTATCTCCAGATCCTCGTTTAGCGCCTGGATTTCCTCCTGTGCTTGTTTCAGGCCGGTGATGTCCTCCGAGAAGATCACGATGCCGCCGATATCGCCGTCGGCCTTACGCCAGGGGCGGATCTCCCATTTTATCCAGTGCGCGGCGCCGTCGGCGCGAACGAAGCGGTCGCCCTCGGAACGAAGCACCTCTCCGTTCAACCCGCGGCGGTGCAGCTCCCGCCAGTGCTCCGGTATCTCGGGAAAGATCTCGTAATGAGACCTTCCCACCACATCGCCTTCGAGGCCGTAGTCTCTGAGCCAGCGCTGGCTCACGTGCAGGTAGCGCATCTGAGCGTCGAACATGGCAAGGGCAGCCGGGGCGTGGCGTATGAAAAGCTCCTGGCGCTCCTCGCTCTCCCGCCGCGCCGCAGTGGCATGCTCCAAAAGCTCGTGCGCCTCCTCGATTTCCACGATTCCGCAGGTCGCTTCCGGTTCCCAATGCACGAGGCTGCGTACCCCCCTGCCGACCCTCCGCGCGGCCAGGCTCCCGCACAGCACCCCCACCAGCGTGCTCGCCACGAGCCCCAGTGCAAGCATGATGGCGAGTTTTACCAGGGGTGGCTGGTAGGTGGCGGCAGGTATCTCGACCAATACCTTCCATGGCGCAACGGTGCTCGGTACCTCCACCCGGTCTACGGCACGCACTTCCTGGTGGCGCGGCGAGTTGCGCTGGGCGATGACATGCCCCTGGCTGTCCAGCAGTGAGATGGCCCATCCCGCAGGGAGGAGGCGCTGGTCGATGCGTTGCTGCAGCTGGCTCGACTCGAGAATCGTGAGCAGCACGTAGCGCGCCTTCCCTTCTCGCACCACCGGCACCGCGATGGAACAAAGCGGTGTCTTGCTAACCGGCCCGGTGAAGAGATCCCCCACCACCGCCTTCCCTGTGGCCGCGGCGAGGGGGGCTGCGGCCCGCCCCTTTGGCACCGGGAGCGGGGGGAGTTCTCTGCCGAAAGGGCGCCTCGTGTTGAAAAGCATCCGCATCGGCTGCCCCACACCGGCCAAAATGACGTGACTGCCGAAAAAACCGTTGAAGGACTGTGCCTCCCGGTACAGCTCTCCCCAGCGCGCCTCGTCGTCGATCAGGGGGGAATTCGCCAGCATCTGCAGAGCCCCGGTCCTCGCGGCGAGGTACTGGTCTAGATCGGTGGCGAAGTTGCCCGCGATGATCCCCGCTTGACGTCGATCCTGTGCCTGCCGGGAGCGCAGGGCGTCCACAGCGAGCCAAAGCGACAGCACGATAAGCGGTAGAACGCTGAGCCAGATGAGCCGTCCAAGGAACGAGGCGAGATGGATTCCTTTTTTGGCAGTGGCTTTTGTCTTTCGGGGTAGTATATGCATGTTCAATCTTTACCATTAACTGACACAAATTTGCGTGCCTCTCACTTATACCACCATTGCAGCTTTTTTCTAGTATTTTTAGAATCAATAATTTCGCATAGTCACGGATTTTGTGGCTTTAAATGACCAACTATTGTGGCGTTGAGTGTGTAGAGAGGTCGCTCTGTGTCGTCGTATATGCTAGTTGGTTCAGTTAAATGGTGGTTCATGTGTGTCTCGGCACATTAAATTGGCTTTTCGACTGCATGCGCGCCCGGTTACCGGTGCTCCATGACAGTGCCGGTCGGTTCCAACCCTTACGTATTAGTGCAAGTCTCGGACTGGTTGTGCGTGCCGGCGCAGTTATCGGTTGTTTATTATATATGGGGCGTGGTATGCTCTCACCCCGGCTGAGAAAGCTGGTCTTTTTAGACCGATAGAAAGCGAGGGGTACGTTGAAAGGGCAAAGCTTGATAGATTCCATCGGCTCGACACCGCTGGTCGAGATCGACTCTCTGGTCGACAATCCCGCCGTAAAGATCATGGTGAAGCTTGAAGGGAACAACCCCGGAGGGTCGGTGAAGGACCGTCCGGCGCGTCACATGATCCTCGCCGCCGAGAAGAGCGGGGAGCTCACCACCGACAAGGTGATCCTGGAGCCCACCTCCGGCAACACAGGCATTGCGCTGGCGATGATCGCCGCGGCGCGCGGCTACCGCATCAAACTGGTGATGCCCGCCTGCGTCAGCGTGGAGCGGCGCAGCGTGCTCGAGGCGTACGGCGCCGAGATCGTTCTCTCGCCGGGCTGCGAGGCGACCGACGGCGCCATCCGGCTCGCCCACAAGATCTACGAGGATCATCCGGACCGCTACTACATGCCGAACCAGTACGCCAATCCGAACAACGTCCTCGCGCACTACGAGACCACCGGGCCTGAGATCTGGCGCCAGACCGGCGGGGCCATCACCCACATGGTGGCGGGGATGGGAACCGGCGGCACCCTCATGGGGCTCTCCCGTTTCTTCGGGGAAACCGCGCCTCATGTCCAAGTGGTCGGCGTCGAGCCTGTGCTCGGGCACAAGATTCAGGGGCTCAAGAACATGGAGGAGGCCATCGTCCCCCCCATCTACGACGCAAGCGCCTACCACAGAAAGATCGTGGTCGAGGACGATGACGCCTTCGAGACCTCGAGGCGTCTTGCCGCGCACCACGGCATTTTCTGCGGCATGTCCGGCGGCGCCGCCGTCTTCGGTGCGCTGCGGCTCGCCGGGGAGCTCTCCTCCGGGACCATCGTGGTGATCCTCCCCGACCGGGGCGACCGTTACCTGAGCACCAACCTCTTCAAATCGATGTGCGCCCAGTGCCCCCCCTAGCTGCACCGCGCCCTCCGAAACGACAAAGCCCCGCGGCAGTCACTGCCGGCGGGGCTTTTTTTTCGTGCACAGACCTGTGTTCAGGGCGTACTCACAAGCTGAACTCCCGGTCCCTCCGTTGCACGGGGCGCCGTCTGATCGGTACGATGGCCATCCTCAACGCCGATGCGGCAGTCACCGGTGCCACCTCCCTTTCCTGGACCCGTTCATAACGCTCCTGCTGCTCTCGACGTTCCTTCAACCTTCGCTCCAACCACGCGCACATCGACCGGAAGGTCTCGATCTCCTTGATCGCCGCCAGGTTGCGCAGGTCGATGCGGATGCCGGTGGCGCGCTGCACCAGGAATTCCATGTCCCACAGGGCGCATTCGGTCATGTCGCCGGTGACAAGGTGCTGTTTGCACGGCAGGTAATCGGTGATGTTGTTGCGGAAGTATGTCATCTTTGCCACGCATAGTCCGTAGAAGCTGAAGACCAAGTCGAGAGTGGGACACTTCCTCATGCCGCGGTGGGTGACATAGGCGTTGGGCGGCCGGTTGCCGAAATTACGAACCCAGTACACCTTGCCGCTGATCAGGCACGGTTCCAGGCGGTACTTCTCAATCAGGTTCACCTTTTCCTCGGGGAGCTCCCCCAGAAGATCGTTTTTCACGAAGCCTCCTTTGGTTTGTTATTTGTAAAAACGATATGTGCTATCTGTAATTTAAATAGCAAGAACGGTGCCCATATTGGAGCGCCTTTCAACCGGTCAACAGAGTGGTCGCTAAATCGGGTACTTGGCTGGAATGGTTCCTGGAATGGGGGGGCGGTAGCTTCGGCAGGTGGGGCAAAAGACGTGGACGGTGCGCCAAATCCCATCTGGGGAGGAGAGATGTCCAATTAGTAGAGCCGCCTTTAACTTTCATTAGCCATCTGGTAAACTGAAATCGTCTCACAACCGGTGGCCAGCCGCTTCACTGGCTAAGGAACGAGGCGCATCATGAAAGCACTGGCCCGCGCAGTCTTAACCCTGCTGATTATCCTCGGTATCACCAGTATCCCCTGTTTCGCAGCCGACAAAATACGATCCCTGTGTGAAATCCATTACCCCACCGACTACCTCTATGAGTGGGACTGTGTCAAAGTCACCGGCAAAGACTCCCCTTACAGGATCTTCGGCAAACAGTGGCAGGACGGTCTGCGCTTCAACCGCATGGACCGGCGCCACTTCCTGGCCGGCATGTCGGTCAAGGTCCCCAAGCAGATGGAGGACATCAAGGAGTTCAACCCGATGCCCCCTTTTTACCTCGATGCAGGGAAGGAGCCCAAGGTCATCCTCATCGACCAGAACGAGATGTACCTCGGCGCTTACGAGTTCGGGACGCTGGTTTTTTCCGCTCCGGTTGCGGTGGGCGTTGAGGAGTTCCGCCTCAAAAACGGCTCCTACCGGGTCGATGCGGTAGACCCTGTTCATGAATCGAGCCTTTACCCGGTGGAGGGGAGCGAGCGCCCCTATCCCATGCATTACGGTCTTCGTTTCCACGTCGAGAAGGTGGGTGACGGCTGGACCTCTTACTGGATTCATGGCCGGGACCTCCCGGGGTACCCCGCCTCTCATGGTTGCATAGGGCTCTACGACGAGGAGATGCAGCTCGAGTATTACGGCGAGCCCGCCAAGCCCCTGCTCATGGACGCGAAGAAACTTTACAACTGGGCGGTGGGGGATGGTGATACCGGGGCCTTGCAGCGGGTGCACGGCCCCATGGTGATCATCATGGGCGAGCCGCAGATCCCGCCCGAAAAGCTGATGCCCGTCCCGGACGGTGCAGCCTCGCCGGAGATGCCGCGCCGGCCTGAACAGCCGCGGTGAAATCTGAAAAAAAGAATACTCTCATCTGTGCATTTCACGATTCAGGTGTATAGTTTCAACCGTGCCTGATCTCAGGCAAGCTTCCCGCAGCTCATAGTCACGTCTCTGATCGTTTTGATCTGTCTTCGGCAATCAGCTCCACTCCAGGTTAAGCAACCCATCGACCCCGTCCTTCCGGCCGAGTGGATCCGCGCGTCCTGGCGTGGCCACAACCATTCAGCGAGGAACTCGACATGAACGTCAAACGCGGCAGTGTGGTCAGTCATGCGATGGCGCAGCAATGGGGAACCGGCAAGGTGGTCGAGGTGAACGACTATATGGCCACCATACGCTTCAGCGACGGCATGGTCAGAAAGATCATCTCCTCGCACTTCACGGACCTGCGCCCAGCCGATCCCGCTACCTACACCCCCCCGACCAAGGTTAAGGGACGCGCGAAGGTGACGCGGGTGAGCACGAAGACGACTAAGGACAAGAAGCCGGCGGCCAAACCGGCCACGCGCCAGCCCGGTGCCTAGATGGCCATGAGGGTTTTGGCACTTGCTACGCCGTGAAATGCCGTCATAATCTTCTTCATGAAAACTATCGGTCGCCGTTTTTCGTGACAGGAGGAGAGCCATGAAATGCCCCGTGTGCAAAAACCACCAGCAGGTCGACACCAACCTACAGTCAGAAGGGTTCAAAGAGGGGATCACCGAATGCAGCGTCTGCGGCACGGTCTGGTCGGCCAACCACGGCGTGATCGAGATCGTCCGCGACTCGCAGGCCGAGTCCTTTCTACAGGCGGAAAGCGAATGCGTGGAGGGTGATGATTACAGCCTCAACATGGACGACGGTTCGTGACCCCCGCTCCGGCCTGGTGACAAAATCCCCCTCCTGAAGGGGGATTTTTCATTTCCGCGCAGTTTCTCTCTCCAATATGCTCCCCCACCTCAGGCGTCGTTGACACCCAAGAATAAGTTGCGTACCCTTTAGCGCGTCTGTCCACTTCATGAGGAGAGCGGGATGAAAACCTTCAGTATCATTGGGTGCGGCGCGGTCGGTAGGACGCTTGGGCGCCTTTTTCATGAGTCAGGGGTGCTTGAGCTTAAGGACGTGCTCACCCGTTCCGAGGCGACGGCACGCGCTGCGGTCGCCTTCATCGGGGGGGGACGCCCCGCGGCCGGCTTTGCGCAGTTAGGTCCGGCCGATTTGTACCTGATCACCTGTTCCGACGATGCCATCGCCCCTTGCGTGCGTGAGTTGTGCGCAAGCGGAGCGCTCGGCGCGCAGGCCCTGGTGTGCCACGTAAGTGGTGCCCTGGGGAGCGAGGTGCTGCACCCGGCGACGCAGTTAGGTGCGCTGGTGGCGAGCGTGCACCCCGTCAAGAGTTTCGCCGACCCGGCGGCAGCCGTCGGCGACTTCGCGGGCACCTGGTGCGGCGTGGAGGGGGACCGGCGGGCGGCGGAGCAGATGGGTGAGCTCTTCGAGTCGATCGGCGCGCGCGTTTTTTCCATCGATCCCCGTTTCAAGGCGATCTACCATGCCGGCTCCGTCCTCGCGTGCAACTGCCTCACTGCACTTCTCGAAGTGTCGGTCACGGCATACGGGAAGGGGGGGCTTGACCGCGAGACCGCGCTGCAGGTGATGGAGCCGCTCGTGCGGGGTACCGTGGAAAACGTTTTCCGGTCCGGGACCGTCGCAGCACTCACCGGTCCCATCGCCCGCGGGGACGCGGCCGTGGTGGGAAGGCAACTGCGCGCCCTGGACGCATGGGACCCGGAAGTAGCCCTCGTCTACCGCTCCCTTAGCGCGGTCGCCCTTGAACTGTCGCGTCGGCGTGGTCAGGCGGGGGAGGAGGGGCTCGAGAGCATCGAGGCGCTTCTGGCCGACACCGGGGAAGACGATGCCTGAGACGGCAGCGGGAGGACGGAGAAAAAGCGACGAGATCCTGCAGGCGATGCTTAAAGGCACGCCGGACCTCGTGTATGCCAAGGACCTCGAGGGACGTTACCTTTTGATCAACGAACGGGCCGCCCGGATGTACGGCAGGTCCGCAGAGGAGATCGTGGGGGTGGACGACAGCGCGATCTTTCCGGATGAGGTGGTGCAGGTGATACGTGAAAACGACCACCACGTCATCGCCACCGGTAAGAACGCAACGGTGCAGGAGTCCTTCACCGACGCGGCCGGGGTCGAGCGCATCTTCCTCGCCACCAGGGGGCCGCTCTTCGACCATGGCGGTGCCGTCACCGGCCTCTTCAGCATCTCGCGCGAGATAACCGAGCAGGTGCGGGCGCAGGAGGCGCTGCTCGTCAACCAGGAACAGCTGAGGGAGCTTGCTATCGAGCTCTCCCTGGCCGAGGAGAAGGAGAGGCGTCGCATCGCCTCGGAGCTCCACGACGAGATCGGACAGAACCTGTCGCTCGCAAAGCTCAAGCTGAGCGACCTCGGTTCGGATGAGAAGCTTCCCGGAGGTGCAACGCGGACGGTCCGTGAAGTGGTGAGCCTTTTGGAGCGTGCGATACGCGAAGTGCGGACGCTTACCTTCCAGATCAGCCCGCCGCTTCTTTATGAGGTGGGGTTCGAGGCTGCGGTGGAGTGGCTTGCGGAGCAGTTTGAAACGAACTACCGGCTGCGCGTCTCCCTGGAGAGCGCGCCGGCCCCGTCCCCCCTGGAAGAGGAGCTGAGTTCCACCCTGTACCATGCGGTGCGCGAGCTCCTCGTCAACGTGGTGAAGCACGCCGGCGCGCGGCAGGTACGCATAGCGATCAGGCGGCGGGAGGGGCGCCTCGAGGTCACCGTGCAGGACGACGGCAAGGGGATCTCTCCTTGTGCCCCGCCCGCAAGCGGGGGCTTCGGCCTTTTCAACATAAGACAACGGGTGCAGCACCTGGGAGGCGAGGTAACGGTTACCTCGGGAGCCGGCGGCACGAGCGTTACCATCGCGGTTCCCGCTGGGGCGGCCGACGCTGCAGAAGGAGAGGAGTAAGCGATGATTCGCGTCATGATAGTCGATGATCACGGGATCGTTCGGGAGGGTGTCCGGATCCTTTTGGATAAATTCGAGGGAGTCCAGGTCGTTGCCGAGGCGGAAAACGGCAGGGCCGCGCTCGAACTCGCGGCAGGCGCCTCGCCGGACGTGGTGCTCATGGACATGAGCATGCCCGGGATGAACGGCATCGAGACCACGCAGCGTATGGCCGATCTCTTCCCCGCCGTCAAGGTGCTCATCCTTTCGATGCACAAGGACCGGCGCTTCGTCGCCCAGGCCTTCAGGGCCGGGGCGCGCGGCTACCTGCTCAAGGACTGCAGTTCGGCGGAGCTGGTGAAGGCCGTCCAGACGGTGGCCGCCGGGGAGAGGTACGTCTGCTCAGGCATCATCGGCGTCGTCATCGATGACTACATAAGGCGGGTGCCCGACTCCTTCGAGCAGGCAGGCCCCGCGCTCACCCCTAGGGAGAAAGAGGTGCTGCAGCTTTTAGCCGAGGGACACAACGCGAAGACCATCGCGTTCCTGCTGAAGATCAACGTGAAGACGGTCGACACCCACCGCCAGCAGATCATGAAGAAGCTGAAGCTTTTCTCCATCGCGGATCTCACCAAGTACGCCATAAGGGAGGGGGTCACCAGCATCGACCACTGATGCCGCCCACAGGTGCGTCCGGCAAAGCCGGCTCTCAGTAAAAACCCCATCCGACTGTCATACAAACCCCTATATCGTCGTCGGCCCCATTTTGTTAGAGTGCCTCTCATTTGGGAACTGCAACTTACAAACCGAGACGACCGCGACGATGCAGACAACGAAGATTATCCTAGCCGACGATCATACCCTGATCCGCCAGTGCATCGGTGCCATCCTTGAAAAAACCCCCGGCGTGGAAGTGGTGGCCGAGGCCGCTACCGGTATGGAGGCGGTGCGACTTGCCTGCGAGCTGCAGCCAGACCTGGTCCTCATGGACCTGGTGATGCCCGATGGAGGCGGCATCGAGGCGAGCCGTTGCATCGTGTCGGCCTTTCCAAACGTAAAGATACTGATCCTTTCCTGCCACGGTGACGCCCGTTCCGTCCGCCAGGCTCTCGACGTCGGCGCCAGGGGATTCCTGGTGAAGAGCTGCGACGCGCAGGAGCTCCTCCACGCCATTAACGCGGTGGCCGAGGATGGCCTGTACCTGAGCCCCGTCCTCTCCGAGGTTCTAGGCATCGACCTTCCCACCGGCCGCATGGAGAAGTCTCCCCTGAGCCAGCGCGAGGAGGAGGTCCTCACGCTTATCGCGAGCGGGAAGACGTCGCGCGAGGTGGCGGCACTTCTTGAGATCAGCCCCAAAACGGTCGAAACCCACCGCATGCACATCATGAAGAAGATTAACCTGACCAGTATTGCAGGACTCACCAAATATGCGATAAGACAGGGGCTTTTGCCTCTGGATTAGCGTCGCTTCCCGATTCCCCACTTTTGTTCGCTCCTCTTAAGACTCCGGCCGCATGTGCTTGCGACGTGCGCACCTCTCTTTGATCGCCTGCTGCGCTCCTCCCCAAGTCTCGGCCAAAAAACCGCCTTTTCTCAGTATTTTTCTGATACATCGTTCCCGCCCCGCGTCGATGAAGCAAACGACACCACCGGACGCTGTTTCCGGCTGGATCATAAAACCTTTGCAGAAGACGGAGCGCACATGAAATGGTTCACCAACCTGAAGGTCAGCACCAAGTTAGTCTTGGCTTTCGTAGCAGTCTGTATCATCACCGCGGCGGTCGGCCTGCTCGGCATCCGCAACATGGGCACCATCAACGACATGGCCGATGCGATGTACGCCAGGGAGTTGCTGGGGCTCTCCTACGTCAAGGAAGCTAACATAAACCTGATCTACATCTCCCGCGCCGAGAAGAACTTTCTCCTCGCGACGAGCCATCAGGAGCGCGAGAAGTACCTCGGCAACATGAAGAAGTACAAGGCGGGGTACAAGGAGTGGCTGGACAAGGCGCGTCCCCTGTTCACAACCGAGAAGGCAAAGGAGATCCTGAAACGACTGGAGGCGGCCAACGAGGAGTGGTTTGCCGTTCAGCAGAAGGTGATAGAGCTCGGTGCCACTGACAAGCTTAACGACAGCACCGCTTCGGTGACGCTCTCCTTCGGCGAGGCGCGGACCAAGCAGACGGTGGTTGACGATACCCTGACCGAGCTTGCGCGGCTCAAGGAGGCCAACGCCAAGGAGGCGTCCGATGAGACCACTAGGATCTACCAGTCGAGCATGAAGGTGATGGTGGGACTGGTGGCAGGCGGCGTGCTGCTCGGACTGATCCTGGGGATCGTCATCTCCAGGATGATCAGCGTGCCGCTCAGGCGCGGCGTCGAGTTCGCCTCGGCGGTGGCGGGGGGCGACCTGACCCAGACCATCGACGTCGACAGTAAGGACGAGGTGGTGCAGCTTGCTGCGGCGATGAACGGAATGGTGGCGAAGCTGAGGGGGATCGTAGCCGAGGTGAAGAGCGCCTCCGACAACGTCGCCTCCGGAAGCCAGCAGCTCTCCTCCGGGGCCGAGGAGATGTCGCAGGGGGCCACGGAGCAGGCGGCTTCGGCAGAGGAGGCGTCGTCCTCGATGGAAGAGATGTCGTCCAACATCCGCCAGAACGCAGACAACGCCATGCAGACCGAGAAGATTGCGGTGAAATCGGCCCAGGACGCCCGCGAGGGGGGGCAGGCGGTTCAGGAGACGGTCGGCGCGATGAAGGAGATCGCGGGAAAGATCACCATCATCGAGGAGATCGCGCGGCAGACGAACCTCCTGGCGCTGAACGCCGCCATAGAGGCGGCCCGGGCGGGTGAACACGGCAAGGGATTCGCCGTCGTCGCCTCCGAGGTGAGAAAACTGGCCGAGCGGAGCCAGAAGGCCGCGGCCGAGATCAGTGACCTTTCCGCCAGCAGTGTGGATGTGGCGGTGAAGGCGGGCGACCTCCTCGCCAAGATGGTTCCGGACATCCAGAAGACGGCGGAGTTGGTACAGGAGATCAGCGCGGCAAGCAGGGAGCAGGACACCGGCGCGGACCAGATCAACCGCGCCATCCAGCAGCTGGACCAGGTGATCCAGACAAACGCCGGTGCCTCCGAGGAGATGGCCTCCACCGCCGAGGAACTCTCGAGTCAGGCGGAACAGCTGCAGACTGTGGTCGCCTTTTTCAAGATCGACGACTATGCAAGGCGCGTCGCCGCGAAGCCCGCGAGGGTAGGTGGGGCTCAACAAGGGAACGTCAACGGCGCTGCGGGGCAGGGTAAGAAAATGACCCGCTCGAAGGGCGTTGCCGGCGGCGCCCAGGGGATGACCAAGAAGGCGGTCGGCCACGACATCGACCTCTCCGACGCGAAGGAGATGTGCGACTCAGATTTCGAGCAGTACTGACTCCCACTTTAATGGGCGCCCGAGGGTTGCCTGCCATGCGATGCCGACGAGCGCCTCTTTCGAGGCGCTTTTTTTTATCCTGTTCAGCAACGAGTGCGTTGAAACGCTTTGCCGGGATAGACCGCGCCTCCCCCCGTAGGGTGAAGGATGGGAGAGGGGAGGCCGGAAAGGGGAGGGGCGGGAGGCGAGCTGCCGTGCGCCTCCCTCTCAGGCCGACTCCTCCGTGGCTATTCCCTCGAAACGCCTCATGACCGCAGTCGGGGCGAGGACTCCTGGCATCCTGCCCGGCGTAAAGCACGAAAAAAAGGGCAGGCGCCTTCCGGCGCGCTGCCCTTTCGCGGTCGATGATCTTATTAAGTCTTACGCCGCCTGTCCCTCGATGTTCTGGACCAACTCTAGCTCCCCGCTGGTGAAGACCTTGTCGATGTCGAGGATGATGATGAACTGTTCGTTGTGCTTCCCCATCCCCTTGATGAAGTCGGTGTTCAGCTTGGTGCCTATGCGCGGCGGCGGCTCGATCTGGTCCGGCTCCAGGTCCATCACCTCCTGGACCGCGTCGGCCATCGCCCCCATGACCACCTTCTCGCCTTCGAGTTCCACCTCGACGATGATGACACAGGTGTTCACGGTCTGCTCCGCCATTGCCATGCCGAACTTCAGTCGAAGGTCGACGACGGGAACGACGCTGCCGCGCAGGTTGATGACTCCGCGCATGTAGTCGGGGGTCTGCGGGACCTTGGTGATGGTTGTGAAATCCAGCACTTCCCGCACTTTACCGATGTCCAGGGCGAACAGCTCGTTCTCGAGCTTGAAGGTGAGATACTGGGTTGTTTCCGTGATAGTCTCGACCGCCATGTTTGCTCTCCTTTCTTTGTTTGACACAACCTGTCGTATTCAGGTTCGACGAGCCGGGGGCCCGCTCTGTCTCATGCATATCTATCGACATCTCGGACACTTGTTTGAGAAAAATGTGTGATGATTGGATGGTTATAATGTTGCCCTGCGGAGCGCTCGTATCTGCACCGGATCGAGGCGCTAGCATCAGTCCGATCAAAGAGAAGATCCACCAGGCCGACCCGCGAAAAACCCTAGACATTCTGGCCGAGTAAAGGCAATATTGGCGCGCCGAACTCTTGTTTATATTGCACGCCTTCTTCACAGCATTGTGAAAGAGCAACAGTGGAGGTTTTTATGGATGACATGCTGAGGAGAAAGGACCGGCAGCTTTCCGCCCAGGCTGCCAACGAACTGCTGGCGCAGGGTAAGATCTGCCACCTGGCGCTTGCAGCCCACGACGAACCGTACCTGGTAACCATGAACTACGGCTACCAGGACACCACCCTGTACTTCCACTGCGCCGGAGCGGGCAAGAAGCTGGAACTTTTGCGGCAGAACAGCCGCGTCTGTTTCACCGTGATCGCCGATACCAAGCTGGTCGCCTCGGAAAAGGCCTGCGACTTCACCATGAAGTACCGCAGCGTGGTCGGCTACGGAACGGCACGCCTGGTGGAGGGGCACGAGGAAAAATCCCGAGCGCTCGACGTCATCATGGCCCAGTACGCACCGGGAGAGTTCGAGTACACCCAGCCCTGCCTGGCCGCCACCACAGTCTTCGTCGTCGACATCGAATCCATGACCGCCAAAAGCAACTACTGATCCGACGCGAGGGTCACATGAACATCCTTGCCATCGACCCCGGCTCCACCTCGACCAAGATCGGTGTCTTTCGCGACGGAACGCTCACCAAGGGATCGATCGAGCACCCCCGCGCCGAAATGGAGCATTTTCCGTGCGTCATGGACCAACTCGGCTACCGCATGGACGCCATCCGTGCGTACCTGCGCGAGACCGGGGCGGACGGGGTCGCCTGGGATGCCGTGGTGGGGCGCGGTGGACTGATCCATCCCGTCCTGAGCGGCGTCTACCTGGTGGATGAGCCGCTCATCAAGGATCTCGAGGACGGGGTCAGCGGTGAGCACGCGGCCAACCTGGGTGGCGTGCTCGCCCACGCCGTGGCTTCGGGCAAGGGTGTTCCCGCATACGTGGTCGATCCCCCGGTCATCGACGAGATGTGGCCGGTGGCCCGGCTCTCCGGCATGGCAGGCATCGAGCGGCGCAGCATGTTCCATGCGCTGAACCAGAAGGCGGTGGCGCGTGACGTGGCGCGGGAACTGGGGCGGGACTACGCGGAATTAAACCTCATCGTGGTGCACATGGGGGGCGGCATCACCGCGGGCGCACACCGAAAGGGGCTCGTCGTCGATGTGAATAACGGCCTGAACGGCGACGGCCCGTTCTCCCCTGAGCGGACCGGCGGGCTCCCGGTGGTCGGGGTGCTCGAGCTTGTCGAGCGGGGCGCCTTCACCACCGGTGAACTGAAGGGGATCGTGGCCCGCCGCGGCGGCGTCTACTCCTACCTGAACACGGTCGACATGCGCGAGGTGGAGGCGCGGGTGCAGCAGGGGGACGCCGAGGCGGGCCTCGTGCGGGAGGCGATGATCTACCAGGTCGCCAAGGAGATCGGCGGGCTTGCCGCGGCGCTTTCCGGTGCGGTCGACGGCATCGTGCTGACCGGCGGGCTCGCTTTCGGTGCCGCCGTGGTGGAAGGGGTGCGCAGGAGGGTGGAGTTCATCGCCCCGGTCTTCGTGCGGCCGGGGGAGTTCGAGATCGAGGCGCTTGTCGACGGCGCGCTCCGGGTCATCTCCGGGGTTGAGGCGGCGCGGCGCTACGCGGGAGGGACCGATGAACATCGGGGCTAATCTGAGGGCGCTTCTCGCGGCGAAGGGAGTGGCGCAGGAAGAGCTGCGCGAGGCGCTCGGGTGGGACGCCGACACCCTGGACCGTGTGCTCTCGGACCAGCTCTCCCCCCGCATCTCTGAGCTTTTGCGGCTCGCCACCTGGCTCGGCGTCGGCATCTCGCGCCTCCTCGGCGAAGAGGAGGAACGCGCCAAACGGGCGGTGAAGACCGGCAGGAACGAACGGGTCGGTGTGGACCGGCGCGAGTTTCTCCACTACGAAAGCCTCGCGCATGCCTTCGCGGGACGCCACATCGAACCTTTCGTGGTCGACCTCTACCGCGCCCAAGCCCCTCCGGAGGTGAGCCGCCACCCCGGCGAGGAGTTCCTCTTCGTCCTGTCGGGGACGCTGCAGGTCACCGTGGACGGGGAGGTTTTTCATCTGGAGGAGGGGGACTCGCTCTACTTCGACTCGGTGCTCCCCCACGCGCTGGTATCCCTGAGCGAGCACTGCCGGATGGTCGCCGCGTTCTACAAGGGCGAGTCGATGCTGCAGCTCACCAAGGGGCACGGCATGAAGAGGGTGATCGAGGCGGCACGGCTCGCCCCGCGCCGCAGCCTGGTGCTCGTCTCACCTGACGCCGCCTCGATGAAGGCGGTGAACAAGGGGATCGAGGAAGGCATCCTGGAGCGGGTTTTCCTGGTGGGCGACCCCGCACGGGTGCGCGAGAGCTGCGCGTCGCTTCTCATCTTCGATAAGCAGTACCGGTTCGTCCCGGTCGCTGGCGACGACGACGGGCGCGAGGCGGCCCGCCGCGGCGTCGAGCTCATCGCCTCCGGCACGGGGGACCTCCTGATGAAGGGGGCGATCAACACCGCAGTCCTCATGAAGGCGGTGCTCTCCAGGAAGGATGGGATCGGCACCGGCAGGCGGCTCTCCAACGTGAGCATCTTCGAGCTCCCCGGCGTGGAGCGTCTCGTCTTCCTTACCGACCCCGCCATCAACCCCGAGCTCTTCGCCCACCAGGAGGCGTCTTCCGCCATCGACATCATCGACAACGCGGTCCAGGTGGCGCGCGCCCTCGGCGTGGAACGCCCAAAGGTGGCGCTTCTCGAGGCGAACGAGGTCCCCTCCGAGAACATCCCGACCACGCTCCTCGAGCAGGAACTCTCGAACCGGGAGTGGCTGCATGCCGAGGTGAGCGGCCCGCTCTCCTATGACCTCGCGCTCTACCCCGACGCGGTGGCGAAGAAGGGGCTTCAAGGGAACCCCGTGGCCGGACAGGCTGACATCATCGTCGTTCCGCACATCTCCGGTGGGAACTTCCTCTACAAGAGCTGGGTCTTCACCATGGGGGCCGAGGTGGCCAACGTGGTGCTCGGCGCGAAGGCCCCCATCATCCTCACCTCCAGAAGCGACAGCGACCTCACCAAGTTCCTCACCATCTGCGCAAGTTCGCTCTACAGCCACTACCTGCAGCGGACCGCCTAAGGGGCAGTAATCGGCCGCTTTTCCCGTTTGCCTTGTCGCTCTCGGCCGGGTATGCTAATGAACGTCCTGACCACGACGGGAGAAAAGCCATGCCCACCACCCCGCTCATCATCGGCCACCGCGGCTCCTCCCGCGAAGCACCGGAAAACACCCTCGCCTCGTTCCGCTTGGCCTTCTCACAGGGCGCCGACGGCATCGAGGCCGACTTCCGTCTCACCCGCGACGGCCGTATCGTCTGCCTGCACGACGCAGGCCTCGCCCGTACCGCCGGGAGCGACCTGACCGTGGCCGGCGCCTCGCTCGCCGAACTGGAACGTCTCGACCTTGGGGCATGGAAGGGGGAGGCCTGGCGCGGCGAGCGCATCCCGACCCTCGCCCGCGTGCTCGTGCTCCTTCCCCCGGGCAAAAGGCTCTTCATCGAGGTAAAGTGCGGGGCCGAGATCATAGAGGAACTGGCGCTTGACCTCGAACGTGCCCATGTTTCTCCGGAGTCGATCCGCTTTTTGACCTTCGACCGTCACCTCGTCTCATCCCTTAAAGAGCGTCTCCCTGCCTACCGTACCTGCTGGCTGTGCGACTACCGCTGGCGCGGGGCGTGGCACCCCTCGCAGCGCGAGGTGCTCGCGACCCTCGAAGAGATCGGCGCCGACGGCCTCGCCAGCAGGGACCGCGCCATCCTGGACGTCCCCTTCGTCCGGCAGTTGCGCGACCGGGGGCTCGAACTCCACGTCTGGACCGTGGACGCTGCCCGCGCCGCCGAAAGGCTCTGCGCTCTCGGCGTCGACTCCATCATGACCAACCGCCCCGGTTGGCTAAGGGGCGCACTTGAGCGCCGGGTGGAGAGAGCATGAACCGCAAGGCCTACCTAGCCACCGGCCGGATGATCGCCATGCTGCAGGGGTTCTCCAAGCTGCGCGTGAACGTGCACGGCAAGGAGAACATCCCCGGTGGGGCGGTCATCTTCGTGGTGAACCACTTCACCCGCATCGAGACGGTGCTCCTCCCCTACCATATCCACCGGCTGGCCCGCGTGCCGGTCTGGTCGCTCGCCGACGCCTCGCTCTTTTCCGGACCGCTCGGGCGCTTTCTCGACCTGATGGGGGCGGTCTCGACGAAAAATCCAGACCGCGACCGGGTCATGGTGAAGACCCTGTTGACCGGAGAGGCGAGCTGGATCGTCTTCCCCGAGGGGCGGATGGTGAAGGACAAGGAGCTCTTCAGAAAGCGCGTGCTCCTTCCCTCGAGCGGCGTGCGCCCGCGCTCTGGGGCTGCGACCCTCGCGCTACGTACCGAGTTCTACCGGCAGCGCATGCTGAGGCTGCAGCAGGTGGCCCCGGAAGAGGTGACGCGCCTGCAGGGGATGTTCCAGCTTCCCGGGCTTGCTCCCCTTGCCAAGGGGCCGTGCCACATCGTCCCGGTGAACATCACCTACTATCCCTTGAGGGCCAGGGAGAACGCCCTCAGCAGGCTTTCCGAGCTCTTCCTCTCGGATGCCTCCCCGCGCCTCAAGGAGGAGATCCTCACCGAGGGGAGCATGCTCCTTTCCGGGGTGGACATCGACATCCGCTTCGGCAGGGCCATCGACCCCTCCGCCTACCTGACCGGCAGGGAGATCGAGGCGGACATCCTCTCCACGGCGAGCTACGGCTTTGACGATCAGCTCCCATCCCTGCCGGAGATGAAGCGGCAGGCGAACCGCCTCGTGCAGCGCTGCATGAGCAGCATCTACGACCTCACAACGGTGAACCACGACCACCTGTTCGCCTCCATGCTTCGGGCCTATCCCTTCCTGAGCATCAACGAGGACGATTTCCGCCGCCGGGTTTTCCTGCTCGCGACGCAATGCCTCCAGGAGACCACCTGCCATCTGCACCAAAGCCTCAGGACCAGTCAGGTTCCCCTTTTGACCGACGACCGTTACCACAAGTACCGCGAGTTCAGCGAGCTCGCCATCGAGAAGGGGGTGGCGGTGCGCCGCGACGGGGCGCTCGTGAAGGACAGGAGCAAGTTCTCGGCCCCCTTCGAGATGCAGCGTGCGCGGATCGACAACCCGATCGGGGTCATCGCCAACGAGGTGCTCCCGCTCACCACGCTGCAGCGCGAGGTGCACCTCATGGCGTGGCATCCCGCGTGGCTTGTGCGCAGGAGGGTGGCGGCACTGCTCGAGGAACAGGCGCTGGAGCAATACCGGGAGGATTACGCCACCTTCTTCCGTGAAGGGGAGAGCAAGGGGATCGAGGTCGGCGCCCCCGCCCTTTTGGAAGGAAGGTCGCGCGCCTTGGGCGTGGTGCTCGTGCACGGTCTCCTCTCGGTCCCGGCGCAGATGATGGAACTTGCGCGCTACCTGCAGGAAAAGGGGGTATGGGTCTACCTGGTGCGCCTGAAGGGGCACGGCACCTCCCCGGAGGACCTCGCCCGGCGCAGCGGCGGCGACTGGGTGGAGTCGGTGGACCTGGGCTACGCCCTCATGAACACCATCTGCGACCGCGTCGTGGTGGGGGGCTTCTCCTTCGGCGGCGGAGTGGCGCTTGACTGCGCCGGCCGGGTCGGCAAGGTGGCCGGTGCCTTCGCCGTCTGTCCGCCGCAGCGGCTCCTGGACGTCTCCTCCCGCTTTGCTCCCGCGGTCACCGTATGGAACCGCGTCATGGACGTCTTCAGCTACCAGTGGGCGAAAAAGGAGTTCGTCGAGAGCATCCCGGAGCGCCCGGAATTGAACTACGCCCGCATCCCGATAGCCGCACTGCGGGCGATGGAGCGCTTCATGGCCGAGCTGGAGCCGAGGCTCGCGGCGATCTGTGCTCCCGCCCTGGTGCTGCAGGCGGAAGGGGACCCGGTGGTCGATCCCCGCGGCTCGCAGCGTCTGTTCGAGATGCTAGGGAGCACCCGGAAGAAGTATCGGCGCTTCCCACTTGAGCGCCACGGCATCCTGGCCGGCGAGGGGGCGGGCGAGGTGCACGCCGCGGTGTGGGAGTTCGTCGAAGGGATCATGAAGGGGGGCGTCGAGGCGCCCAGGCCGGCACCGGTGCGGGACACCGCCCAGGCGAAGTAGAGGTCTTTTTACTTATGGAAAAAACGAGTGATTGCAACGGCATGCTGCGCAGCAGGCACTGGATCTTCGATCTCGACGGTACCCTCACCGTCGCCATCCACGATTTCGCCCACATAAGGAGCGTGCTCGGGGTCCCGGAGGGGAGCGACATCCTGGGGCATCTGGACGCCCTTCCAGAAGGGGAGGCGGCGCGGGCCCGGGCCATCCTGCAGGCGATAGAGGAAGAACTGGCGGGGCGGACCGAGCCGGCCGAGGGGGCGCTCGAGCTTGTCGAGCTCCTGCACGGCCGCGGCACCCGGATGGGGATACTTACCAGGAACACCAGGGAAAACGCGCTCGCCACCCTTAACCGCATCGGCCTTCTCCCCTACATAGCGGCGGAGGACGTCCTTGGCAGGGACGATGCTCTCGCGAAGCCGGACCCTGATGGCATCTATAAACTAGCGTGCCGCTGGGGGGTACCCCCAGCGGCACTGGTAATGGTAGGCGATTACGCCTTCGATCTTCTCACCGGCCGCGCTGCCGGGGCCGGCACCATCCATGTCGATCCCGCGCGTAGCTTCCGCTGGCCCGAGCTCACCGACCTCGCGGTCGGGAGCCTCGCGGAGCTCGCGCTCGCGCTGCGTTAGGCAAGTCCCTCCAGTTCGTGGTCCGCTATCTGCACGATCTCGTCGTATATCGCCAGCATGACGTGCAGGTCGCACCACTTCTTCGTCATGTTCCGCACCAGATAGGCTCCGTTCACGAGCGTCCCGGAGAGCAGGGCAATCCCCAGGGGGCGCTGTTCGTCGACCGAGATGAGGAAACAGGCGTAGACCGCGATGAAGAGCATGGAGAAAAGCCACGCCACTTCCGGTCCCTTGAACGGGTTCAGCATCACCTTGGTCAGGTCGATGTAATAGCGGGTGAGCCCGCGAACGCGGCGCATGCACTCGATGATCCCTTCGCTGTGTTCCTTCAGGTAGAGGCTCGCGAGGAAATGGGTAATCGCCAGTTCCTTTCCCTTAGCCATCCGTTCCTCAATGTACATGCTGATCGCTTCATCCACGCTCTCTTTGCTCATGGCTGCCACCTCCGGTCGCACCGGCGCCCCCTGTTCCAGTTTTTTGGGGGATTGAAGACCCCCTTGATCCTGTAGGGAAACGAGCTTTGTGTACCTGTTTGCTGCGCTTTCACATAATGAAAAATATCGTTCATAAGCCGCACGCTGTCAACAGTACGTTGCTCCACTTATCGGCTGTTCCACGCTTTTGTTGACAACGATCCGTCTCCTGCCGTACTCTCGGGCTCGGCCCGGGCGGCAAAGCCGGGACAACCGCCCGAAACGGCGCACTGGAGGGGTATGGGGAGCAAGGGAAAACAGGGGAGGGAAAGGGGCGAAGAAGGCCTCATCGTCTCCCATTTCGGCGTGGCGGTCGAGGTGCTCTTCGCAAGCGGCGAGCGTCGCATGGTGAAGGTGAAGCGCAACTCGGGCCACGTGGTAGGCGACCATGTGACGGTCGAGGGTGAGGTGCTGGCGCGGCTGCCGCGGAAGACCGAGCTCTCAAGACGCGACGCCCGCGGCGGCATCCACCTGGTCGCCGCCAACCTGGATGTCCTCGGTGTGGTCCTCGCACCCGGCACCCCGCCGGGATTCCTGGATCGCGCCATCGTCGCCTCCCGGGCCGCGGGGCTCTCCCCCTTCATCGTCATCAACAAGTGCGATCTACCCGAGGCGCGGGAACTGGGTGAGGGGGTGCGCGCGGTTTACGGCGGCATACTCCCCTTTTTCACGCTGAGCGCAGCGACCGGCGAGGGGATCGCCCCGCTGTGCGCCTTTCTAAGCGACGGGCACCGCGGTGCCTTTGTCGGCACCACCGGGGTCGGGAAAAGCTCGCTCATGAACGCCCTCTGCCCGGAGTTGAACCTGAAGGTCGGGGAGCTGTCGGACTACAACTGGACCGGCAAGCACACCACCACGGTCTCTTCGCTGCACGCACTTCCCGATGGGGGTGAGCTGGTCGATACCCCGGGTTTCCGCGATTTCGGCCTCGTGGACATCACCGTCCCGGAGCTTGCCGTGCGGTTCCCCGGTTTCGAGTCCCTGGAGGCGCACCACTGCCGTTTCAACGACTGCCGGCACCGGCAGGAACCGGGGTGCGCGGTCCGGGAGGAGATGGATGCGGGTGGGATCAGCGAGGAGCGCTACCGCACCTACCTCGTGCTCCTGGCAGAGGTGGAGGCCCTGGAGGAAGAGGCGCTAAAGCGCAGTTGGAGAAGCAACAAGGAGAAGAGGTAAACAGATGGCGCAGCCATGGAAAGTATTGCAGAGCGTGCAGACCGCGGACGGTACCCTCGAACTGAGGCAGCGCGGTGAGCGCGATTTTCTTATAACGGTAAACGGCCTCGTGCTGATGAACAGTTCGTTGCACCGCTCCGAAGTGGCGCTCGGGGAGGTGGCCTGCGGGCACCTGAAGGAGGCGCAGGCCCCGAAGGTGCTGGTGGGAGGGCTCGGCATGGCGATCACGCTCCGGGCGGTCCTCGACCAGATGCCGCAGCGGGCCGACGTCCTGGTAGCGGAACTCAATCCCGTGGTGCTGGAGTGGTGCCGCGGCCCGCTTGCGCCGATCACCGCCGGGGCCGCCTCCGATCCGCGCGTCACCGTGGAGATCGCCAACGTGGCCGACGTGATCAGGAGAAGCGCCATGGGTAACAGCCGCTTCGACGCCATCGTCCTCGATCTGTACACCGGTCCGCACGCGAAGACCGACAAGATCATAGACCCCCTCTACGGCGAGATCGCGGTCGAACTCACCAAGGGGGCGCTGAAGCCGGGTGGGGTCTTCGCCGTCTGGGGTGAAAACTACGACCAGGGCTTCGACAAGCGCCTGCGCCAGGCCGGTTTCGCGGTGAGCTGTGAGCGTCCCGGGCGCGGCGGCTTGAGGCACGTGGTGTACCTGGCGCGCCTTGAGTCACGTCCCGAGGGATTGCCGCAGCGAGGGCGGAAACGGGCGCCGCGCCGCTAAGGCCGGCACCCTCTTCCTTTATCTCGCCTTAGGCCGCGACGCCGAAATCAGCGCCCGCATACTGCACCGCCGCCGGGTCGCTCGCCCTCGGCGGGGAGATCGCGTGCACCCCGCCGCAGGAGGGACACCCCTGCACGAAGGTCCGCAGCACGAAGTCTTTGCCGCACTCCTGGCACTCCACCTGGAGTGCGCTCGGCAGCGGCGAGCATGCCACCCGTCCGCCGTGTGCCGCCAGCACGAACTCCACCAACTCCCTGCCGGTGGCGTAGGGCCCACCCCCTCTGGAATTACCCGATCCGCAATCGCACATCCTTCCTCCCGTGTTGCCTTGAATTGAAACGCGAGGGGCACGCTACCACGCCCGCCGTACCGCATCCTTGATCTCGGTCAAAAAACCGCGCTTGTCATAGGCCTTTCGCCCGCCGGCGGTGCGAAAATCGCCGCTTGCGTTATTGCAATGCCGGACGATTCCAGTATATTGTGTTGGTGTTTTTTAATGTATGCCGCGCACGAGGAGATGACCGGGATGGAAGAAGAAAAATCCCTTGTGGAAATCACCGATATCGGCGTCGTCAACGTGCATGACCACCTCTGTCTCATGTACCGCGACGATGAGGAACTGCTGGGCGCGGTGCTCCCGTTCATCCAGGGAGGGTTGTCGCTCGGTGAACGCTGCGTCTACCTGCACGCAGCCGAGAAGCGGCTCGAGGAGGTACTGCAAAACGCGGTGGATGGCAACAAGGAAGACTCCGGGGCCCTGATCCTGCTGCCGCTCAGGCAGACCTGGCTTCGTGGTGGAGCCTTGAAGCAGGACCGCATCATGGAACTTCTGGGGGATATCTGCTCGGGCGCAGCCTCCGACGGCTTCAGCGGAACCCGCATCGTATGTGACATGTCCTGGGCGCTCAGGGACACCAAGTCGCAGCAGATGCTGCACCACTTCGAGCGCAACCTGACCGCCTTCGCCGCGGCCAACGAGACCGCGCTGCTCTGCCTGTACGACCGCAGGAGCTTCGGCGACGAGAGGCTGCTCGACTTGGCCCGGATACACCCCTCCCTCATCTGCAGCGGCAGGGTCTGCGAAAACCCGCTCCATCTTCCGGTGGGGATGCGCGCACCGGTCCTGAGCGAGCTCGACACCTTTTTCGCCGCCTCGCACCGGTTGACCGCGGTCATCGACGACGGGGAGCGCCTGAAAAACGAGCTGGAGCAGGCCTACTCCGCCCTCGCCAAGAAGATTTACGAAAACTGGCAGGAGGAGGACACCCTGAGGGCGACCGAGAAGGAGATGCAGGAGAAGGACGAGGCGCTCCTCGCCAACCGCAGGCGCCAGTACACCATCCTGCAGCATCTCCCGGCCATCATGCTCGCCTTCGACAGCGGCGATCGGCTTGCCGCGTGCAACCACGAGTTCGAGCGGGTCACCGGATTTCGCGGCGAAGATGTGATGGGAAAGGCGATGCTGGAGCTGCTCCACGTCGAGGCCGAGCAGCGTGAGGAGGTCGTCGTCCACCACCCGCGCGAGGGGGGAGACTACCGGGGGAGGGAGTGGCGCCTGCGCTGCAAGGACGGCTCGCTGCGACTCGTCTCCTGGTCCAACATCTCCCATTATGTTCCGGTGAACGGCTGGGCCAACTGGATCCTCGGCATCGACGTCACGCCGAGGGTGGCGGAGCCGGCCCTGCGTACCGCAAGGGAGGAGCTGGAAGTGCGGACCGCGGAGCTGGAAGCCCTCGGGCAGGCGATCAGCCACGATCTCGCCGGCAGGCTCGCGAGGATCAGCGGCGACTGCAGCGGTCTCAAGCAGTTTCACGCCCCCCAACTGGCGCCGGGGTGCCGGGAGCTCCTGCTGGACATCGAGAAAGCCGCAGCCGAGCTTGCCGGCCCGATCGCGGCGCTTAAGCGCATGACCGCCTTGACCGTGACCGGTATCCGGCCCGTCGAGGTCGACCTGAGCGCTATGGCCGCCGAGATCGCGGCGCAGCTCTCGGGTGCCGCCCGTCGCCCCGTCGATTTCCGCATCGAGGACGGGGTGACGGTGACCGGCGACAAAGAGATGCTCCGCCTTGCCATGGAGCAGCTCCTTGAGAACGCCTGGCACTCGACCATGGGGGTCAAGCATCCGGTGATCAGGTTCGGCACGGCGCAGGTGCGCGGCGAGCGGAGCATTTACGTGAGCGACAACGGCCCAAGGGACGCCGAGGCGCCGGGAGAGCCGGACGGGAAAGGGCAGGGTGAGCGCATCTGTTGCGGCATCGGTCTCGCCACGGTACAGCGCATCATAAACCTCCACCGGGGCAGGATCTGGAGCGCGGAGCAGGCCGGAAAGGGGGGCACCCTCTACTTTCAGGTCTAGCGACGCTCGCGAGAGGACCGTCATGAAAAGCAACGACGCAACGCTACCGGTAGTGGTGGTGGATGACGACCGAGAGATGCTGCAGGTCTACCGCACGCTGCTCAAAGGGCACGGTGTGGGGCCTATGGTCGTCTTCGAGGACGGAAATGCGCTGGTCCCCTTCCTGCGGCGCGAGGATGCGGCCGCGGTGGTGCTGGACTTGGCCCTTCCCACGGTGAACGGCGCCGAGCTGCTGCGAAATCTCGTCGAGGAGTTTCCGCACCTCCCCGTGCTAATCATCACCGGAGTGGCCGAGATCGGTCAGGCCGTTGCCTGCATGCGGGCGGGCGCCTGCGACTACCTGTTGAAGCCGCTCGACAACGCGACCTTTCTCTGCGCCATCGACCGCGCCCTCGGCATCACTGCGGACGAGACGCGGCTGCGCAACCGGCGCATGCCTTTCCCGGACATCGTCACCGAGGACCGCCAGATGCTGAAGCTCCTGAAGCGGGTTCAGGCCATCTCGCACAGCGGTCAGCCGGTTCTCATCACCGGCGAGACCGGGGTGGGGAAGGAGCTCTTCGCGGAGGCGGTGCACCGCTGCTCCGGAAAGAAGGGGCCCATGGTCACCGTCAACGTGGCCGGGGTGGACGACGCCGTCTTTTCCGACACGCTGTTCGGGCACCGCAAGGGGGCCTTCACCAGTGCGCAGGAGCACCGCGAGGGGCTCATCCGCAGGGCCTCGGGGGGAACCCTCTTTCTGGACGAGATCGGTGATCTGAGCGAGAGCTCGCAGGTGAAGCTTTTGAGGCTCATCCAGGAACACGAGTACCTTCCGCTGGGAAGCGACACCGTTGCCAAGTCCGACGCAGGCATCGTGGTCGCTACGAACCGCGAACCGAAGCTCCTTCTCGAGCAGGGGCGGCTGCGCGAGGACCTCTTCTACCGACTTAGCTGCCACCGGATCCACATCCCTCCCCTGCGGGAAAGGAAAGGGGATATCTCCATGCTGCTGGAGCATTTCGTCACCCTCGCGGCACGGGAGATGGGGAAGGCGAAGCCCTGGTACCCGGTGGAGCTGTCGCGCCTTTTGCAGCAGTACCATTTCCCCGGCAACGTGCGGGAGCTGCAGGCCATGGTCTACGACGCGGTGGCGCTCCACGAGAAGGGGGCCCTCTCCCTCAACGGGTTCCGCTCAAGGATCGACCTCCCGCCGGCGGAACTGCGCACGGATGAGGAGCAGGAGGTCGTGACGGTGACCTTCAACGGCTTCCCCAGCATCAAGCAGGCGCAGAGCCAGCTGATCAGCGAGGCGCTGCGCATGTCCAACGGCAACCAGGGTGAGGCTGCCACCCTGCTCGGCATCTCCAGGCAGGCTCTGAACAATCGGCTGAGAAGAAAGCCGACCTCCGCGTGATTCGCCTGCAACGGACGTTGCACCTGCCACGAAAGTTGTCCCTCCGCAAACCGCTTCCGGCAAAGGCTCCGGGGCACCGGCACTGATGATGTAAACCTTTGTTGCGGGGGGCAACCACATCTCCTTTGGCCCGCCCCTCCGCATCGCGTTGGAATTACAGGTAAATCCGCACGCGGAGAGGTTCGGCACGGTTGCTGCTGTATGTAAGAAGCGGACCGCTCGCGCTGCGGCGGGAACCGCTTGGGAAACGGGAAACATCCGGCGGGGGAAGCGGACGCTTCGGTGCAACCGGTCGGGTAAGCTTGGGGGCTTGGGGGCCTGGTAGCCGCCCGGGTCCGGGTCATAAAGGGGGTGCCCCATGACCGACATGTTCAAGGATAAAAGGCATAACGGGGAGGGACGGTTTTTGACCATAGACAAGGAAATAGCATCGAGCATGCTGAACGCGTCGTACGCCGTCGACTTGAAGTCCGCGGTGCACACCTCGCTGGAAACGATCCGCAACATGCTCCTCGACCGTCCGAACAACGAGGAGATCAGCCTCCTGACCCAGCAGGTGGAGCGTCTTTTGACCGAGCAGACCGAGAGGCTCGAGTCGATCAACCGCGATCTGGAGGCGTTCAACTACTCGGTGGCCCACGACCTGTGCGCCCCCTTAAGGAGGATATGCGGCTTCACCCGCGCCCTGCAGGAACAGTATGCCGGGAGGCTCGATCTCGACGGCATGGATTACCTCGAGAGGATCTTCAAGTCGTCGCAGCACATGAACGAACTGATCGAGGCGCTTTTGCAGCTCTCCCAGCTCTCCTACCAGAACCTGAAACAGGAGGTGGTGGACCTCTCCGAGATCATGAGAGAGACCGCCACCGACCTGCAGCTTGGCAATCCCGAGCGCCGTGTCGAGTTCGTGATCCAGCCGATGATCTGCACCTTCGGCGACCACAACCTCCTCGAGATCGCCATGAAAAACCTTTTGAGAAACGCGTGGAAGTTCACACAGATGCGGGAGGTAGCCCGCATCGAGTTCGGCGCGTGGGAGGGGGGCGAGGACGGCACCTGTTTCCTCAAGGACAACGGCATCGGCTTCGATATGGCCAATGCGGAGCGGATGTTCCATGCCTTCCAGCGGCTGCACAGCTCGAGCGAGTTCCCGGGCAACGGCATCGGCCTCACCACGGTGCAGCGCATCATAAACCGCCACGGCGGCAAGATCTGGGCTGAAGGGGAGGTGGACAAAGGGGCCGTCTTCTACTTCACCCTGCAGGCCCGCACCACCTGAAAAGCCCCCTTTTGCGCGCCGGCGCGATCTGCTATAGTCCTTGCACTTTTAAACGGGAGGCGGGCGATGCACGAGATGAGCATAACCCAGAGCATGGTGGAAATATGCGAGGTTCACGCGACCGGGCGCAAGGTGGTCGAGGTGGTCCTGGAGATCGGAGAACTCTCGGGGGTGGTGCCGGAGAGCGTCGAATTCTGCTTCGAGGCGTGCACGAAGGGTACGCTCCTTGAAGGGGCGAAGCTCAGCATAGAGAGGGTTTCCGGTCGCGGGAGCTGTCCGGACTGCCACGGCGAGTTCCCCATGCTAAGCCTTTTCGCCCCGTGCCCGGACTGCGGCGCCTTCGGTCTCACCGTCGTTTCCGGCGAGGAGTTGAGGGTGAAGGAGCTCGAGCTGGAGTGATCCCTTCTGACCGGTTTTGGGTCAAAATGATACAAAGTCGGGACAGAAGTACGCAACAAAATGAAGCAAAAGGAGGCGCCGCGCGAGAGGGTATCGCGGGCGCCCTTTTTTTTGTTCAATGATTTCGGAAGCTTCTCCTTGCGAAAAATGTTTACCGGATTGGCACGGGTGTTGCCGTATACGTGCCGGTTCGATTTATCTCGAGGAGGGTTGTTATGAAAGAAGAGATGTTTTGCGATGGGGTAACCCGCAGGGACTTCATGAAGGCCTGTGTCACCGCAACGGCGATGATGGGGCTCCCCTTCGCCATGCATACGCAGGTGGCCGAGGCCGTTGAGAAAAACGGCAACCCTGCGGTGATCTGGCTGCACTTCCAGGAGTGCACCGGCTGCTCGGAGTCGCTTTTGCGCTCCTCCCACCCGACCATCGCGTCGCTGATTCTGGACATGATCTCGCTGGACTACCACGAGACGCTCATGGTCGGCGCCGGTCACCAGGCCGAGCAGGCCCTGCATGACTCCATGAAGGCCAACCACGGCAAGTACATCCTCGTCGTCGAGGGGGCCATCCCGACCAAGCAGAACGGCATTTTCTGCAAGGTCTCCGGCAAGACCGCACTCGAGTCGCTGCAGCACGCGGCCGAAGGCGCCGCCGCGATTATCTCCATCGGTACCTGTGCCTCCTACGGCGGCATCCAGGCTGCCTCCCCGAACCCGACCGGCGCGGTCGGCGTCAGGGACATCATCAAGGACAAGCCGATCATCAACATCCCCGGCTGCCCGCCGAGCCCGTACAACTTCCTTTCCACCGTCCTTTACTACCTCACCTTCAAGAAGCTCCCCGAGCTCGACGCCCTGGGGCGTCCGAAGTTCGCCTACGGCAGGAGGATCCACGAGCACTGCGAGAGGCGTCCGCACTTCGACGCCGGCCGCTTCGCGAAGGCCTACGGCGACCCGACCCACGCCCAGGGGTACTGCCTCTACAAACTCGGCTGCAAGGGGCCGGCGACCTACGCCAACTGCTCTGTCCAGCGCTTCAACGACGTCGGCGTCTGGCCGGTATCCATCGGTCACCCCTGCATCGGCTGCACCGAGCCGGATCTTCTCTTCAAGACGGCGATCGCCGAGAAGGTTCAGATCCACGAGCCGACCCCGTTCGACAGCTACGCTCCGGTCGATCTGAAAGAGAAAGGCAAAGGGCCGGATCCGCTGACCACCGGCTTCGTCGGCCTTGCCGCCGGTGCGGCTCTTGGCGCCGGCGCGATGCTCGCCAAGAAGCTTCCGGGGGATGCGCAGGAGGGTGGCCATGAAAAAGACGAGTAGACGCGATTTCCTCAAGTTGGCCGGTGCCACCGGCGCGGGTCTTCTGGCCTGCGGCGCGGGTAACGCACTTGCCAACGAGGGGCTCCAGGTGAACAACGAGGAGCTCGGCATGCTCTACGACGCCACCAAGTGCGTCGGCTGCAAGGCGTGCATGTCCGCCTGCAAGAGGGTGAACCACGACTACGGCTCACTCTCCTACGAGAAGGCGAAGTTCGACGAGGACGGCCTGTGGGATGCGCCGAGCGACCTCTCCGGCTCCACCCGTACCCTCATCAAGCTCTTCAAGGAGAGCGAGCAGCGCTGGAGCTACGTGAAGTACTCCTGCATGCACTGCCAGAAGCCTTCCTGCGTTTCGGTCTGCCCGGTTTCGGCCATGACCAAGGAGAAGGTCTCCGGCATCGTCGACTACAACAAGAACACCTGCATCGGCTGCCGCTACTGCCAGATCGCCTGCCCGTACAACATCCCGAAGTTCCAGTGGGAAAAGGCGGTGCCGCAGATCGTCAAGTGCGACCTTTGCAAGTCGACCAACCTGCGCGAGAAGGGGATCTCCGCCTGCGCCGAGGTCTGCCCGGCTGGCGCCATCAAGTTCGGCAAGAGAAAGGATCTCCTCGACGAGGCGCATCAGCGCCTGAAGGACGCGCCGGACAAGTACGTGCAGCACGTCTACGGCGAGCACGAAGGGGGGGGGACCAACCACCTCTACCTCGCGTCCATGCCGTTCAATAAGCTAGGTCTCCCCGAGATCAAGCCGGAGGCACCGGCCGAGTTCTCCGAGAAGATCCAGCACACCATCTACAAGGGGTTCATCGCCCCGGTGGCGCTTTACAGCACCCTTTGCTTCATCGCGGTTAAGAACATGAAGAAGCACGAAAGCCACGACGACGATCACAAGAAGGGGGACAAGTAATGGGTCACAGCGAAGAATATCAAAAGCTGGAAGGTAAGATCTTTACCAAATCCTTCTTCATCCTCCTTTCCGTGGTGCTCTTGGGCTTCTACTTCGTCGGCGTGCGCTACGTAAAAGGGATCGGCGCCGTCTCCAACATGAGCGACGGCTACCCCTGGGGCATCTGGATCACCTACGACGTCGCCACCGGCACCGCAATCGCCTGCGGCGGCTACGCGGTCGCGATCCTTGTCTACATCCGTAACAGGATGCAGTACCACCCGATGATCCGCTCCGCGATCCTCACCTCCATGTTCGGCTACGGCCTGGCCGGCTTCTCGGTCATGGTCGACTTGGGCCGCCCCTGGAACGCGTACAACTTTTTCATCCCGAGCAAGTGGCAGGCGAACTCCGCCATGTTCGAGGTAGCCCTTTGCGTCATGGCCTACTCAACCGTGCTCATCCTCGAGTTCCTCCCGGCGATCCTCACCTCGATCGAGCAGAGCAAGTGGGACCGTATGAACGCGATCCGCAACTGGCTCCACCCGCGTTTCGCGCCGGACAAGAAGACCATGGAGGACAAGCTCGAGATGGTGCGCCTCGGTGCGCTCTGGCTCAAGCCGCGCCTGAACAAGGTCCTCATCTTCTTCATCGTCCTGGGGATCACGCTGCCGACCATGCACCAGTCCTCGCTGGGGAGCCTCCTTCTCATCGCCTCGACCAAGCTGCATCCGCTCTGGCACACGGGCTTTTTGCCGCTTCTGTTCCTCTTGAACTGCATCTTCATCGGCTACTCCATCGCCATCCTCGAGTCGATCATCTCGAGCTACTCCTTCAAGCGTCCCTTCGAGATCGAGGAACTCTCGGGCCTCGCCAGCCTGATCCCGTTCGTGACCGTGATCTGGCTGAGCGTCGTCATCGGCGATCTCGCACACAGAAACCAGATCGCCGCGGCGCTGAAGGGGGACTTCTACTCCGGCTGGTTCATGACCGAGTTCGTGCTGGTCGCCGGCGGCTCGCTTATCCTCTTCGTGAAAAAATGCAGAAGGTCGGCACGCTGGCTCTTCATCTCCGCTTCCATGATCGTCCTCGGGGGTGCCCTCTACCGCTTCAACGTGTATCTCATCGGCTTCAACCCGGGCCAGGGGTGGAAGTACTTCCCCTCCTTCGCCGAGATCATGATAACGGTCGGCATCGTAGCCCTGGAGATCCTCGGCTACAAGGTCTTCGTCGCCCTGTTCCCGGTCCTGCCGAACATGGATCTGCACGCCGCGCACAAGAAGAAGGGGCACGCGAAGAAGCACAAGGGCGAGCAGTCCAAGCCGCTTCCGCAGTCCGAGGCCGCGGCTCACTAATCCAACGATTTAATTAAGCAATTAGCCTTTTGGAGGAATAAATGTCTAGAATCACGCTTGATCCCATCACCCGAATCGAAGGACATCTGAGGATCGATGTCGAAGCAAACGGCGGCAAGGTAACCAACGCCTGGTCCTCCGCCCAGATGTGGCGCGGCATCGAGGTCATCCTCAAGGGGCGCGCCCCGGAGGACGCCTGGAGCTACGTGCAGCGTTTCTGCGGCGTCTGCACCACGGTGCACGCCATCTCCTCGATCCGTGCCGTAGAGCACGCCCTCGACGTCGAGGTGCCGCTGAACGCCCAGTACATCCGTAACATCATGATCGCCCAGCACTCGGTGCAGGACCACATCGTCCACTTCTACCACCTCTCGGCGCTCGACTGGGTCGACATCGTCTCGGCGCTGAAGGCCGATCCCAAGAAGACCGCGGCGATCGCGCAGAGCATCTCCGACTGGCCGGGGAACTCCGAGAAGGAGTTCAAGGCGGTACAGGACAAGCTGAAGGCGTTCGTCGCCGGCGGCAAGCTCGGCATCTTCGCCACCGGCTACTGGGGCCACCCGGCGATGAAGCTCTCCCCGGAGGTCAACCTGATGGCGGTCGCCCACTACCTGAAGGCCCTCGATTACCAGAGGAAGGCTTCCCAGGCGACGGCGATCCTCGGCGGCAAGAACCCGCACATCCAGAACCTGGTCGTGGGGGGCGTTGCCACCGCCATCAACACCGAAAACATCGCGACCCTCAACGTGGAGCGTCTCATCTACCTGAAGACCCTCATGGAAGAGACCCGCGACTTCGTGCAGAAGGTGTACTACCCCGACCTCCTCGCCATCGCGGGCGCCTACAAGGACTGGTTCAAATACGGCGCGGGCGTCACCAACTACATGGCGGTGCCGGAATTCCCGGAAGACACCAAGAACACCAAGTTCCAGCTGCCGGGCGGTATCGTCATGGCGGGCAACATCGCTGGCATGAGGATGGTGAAGGATCACCGCGACGACTACCTGATCAAGAACATCAAGGAGAACGTCACCCACGCCTGGTACGAAGGTAACGGCACGCTGCACCCGTGGGACGGCGAGACCAAGCCGGACTACACCGACTTCAAGGAAAACGGCAAGTACTCCTGGTGCAAGGCGCCGACCCTCGACGGCAAGCCGGTCCAGGTCGGCCCGCCGGCCCAGATCATGGCGGCATACGCCGCAGGCAACCCGAAGGTGAAAAAGCTCGTCGACGGCGCGGTCTCCACCCTCGGCATCTCCATGAAGGACATCCACTCCACCATGGGCCGTCTCTACTGCCGCGGCGCGCGTGCCCACGTCATGGCGGACCTGGCGCTTGAGAACCTGGACAAGCTGATCGCCAACATCGGCTCCGGCGACCAGACCTACGCGAACCACACCGTGATCCCGAAAGGGGAGTACAGGGGCGTCGGCTTCCACGAGGCGCCGCGCGGCACCCTGTCGCACTGGATCGTGATCAAGGACAAGAAGATCGAGAACTACCAGGCCGTCGTTCCCTCCACCTGGAACGCGGCGCCGAGAAACGAGAAGGGCGAAATGGGCCCCTACGAGGCGTCCCTCATGGGGAACCCGATCGCGGATCCGAGCAAACCGCTCGAGGTGCTGCGTACCATTCACTCCTTCGACCCGTGCATCGCCTGCGCCGTCCACACCGTGGACCCGGAAGGCGCCGAGATCACCAAGGTCAAGGTGCTGTAAAAAGAGAAGGTCAAGGGGCTGGGGGCAGCGGCTGGAATACGGCGGCTCGCTCCCGGTCCCGCTCCCCGAATCAGGGGCCGGTACAGGAAAACAGCGGTTTTGGTATGTGAGGTTTGGGTGTCGCAACAATTCGGGCTTTGGGGGCGAACGCGGGCGAAAAAAGCTTGTGCCGCCGCCGGTAGTCGTTTAATTTATAGCCTTGTTTTGCTAGCCCCCGATCCTGCTTCCTAGCCCTGATTTTCCCCCGGCCCCTTTCTTTTTTGGAGGTTACATGCAGGTCCTCATCTATGGCGCCGGCAACCTGATCCTTTCCGACGAGGGATTCGGCGTCCATTTCGTACGTCATCTGGAAAAGCACTACCACGTCCCCGAGAACGTCGAGCTGTACGACGGCGGGACCCTCGGCATTATGGTCCACTTCAAGTTCGAAGAGGCCGATCGCGTCATCCTGGTGGACGTGGTGCAGGCGAAGGGAGAGCCGGGCGACATCTTCCGCTACGAGCGTGAAGACATCATGTTGAAGAACATCCCGGTGAAGATGTCGCCGCACCAGATCGGGCTCCAGGAAATGCTCCTGATCTCCGAGATGCGCGACGCACCGAAGCCTGACCTCACCTTCTTCGGTATCGTGGCACAGACGCTCGATCCCGGCGACCAGCTCTCCCCGCCGCTGCAGGCAGGGCTCGAGAAGGTGGCGGCGATGGTGGTCGAGGAACTCGACAAGGTCGGTATCGAGCTGAAACGTAAGGAAGCCTGATCGCGCACGGAGCGGTCAGCGGATAAAAGGAGAAGACATGTTCGGATTCGGTTTACCTGAGTTGTGCATCGTGGCGGTCATCCTGCTGGTGGTTGCAGGTCCCAGCAAGCTGCCGCAGTTCGGCCAGGCCCTTGGGAGTAGCATCAGGGGGTTCAAGAAGGCGCTTAACAGCGACGACGCCGTGAAGATCGAAGAGAAGAAAGAAGTCTAGCCCGGAGGTTCAAGCGACATGTGCGTAGACTGCGGCTGCGGCCCGACCCATAAGCACGATCACGACCACGATCAAGATCATCACCACGACCACGATCATCAACATGATCACGATCACGGCCATAACCACGATCATGATCACGGCCACGATCATCACCATGGGCACAAGCACCATCACCACCACGAGAAGGCTGCCGAGAAGCCTGTCAAGAAGGTGGTGATCGAGACGGACATCCTGGCCAAGAACAACCGTATGGCAGCGGGCAACCGCGAGCTTTTCCGCGCGAAGGGGCTCTTCGTGCTGAACCTCGTCTCGTCGCCGGGATCCGGGAAGACGACCATCCTCGAACGAAGCCTCAAGGATCTCGCCGGCTCATGCCGTTGCGCCGTGGTCGAAGGCGACCAACAGACCGACAACGACGCGGTGCGCATCGCCGCCACCGGCGTCCCCGTGAAGCAGGTGAACACCGGCGCCGGGTGCCATCTGGACGCCCACATGGTGCTGCACGCCGTTGAACACTTCGACATGGACAACCTGGACCTCCTTCTCATCGAGAACGTGGGGAACCTGGTCTGCCCCGCCTCCTTTGATCTCGGCGAACACCACAAGGTGGTGGTGCTGAGCGTCACCGAGGGGGAGGACAAGCCGCTCAAGTACCCGCAGATGTTCCATGCCGCCGACATCATGCTCCTCAACAAGGTCGACCTCCTTCCCCATCTCGATTTCGACGTCGAGAAGTGCAAGGAGATGGCGCGCCGCGTCTCCCCGGGCATCAGGATCTTCGAGGTCTCCAGCAGGACCGGCGAGGGGATGGACCAGTGGTACGCCTGGCTCAAGGAAGGGATGGAAAAGGCCCGCAGCTAGGGCACGATCGACGGTAACCGATGACCACACGGCAGCGCGCAAGTCTCGAGATCGACGGAATCGTGCAGGGGGTGGGGTTCCGCCCCTTCGTGTACCGGCTCGCCCTGCGTCTGGGGCTCTCCGGCTGGGTGCGCAACACCGGCCAGGGGGTGCAGATCGAGGCGGAGGGGGAGGCGGAAGCGCTTGCCGCCTTCAGCCGCGCCCTGCGTGAGGAGGCGCCGCCCCTGGCGGTGGTTACCGCGCTTCGCCTGACCCATCTCGACGCGGTGGGCGAAGAGGGTTTCGTCATCCTCGACAGTGCGAAAAAAGGGCACGGCGGCGAGGTCTCCCCGGACTGCGACGTCTGTGAAGACTGCCTGAAAGAACTCTTCGATCCGGACAACCGGCGCCACCTCTACCCGTTCATCAACTGCACCAACTGCGGCCCGCGCTATTCCATCATCACCGGCATCCCCTACGATCGTCCCGCCACCACCATGGCCGGCTTCCCCATGTGCGACGACTGCCTGGCCGAGTACCACGATCCCCTGAACCGCCGCTTCCATGCCCAGCCCAACGCCTGCCCGGTGTGCGGGCCGAGACTCTCGCTCTTCGATGCCGAGGGTGCTCCCGTAGCCGGGGACCCGTTGCAGCAGGCGCTCGCCGCCTTGAAGGCCGGGCGCGTGGTCGCGGTGAAGGGGGTGGGGGGGTATCATCTCGCGGTCGACGCCTCAAACGAGGAGGCGGTGACGCTGTTGCGGCGACGCAAGAAGCGGGACGAAAAGCCCTTCGCCATGCTCGCCGCCGATCTCGACGCGGTGCGCCGCCACGTCCACTGCTCGGAGCTCGAGGGAAGGCTCCTTTCGGGTGTCGAGAGTCCCATCGTCTTAATGCGCAAGCGGCCCGAGAGTACGGTCAGCCCCCTGGTGGCGCCGGGGAACGGCTGGTTCGGTTTCATGCTTCCGGGAAACCCGCTGCAGCACCTTCTGGCACGCGGCGTCGACAGCCCCCTGGTGATGACCAGCGGGAACCTCTCCGACGAACCGATCGCCTACCGTGACGACGAGGCGCTCCGCACGCTCTCGGGCATCGCGGACTTCTTCCTTACCCATGACCGCGATATCCACACCCGGACCGACGACTCCGTCATCCGTCTCTACCGGGGGGAGCCGCTCTTTCTGAGACGCTCGCGTGGCTACGTGCCGCGTGCCGTGGCGCTTCCGGGCGAGCAGGCGCGCGTGCTGGCGGTGGGGGCGGAACTGAAGGCGACCCTGTGCCTTACCCGTGGCGGCCAGGGCTTCATGAGCCAGCACATCGGCGACCTGAAGAACGCGGCGACCCTCACCTCGCTGGAGGAGAGCGCGGCGCACCTCGGGCGGCTTTTGGAGATCACGCCGGAGGTGGTGGCGCACGACCTGCACCCGGACTATCTCTCCACGGTTTACGGCCAGGGGCTCGGTCTCCCCTGCGTCGCGGTGCAGCACCATCACGCCCACATGGCCTCTTGCATGGCCGAGAACGGCCTCGACGGCGAGGCGATAGGGGTGATTCTCGACGGCACCGGCTACGGCAGCGACGGCACTATCTGGGGCGGCGAGTTCCTGGTCGGTGGGTACGCGGGATTTGCGAGGCGCGGGCACTTCGGGCTTATGCGCATGCCGGGGGGCGACGCCGCGGTGCGCGAGCCGTTCCGCATGGCGCTAGCCGCGTTGTACCGCCTGCACGGTGCAGAGCTTTTCCTTCAGCCGCTCGCGGTCTGCGGAGAGGTGCAGGAGGGGGACCGCCCTCTTTTCCTGAAGATGCTGGAGAAGGGGATCAACGCACCGCTCACCTCGAGCTGCGGAAGGCTCTTCGATGCCGTTTCCGCGCTTCTTTCCGTCCGGCACCGGATCAGCTACGAGGGGCAGGCCGCCATCGAACTGGAGGCGCTGGCCGAAACGGGCGCCGCAGACGAGGCGTATCCGTATCTCGTGGCGGGGGAGGGGAGTCACGTCCTCGAGTTCGGTCCCGCAATCGCTGCGATCTGCGCAGATCTCGCCGGCGGGAAGAGCCGCGCCGATATCGCGCGCGCCTTCCACCGGACCGTGGCCGCCGGCATCGTAGAGGTGTGCCGCCGCATCCGGGCCGAGCATGGAGAGGAGCGCGTGGTCCTGTCGGGGGGTGTGTTCCAGAACCGGCTTTTGACCGAGGACGTGGCGGGAGAGCTCACCGCAGAAGGGTTCCAGGTCTACTGCCACCGGCTCGTGCCCCCGAACGACGGCGGCCTCGCCCTGGGACAGGCGGTGATCGCCGGGCGGGCCTTGGGAAAATAATGGTCGCATCCTCCCCCTCCCGCCAGGGGAAGGAGAACCGATCACGACATGTTTTGCTGACGCAGTCAAACGCAACAAAAGGAGTCTGAAGATGTGTGTAGGTGTACCGATGCAGGTGGTCAGCGTTGATGGTGATTTCGCCATGACCGAGGTGGATGGCGTAAAGCGCGAGGCGAGCCTCATGATGCTGGACCAGGAGGTGAAGGTCGGCGACTTCGTCATCGTCCACGCCGGATTCGCCATCTCCAAGCTCGACGAGGAAGAGGCCAGGGCGACGCTCGAATTGATGCGTGAAGTCTATTCGCCGGAGTTGATGGGATGAACTATTCGGACGTTTTTCGCGACAAGGAACTGGTCCAGGGGCTCGCTAAGCGCATCGCCGACCTGACCCGTGGGCGGACCGAGCCGCTGGTCTTCATGGAAGTCTGCGGTACGCACACCAATGCTATCTACCAGTTCGGCCTGAGAAGCCTGCTCCCCCCCGAGGTGCGGCTGATCTCCGGCCCGGGATGCCCGGTCTGCGTTACCCCCAACAGCTACCTCGACCGCGCCATCGCCCTTTGCCGCCTTCCGGACGTGATCATCGCATCTTTCGGTGACATGCTGAGGGTCCCCGGCTCCAGCTCCTCGCTCATGGAGGAGCGCGCCAAGGGGGCAGATATCAGGGTGGTTTACTCGCCGCTCGACGCCGTGCAGCTTGCCGCGAAGAACCCCGACAAGCGCGTGGTGTTCCTCGGGGTAGGTTTCGAGACCACGGCGCCCACCATCGCCGGCAGCATCCTGGCGGCAAAGGCGCAGGGGCTTTCCAACTACTTCGTGCTCGCCTCGCACAAGACCATGCCGCAGCCGATGGCGATCCTCTCCGCTGACCCGGAGCTCCAAGTGGACGGCTACATCTGTCCGGCCCACGTGAGCGCGATCATCGGCGCCGATGCCTACCGTTTCCTGTGCGAGGAGTACAAGGTCCCCTGCGTGGTGACCGGCTTCGAGCCGACGGACGTGCTGCAGGGAGTGGAGATGCTGGTGCGCCAGGCGATCGCGGGCGAGAGCAAGGTGGAGATCCAGTATTCGCGCGTGGTGCGCTGGGAAGGAAACGCCAAGGCTCAGGCGATGCTTGCCGATGTCTTCACCCCATTCGACGCACCGTGGCGCGGCATCGGCGTGCTCCCCGGGAGCGGGCTTAGGATCGCGGATAAATACGCCGAGTTCGACGCCGAACTGGCCATACCTGTGCAGGTAGAGGAGCTCAAGGAGCACAAGGGGTGTCTGTGCGGCGAGATCCTGAAGGGTAAGGTGTCACCCTTCGACTGTCCGCTCTTCGGCGGCAAATGCACCCCCGAGTCCCCGGTCGGCGCCTGCATGGTTTCATCCGAAGGAACCTGCGCCGCCGCCTACAAGTACGGGCGCTAGGCAAACAAACCGTCCGACGTCAGACCAGTCCGACTAGTCCGACCGGTCCGACAGAAAAGGAGAATCTCTTGAACAACGATCTCATCCTCCTTGGCCACGGCAGTGGCGGGAGGCTTTCACACCAGCTTCTGGACGACCTGATCATACCGCAGCTTTCCAGCGTCCCGGTCAAGGGCCAAAACGACGCGGCCCTGCTCAACATCGGCGGCGTCAAGCTGGCCTTCAGCACTGACTCCTACGTGGTCGACCCCATCTTCTTCCCGGGCGGGAACATCGGCGACCTCGCCATCAACGGCACGGTGAACGACCTCGCCATGATGGGCGCCCGCCCGTTGTGCCTCTCGGTCGGCTTCATCCTCGAGGAAGGATTCTCCAAGGAGGAACTCTCCCGTATCCTCGCCTCGATGCGGCAGGCCGCCGACGCAGCCGGCGTCGCCATCGTCACCGGCGACACCAAGGTGGTCCCCAAAGGTAAGGGAGACCGCATCTTCATCAACACCTCGGGGATCGGCGCACTCGAGCATAACCTGCAGATCGACGGCGCCTCGGCGCGTGTCGGCGACAAGATCATCGTCAACGGCTGCATCGGCGATCACGGCATCGCGGTCCTCTCGGCCCGCGAGGGCCTCGAGATCGACAGCGGCATAAAGAGCGACTCCGCTCCGCTGAACGGCCTGGTCACCGGCCTGTTGACGCTCGGCCCCGCGCTGCACGTGCTGCGCGACCCGACCCGCGGCGGTGTCGCCACGACGCTCAAGGAGATTGCCCTGCAGTCGGGCGTCACCGTCACCCTGAATGAGGAGAGCCTCCCCATCAATCCGGGTGTGAAGGGGGTCTGCGCCATTCTGGGGCTCGATCCGCTGTACGTTGCCAATGAAGGTAAACTTCTTGCGCTAGTCGCGCCGGAGAGGGCGGATGAGGCGCTGGAAATCATGCGCCGTCATCCGCTTGGAAGGGATGCTGCCGTCATCGGCGAGGTCACCGAAACCTCGGCAGGCAAGGTGCAGATGGAAACCCTCGTTGGTGGAATGAGGGGAGTGGAGATGCTCGCGGGCGAGCAGCTGCCGCGCATCTGCTAAGGCCCGGTTGCCCCGGGCTGTTCCCCGTTTCAGGTGGGTACTGAGGGACCCTTCTCAGTCGAGAAGGGTCTTCTCAAACTGCAGCCCCATGCCGTGGTCGGTGACACGCACCACCTTGGCCTTCAGGTCGCAGAGCACCTGCGGCGTGAGGGTGTGGTAAATGGTGACGGCGACGGTGTCGTTGAGCTCCAGCCGCCGCGCTGCCGTCACGAAAACCCCCTTCATGCTCAGGTTCTCGACTTCCCCCTCGATGGTCCGCTCCCCTTGGTGGATGTTGGCTTTCGCGTGTAATGCCAGTCTGGCGAAGTTCCTCTTTTCCTTGTACATCGCCCCTCCTTTGTGTCCTGCCCTGGTTTTTTGACCGGCTTTTTGCAAAACAGGCATTAGTGTAATCTAATCTATTTTGTTTGCAAGAACCGCCGAAAAACTTCTCCAAAGCTCCTCTCGATCCCCATCCTTGCAGGCATTCGAGCCGGTGGTACCATCCTTTGTTCATGTGTAAAGCCTAACATATTAACGGAGGGGTGCGCCATGGACGAGGACGAAAGACTGATTCAAAGGGCACAGGCTGTCATCGCGCCGCCGGCGCACCCCTGCTACCCGATCACGATCGGGAATGGGAGGGGGACCGTGGTCACCTCCCGGGATGGACGGCGCTTCCTCGACTTCACATCCGGACTCGCCGCCCTCAACCTTGGGCACAACCATCCCCGGGTGATGGAGGCGGTGCAGCAGCAACTGAAGAGTCATGTCCATGCCGGCGGCATCTACTACAGCGAGGCGACCGTGGCTGCCGCCGAGGAACTGCTCTCCATCGCGCCCGATGGGCTGGACATGCTCTTTTTCGGTAATTCGGGGACCGAGGCGGTGGAGGATGCCATCAAGCTTGCGCACTACACCAGCGGCCGCGAGTCCATCATCGCATGCACCGGCGGCTTTCATGGACGCACCCTGGGTGCTCTTTCCCTCACCAGCAGTTCTTCGGTATGCCGCAGCCGTTACCAACCGCTGCTCCCCTCGGTGTACCACGTCAGCTACCCTGCCTGCCTTATATGTTCGTGCGGCATGAACCCCGAGGCGTGTGGTGACCGCTGCCTCGAGGAAATAGAAAGGCTATTCCAGCACCAGGTCCCCCCGGAGGACGTCTGCGCGATGTTGGTCGAGCCTTTTCTGGGCGAGGGTGGGTACTACCCGGCGCCCAAGAGCTACCTGGAAGGGGTGCGCGGGATATGCGACCGATACGGCATCCTCCTGATTTTCGACGAGGTGCAGTCCGGGGTGGGGAGGACCGGGAGATGGTTCTGCTGCGAGCATGCCAGGGTGCGTCCCGATATCGTGACTGTGGCCGGCGCGGTCGCCTCCGGGTTCCCGCTGGGAGCGGTGCTTGCGCCTGCGGAGCTCATGCGCCAATGGGGTCCACCAGCCCATGGCTCCACCTCCGGTGGTAACCCCGTCTCCTGTGCCGCCTCCCTCGCAACCCTCAGGGTGATCAGGGAAGAGGGGCTGTTGGAAGCGGCGCAGGTGGCTGGTACCCGGATGCTCGCGTCCCTGCAGGATCTCGCCATGCAGAACCCGCGCATTGGCGAGGTCAGGGGGATGGGATGCATGATCGGCGTCGAATTCGTCGACGAGGCAGGGGCGGCTGACGGCAGTCTCTGTCAGGAGATGATCAACAACTGTCTTGGGAAGGGACTGATCCTGATCGGGTGCGGGCTGAGGCGAAACGTTGTGCGCCTGATTCCGCCGTTAAACGTGACCGACGCTGAGCTTAGCGAGGGGATGGCGATTTTCGCGGCCGCGCTGCACGAACTCTCCGGGAAGGTGAGGATGTAGGGTGGGAGCATGACGGTGCCGGTGCCGCCGGGCTGGAAACGGGGGGATCAGGCGGGAGAGGGCGACGGCTGCTGTTCCCGCGCTTTATCAATAATCTCGAAGGCGCGCCTCACGCGCGAGACCACGCGTATCGTCATCATGGGTTTGCCGATGAAGTCGTGAAAACCGGCCTTGAGCGCCCGGTGTTCCTCTTCGGGCGAGGCCTTTGAGGTGAGCAGGATCATCAGCGTCCCCGCGCTCGACGGGTTCGCCTTGACGGCGCGCATGAGTGCGTAGCCGTCCATCCTGGGTGTCGCGGCATCGCACAGGATCAGGTCCGGTTTCTGGGAGAAGGCGATCCTCAGCCCCTCCACCCCGTCGCGCGCCGTGAACACCTGGTAACCCTCCCTCCGGAGCGCTCCCTCCACATCGCTCATGGCGGCAGGGTCATCGACCACGAGGATCTTCATGTCGCCCCCCCCTTGGTCACGGTGGTATTGCCGTTTCACAGCGGCGGCAAGCTCGCCGGGGCGGCAAAGCAACTGGGTTACCCTCACGGAGCCGTGCCGCTCCAGACGCGCCACGGTCTCCCCGTCGAGCGGGTCGCTGACCGCGACAAAGAGCGCACCGTTTTCCAGCCGCAAAGGCAGAAGCGGTCTCGTGATAGCGAGATCCGCCGGCACCAGTGCCAGTAGCTCGGCAGGGAGTTGTCGCGTGAAGAGCCTGGGGACCGTCTCGAGGCCGTACTGCTGCCCCAGCGCGTCCAGCAGCTCGTCCTCGGTCAGCACCCCCATCTCAAGGAGCCCCCCTCCAAGTCTCTTGCCGCAAGTCGCCTGACGCGCCAGTGCCCGCTCCAGGGTCTTTACCGTTATGATGCCGGATCGAACCAGCAACTGTCCCAAGGGTATCTTCATGATAGAGTACGCCTTTGACGGTAATGAGAAGCTTTTAACATCGCAAATAATACATACTTCGCCGGAAATTTCAAAATAAAAAAAAGGAGGCCCGTTTCCGGGCCTCCTGATCTTTCTGAGAAGTGAGACTCAATACCTAGCGGATATGGTCTTCCGGGTACGCGCCGATGCTGTGGATGGAGAGGTCGGCGCCGTTGAATTCTTCCTCCTGGCTTAGCCTGATCCCTACCGTCTTGCTGAGGATGCCGTAGATGACGAAGCCGTTCACAAGGGCGAAGACGATCGCGGAGAGGGAGCCGAGAAGCTGGGAGAGGAAGGTCACCCCGCCGAGGCCGCCGAGCGCCTCGCCGCCGAAGAGGCCCGCGGCGATCCCCCCCCAGGAGCCGATCACGCCGTGCAGCGGCCAAACGCCTAAGACGTCGTCGATCTTCAGCTTTTCCTGCTCGATGTGGAAGCCGTAGACGAAGATGACCGAGGCGACGGCGCCGGTTACGAAGGCGAAGAGCGGGTGCATGATATCGGAGCCGGCGCAGACGGCGATGAGTCCGGCAAGGGCGCCGTTGTGCACAAAACCGGGGTCATTCCTGCCTGCGATGAGGGCCGCGAGCACGCCACCCACCATGGCCATCAGCGAGTTCACCGCGACGAGGCCGGAGATCTTCTCAAGGTGTCCTGCGCTCATCACGTTGAAGCCGAACCAGCCGACGGCGAGGATCCAGGAGCCCAGGGCGAGGAAGGGGATGTTGCTGATCGGGATCGGGTGGGACTTGCCCCTTACGTAGCGCCCCATGCGGGGCCCGAGGATGATGACCGCGGGGAGTGCGAGCCAGCCGCCGATGGAGTGCACCACAACGGAGCCTGCATAGTCATGGAACTCGGCGCCGCCGATGGACTTGAAGATGCCCTGCAGCGCGGAGCAGTTTTGCCCCCAGATGAGGGACTCGAAGAGGGGGTAGGTGAGACCGGCGAAAACGGCGCCGGCGATCACCTGCGGCCAGAACTTGGCGCGCTCGGCGATGCCGCCGGAGATGATGGCGGGGATGCAGGCGGCGAAGCAGAGCAGGAAGAAGTAGTGGGTGATGTCGTACCCCTGGTTGGGACCCAGGAGTTCTTTAACAGGCTTCAGGAAGCTGATGCCGTAGGCGATGGGAAAACCGACGAGGAAGTAGACCACGGTCGAGACGGACCAGTCGGTCAGGATCTTCACGAAGGCGTTCACCTGGTTCTTCTTGCGTACCGTACCCACCTCGAGGAAGGCGAAGCCTGCGTGCATGGCGAAGACCATGACCGCGCCTAACATGAGGAAGAGCACATCGCTGCTGTTTGCAAGACCTGTCATCGTCGACATCCCGTTCATTCCGTTACCTCCGTTGGTAAATGCCCCCCTTCGTTGGAGAACGCCGAGTCATAGCAAGGTCTCTGCCAAATCCATATCTGCTTGGAATTACGTTGGTCGCCTCGCGCGTCTAATGAAAGGGATACCTCACTCTGCCCAATTAATGGGCGACGCTGCCCAAGGGATAGGCAGGATTAACTGTTGACCTGTAAACGGCCAGCGGGTAAATTTGTGCAGAATTTCTGCCGGAGGTGGCTAGTTGTCCCGCAAAACCGCTCTCATCGCCTGCGCAGACCTAAGCGGGTTCTGCTACGGCGAACAGCACCCCTTCAAGGTGCAGCGCTACCGTCTGGCACATGATCTCATGGCGGCGTACGGGCTTCTGGATCTCCCGGGGATGTCCGAGGTGCGTCCTCGGCCGGTAGACGAAAAGGAGCTCCTTGGGGCGCACTCCGCCGAGTACCTGGACCGGTTGCGCGAGTTCAGCGAGGCCCAGGAGCCGAGGGCCGACTTCCGCTACGGCCTTGGCGACGTTGAGAATCCCATCTTTCCCGGGGTTTACGATTGGGCCTGTCTCGGGGTCTCCGGCACCCTGGAGGCGGCGCGCCTGGTGACCGAGGAAGGTTTCGCCGCCGCTTTTAACCTCCTTGGCGGGTATCACCACGCCCAGAAGGGAAGGGCCTCCGGTTTTTCGTACTTAAACGACGCGGTGGTCGCCATCAATTACCTGCGGGAGCGGGGTAAACGGGTGGTTTACCTGGACCTCGACGCCCACCACGGCGACGGTGTCCAGAACGCCTTCTACGATTGCGACCGGGTGCTCACCATCTCGCTGCACGAGAGCGGGGTCTACTTCTTTCCCGGCACCGGCTTCGAGAACGAGACCGGCGAAGGGAGGGGAAAAGGGTACTCGGTGAACCTGCCGCTTCTGGCGCACACCGACGACGCGCTGTTCATGAAGGCCTTCGACGAGGTCGCCTTCCCGCTCATCGCCGCTTTCGACCCGGACGTCATGGTGACGCAACTGGGCGCCGATACCTTCAGGACCGATCCGCTCACGAGGCTCGAGGTCACCACGCACGCCTACTCCTACATCATGAGAAAGCTGCGTGCCCTGGAGATCCCCTGGGTCGGGGTAGGCGGCGGAGGGTACGACCAGATGAACGTCGCCAGGGCCTGGACCATCGCCTGGGGGGTGATGAACGACCGGGAGGTCTCCCCGAGGCTCCCCACCTCCTTCGTGAAGCTCATCGCGCAGCTTGGCTACCCGCACCGGATGCTCCTGGACGCGATGCACTGGGCACAGGATGACGACCGCAACCGTGCGCTCGATGCGGTGGAGAAGAGCATCGCCTACGTGCGCAAACACGTTTTCCCCGTCCTCATTGGCGACTATGGCAAACGACACCTCACATGAGCCGCTCAGGGACCTGGGGGGAAGCCAGCTCTTCTCCCTGAACGACATCAACCGGTTGCCCTCCGCGGAAAAGGAGGCGATCTACCGGTCGCTGCTCCCCGAGCGTCTGCTGTCCATGGTGGCGAAAGGAGGCGGTGAAATCGAGGTGATCGCGCCGGAAGGGCTGCGCTTTCTGCGCCTCGTGACGCGCTGCAGCCCGGGCGACCGGGACCCCGCCTTCATCCTGGACCTGTGCGACACGCATCACGGCCAGATGGAGCTTTCCTACTGCACCATCGCCGACCCGGCGGCGCCGCGCTACGACGTCGACCTGGACGAAATGGGGCGCAACAACCTGTTCGCGACGCTCGGGCGCAACCTCCCCGAGGAGGTGCGGGCCATGGAGGCGGGGCTCTTCCCGAACCAGACCCGGCGCGGCCTGAGGATGTTCGGGGAGTTCCTGCCCCTTCTTGAGCGCCTGGTCGCCCGGCTCGGCATGCAGCTCATCGTGGCCGAGCCCTTGACCTACGACAACGCGATCCGCTACGAGGGGTACGGTTTCGACTACGTGGTGGGAAAGCGCCTCATGCAGGAGATCGACGCCGGGTTCGCCCCGGGGGGCGTGCTGTTTCGGAGGCTGGACGGCTCCACCCCCTTCAGGCGCCCCGGCATGGAGAAGAGCGTCCTCGGGCGCAGCTGGGCGATCCACGACGGCATCATGGACGAGCCGTGGGACGACGTGAGGATCTACAAGACCATCGGCGTGCATGCCGGTGTGGACACGTTCCCGCATCGGGAGCGGTAACAAGGGAAAAGGAGTGCGCTTAATGGAAAGGGATATGACCCCCATCAATGGTGTTACCTACTATCGCCCCCCCTCCGGGAGCGAGGTGAGCGGCCTGGACGGCAAGGTGGTGTTTTCGCTCGGCCCAGAGCCGGTCCCGCTTCTGGACGAGGACTACCGCGCCCTGGGGGGACAGGTGCCCGGGTACGACGCGGTGGGACGCGGCGTCTACCATGCCCTGCGCCAGGATCCCGGGTGCCGCTACTGCGAGCGTTACGCAGAGATGCTGAAGGGGTACCCCCATTACGTCTCCGAGCTCGCGAGCTACATCCTGATGCTCGGCGAGAAGGACGTCGAGGTCCCCTACCTTGAGCGCAGGGTGAAGCTTTTGCGCATCTTCTCGCTCCTCGAGCCGGAAAACGCCCACTTCCCGCTGGAGATCGGCGTCACCCTTCTGGATCAGGCGTGCCGTTTCTCGGCGCTGCACCTTTCCACCGCGGCCCTTTTCAGGGCGGAACAGTACCTGGACCGTGCCCGCGAGCTGGCCGGGGATCAGCCGCGCTGCCTGACCACCCTTGCGGAAGTCTCCTTCCTGCTCGGGAAATACGACAAGGCGGCCTCCTTGTGGCGCGCACTGCTTCCGGAGGTCGAGGAGAAGGCGAAGGCCGAGCTGAAAGCCCGGTTGGAGCGGATCGACCGGGGAGAAGTGCCGCGTGTGCCTGCCGTAGATTACCTGGAGGCGATCGCGGGCGCCATGGCGCTCAGGGAAGAGGGGGGGTACCAGGAGGCGACGGCGATCCTGAACGACGTGATGGCGGACGCCTGGTTCGCGCTGGAGTTCCCCATGGCGGAGATCCCCTACCTCCTCGCGCTTTGCTGCAAGGACCTGGGGGCCGCAGCGGACGCGCGCTTCTACCTGCGTCAGGCGCTCAGGATCAACCCGGAATTCTCCGAGGCGCAGACCGCGCTGGAACAGTTGGAACAGTAGAGACAGCCAAGGAGGCATTATGTTCGGATTCAGCGCGGCAGACTGGATATTCATCGCCGGCGTCATGGGGGTGATCTTCTTCTTCGTCGCCGTGAGCGGGATGCGTAAGCGGTAAAAATACAGCTCTAAGGGAGGTGCTCATGCAGGTTCCTGACATCAAAGAGATCTTGACCAAGTACCGCACCATCGCCGTCGTCGGGCTTTCCCCCGATAGCGGCAAGCCAAGTCACGAGGTGGCCGCCTACCTCAAACGGGCCGGCTATCGTATCATCCCGGTGAACCCCGCGGTCCCCGAGGTGTTCGGTGAGAAGAGCTATGCGAGCGTCACCGAGATCCCGGAAGCGGTGGAGATCGTCGACGTCTTCCGCCGTTCCGAGTTCGTCCCCGAGATCGTCGAGCAGGCGATTGCCAAGGGGGCGAAGGTGCTCTGGCTGCAGGAAGGGGTGGTCCATGAGGAGGCCGCCAAGCGCGCCCGCGAGGCGGGGCTCCTCGTGGTGATGGACCGCTGCATGCTGAAGGAACACGTAAAGACGATGAAACGCTGAAAACCGCGGCGGGCGGGGGGCGTCGCCTCCTGCCCGCCGCCATGCATGTCGCTCAACGACCTGCCCGTCCGCTTCGTATTTCCTGACGTCACTGCCCCCGCCTTCACCGAGCCGGAACAGGGGCTCGGACCTTGTGTAAACGTTAAGTGTGTTCAAATATTCCCCCTTGCCAGCACAGTCACATCTCTGGTAGTATGTGCGCGCTTCTTCGCGACGGCAGATGACAGAATTTACTGGCAAAGCCGGTGTTCTGTGCGGCGCCTCAATCACGCAGAATCGCTCTCAAAAGGATACGGATGTTCGAGAAGCTAAAACACGGCCTGCCCGGCTCCTTCTTTCACCCTGAAAACGGCAATCGCCCCGTCGATTTGCAGGACACCAGGGGCGTCGGGATCAGGATCGACCAACTGAACAAGTCGTTCGGCCCGAATCACGTGCTAAAGGACGTGAACCTGGAAATCCGCGCCGGCGAAACCTTCTGCATCATAGGACCTTCCGGTACCGGAAAGAGCGTCCTTTTAAAGCACATCGTCAAGCTGGAGACCCCGGACAGCGGCGAGATCTACATAGACGACCTGCCCCTGTTCGGCCCGAAGCCCGACTCGGCCGCCAGAGACTACCGCTACAGCATGGTGTTCCAGTCCTCGGCCCTCTTCAACTCCCTGACCGTAGGGGAGAACGTGGGGCTGTGGCTTAGGGAGAAGCGTGTCTGCAAGGAACAGCAGATCCGCGAGATCATCAAGCAGAAACTGGAGATGGTGGGGCTCGTCGGCAAGGAGGAGCTGCGCACCTCGGAGCTTTCCGGCGGGATGAAAAAACGCGTGGCGATCGCCCGGTCCCTCGCCATGAACCCGGACCTGATCCTCTACGACGAGCCGACCGCCGAGCTAGACCCGGTCACCACGGACGAACTCGCCAACACGATCCTGAAGCTCAAGGAAAGCACCAAGAACACCACGGTGATCGTGACGCACGACCTGAACTTCGCGCTCTACATCTCGGACCGGATCGCCATGATGCACGGCGGCTCCGTGGTCGAGATCGGCACGCCGCGCGAGATCAAGAATAGCGAAAACCCGATCGTCCGCGGTTTCATCTACACGACAACGAAGGGGATAAGGGGGGAATAGATGAACGTTCATCCGTTGCGCCGCATGAAAGTCGCGATCCTCTTGGCGCTCGTTCCCCTTCTTTCCGTTTCCTGTGCCGAACTAAAGCAAAGTAAGCCCATCCTCCCCACCCGCGAATACGAGAAGATGATCGTCGGGCGCCTGGACGCCGAGTACGTCGGTACCAGTAACTGCGTCTCCAAGTGTCACGCCCACGACAAGATCAGCGACGACTTCAGCCACAGCCTCCACGGAGAACAGATCAAGCCGGAAACCGGGCTCCCCCTGGTGAACTGCGAGTCCTGCCACGGACCGGGAAGCCTTGCCATCGCGCACCTAAGCGACGACCGCGAGGAGAACACCCGGGAAAAGAGGAAGTGCGACACCTCGAAGTTCCTCGACATCAACCATCTTCCCGCCCAGGCCCAGTCCCTCATCTGCCTCAAATGCCACGCCGCTGCCTCGATCCCCGTGCTGAGCCACTGGAAGGCGAGCGCGCACGCGCTGCACGACGTGAGCTGTTTCGACTGCCACAAGCTGCACCAGGGACCCCAGCAGAAGGTGAGCCCGCAGCAGATGTCCGAGATGTGCTTCACCTGCCATCCCGAGGTCCAGGCGGAGAACTCGCTCTTCTCGCACCACCCCATCCGCGAGAAGAAGATGTTCTGCGTCGACTGTCACGAGGTGCACGGCTCCACGCAGGACCGCCTGCTCAAGGGGAACACCCCGAAGGAGACCTGCACCAGGTGCCACATGGAGAAGCAGGGGCCCTTCGCCTTCGAGCATGGTGACGTGACCGAGAACTGCATGAACTGCCACACCCCGCACGGCTCGGTGAACAACAACCTCCTGAATGCCGCGATGCCGTTTCTCTGCCTGCAGTGCCACTCCGGGCATCTCGCTACGGATACCCCCGGCGGCGGGCTCAAAAAGCTTTACACGAACCGTTGCACCGACTGCCATTCGCAGATACACGGCAGCGACATCCCTTCCCAGGCCGTGACGGGCCGGGGCACCCTGCGGCAGTAAGCGCGAAAGGAGCCGATGGTGAAAACACCGCTTGATCTCGCATCAACCGTACTATCACCGCTGCTTTTGCTGCTCGTGGCAGCGGGGGGCGTCTCCGCGGCGGAACTGGACGCGTTGCCGTCGGGCGACCTCGAGAAGGCAGCCGTATCGGCGAAAGGGACGGAGCCTGCGAAGTCGGTGACTGCGCCCGACGCCGTCGAGCCGGCGCAAAACCCTGCGGCGGAGGAGCCGGGGGGGGATGTGACGGGAAGTACGCCGGAGGGGGCAGGCGTCTCGGCAGCCGAGCCGGCGGACGAAGCGGTTTCCCAGGCGGCCGAGGAACCGGCGTACGTGCCGGAGGACGAGCGCCAGGTGGAAGTGCTGGAAAGAAAGGGGGGCTCGCTCGGCTACAACTTCGTCTTCGGCGAGGACAACCGCGGGCGCGCCCTCGAGTACGGCTTCCTTAAATCCAGCAGAAGCGGGGGACTCTTCTACCGTCACATGGAGAAGGACACGAACCTCGAGCTGGAAGGGTTCTACCTGAACGAGAACGACTACCACGGCGATCTGCTGATGGATTACCGAGGTGACTACCGGCTGCACCTGAGGACGGAGTCGCTCTACCACAACCTGGACCGCGACATCCTCTTCTCTCCCAGCTTCCAGGGGCCCAGGACCGACGCCCCCGGGTCCGCCACCTACAGCGCCGAGCAGCAGGACCCGCAGGCGCACTACGGGGTGAGCGTGGTCCAGGACCGGGCCGACTTCCGCTACCGTCTGCACAACTTCCCGCTGCACCTGAACCTGGGCTACTGGCGCTACACGAAGGAAGGGACCATCCAGCAGCGTTTCGCCGACGCTTCCTTTGAGGGGGAGGCCAACACGGTCTACGCCCGCCCGCGCAGCATCGATCAGCAGATCCAGGAGGGGCGCCTAGGTCTCGACGCCCATCTGGGCCCGGTCGACCTCGTCTACGACTTCAAGATCCGGTACTTCGAGGACCGCCTTCCTACGCCGGTCGCCACCTACACCGCGCGTAACGACATCCACGGGAACCTCGAGCGGCTGGGCGGGGAGCAGCAGCACAACGAGAACCCCGACAGCCGTTTCTTCTCCCACACCCTGAAGCTGCACACCTCCTTGTCCGGCGGTCTTGTCGGCTCCGCTTCCTACAGCGTGGACCAGCGTGAGAACCTCTCCGACCTATCCGACGTGACCGGCGCGCGCCACATGAAGGTGTACCTGCAAAACGCGGCCGGGGACGTCACCTATACGCCGAACCGCGAGTACACCTTCGCCTTGAAGTACCGTCGCCAGGAGCTCGACAACGGCAACCGCGGCGCGCTTTTGAGCGTGAACTTCGCCGATCCGCTCCAGCAAGTCAAAGCTCCCCTTGAGACCACCCGCAATCTCGTCACCGGCACCGTCTGGTACCGGCCGCGGCACGACCTCTCCTTCGTCGGGGAATACCGCGGCGACTTCGTGAACCGTGACAACGTGAGCGATCTCCCTTCGCCTGCCACCTGGGCCCTGCCGGACCACTCCGCGACCCATACCGGCTCGCTCGCCGTCTACTACCGCCCCTTCAAGGGGCTGCGCAGCAGCGCCCAATACAGCTACGCCTCCACCGACAACCCGGCGTACGGCGCGTCGTTCAAAGAGCGCCAGGAGGGGAAGCTCCTTTTGACCTACACCGGCGGCCGTTGGGGAGTCTCCACCCACGCCCTCATCCGCCACGACCGCAACGACGAGGTGGTCCACTTCGTGCTGAATACCCTGGATCCGCTGGACTACAGCGTAATGCCGCTCACCTCGCGCCACGGCAGCAGCGAGAACGCGAACGTGGGCGCATGGTGGATGCCGCTGCCGAAACTGACCGTGGGGCTCAACTACTCCTACCTGCACAGCGAGGTGGAGCAGCCGGTGTTCTTCACCACCGTCGGCGTGGGCAGCGAGGCCGACAGCCAGTTTTCCAGCAGTTCTCACGTCTACACGGTGAACGTCTCCTACGCGCTGGGCGAGCAGTGCGATCTGTCGCTCATGGCCCAGCAGATACGCTCGAGGGCCTCCTTCTCGCCGGCCGGCTTCAGTTCCGCTGCGTACTCGGGCAGCAGCACCGCGGGGATCGGCGGGATAACGGCACAGGACACGGTGATCAGCGCACTTTCCGCCCGTGGGGAGTACCGCTTCTCGCGCGTACTGTCGACGACCCTCGAGTACACGCTCAGGGATTACGACGAGAAGAACAGCCAGAATATCAACTACCAGACGTACAACGGGATGGTGCATGCCATCGTGGCCGGCCTGGCGGCCAAGTGGTGATCGAGGGGTAGCGTATCAAAACTGTCATCCGATCCATACTCCTGCTTTTGCTGTTCTGCTCGGTTCTCCCCGCGTCTGACTCCCGCGCGGCCGGAAAACTGGTGGCGGCGCTCTTGACGTGCGACCTGCCGCGCTACCGTGATGCCCACCGGGCCTTCATGAAGGCGCTGGTGCTGAAGGGGTACGACCAGAGCAACGTGGAGGTCATCACGCAGACACCCAACCCCGATCTCATCTCCTGGTCCAACAGCATCCGCAAGTTCAACGCCATCGGAGCCGACGTCATCGTCGCCTACGGCACCTCGGCCACCCTGGCCGCCCTCAGAGAATCGCAGGACATCCCGATCGTGTACGCCGACGTGTACGGTCCGGTGGAAACCGGCGTTGCCAAAAGCATGGCCTCCAGCGGCCGCAACATCGCCGGGGTGAGCTCCAAGGTCCCGCTCGTCACTTTGATTAGGACCGCCATGGAGGTGAAGCCGATCAGGACCTTGGGGGTCATCTGCGCAAGCCGTGAAGAGGGTGCGATGGCCCAGCTGAAGGAGGCCCGCAAGATCGCCGCCCAGGCCGGCGTGGTGCTGGTAGAAACCAACGTCGCTTCTCCGGCCGGGCTCGACGCCGCGCTCGCCACGCTTTTGGCCACGAGGGTCGACTGCATCTACGTAACGGAATGCACTGCGGGGGGGCGCTTCTTCGAGAAGATCGTGCACCGCGCCCACGAGGTGAAGATCCCGGTGATATCGCAGATGCCGGGGGCAGCCCACAAAGGGGCCCTCATCTCCCTGGAGGCGGATCCCGCGGAACAGGGGCAGGTCGCGGCCGACTACGTGGCGCGCATCCTGAGCGGGAAGAAGGCGTTGCATCTCCCCGTCGTCACGCCGAAGCGGGTCGATCTCATCGTGAACCTGAAGGCCGCCCGACTGCTCGACCTGAACGTTCCCTTCCCGGTGCTCACCGCCGCGACCCGGGTGCTTAAATAGATACATAGAGGTATTGATGGGAAAGATTGTAATCGTGGATGACGATGCGGCATTCGTGGGGACGCTTAAGGACAAGATCCATGCGCTCTACCCGCTGCTCGAAGTGATAACGTGTACCGACCCCTTGCAGGCCCTGGCTGTGCTCAAGAAAGAGCAGGTGGATCTTTTGCTAGTGGATTTGGAGATGCCGACCCTGGACGGGTCAAAGATCTTCAAGTACGCCGTCTCCATCGGCATGGACAAGAACAGGATCGTCATCCTGTCCGGGCGCGACTCGGACTACCTGCACGAGCAGTTCCCCATGGGGACCTGCCTCGCGGTCCTCAACAAGTACGAGGCGAAGCAGAAGGCGGTGCTCGACATGATCTTCAGCTCGATGCACAGAAAGGCCGCGGCCAATTAGAAGAACCTTTCAGGAGCTACACAGCATGGCAAAACAGATGAGACTTACTTGTTACGGAAGGGCAAAGAGTAAACCAGAGTGGGAAGCCCCGCTTTCGGGGGTGACCTTCGACATATTTTTCGCGGAACTGGCCCAGGAACTGGAGCGCTTCGGCATAGCACTGGAGCTTGGGGACGATCCCGGGCAGGTGATCGAGGTGAACGGCTACGGCGACCTGTTGAACTCGGTGCGCATCGCCTCGCCTTCCGACGGTATCAGCAACGTTTGCGTAGGGCACGTCATCGGCCAAAGCCCGCGCCTTGACCTCCATGAGGACATAAAGCGCGCCGTGAACCGCATCGCCTTCGCGCCTGAGACCGTGCCTCCCGATGACGAGAACCGCAAGGTCTGCCACAACTGCGGCTGCGGCTGCTAAAGAGGGAAAATCTCGGCGTGCGCCGTGGCGCCATCGACCGTGACGATGGCGTAGCTGCCGGGGAGGCCCTCCTTCAGAGCCCCGGGGTTGACCAGGAGCATCCCCTGCGCCGACTCGACCGCCGCCTGGTGCGTGTGGCCGTAGAGCACGACCGAGGCACCCACCTTCGTCCCCTGGTCGATCAGCTGCTTCAGGCCGCTTTTCACCTGCTGCCGGTATCCGTGCGTCACCAGGATGCGGCACGCCCCGAATTCCAGGGTGAGCTCGGCGGGGACGCGCCGGTCCATGTCGCAGTTACCCGCCACGCGGTGCACCGGCACCGCAAGCACTTCCTCCATGAGGCGTGCGTCTTCGCATCCGTCCCCCAGATGAACGATATGATCCACCGGACCCGCCTGCTGGTGCGCCTTGAAGGCGTGGGCGTAGTTGCCGTGACTGTCTGAAATCACCAGTACTCTCATAATTCCTCTTACATCTATCGCGTCAGAGACATCGGCGCCGGCCGAGCCGCTCGACAATAAGTTTTTGCGCCGCATCCCGCTTGGTGTACAGTTGTTGGCGTTGATCGGGCCATGTCTTTGTTCTTCCTTGTTCAGATATAGGACATTGTCCCGTCAAATGACAAGCAAAATAAGCTGTAAACAGTTGACTTGATAAGGGTGATCGAGTATTGCCGATACTAACGGAGGCGTCATGAGGAAGTTGTTGTTATGGATACTCGCCCTGGTTCTTGGCTTGTCTTTGCTTTTCGCGGCCTGTGTCGCGGTGGTCAGCGCCCTCATAGGCGATGACGACACGCTGGCCGGCGGCGATGGGATCGGCGTCGTGGAGCTCAAGGGGGCCATCATCGACGGCCAGGAGGTAATACGGCAGCTGCGCAGCATGAAAAAGGACGAACACGTGAAGGCGGTGGTCTTCCGTGTCGATTCCCCGGGAGGCGTGGTCGGTCCCTCCCAGGAGATCTACGCGGCGGTGAAGGACCTCGCCAAAACGAAGAAGGTGGTGGTCTCCATGGGGAGCGTCGCCGCCTCGGGCGGGTACTACGTCTCCGCTCCCGCCACCCTCATCTATGCGAACCCGGGCACCATCACCGGTAGCATCGGCGTCTTGATGAAGTTCTCCAACATCGAGGGGCTCATGGACAAGGTCGGCATGAAGGCCTACACCATCAAGACCGGCAAGTTCAAGGATACCGGCTCCCCCGCCCGCGCCATGACCGACGAGGAGAGGGCCATGCTGCAGGGGGTGATCGACTCGACGCACGGCCAGTTCGTGAAGGCGGTGGCGCAGGGGAGAAAGCTTCCAGAGGAGACGGTGCGCGCCATCGCCGACGGCAGGATCTTCTCCGGCGAACAGGCGCTCGCCCTGAAGCTTGTGGACCGCATCGGCTCCATGCAGGACGCCATCGACGAGGCGGCGCGCTTAGGCGGCATCAAGGGAGAGCCGAGGCTCATCCGGACCCCGAAGAAGAAGGGTAAGCTTGTGGACATGCTGGTTGAAGGAGCCGCTGGCAGGCTTGGTGTCCTCACAGGCGCAGACAGCGGCGTCAGTGTGGACTACAGGATGGGGTGGTAACTAGATTTACCTTGACAAAAAAACCACCATCTCTATACTGAGAAACTTTGAAAATGAGGGAGAGCTTCCTTTGAAGATTGAGATAGAGAAGGTGAAAAAGAAGCAGCTCGACCTCTCGGAGGTGGAGCCGGCTTCGCACTTCCCGGTCCTGGTGGCAATGGAAGCGGCCGGCGAGTGTACCTTCACCGCACCGGTCAGCGCCAAGGTCACCGCGGTATGGGAATACGACCATGTGCGGGCGACCGGGCACGTTGAGAGTGCAGCACGCCTCACCTGCTCCCGCTGCCTCGCCGAGTATGACTTACCGCTCACCTCTGACTTCACCATCTTCTACACCGAGGGTGAGGATGAAGGTTCCGAGGATGAAGTAGAGCTCTCCGACGAGGAGCTGATCTCCGCCACCTATACCGGTGACGAGATCGACATGGCCCCCGAGATCGCCGAACAGGTGATGCTGGAGGTGCCGTACAAGCCACTATGCAGCGAATCGTGCAAAGGGCTCTGCCCCGAGTGCGGTGCTGACCTGAACGCCGGAGAATGCGGCTGCGATCGCGGCGGGATAAACCTGAAGATGGCCGCCCTGAAGAAGATCAAGATAGAAAAGTAAAAAGGAGAACATCATGGCTGTACCTAAGAAGAAAACCTCCAAGTCGCGCAAGAACATGAGGCGTGCACACGACTTCCTGACCGCTCCCACCGTCTCGACCTGCCCCCAGTGCAAGGCTCCGAAGCTGCCGCATTGCGTCTGCCCGTCCTGCGGTACTTACAAGGGACGCCAGGTGCTGAAGGCTGAAGAGCTCTAGGATTTCGATTTCACAGCCGTGACTGTTCGAAATCCGCTCCCTAGGGGAAATATGAGAGTTGCTGTCGATGTAATGGGGGGCGACAACGCCCCTCATGTTGAAGTTGAAGGTGCAGTAGCTGCTGCCAGAGAGTTTGGCATCCCGGTCACTCTGGTCGGTGATGTCGAAAAGGTGCAGGCCGAGCTGGCCCGCCATGACTGCAAAGGGCTGGATATCGAAGTGTGGCATGCCTCGGAAGTAGTGGGCATGCACGACTCCGCTTCCGACGCGGTACGCAAGAAGAAGGATTCCTCCATCCGCGTCGCCTTCGAGCTCGTAAAAGGTGGCGAGGCGGTGGCCGTCGTCAGCGCCGGCAACTCCGGTGCCACCATGGCGGCCGGCATGTTCGTGCTGAAGCGGATGAAGGGGATCGATCGCGCCGCGATCGCCCAGCTCTTCCCCACCGTAACCGGTAAAACCCTCGTTCTCGACGTCGGCGGCAACGTCGACTGCAAGCCGATCCATCTGGTTCAGTTCGCCGTCATGGGCGAGGTGTACGCCAGATTCGTCATGGGCGTCGACAAACCCCGCGTCGGCCTTCTCTCCAACGGTGAGGAGGACAGCAAGGGGAACGAGCTCACCCGCGAAACCAGCGCACTTCTGCGCGAAAAGCCCATCAACTACATAGGTTACGTGGAAGGCCGGGACATCTTCAACGGCTCCGTCGACGTCGTGGTCTGCGACGGCTTCGTCGGCAACGTGGCTTTGAAGCTTTCCGAGGGGTTGGCCGAGGCCGTGGGCAAGATGCTTAGGGCCGAGATCAAGGCGAGCCTTCTGTCCCAGATCGGCTACTTCCTTAGCCGTAAGGCGTTCAAGAACTTCAAGAAAACCGTAGACTATGCCGAGTACGGCGGAGCGCCTCTGCTTGGGATCAACGGCGTGGGGATGATCTGCCACGGCGGTTCGAATACCAAGGCGATCAAGAACGCGATCCGCTTTGCCCATGAATACGCGCTCAAAGGGGTCAACAGCCGCATGGCGGAAAAGCTCAACGAGAGCTTCCCCGGTGAGCCGCGCGAGCGAGCCGGCGCCCAGAACCCGGACGCCGCAACAGAAAGGGTAGCTTCATGATTAGAGCAAGAATCACCGGAACCGGCTCCGCCGTTCCGGAGAAAGTGCTGACCAACTTCGATCTTGAAAAAATGATGGACACCAGCGACGAGTGGATCGTCACGAGGACCGGTATCCGGGAACGCCGCATAGCCGCGGAGGGGGAGTACACCTCGACCTTCGCCATCGCTGCCGCGGAGAAGGCGCTTGCCGCCGCCGGGGTTAAGGCCGAGGAGATCGACCTCATCGTCGTGGGTACCCTGACCCCCGACTTCCCGTTCCCCGCCACCGCCTGCATCGTGCAACAAGCCCTCAAGGCCACCAACGCCTTCTGCTTCGATCTCTCCGCTGCCTGCTCCGGTTTCATCTACGCCCTCTCCACCGCCGACAAGTTCATCCGCTCCGGACAGGTGAAAAAGGCGCTCGTGATCGGTGCCGAGGTGCTTTCCCGCATCGTCGACTGGTCCGACCGCAACACCTGCCTGCTCTTTGGCGACGGTGCCGGCGCGGTGGTGCTCGAGGCGCAGGAGGGGGACCACGGTGTCCTCTCCACGCACATGCACTCCGACGGCAACTACTGGGAGATCCTGTACCAGAAGGGCCCGGGCAACCGCAAACCCGCCACGCACCAGAACGTGGACGACAAGCTGGTCTACCTGACCATGCAGGGTAACGAGGTGTTCAAGCTTGCGGTTCGCGCCATGGGCGAGGTCGCCCAGGAGGCCCTGGAGGCCAACGGCTTCACCCCCGACGACGTAACGCTCTTCATCCCGCACCAGGCGAACCAGAGGATCGTCGACTCCGTCGGCAAGCGTCTCGGCATCACCGGCGAGCGCGTCTTCGTGAACCTGGACCGTTACGGCAACACCTCCGCGGCGTCGATACCCATCGCGCTGGACGAGGCGGTGCGTGCTGGTCGACTCAAAGAAGGGGACTTGCTGCTGCTTGACGCCTTCGGCGGCGGTCTCACCTGGGGCTCCGCGCTGATCCGCTGGTAGGCCTGGGACCGTAGGCCACAGGCCGTGTCCACCGTAGCCTTGGCGGAGGTGCTGTCGGACTTGTCCGCCGTAGCCTTGGCGAAGGTGGATCGCCACCTTGGCCAGACGCCTGGCTCCCACTAAAAAGAAAAGAGGTCATCTATGCAATCCTATGCATTCATCTTCCCGGGACAGGGCTCCCAGCACGCCGGGATGGGGAAGGACCTGGCCGATAACTTCAAGACCGCCCGGGTCACCTTCGAGGAGGCCGACGACGCGCTCGGCTTCTCCCTCTCCAAGCTCTGCTTCGAAGGGCCCGAGGATGAGCTGAAGCTTACCGCCAACACCCAGCCCGCCATCCTGGCGGCGAGCGTCGCGGCGCTCAGGGTGCTGAGGGAGGAATCCTCGCTTGTGCCTTCCTTCCTGGCCGGTCACTCACTTGGCGAGTACTCCGCACTGGTCGCTTCCGGCGCGCTCGACTTTGCCGATGCGCTGAGGACCGTGCGTGCCCGCGGCAGCTACATGCAGGACGCAGTACCCATCGGCGTTGGCGCCATGGCTGCGATCCTCGGTGCCGAGGCCGAGGTCCTCAAGGAAATCTGCGCCGAGGCGGCGCAGGGCGAGGTCGTTTCCCCTGCCAACTTCAACTCCCCCGGCCAGATCGTGGTCGCAGGGCACACCGGTGCCGTGAACCGCGCCATCGACATCGCGAAGGCGAGGGGGTTCAGGAAGGCCATGCTTCTCCCGGTATCCGCCCCCTTCCACTGCGCCCTGATGAAGCCCGCCGCGGACCGTCTGGCCCAGACCCTCGAGGCGGTCGCCGTAGGCGCCATGACCGCCCCGGTGGTGAGCAACGTCGAGGCGAAGCCCAATGCCGACGCGGGACGCGTGAAGCAGCTTCTCGTCGAGCAGGTCTGCGCGCCGGTCCTTTGGGAGCAGATCATCCAGAATATCGTCGCCGCCGGCGTCACCAACTTCGTCGAGATCGGCCCGGGCAAAGTGCTCGCAGGTCTCGTGAAGAGGATCGACAAGGAAACCTCCTGCGCCAACGTGCAGGACGCAGCCGGGGTAAAAGCGTTGACGGAGGTGGCACAATGAGTCTTAACGGACAGGTAGCAGTGATAACCGGCGCCTCCCGCGGCATCGGTCGCGCCATCGCGATGAAACTTGCCGCAGAAGGGGCCGCAGTGGTCGTCACCGCGACCAGCGAAGCGGGCGCCGCCAAGACCGCCGAAGAGATCGTCGCCGCAGGTGGCAAGGCGCTCGCCGTCAAGGTGGACGTCTCCGTGGTCGCCGAGGTAGAGGGGCTCTTCAAGCAGGCCGTCGAGGCCTTCGGCAAGGTCGATATCCTGGTCAACAACGCAGGCATCACCAAGGACGGGCTGCTCCTCAGGATGAAGGAAGAGGACTGGGATGCGGTCCTCGACGTGAACCTGAAGGGTTGCTTCAACTGCACCCGCGAGGCCGCGAAGCTCATGTCCAAGGCGCGCTACGGCAGGATCGTCAACGTCTCCTCCGTGGTCGGCGAGATGGGTAACCCCGGCCAGGCCAACTACTGCGCCTCCAAGGCGGGCATGATCGGCCTCACCAAGTCGGTGGCGAAAGAGCTCGCAAGGAGAAACGTCACCGTCAACGCGGTCACCCCTGGTTTCATCGAGACCGACATGACCGCGGAGCTCTCCGAGAAGACCAGAGAAGCGCTCCAGGAGCAGATCCCGATGGGAAGGCTTGGCAGCTCCGATGACATAGCGGGGGCTGTACTGTTCCTCGTTTCCGACGCCGCGGCATACGTCACCGGACACGTACTTTCGGTGAACGGCGGCATGTACATGTGATGTCGCAAACGGCGTTCTTTTTTACTTTCAGCGCCAAAAATACCTTTTGCAAATTCTGCTTTTCATGCTATGAAATAGCAGTCTTTCGGCAAAGCAAAACTAAAAACGTCTGACGTTACAATCAAATGGAGGTAATTGAATGGCTTCGATCGAGAAACGCATTAAAGAGATAGTCGCTGAGCAGCTTGGTGTTGACGAGGCTCAGGTGACCAACGAGTCCTCCTTCATGGACGACCTGGGCGCCGACTCCCTGGATACCGTGGAACTGGTGATGGCACTTGAGGAAGAGTTCGAAATCGAGATCTCCGACGAGGATGCCGAGAAGATCCAGTCGGTACAGGACGCAATCGACTACATCACTGATCACACCTAGTAGAGAGGGGGGAGTTATGCTTCCCCTTTTTCATGTCGCCTTCGGGCGTGCGTGAGTCAAAAGCAACCAAGGAGAGTTCAGAGTATGAGAAGAGTTGTTGTCACGGGGGTAGGCGTGGTCTCCCCGCTGGGGACCGGTAACGGAAAGAACTGGGATGCCCTCGTGGCCGGTACGTCCGGCATTGCTCCCATCACCCGTTTTGATGCCTCCGACCTGCCGGTGAGAATCGCTGGCGAGGTCAAGGACTTCGTCGCCGAGGATTTCATCGACAAGAAAGAGATCAAGAAGATGGATCTCTTCATCCAGTACGCCCTCGCTGCGGCCCACTTCGCGATGGAAGACTCCGGTCTGCAGATCACCGAGGAGAACGCCGAGCGTGTCGGCGTCCTTGTGGGTGCGGGCCTTGGCGGTCTTCCCGCCATCGAGCGTTACCACAGCGCGCTGCTGGAAGGCGGGTACAAGAAGGTTTCCCCCTTCTTCATCCCGATGCTGATCATCAACCTGGCTCCGGGGCACATCTCCATCAAGTACGGGGCAAAAGGCCCGAACGTTTCCTCCGTTTCCGCCTGTGCGACCGGCACCCATTCCATCGGTGACGCGTACCACATGATCCAGCGCGGCGATGCCGACGCCATGATCGCGGGCGGCACCGAATCGACGGTGACACCGCTGGGTATCGGCGGGTTCTCCGTGATGAAGGCGCTCTCCACCAACAACGAGAACCCGGCCGGTGCGTCGCGTCCGTTCGACAAGGGGAGGGACGGCTTCGTCCTGTCCGAGGGCTCCGGTATCGTGGTGCTCGAGGAGTACGAGGCGGCCAAGGCGCGCGGCGCCAAGATCTACGGCGAAATCGTGGGCTATGGCCTTTCCGGCGATGCCTATCACCTGACTTCTCCCGCCCCGGGCGGTGAGGGGGCGGCGCGCTGCATGAAGATGGCGCTGCGTACTGCGGGCATCAACCCGGAGCAGGTCGACTACATCAACGCCCACGGCACCTCGACTCCCTACGGCGACCTCGGCGAGACTACGGCGATCCACACCGTTTTCGGCGATCACGCAACCAAACTGATGGTCTCTTCCACCAAATCGATGACCGGTCACCTGCTCGGTGCTGCCGGCGGCGTCGAGGCGGTCTTCTCGCTCTTGGCGATGAAGAACTCCGTCGTCCCGCCGACCATCAACTACAACGAGCCGGACCCCGAGTGCGATCTCGACTACGTGCCGAACACCGCACGCGAGGCGAAGGTGGAGTACGCGATGAGCAACTCCTTCGGCTTCGGCGGCACCAACGCCTCGCTTCTTTTCAAGAGGGTCTAACGGATGATAGTTCTTGGAAGCGATCACGGCGGCCTCGATCTGAAGAACGAGATAAAGAAACTCCTCGAAGAGCGCGGGCTTCCCTGCGAAGACCTCGGTACACATAACGGCGACTCGGTCGACTACCCCGATTTCGGGGAGGCCGTGGCGCGCCGCGTCTCCGAGGGGAGTGCCGAGAAGGGTATCCTCGTCTGCGGTACCGGCATCGGGATGTCCATCGTCGCCAACAAGTTCCCCGGCATCCGCGCGGCACTTGCCACCGACGTCTTCATGGCCACCATGGCCAAGGAGCATAACAACGCCAACATCCTGGTGCTGGGCGGCCGCGTTTTGGAAGTCGAGAAGGCGCGCGAGATGGTGGTGGCCTGGCTCGACACCGAGTACGCCGCGGGCAGGCACCAGAACCGTCTGGACAAGATCACCGCCCTGGAACGCGAACTTAAGGGATAACCGTCGGGCTCCGATAAAGGTTTTTCGGTAGGGCGGCACTGGAAAGACAAACGATTCTGAAGCAAAGAACGGGACTCCCAGAGTCCCGTTTTCCTATTTCACCAGCATTTTTTAGGAGAGATCAGACATGTCAGTACTGGAAACATTCGACCCGGCAGTGGCGGAAGTCATCAAGCACGAGACGGAGCGCCAGGAGTACAACCTCGAACTGATCGCCTCGGAGAACTTCGTTTCCCAGGCGGTGCTTGAGGCGCAGGGCTCGGTCCTCACCAACAAGTACGCCGAAGGGTATCCCGGCAAGCGTTACTACGGCGGCTGCCACGAAGTGGACAAGGTCGAGAACCTCGCCATCGAGCGCGCCAAGGAGCTCTTCGGCGCGGACCACGTCAACGTCCAGCCGCACTCCGGTTCCCAGGCCAACATGGCGGTCTACTTCTCCGTGCTGAAGCCGGGCGACACCGTGCTCGGCATGAACCTGGCCCACGGCGGGCACCTGACCCACGGCTCCCCGGTCAACTTCTCCGGCAAGCTCTTCAACATCGTCCCCTACGGCGTCTCCCAGGAGACCCAGACCATCGATTATGAAGAGTGCGAGCGTCTCGCCATTGAGCACAAGCCGAAGATGATCGTGGTCGGCGCATCCGCCTACCCGCGCATCATCGACTTCGAGGCCTTCCGTCGTATCGCCGACAAGGTGGGCGCCGTGGTCATGGTAGACATGGCCCACATCGCGGGTCTCGTTGCCGCCGGCATCCACCCGAGCCCGGTTCCCTACGCCGAGTTCGTGACCACCACCACCCACAAGACGCTGCGCGGACCGCGCGGCGGCATGATCATGTGCCGCGAGGACTGGGCGAAGACCCTGAACTCCAACATCTTCCCCGGCATCCAGGGCGGCCCGCTCATGCACGTGATCGCCGCCAAGGCGGTCGCCTTCAAAGAGGCGCTTGCCCCCGAGTTCAAGCAGTACCAGCAGCAGATCGTGAAGAACGCCCAGGCGCTCGCCGCAGGCCTCATGAGCCGCGGCTTCAAGCTCACCTCCGGCGGCACCGACAACCACCTGATGCTGGTCGACCTCTCCCAGACCGAGCTGACCGGCAAGGTTGCCGAGGAGGCGCTCGACCGCGCAGGCATCACCGTGAACAAGAACGGCATCCCCTTCGACACCCGCTCGCCGTTCATCACCTCCGGCATCCGTATCGGCACCCCGGCGGCCACGAGCCACGGTCTGAAAGAAGCCGAGATGGAGCAGGTGGCAGGGTTCATCGCCGAAGTGCTCGGCAACGTGGGTGACGAGGCGAAGCTCGCCGCTGTGAAGACCCAGGTGAACGCGCTGATGAAGCGCTTCCCGATGTACGCCGACCGTCTCGCCTAACAAGGGGCGGTATCGATAGCAGGAAAAAGGGAAGGGGGGCGACGCAAGTCGCCCCCCTTTTTTCGCAGGTTGTCGAAGAGTTTCGGGTAGGCAGGTATAGGCCTACAGCGCTCCGCCGATGAACTCACGCTCCCCCCTTTGCGAAGGGGGGACGGGGGGACGGGGGGATTTGCTTTTTGTCCGGTTCCGGCCGGTTGAATGGACTCCATAAATTTTTTATAGAATCAGCCCGCCGTTATCCGTTAAAGTGTCACGCGACCGGTAGGTTTCGGGAACCTCATCTTTCAGGCGGAGCTGCCATGTACTTCTTCCACTACGACGAGCCCCTCTTTCGGCCACCCTCCGAGGCGGGAAGCCTCATCTTCCAGATCACCATCGGCTGCTCCCAGAACCGTTGCAAGTTCTGCGGCATGTACAAGATGAAGCGCTTCCGGGTGCGTCCTCTCGACGAGATCGTGGCGGAGGTCCGCTCGATACCGCCGCGCTACCGTGACGCGGTCCGGCGCGTATTCCTCGCCGACGGCGACGCCCTCATCTACCCGCAGGAGGGGCTCGCGCTGATCCTGGAGGAGCTGAACGAGGTCTTTCCGTCCCTCACCCGTGTCGGCGCCTACGCCTCACCCAACAGCCTGAACGGCAAGAGCAAGGAAGACCTGCAGGTGCTCCGCGCGAAGAAGCTCCGCATCCTCTACTTCGGTCTGGAAAGCGGCGACCCCGAAACGCTGCACCTGGTGGACAAGGGGTTCACGCCGCAAGAGATGCTGGAGCAGTGCCGCAAGGCCATGGCCGCCGGGATGAAACTGTCGGTGACCGCGATCCTCGGGCTTGCCGGTAAGAAGCGAAGCGCGGAACACGCGGCGGCGACGGCACGATGGATCACCGCACTTTCGCCCGAGTACTTTTCCCTTCTCACCATGTTCCAGCGTCACAACGACGACTTCCTCAGACTGATCGAGCCTCTGAGTCACGGCGAGATTTTGCTCGAAACCCGGGCTCTTCTCGAGCGCCTTGAGCCGCAGGGGACCATCCTGCGCTCGAACCACGTCTCCAATTTTCTGGAGCTTGCCGGTAGCTACCCGAAAGACCGGCAGCGCCTCATCGACACAGTCGACGCCGCCCTCGCAAAAGCAAAAAGGGACCCCCGCTGGTGTGCGGAGATCCCTTCGTATCAGGAGGAGTACTACTAGAGATTATCTATCTGGCGGGGACGCCGCACAGTTTCAGCTCGCTCTCAAGCTTCTCCTGGGAGATGCCGAGCACCCTGCATGCCTTGTCGCGGTCGCTCTGGTAGCGCTCCATCACCATGAGCAAAAGGGCCTTCTTCAGCGAGATGGAGAGCTTGTCCATCACCCCTTGTCCCTGGTTCGCCGTCAGGGTGGAGACGAGCGGTTCGAGGTTCTTCTGGAACAGCGCCGCGCTTTCATTCATGCCCTGTTCGCGCTTCGTTTCGGTCCGCTTGAGGCGCACCACGTTGCCAACACACTGATCCATGTTGTCCTGCACGAAGCGTAGCGTGTCCCAGTGGCTGTCCACGGTCATGAGGCGAATGTCGTCCTCGGTCCCTTCCGGAGCACCCTTCTTCCTCAAACGAACTTCCATGATGGTATATGCGTAGGAGCCGGACCTCTCGCTTGCGCTGCGATCTCTGTATGCCATGATGTCCCCCCTTGTTGCCGTTTTCTCCTTACTTTTCAACTGGCGTACCAAAATCGCACATTCTTCCGTCTGTGTCGTAAGTGACTGTTATCCAACGGTTTTGTAGGCCTTGTTGCGGGCGCCTACGGCAATGACAAAACCGGGCCGTCTGTACTAAAGCTGCACAAGGTTTTACTGTCGGAGGGTATAAGGCATGTAATTTCAGTTGCTTATGCGGATGTCGAACTGTGAACAGCTTGAACTTGCTGAGCAGATGCCGTTGTGCAGGGGAGGGGGGATGCTATAACATTCGTTGAATTTAATCATTCCTGGGGCGCCGCGTTTATGCCCCCCAAGGGGGTGTCACCTGGAGAAACCGCTTTTGGTGCCTCTTAGCTCATTGGTGGCCGGGCTTGTTCTGGCTGACCTGCTCGACATCGCCATCCCGTCCTGGCCTGCCGTAGCCCTGCTCGCCTTAACCTTAGCCGCCTGCTTCGTCAGATCCCGTTTCCCTTTCACACTATCCATTGCCGCCTTCTTCATGGTCTGGGGTGTACTGTCCATGAAGCCCTTCCTGCGACCGGTCGACGCGCTCGCCGCCTTCATCCGGGATCGACCGGTTGTGGTGGAAGGGTACGTAGATGCGCGCGTCGAGGGAGCGGCTCATGGTGGAAGCAGGATCTACCTGAGCGTGGATAAGATCGCGGAAGACGACCGCAAGTACGCTGCGAGGGGACGACTGCTGGTTTACGTGAAATCGGGACGACCGAAACTCTTTACCGGAGACCGGGTCTGCCTTTCCACCCGCCTCAGGAAGCCGCGCAGCCTAGGGGTGCCCGGCGAGATCGACTACGCGCGGCGGCTCGCCTACCTGGGCGTCTTCGAAACCGGTTTCGTACCGGAAGCCGATGACATGGTGCTCCTGCACGCGGGAACCGGGTGGCGGTACGGCATCGACCTCCTTGCCGACAGGTTGGGGGACTTCATCATGTCGGTGGAACCTGGGACCGAGGGGGGCGTCCTGAAGGCGCTGCTGCTCGGCGACCGGGGGGATCTGTCGGAGCCGTTGCAGGAATCGTTTTCCCGCAGCGGCGTGAACCACATCCTCTCCATATCCGGCTTCCACGTCGGGGTCCTGTTTCTTACCCTGTTCAACGGACTCTACTTCCTGGCGCGTCGTTCCGAGTGGCTCGCCCTGCACGTGAGGTTGCGCCAGACCGTCCTGTTCACGTCGCTTCCCGTGGTGCTCTTTTACCTCTTTCTCTCCGGCGCCGCCCCCGCCACGCAGCGCAGCGTGCTGATGATCTTCGCCGCGGTTGCCGCACTGTACCTGAAGCGCGAACTGGACCCGGTGAACACCATCATGCTCGCTGCCTGCGCCATCCTTTTCACCGCTCCCGAGACCCTCTTCGACGTATCATTTCAGCTCTCCTTTCTGGCCATCTGGGGACTGGCAGTCCTGGCCCCGCCACTTTCCAGGTTCGTCGCCGCGAAGGGGAGGGCGCTGCGTTGGACGCTGCTTCTTTTTACCGCGTCTGCGGCCGCCATTCTCGCGACCTTCGTTCACGTGGCGTACTACTTCCGGCGCGTGTCCGTCATTGGTCTTGTAGCGAACCTTCTCGTGGTGCCGCTCATGGGGTACGGTGCCGTAGTCTTCGGTCTGTTGGGCCTTGCCGCGAGCGGGGTGGGGGAGGCGCCGGCCCGCCTGTTGCTGCACCTTGCCGCGCTGCACGTGCGCTGGGCGGACCAGATCGTTGTATATCTTTCCCGGGCACCGGTTCTGGAGGGATATGCCCCCGGGCGGCTCGACCTGCTCCTTGCGTGCCTCGCGCTCTTCGTGATCACCTTTGTCTCCTCCCTTCCGCAGCGTGTGGCCGCCGCAAGCCTCTTGCTCTTTGCACTGATCCTGCGCGCAGTGCCCGCGTCGAGCGCACCGGAGAGCGCCATGCGCATCTACTTCCTGAGCGTCGGGCAAGGGGATGCTGCGCTGGTGCATCTCCCCGCGGGGAAGTGGATGCTTGTTGACGGCGGCGGCAACGCGACGGACACCGAGGCGCGCGTCGGCCCGCGGGTACTCGTGCCGGCCCTGAGGGCACTTTCCGTGCGGCGCATCGACTACCTGGTGCTCTCACACGAGCATCCGGACCACCTGCAGGGCGTGGTGCACCTCGCCGCGTACTTCGAGATCGGTCAGTTCCTTGCGAGCCCGCTATTCTTCAGGTCACCGGATACGCAGCAACTGAAATGGATCCTGACCGCCCGTGGCGTTCCGGTCAAGCCTCTGGACCCGGAAGGAGGTCCGCTTCAGCTCGGCGGCGCCTTGCTGCGTCCTCTTTGGCCCCTCGCCGATAGCCGCGAAAGCTACACCGACGCGAACGAAGCATCCCTTGTCTTTCGCCTCTCTTATGGCCGGAGTGCCGTCCTTTTTACCGGTGACATCGGAGCCGACGCGGAGCGCGGACTCCTGGCGCGCCAAGCGGTCGAGCCCTGTTCCCTGCTTAAGGTTGCGCACCACGGCAGCAGATATTCTTCGACCGATTCCTTTCTAGCCGCAGTGCGACCCGCCGCAGCGGTCATCTCCGCCGGATACCGCAATACCTTCAGGCTCCCGGCACCGGCGACCCTACTCAGGCTGCAGCGGCAGGGTATCCGCACCTACCGCACCGATCAGGACGGCACGATAATCGCGATCTGCACGGCTGACGGCACACTTACAATTACGACCCCTTTGGGGCATTTTAATTGACACTCTAGAGCGCTATCTGCTAGTTTAGGCGGGCATTCTCACGTATACCCCGACGATCCAGGAGATCCGTAGCATGCAAAGGATTCTTTTAGTCGAAGACGATAGCTTTTTCCGAGAGGTCTATACCGACCTTCTTAAGGAGGACGGCTATAACGTCGATGTGGCCGCCTCAGGTGAAGAGGCGCTGGATATGATCGGGAGAGGCGGCTATCACCTCGTTGTCACCGACCTGGTGATGCGCGACGTGAGCGGCCTCGATATCCTCTCCGAAGTGAAACGGCTCGACCCCGCAACCGCAGTGATCATGGTCACCGGCCATGCCAACGTCGAGACCGCCATCTACGCCCTGAAAAACGGCGCCACCGATTACCTCATAAAGCCCATCAACCAGGACGAATTCCGCCACATCGTCAGCCACTGCATGGAACAGCGCAGGCTGCTCGACGAGAATCTCGAGCTTAAAGGGCTGGTTAACCTTTTCCAGGTGAGTCAGAACATCTCCAACTGTCTGGAACTGGAGCGCCTATACCAGATGCTCACCGACGCTCTGATGAAGGAAGTCGGCGTGAACCGGGCCATTGGTTATTTTGCCGAGAATGGGCAGCTGAAGCTGTGCGAGCTGAAGGGGATCGACGAGCTGAACGCGCATCTCCTGGGCCAGGCGGTCATCAGTGAAAGCGACCTGAGGGACGACGGCACCTCGCATCTGATCTACCTGCGGAACTTCCTGCCGGACGGTGCCGAATACGCGAGCGAGATCACCGAGGCGATGTGCCTCTACCTGCGCTACAAGTCGGACCTCCAGGGCGTGGTCATCCTGTTCAACGATCCCGGCGCCATGCTCCCGAGGGACATAAACCGCAAGCACATCTCCTTCCTGCTCGACCAGGGGCTGCTTGCCCTCGACAACGCCGTCCGCTACAACATCGCGAAAGACCTCCTCTACATCGACGAGCTGACCGGCCTGTACAACTACCGCTACCTCGACGTCGTACTGGAGCGCGAGCTGAAGCGCTGCGAGCGTTACGGCTCCAACCTCGGCGTGCTCTTCCTCGACATCGACCTCTTCAAATCGGTGAACGACAACTTCGGCCACCTGATCGGCAGCCGCGTACTGCGCGAGGTCGGCGCACTGGTGCGAAAGAGCGTGCGTGACGTCGATGCGGTGATCCGTTACGGCGGCGACGAGTACACTATCGTTCTCGTGGAGACCGGGATGGAAGGCGCGGCCATCGTCGCCGAACGTATCCGGAAGACCATCGAGTCGCACACCTTCGCGAAGGCCGACGGGCTCGCCATCAAGCTCACCGTGAGCCTTGGTTACGCGTGCGCGCCGGACGATGCCGGCACCAAGGCGGAGCTTCTGGAGATGGCGGACCAAGCGATGTACCGCGGCAAGAGCGCCGGGAAGAACAGGGCGTTCCACGCGGAAAGGCTGATCACGCCTCCCTGACGAAAGCGGTAGGGCGAATGGACGTGCAGCGGACCGGACAGCAGTCTATGCCGGTTTTTTTATTTTTAAGGCCTCAACGCAAAGGCGCGGAGGCGCGAAGGCGCAAAGGTAAAATCAAGGTAAAAGGTTTGCCGTTCCCCTATTTAGGTTTCTCTTAGCGGCTTTGCGGCTTTGCGTTAAAGTCTTCGTCTTAAATTTTGTGTGAGCAAGGAGAGCATCACCGTGGCAATCACCGGCATCAAGGGTTTCAATGACATCCTCCCGGGCGAGGTCGAGAAGTGGCAGCACATCGAGGCGACCGCGCGCCGGGTTTTCGAACTGTACGGACTTTCCGAGATCAGGATACCGATCATGGAGAAGACCGAGCTTTTCTGCCGCTCCATCGGCGACGCCACCGACATCGTGGAGAAGGAGATGTACTCCTTCGAGGACAAGGGCGGCAACAAGGTGACCCTGCGCCCGGAGGGGACAGCGTCGGTGATGCGCGCCTACGTGGAGCACAAGATGCACGCCCTCGACCCGGTTGCGCGCCTTTACTACATGGGGCCGATGTTCCGCTATGAGCGTCCGCAGAAAGGGCGTTACCGCCAGTTCCACCAGATCGGCGCCGAGATCACCGGTGTTGCGGCACCTACCGTCGACGCCCAGGTGCTCACCATGCTGACCCATTTCTTCCAGGAACTGGGGCTCACCGAGCCTAGCCTGCAGATCAACTCCCTTGGTTGCCCCTGCTGCCGTCCTGCCTACCGCGAGGCGCTCAAGAAGTTCCTGCTCGACCGCATCGACAAGCTCTGCGACGACTGCAAGCGCCGCTACGACACGAACCCGCTGCGCGCGCTCGACTGCAAGTCCGCCGGCTGCCAGGAGGCAACGAAGGGCGCACCCTCCATGCTCGACCACCTCTGCCCCGAGTGCGGCGACCACTTCGACAAGACGAGGAAATACCTTGAACTGGTCGGCACCCCGTACAGCATAAACCCGAGGATGGTGCGCGGCCTCGACTACTACACGAGGACCACCTTCGAGATGGTTACCACCATGCTCGGTTCCCAGAGCGCCGTTGCAGCTGGCGGCCGCTACGACGGGCTCATCTCCGAGATTGGCGGGCCGCAGATCCCCGGCATCGGCTTCGCCATGGGCGTCGAGCGCGTGGCGCTTTTGCTGGCCGAGAAGGATTTCTCGCGCCGTCCCGACCTCTTCATCGCGGCGCTTGGTGATGAGGCGCACTCCGAAGCCTTCCGCCTGATGAGCGCCTTGCAGCGCCTGGGGCTTGCGGTCGAGATCGACTACGAAGGGAAGAGCCTGAAGAGCCAGATGAGGCGCGCCGACAAGTTCAGCTCCCGCTTCACGCTGATCATCGGCGGCGACGAACTCGCCCGCGGCACCGCCCCCCTCAAGAACATGGACGTCGGCAACCAGGCCGAAGTTGCGCTGGACGCGGCCAGCATCCATGCCGCCATGAACGCCGGGGCCTAGCCTTTCCGGTCAAACACAACAGAAAAGGGGACAGGTTACTTTTTCAGGTAAAGTAGCCTGTCCCCTTTTGTCTCTGCCGCGATTGTTGTCACATCAATACTACTGTCGCTTACGGCAGTTCGAAAAGCAGTACCTCGCTTGCTTCCTTCCCGGTCAGACGCAGCACATCCTCGCTGCTGACCGCCGCCCCGTCGCCTGCTTCCAGGACATGACCGTTCACGAGCACCTTGCCGCGCGCCACCTGTACCCAGGCATGATGCTCCGCCGGAAGATGGTGGATGATCTCTTCGCCGGCTTTCAGAAGCGTCGCGTACAGCTTCGCATCCTGGTTGATGACAACCGAGCCGTTCTCCCCGTCCGGCGAGGCGATCAGGCGCAGGGCTCCCCGTTTCTCATCATCCGGAAAGAACTTCTGCTCGTAACTAGGCGTTAACCCTTCCCGCTCCGGCAGGATCCAGATCTGGAAGAAGTGCAGCGGGTCGGACTTGCTGTTGTTGAACTCGCTGTGGGTGATCCCGGTACCAGCGCTCATGCGCTGCAGCTCGCCGGGACGTATCACGGACCCGTTCCCCATGCTGTCGCGATGGGCCAGTTCCCCCTCAAGCACATACGAGATGATCTCCATGTCCCGGTGCGGGTGCGTAGGGAAGCCTATGCCCGGCTTGACCCGGTCCTCGTTGATGACCCGCAGGTTTCTGAAACCCATGTGGTGCGGGTCGTAGTAGTTTGCGAAGGAAAAGGTGTGATGGGTGTCGAGCCAGCCGTGGTCGGCGTGCCCCCTGTCTTCCGATCGTCTTACCGTGATCATGGCTTTTCTCCTCTCAGGTGATCACTCGTTTGATTTGATATGATTTGATATTGAATTATTCTGGCGATACTGTCAACGATTTATTCGCCGTCGTATGTAACCCGGCTTCAGTCGCCGCTCCTCTCAAATTATGTGAGCGCGAGGGCTACTGTGCATTGACACAGACTCCCGGTTAGTGCAGAATGTGGCGGCTATTTTCTCATCCGAACAGTGACTGGAGCCAGCAGAGCCAAGGGCTCCTTTTGTTGTTTTAATTCAGTCTTTTGTCTGTTTTTTGGTTAGGGCTTTCCTGTTATGGATTCAGCAAACTTCGTCCATCTCCATCTGCACTCCCAGTACTCCCTCCTGGACGGCGCCATCCGCATCGGCGATCTCGTCAAGAAGGCGAAGGAGTACCACATGCCTGCCGTGGCGGTCACCGACCACGGCAACATGTTCGGCTCCCTCGAGTTCTACCTCAAGGCGAAGGACAAGGGGATCAAGCCGATCCTCGGGAGCGAGGTGTACATCGCACCGGGCTCCCGCCTGGAAAAGAAGGCGCCGACCGGCGCCGAACCGGTCACGAGCTACCACCTAATCCTGCTGGCCGAGAACATGGTCGGCTTCAAGAACCTCTGCTACCTCACCTCCGCAGGCTACAAGGACGGCTTCTACCGTCGCCCCCGCATCGACAAGGAACTGCTGGAGAAACACAGGGAAGGGCTCATCTGCCTCTCCGCCTGCCTGCAGGGCGAGATCGCCTATCTCGCCGGCAGGAACAAGATGGAGGAGGCGAGAAACGCCGCGAAGTGGTACGCCGAGATGTTCCCGGGCTCCTACTACCTGGAGATCCAGGAGAACGGGCTCCCCGAGCAGACCATCGCGAACCAGAGGGTGATGGAAATCGCGCGCGAGCTGGATCTTCCGCTTGTCGCCACCAACGACTGCCATTACCTGAACAAAGAGGACGCGAAGGCGCACGAGATCCTTTTGTGCATCCAGACCGGGAAGACCATGAGCGACCCGAGCAGGATGCGCTTCACTACCGAGGCCTTCTACGTGAAGAGCCCGGAGGAGATGGCGAAGGATTTCCACTACTGCCCGGAGGCGCTCACCAACACCGTCAAGATCGCCGAGCGCTGCAACTACGAGTTCGACTTCAAGACTTATCACTTCCCGGCCTACGAGGCACCGCCGGGTGAGACCCTCGATGACCAGTTGGAGCGCGAGTCCATCGAAGGCCTCAAGCTGCGCCTCCAGAAGATCAAGATCAAGTACCCGAACCTGACCCCGGAGCAGGAGCAGTCCTACCACGACCGACTGCGCATCGAGCTTGACTGCATCAGGCAGATGGGGTTCCCGGGCTACTTCCTCATCGTTGCGGACTTCATCAACTGGGCCAAGGACCACGGCATCCCGGTCGGACCGGGCAGGGGCTCGGCGGCGGGTAGCCTCGTCGCCTTCTGCATCAGGATCACCGACATCGATCCCATGCCGTACAACCTGCTGTTCGAGCGATTCCTCAACCCGGAACGTATCTCCATGCCGGATATCGACGTCGACTTCTGCCAAGACCGCCGCGAAGAGGTGATCCAGTACATGGTCGACCGCTACGGTAGGGAGAAGGTGTGCCAGATCGCCGCCTTCGGTACCATGGCCGCCCGGGGCGTCATCCGCGACGTCGGGCGCGCGCTCGATCTAACCTTCGCCGACGTCGACAAGATCGCGAAGCTGGTTCCCGAGGTCCTCGGCATCACGCTCGAAAAGGCGCTCGAGCAGGAGCCCAAAATCAAGGAGCTGATGGCCGCCGACCCGAAGGTGAACGAGGTCATGACGGTCGCCCTGCGCCTTGAGGGGCTCGCGCGCCACATCTCGACCCACGCCGCAGGCCTCGTGGTCGCACCGAGGCAGATGGAGGATTTCTGCCCGGTCTACAAGGACCAGAAGACCGGCTCGCTGACCACGCAGTACTCGATGAAGTACGTCGAGAAGGTCGGCCTTGTGAAGTTCGACTTCCTGGGCCTCAAGAACCTCACCGTCATCGACAACGCCTGCAAGCACATCCGTAACGGCAAGGATCCGAACTTCGACATCACGCTCCTTACCGACGACGATCCCGAAACTTACAAGCTTTTGCAGGCCGGCAACACGACCGGCGTCTTCCAGCTCGAGTCGAGCGGCATGAAGGAGCTCCTGGTCAAGCTGAAGCCCTCCTGCTTCGAGGACATCATCGCGGTCTGCGCCCTCTACCGTCCGGGTCCGCTCGGCTCCGGCATGGTCGACGACTTCATCGAGCGAAAGCACGGCCGCAAGCAGACCGTCTACGATCTGCCACAGCTCGAGCCGGTCCTCAAGGACACCTACGGCGTCATCGTCTACCAGGAACAGGTCATGCAGATCTCCCGTTCCCTGGCCGGCTACTCGCTCGGCGGCGCGGACCTCCTGCGTCGCGCCATGGGTAAGAAGGACGCCGAGCAGATGGCGAAGGAGCGCCTGAAGTTCATGGAGGGGTCCGAAAAGCTCGGGCTCGATTCCAAGAAGTGCGCCGCCATCTTCGACCTCATGGCGAAGTTCGCCGAGTACGGCTTCAACAAGTCGCACTCCGCCGCCTACGCGCTCGTCGCCTACCAGACCGCGTACCTGAAGGCCCATTACCCGGTCGAGTTCATGGCCGCTCTCCTCACCGAGGACATGAGCAACACCGACAAGGTGATCAAGAGCATCGGCGACTGCCGCGAGATGGGCATCGAGGTGCTCCCGCCGGACATCAACGAGTCGCTGCGCTCTTTCCGCGTGTTGGAGAACGCCATGCGCTTCGGCCTTGGTGCCGTGAAGAACGTGGGGGAGGGGGCCATCGAGGCGATCCTCGAGGCGCGCGGGGACGAGCCGTTCAAGGACATCTTCGACTTCTGCGAACGCGTCGACCTGCGTCGCTGCAACAAGAGGGTGATCGAGGCACTGATAAAAAGCGGCGCCTTCGACTGCACCGGCGCGAAACGCGCGCAGCTGATGGCGGGACTCGACGACGCCGCCGCCCAGGGACAGCGCGTGCAGCAGGAGCGCGAGAGCGCGCAGGTCTCCTTATTCGGCATAGCCGAGATCCAGCGCGGCGCGAACGGCTCGGGGAACCGCCTTCCGGACATCCCGGAGTGGGACGAGAAATACCGGCTCGGGTGCGAGAAGGAGGCGATCGGCTTCTTCATCACCGGGCACCCCCTGGACCGCTACGTGGCTGACATGCGCCGCTTCTCTAATGTCGACTGTTCCTCGATCAACGAGGCAAAGGATAAGAGCGAGGTGAAGATCTGCGGCGTCCCCGCAAGTCTCAAGGAGATCATGACCAAGAAGGGGGACCGGATGGGGTTCATCACCCTCGAGGACCTGGTCGGCTCCCTGGAGGTCGTCGTCTTCTCCGATGTCTACGCCCGCTGCTCAGAGCACCTGAAGGGGGACGACCCCATTCACATCACCGGCACGGTCGAGCAAGGCGAGAAGGGGGCCAAGATCATGGCGAGCGACATCATGCTGTTGCGCGACCTGGTCGAGCGTGATACGCGCAGGGTGAACTTCACCATAGACGCGAAGGAAGCCGATACGGGCAAGCTCGACAGGCTGAAGGACATCATCTCGCGCTACCAGGGGATCTGTCGCAGCTTTCTGCACCTGGACATAGAGAACAGCTCGCGCGTAACCATCAAACTTTCCGACGTATACAAAGTGGCCGCTAGTGAAGAATTAACAGTGGAAGTGAGTAACCTCTTCGGCTATAATGCCGTGTCCTTCGAGTAGACTCAGGACGCATGCGGTTATTTTATTTGAGAACAAGGAGATAGAGATATATGGCATTGCAGCAGAGCTATCTGGATTTTGAGAAGCCGCTGGCGGAACTGGACAAGAAGATCCAGGAACTGCTGGCATTTTCCACTGAGGGGGTCGATCTCTCCGCGGAGGTCGCCAAACTTGAGGAGAAGGCAGAGAAGATGCGCGAAGACATGTTTGCAAATCTTTCCCGCTGGCAGACGGCCCAGGTTGCCCGCCATATCAATCGTCCTTTCACCCTCGATTATCTGAGCCTGATCTTCACCGAGTTCGTGGAACTGCACGGTGACCGCAACTTCGGCGACGACCACGCCATCGTCGGCGGCCTTGCCCGTCTTGACGGCGAGCCGGTCATGGTGATCGGTCACCAGAAGGGGCGTGACACCAAGGAGAAGGTGTTCCGCAACTTCGGCATGCCGAACCCGGAAGGGTACCGGAAGGCGCTGCGCCTGATGGAGATGGCCGAGCGCTTCAAGCTCCCCATCATCACCTTCGTCGACACCCCGGGCGCATTCCCCGGCATCGGCGCCGAGGAGCGCGGCCAGGCCGAGGCGATCGCGAGGAACCTGCGCGAGATGAGCCGTCTCACCGTCCCCATCATCGTCGTCATCACCGGCGAGGGTGGCTCCGGCGGTGCGCTTGCCATCGCCGTTGGTGACCGCGTCCTGATGCTGCAGCACTCCGTCTATGCCGTCATCTCCCCCGAGGGTTGCGCCGCGATCCTCTGGTCCGACGGCACCAAGGGAGCCCAGGCCGCCGAGGCGTTGAAGCTCACCGCCAAAGACATCAAGGATCTCGAGGTCATCGACGAGATCGTTCCCGAGCCCGCCGGCGGTGCGCACCGTGACCACGAGGCCATGGCGAAGAACCTGCACGAGGCGCTTTCCAGGAACCTGAAGGAGCTGAAGGCGATTCCGGCCGACGAGCTGATCGAGCAGCGCTACCAGAAGTTCCGCAAGATGAGCCGCTTCGCCGAGTAGTCCGCGGTGGATTCAACAGCAATAAAAAGAAGGGGGCATGGCCGCAAAGCCATGCCCCCTTCTTCTTTGGATCGTTGTGGGTGTGCATCAAGCACAACCTCCCCACGAAGCACTGCATGTGACCTGACGTCTCCCCCTTTGCGAAGGGGGGACAGGGGGGATTTGCCTTTATTGGGCCATGCAACCACGCCCGCCTGCAAACTGCGCAAGCAGATGACAGATGCTGATTAACCGTTGTGGTCTCGTTTAGAAAGAGAATTCCCGGGATTCGGTTCAATCTAGGGAACCGGCCAACAAAAAGCAAATCCCCCCCGTCCCCCCTTCGCAAAGGGGGGAGCGCCGGGGTCACGTGCGGTGTTTGGTCGGTCTGTATCCACCTTCGCGGCGGTGTCTACCCGATGACAAGCGATGCCGCGTGCAGCAAAATGCCGATCATGCCGCCGACCAAGGTTCCGTTCATCCTGATGAACTGCAGGTCCGAACCGATGCTCAGCTCGATCTCCGTGATGAACTCCTCGTTGTCCCACTCCTTCACCGTCCCGGATATGTGCTTCGCGAACCCCGTCCTCAGCCCGTCGGCGTACCTGCGCACCACCCCTTCCAGATGCTCGTTGATGGAGTCGGAAAGCTCATCGCTCTTCGAAAGGGTGCGGCCTAGCGCTACGGCGGCGTCCGCAACCTTGTGCCTGATCGCGGAATGCTCCCGCTCGAGGTCCTGCACCACCCAGGCCTTCAGGTCGCCGACCAGCCCACGGGCGTAATGCCCGAGTTGCTCGTTACTCACCAGTTCCTGCTTCAACTCCTCGACCCTTGCCCGCATCGCCGTGTCGTGCTTCAGCTTCACGATGAAATCCCCGACGGCGCTGTCGAACTCGTGGCGCAGCTCGTGGCTCGGATCGGCGTTCACCGCGTCGAGGAAGCCGCTTACCTTCCTCACGATCTTCTCCCCGGCGTTTCTGGCGAACTGGGGACGGTTCGGGATGAACTTGCTGAGCAGCGGATACTCGGCGTCCACCCAGTTGTCGAGGGCGATCGCCACCTTCTCCTGCGCTTCCGGTTTCGCGAGCCATCCCCCGAGGCGGCGCAGCAACTCGTCCAGCACCACCTGGTGCCGGCTCTCACTCCTGAGGCTTTCCAGCAGCACCCCCGCGGAAGAGGCGGCATCGAACTTCTCCACCCGGTCGCTGAGCGCCGCACTCACCACCTTGCTGACCCGCTCGTCTTCGAGGAAGTCGATCGACTCGGAGATGATCCGGGTGATCCCGGTGGCAAGCCCCTCGGCGTTTTGCCGGGAGACGAGGTAATCGCACAGGCGCCGTGCCGGGTCGAAGGCCCGCATCCTCTCGACCAGCACCTCGGTGGCCAGGAACTTCTCCTGGATGAACTGGCCTAGGTTGTCGGCGATGGTCTCCTTCTTCTCCGCAACGATGGCGGTGTGGGGGATGGGAAGCCCCATCGGATGCCTGAAGAGGGCGACTACCGCAAACCAGTCCGCGAGAGCGCCCACCATGGCGGCCTCGGCGAAGGCGGCAACCCATCCCCAGGCCCCGCTAGCGTGCTGCAGGCGTGCGACGATAAAGAGCAGGGCGGCTCCGACAAGGAGCGCACCGGCTACGGTCTTGTTCTTTTTCAAAGCTGCGGTTCTTACATCCGTCATCTGCATGTACATCTACTCCTTGCGAACATATCTCTTTACTGCGCCTGAAGCGCAGCCTGTCTTTTTAGCAGGTTCCGCACATCAAGGCAACAGCTTCGCTGATAGGTCGCACTGTTTACCGCATAACTGGTTGCTACCTGCACGGCTGCTGTGATATGACTTGATCCGCGTAAATTCACCGGCGAGAGCCCAGGTAAGGAGAGACATATGCAGGAGCGTTTGCAAAAGATACTGTCGCAGGCGGGCATCGCCTCACGACGCGAGTCCGAAACCATCATCACCTCGGGGCGAGTGGCCGTGAACGGCACGGTGGTCACCGAGCTCGGCACCAAGGCCGATCCGGAAACCGACACCATCACGGTGGACGGCAAGCCGATCGCCGTTGAGGAAAAGCGGGTCTACCTGCTCCTGTACAAGCCGGTAGGGTACATGACCACGATGAAGGACCCCGAAGGGCGCCCCATCGTCACCGATCTCCTCAAAGAGGTGAAGGAGCGGGTGTATCCCGTCGGTCGTCTGGACTACAACACGGAAGGGCTCCTGCTGCTCACCAACGACGGTGCCTTCGCCAACATGCTGATGCACCCAAGCCACGAAGTGGACAAGGGATACCTGGTCCGGGTTAGCGGACACGTCAGTACGGTCCAGATAAAGAAGCTCTCCGAGGGGGTGAAGCTGGAGGACGGCATGACCGCTCCGGCCAAGGTCGCGCAGGTAAGCGAGAGCGAGAACAACGCCTGGATCTCCATCACCATCCACGAAGGGCGCTACCGGCAGGTGCGGCGCATGTGCGAGGCGGTGGGGCTGAACGTCGTGCGCCTGAAGCGCGCGCGCTACGACTTCCTGGAGATCGGCGAGATGAAGCCGGGCGAGTTCAGGGAGTTGACCTCCGAAGAGGTGACCAAGCTGAAAAGGAAGATCGTTGCGGTCGGTACCGGTCGGGGTCCGAAAAAGACCGGTGTGGTGGCGAGAAGAAAGATCGCGCCGCTTCGTTAGCTTGTAGCGCTGCAGGAAGTGGTGCGGCCGAAGCCGGGTTTGCATGAACAACAAAAGCCGCCCCTTACAGGGCGGCTTTTTCATTTATATTGAAAGGCTGCAAAGAGGATCACATTAGGATTCAGGCGCTCATCTGCTGCTTTTGCTTCGAGCCGCGAGGCTGTTTCACCGGCTTCTTTTCCGCGCCCCCCTTGGCGGCGAGCTTCGCCGCGCGGACGGCGCGCGCCTTGGCAAGGTTGTCGGCAAGCCCCTTCTCCTGGGCCATCCGCCTGCGCGCCTCGGAGAAGTTCTTGGCGGTCAGCGCCTGATTGCTCGGGATGCCGAACTGTTTTCTGTACTCTCCGGGTTTTACTCCATGGACCTGGGCAAGGTGGCGCGCGAGGGTCTTCATGCCGGTCTTGCCGCACAACATGCAGCTTATCTGGTCCGGTTGGAACGCCTTCTTCAGGGTAAGCGACGGTCCCCTTTCGCCGCCCACCTCCATTCCCTCGCCTGTTTCCACTTCGAGTTTCTGCAGTGCGCCATGCACCTTCTGCAGTTCAAGAAGCAGATCGTCGCCTGACATCTCTGTAACCGAGGCATGTGAAGAGACAATACTGGCCGTCAACTCGAGCAGTGATGATGCCATCGTTTCGCTCCTCCTTTTAAATTCTTAGTTGTGGTACATGAGTCGCTTATTATTAAACTACACACTTGTTTAAAAGCAAGCGATAAATCACTCGTGTAAACAAAAAAGTTGACTGGCCTGACAGATTTCTGCTAGGTTTTTGCGCTGATTGCATGCCGGGTAACGGCAGCAAGACAATGAGGGATACTTAGTATGGGAAGAATTGTAATAGACGAGTTGCGCTGCAAGGGTTGCGGTATCTGCACGATTGCTTGCCCGAAGAAGCTGATCAGGCTCTGCGAGAAGGTCAATATCCAGGGGTACGCACCTGCCGAAGCTCCCAATCTGGAGCAGTGTACGGGGTGCGCTCTCTGCGCCGAAATCTGTCCTGACGTTGCCATAACCGTCTTCAAGTAAATCCTTTCGTTCAGCACTGAGAGATGTCGCAGCGGATCGACCGGTCCGTGTCGATATCGGTGTCTCTAAGTACATCCGAACGAGCAGGAACCGTGGGAGGGTCAATTGTCTAAACGGCTGTTTGTTAAAGGAAATGAAGCCGCGGCCATGGGGGCTGTAGAAGCCGGCTGCCGCTACTACTTCGGCTATCCGATCACCCCGCAAAGTGACATTCCGGAATATCTGTCGCGTGAGCTTCCGAAGCTGAACGGCGAGTTCATTCAGGCGGAGAGCGAGATCGGTGCGATCAACATGCTCCTGGGCGCCTCCGCATGCGGCGTGCGCGCCATGACCTCCTCCTCGAGCCCGGGTATTTCGCTCAAGCAGGAAGGGATCTCCTACATGGCCGGCGCGGAACTCCCCGGCGTGATCATCAACATCTCACGTTCCGGACCGGGCCTTGGCGGCATCGACGCCTCCCAGTCCGATTATTTCCAGTCCGTGAAGGGTGGCGGGCACGGTGGCTACCACATCCCCGTCCTCGCCCCGAACTCGGTGCAGGAGATGTACGACCTCACCATGCACGCCTTCGATCTCGCCGATCTGTACCGCACCCCGGTCATGCTCCTGGGGGACTCGGTGATCGGGCAGATGAAGGAGGCGCTCGTCCCGAACGCGCGTCCGGTGCGTGAGCTCCCGGAGAAGGAGTGGGCTGTGCGCGGCAAAAGCGGCGCCGAGCAGCGCGTGGTTAAATCGCTGTTCCTGGGTGACGGCGAGCTCGAGGCGCACAACTGGCGTCTGCACGCGAAGTACCAGGTGATGAAGGAGAAGGAGTGCATCAGCGAGGAGTACGAGACCGCCGACGCCCGTCTCATCGTCGCCGGCTTCGGCTCCGTCGCCAGGATCGCCCACACCGCGGTCGCCATGGCCCGTGAAGAGGGGATGAAGGTCGGTCTTTTCCGTCCGGTCACCCTGTTCCCGTTCCCGGAGAAGGCCCTCGCCGAGGCCGCCGGCCGTGCCGGCAAGGTGCTGGTCGTGGAACTCAACACCGGACAGATGGTCGAGGACGTGCGCCTCTCCGTCGGCGCCGCGGCACAGGTCTCCTTCTACGGCAGGCCGCCGGGAGCCGGTTCGCTGCCCTCACCTGAGGAACTTCTCGAGGTGATCAGGAAGCAGTACGACGACACGGCGCGCTAGGCAGGGGGGGAGATATGCAGCAGGTTTTCAAAAGACCGCAAAGTTTGAAGGACGTTCAGACCCATTTCTGTCCCGGCTGCCATCACGGCACCATCCACCGCCTGGTGGCCGACGCGATGGATCTGTACGGCGTTCAGGATAGGACCATCGGTGTGGCCTCGGTCGGCTGCTCCGTGTTCCTTTACGGCTATTTCGACATCGACGTAGTGGAGGCCCCGCACGGCAGGGCGCCCGCGGTCGCCACCGGTGTGAAGCGCGCGAAGCCCGACAACTTCGTTTTCACCTACCAGGGGGACGGCGACCTTGCCGCCATCGGCACCGCGGAGATCATCCATGCCGCGAACCGCGGCGAGGACATCACCGTCGTCTTCGTGAACAACACCACCTACGGCATGACCGGTGGCCAGATGGCCCCCACCACCCTGGTGGGCCAGAAGACCTCCACCTCGCCGTACGGCAGGGACAAGTCGAAAGACGGTTCCCCGATCCGGATGGCGGAGCTGATGGCGCAGTTGGGCGGCGTCGCCTACTCGGCGCGCGTCGCCGTCGACTCGCCCAAGCATGTTCTCGAGGCCAAGAAGGTGATGCGCGAGGCGTTCGGGTACCAGGCAGAGGGGAAAGGCTTCTCCTTCGTCGAGGTGCTTTCCTCCTGTCCGACCAACTGGGGGATGAACCCCCTCAAGGCGAACGCGAGGATAGGTGAGGAGATGATTCCGTATTTCCCGCTCGGCATCTTCAAGAAAGAAGAGGCCTAGGGAAGGCCCTTTTAACGTAGAACCTAGAACGTGGAACGTAGAACGTGTTCTGCAGTTTGAGGAGGGACGATGCGTACAGAAGTTTTGATAGCCGGGTTTGGCGGGCAGGGCGTGCTCCTGGCCGGGAACCTGCTTTCCTATGCGGCTATAGATGAAGGCAAGAACGTGAGCTACTTCCCCGCCTACGGCGTGGAAAAGCGTGGCGGCTCCGCCACCTGCACCGTCGTGATCGCTGACGGCACGGTCGGCTCCCCCGTGCTCGGGCAACCGGCGGTGCTCGTGGTCCTGAACCAGGCGTCGCTCGAGCGCTTCGGCGCCAAGGTGCGCCCCGGCGGCCTTTTGATCGTCAACTCGTCGCTCGTCGACATCACCGAGCTGAACCGCAGCGACATCACCATCATCCCGGTCCCCATGAACGATATTGCCACCGATCTGGGCGACCTGAGGATGGTGAATATGGTTGCGGTGGGTGCCTACGTCGCACTCACCGGAGCGGTGCAGATGGAGTCGCTCTCGACCGCCCTGTCCCAGGCGCTGCCGGAGCGCAACCACCGGTTCATCCCCGCCAACGTGAAGGCGATAGAAACCGGGGCGCAGGTGGCAAAGTCTAAAAAAGAAGCTTGACTTTGGTTCCACGATTCTGGTATTAATCTGGTCTCTCAACGATGGGGTATCGCCAAGCGGTAAGGCAACGGACTCTGACTCCGTCATCCAAGGTTCGAATCCTTGTACCCCAGCCATAGCTAATCCAGCTTCATTGCAAGCTGCTACATAGTCAGGTCCCATCGTCTAGTGGTTAGGACACCGGCCTTTCACGTCGGTAACAGGGGTTCAAGTCCCCTTGGGATCACCACCTTAAAAACAGCGCCAGAAGCAGGGCGCTGTTTTTTTTTGTCCAACCCCGGAATACCAGGGAGCCAGGGTTATGTCCTCTCCAAGAACCACGCGAGACTGTTGCATCCCCACTTTTGCTGATGTTTCTTCGCGAAATCCGGGGCGTGGGATTGATCTATCCACGAAGCGCTGCACGGGAACTCGCGTCCCCCCCTTTGAGAAGGGGGGACAGAGGGGATTTGCCGTTGACTTGAAATCCCCCCTTCGCAACGAAGCTACGGGGGGCAGGCTCCCCCTTCGCGAAGGGGGGGGCGTTGTGAGCTCGACCCTCCCTTTGAGGCAACATACCCCTGGGCCCCGACCGTCCCGTATCCCGTCCCTCATCGGTTTCCTGAGCCTCCTCTTCCTTCTTCTCACCACGCCGCTCCACGCTGCGGAAAACGTCTTCACCAGCGGCAAGGCCGTCGCCGAAGAGGCCGGGCGCCTTGCCGGCGAGACGAAGCTCTTCCTCAAGGGACCGGTCGATCCCTATCTCACCGAGACAGCAGTGGCCGCGACTCTCTTCGGAGTTGCCTACGTCTTCGATGAAAAGATCCGCGACGAGTTCGCCGGCCCCCACCACGGCGTGATGAAAGGGATCACCAACGTGGGGAACGCTGTAAGCGATCCGCTGCTGCACCTGGGCGTCGCCGCCGTGTTCTACGGCGCCGGGGCCGCGACCGATAATACGAAGGTGATGGGCTTGGGTGAGGAGATGGGGGAGGCGCTTTTATTGGCCGACGGTACCGTCTTCGTGCTTAAAGGCGTCATCGGGCGCGGGCGCCCGTACCAGGTAGAGAGCAGCACGAGCTACCGCCCGTTGCAGTACAAGGGGGGCTACGACTCGCTCCCCTCGATGCACACGGCGAGTACCTTCGCGCTTGCCCACGTCCTTTCTTCCAGGACCGACAGCATCGCCGGCAAACTCGCCTGGTACGGCGGAGCAGGGCTGGTCGCCTTCTCGCGCGTGTACCAGACCAAACACTGGGCGAGCGACGTGGTCCTTGCCGCGGCCATCGGCGAGCTGGCCGGTGCCACCGTCGGCAGATACCGCTCCCTCGCTCCCGGCGGCGTCACCATCGCCCCGCTCTCCATCGAGGGGACCCCGGCCGTCGCAGTTGTAGGCAAATTCTGAAAACAGCCAACTTATCTATGAGGAGCTTCCCATGCTGAACGCAGTCATCTTCGATTTCGATGGCATCATCGTGGATACCGAACCGCTGCACTACAAGGCCTTCCAGGAGCTGCTGGTCCCCCTGGGCCTTGGCTACTCCTGGGAGGAGTACATGGAGCTCTACATCGGCTTCGACGATCGCGATGCCTTTCGCGAGGCCTTCCGCGTGCACGGGCGCGCGCTCTCGGAAGACGAGCTGAAGGAGCTGATCCGCGGCAAGGCGGCGGCCTTCCTCGACATCGTTTCCGGTGGCGTGGCGGCTTACCCCGGCGTCGTCGAGCTGATCCGTTCCATCTCCGGCACCCTCCCGCTCGCCCTGTGCAGCGGCGCCCTCAAAAGCGATATCGAGCCGATCCTCAAGCAGCTGGGCCTTACCGACGCCTTCGACGTCAAGGTGACCGCGGACGAGGTAGCCACCTCCAAGCCCGATCCCGAGAGCTACCGTCTCGCGGTGCAGCGTCTGCAGGAGCGCTTTCCCGGCAAGGTCGACGCGGCGGCCTCCATCGCCGTCGAGGACACCCCGGCGGGGATCACCTCCGCCACCGGTGCGGGGCTCAAGGTCCTTGCCGTCACCAACAGCTACCCGCGGGAGAAGCTCTCCGGCGCAAGCCGCGTGGTCAACTCCTTGGTCGGGGTCGATATCGAGGGGCTGAGCCTCCTCGTATAGCGCGATGCAAAGCCGGAACGCCACCACCATCGACGGGGTCCTCCCCGAGCTGATCGCGGCCCTCACGCAAAGGAACGTTGCCGTGCTGCAGGCGCCACCCGGCGCCGGCAAGACCACCCGCGTCCCTCTTGCCCTCCTCGACGCCCCTTTCCTCGGTGACGGGAAAATCATCATGCTCGAGCCGCGCCGGCTTGCCGCGGTCAACGCCGCCCGTTACATGGCGCAGTGTCTCGGCGAGGAGGTGGGACAGCGGGTAGGCTACGCCATCCGTTTCGAACGCAAGGTCTCCCGGGCGACCCGGATCGAGGTGGTTACCGAGGGGATCCTCGCGCGCCGTCTGCAAAGCGACCCGCTCCTCGAAGGGGTCTCGGCGGTGATCTTCGACGAGTTCCACGAGCGGAGCCTCACCTGCGATCTCTCCCTTGCCTTGTGCCGCGACGTGCAGCTCGGGCTGCGCGAGGACCTGCGCCTGCTGGTCATGTCGGCGACGCTCGATGCGGAGCCGGTAGCGAAACTCCTTGGCGGTGCGCCCCTCGTCACCAGCGAAGGGCGCCAGTTCCCGGTCGACGTCCGTTATCTCAAGACCGAGCCTGCGACTAGGCTCGCCGAAACCGCCTGCGCCGGGGTCATGAAGGCGCTTGCCGAGACCGAAGGGGACGTCCTCGTCTTCCTGCCGGGCGCTGGCGACATAAGGCGCTGCGAGAACATCCTGCAGGGACAGGTAGGCTCCCGGGTGATGATCGCCGTCCTCTACGGGGACCTTCCCTTTGCGGCACAGGAACGGGCCATCCTCCCGGGGGAACGCCGCAAGGTGGTGCTCGCCACCAACATCGCCGAAACGAGCCTCACCATCGAGGGGGTGCGGGTGGTGGTGGATACCGGCTATTCCCGCCAGCTCCGTTACGATCCCTCGACCGGCCTGAACCGCCTCGACACCATGCGCATTTCGGCCGCCTCCGCGCAGCAGCGCGCCGGCCGCGCCGGCCGCGTAGCCCCCGGCGCCTGCTACCGCCTCTGGACCGAGCACACCCAGAGCGCTCTGCTTCCCTTCACTCCCCCCGAGATCAAGGTTTCCGACCTCGCTCCGCTGGCGCTGGACCTGGCGCAGTGGGGCGTGGCCGATCCCGCTTCTCTGAGCTTTCTTGACGCACCCCCGGCCGCCCATCTCGCCGAAGGTCGGGCGCTCTTGCGCGCCTTGGGCGCTCTAGATGCGCGCGGCACCCTCACCGACCTGGGGGCGAGGATGGCGGCGCTTCCCATGCACCCGCGCCTTGCCGCCATGCTGGTGGGTTCGCTCGCCGCTGGACACGCACCGCTTGCCTGTAAACTCGCCGCCATCCTCTCGGAACGTGACCTCATGCCGCGTGGCAGCGGTAGCATTTCCGATAGCGATCTGCTGGACCGTCTGGATGCGTTGGGCGAACGCCGCGACCCGCAGGGGGCGCGCACGGTTGAACGGCTCGCCGCCTACTTCCGCGGCGCCCTCGGGGTGCCGGACGCTTCCACGCATGCCGATGCGGCTACCGTGGGGCGGCTCCTCCTTATGGCCTATCCAGACCGCGTCGCGCGCGAGAGGAATCCCGGCTCCGGGCGCTACCTGATGGCCAACGGCACCGGGGCCAAACTCTCCCCGCGCAGTAACCTGAGGGCGCAGCCCTTCATCGTCGCCGTTGAGGTCGAGGGTGGGGGTGGCGAGGCGGACATACACATGGCGAGCGCTGTTTCCCTGGAGGCGGTCCGCTCCGGATGCGCGGGCGCCATCACGCGCGAGCGCAGGGTGTTCTGGGACGAGCGCGAGGGAAGGGTGGTGGCCCGGGATGAAGAGCGGCTTGGCACTGTGGTGCTTTCCGAGCGGGCCGCGGTCCCCGAGAAGGGTGAGGTGGCTGCTGCGCTTCTGCAGGGGATACTGTCGGGGGCTGGCATCGGCGGGCTCAACTGGAGCGAGCAGGCCGCGCAGTACCGGAACCGGGTGCGCTTCCTGGCACGGGTGCTCCCCGAGGAGGAACTTCCCGACCTCTCCGACCAGGCGCTTACCGAGAGCGTCGGGCAGTGGCTGCTCCCGTATCTGCAGGGGGTGCGGAGCCAGGCCCAGCTTGCCAAGGTGGATCTGCTGCAGCCTTTGAAGGCCCTTCTTGACTATCGGAAGCAGCAGTTAGTGGAGCGGGAGGCGCCCACGCACCTGCAGGTCCCCAGCGGGTCCCGCGTTTCGCTTGAGTATCCGGCAGAGGGGGAGCCGTTTCTGGCGGTGAAGCTTCAGGAGATGTTCGGCCTGGCGGAAACGCCGAGGCTCGCGCGGGGGAGGGTGCCGGTGCTGATCCACCTGTTGTCGCCTGCACGGCGTCCCATCCAGGTGACTGCCGACCTGAAGAGCTTCTGGAACGGTGCCTACCGCGAGGTGTGCAAGGAATTGAAAGGTCGCTACCCCAGGCATCCCTGGCCTGACGACCCGTGGAACGCTCCGGCAACAAGGCATGTGAAGAAGAGAATGTAATTGTGGTGCTGTGCGGCGACCCGGAGGGAGAGGGGATGAAGATTACGTTGATTGCCGGTTCAGTTGATGTTGGTAAAGACCAGTGACCCGTCCTTGTGTACGTAGCTCCTGATGCTGTCGGCAACTTCAGGAATACCTGCGCCTGTCTCCAGATAGTTACGCGTCACGTTCACGCCGTTCCTCCAGAGTTCGAAGTGCACATGCGGGCCGGTCGATCTCCCGGTCGAGCCTGACAGCGCCACGGTCTGCCCCGCCGCCACCTGGTCCCCGACCTTGACCTCCAACTGCGCGTTGTGCCCGTACATAGAGACCATGCCGTCGGCATGCCGGATGGTCACCAGGTTGCCGTACCCCCCATGCATGCCGCTTTCGACCACCGTTCCCGCCGCAATCGCCTTCACCTTAGTGCCGGTCGGCACCGCAATGTCCAGGCCGTTATGATGCCGCAGACCTCCGTCGATTGGGTCATGGCGCATGCCGTATCCGGAGGTGATTACCCCCTGGACCGGGAGGAGTCCTTCCGTGCCGGCAGGCTCGGACGATGCGGACGCCGTCTTGGCTGTGGTTCTCGCCGGCAGGTTCGGCTGTTTTGGTTTCCGCGCTTCGCGGATGATACGGACCGCGCTTTTGTTGGAAGGGGTGTTGGTGAAGACCTCGACGCCGTTTTCGTCGGTGTATCGGTAGAAGTCAGCGTAGGCACTCTGCTTCGATATTAGGCAGAATAAGGCGGGTAGCAGTGCAAGCGCTAGCCGTGAAGTTCCGTTCCACCGTCGTGTGATTGCCTGTTTCTTCACTGTTGATCCTTGGTCCGGACTTCGGGGAGCGTCTCACTCTGCTTGAGGCAGTCGTACTATATTAGTATTGTCGGCGCTTTGCAAGTGGCAGCTACTTGTATCTACGGACCGGGCGGCGCTTGTGCCAGTGACGGAGCCGATGGGTGTACGAATATTAATCATTGGGTTGCCTGGCTGGGCACTTCTCTTGCTTAATAACCGTGACTCAGGCGTGATCGACTGTAAATGCCTGGAACTCTGAAATCTTCGATAAGCATTCTGCTTATTTTTTAGACACCGCTGCATAAAAAGGAGGCTGCACCGTGGAGATGTTTGGGCAAAATGTGTTTAACCAGTCCGTAATGAGAGATAGGCTGCCGAAAAGTGTTTTCAAGAACCTCAAGAAAACCATAGACGAAGGTCTGCCGCTGGATCCCTCCATCGCAGATGTTGTCGCTTCGGCAATGAAAGAGTGGGCAGTTGAAAGAGGTGCAACACATTTTACCCATTGGTTCCAGCCGATGACCGGCATCACCGCGGAGAAGCATGACTCCTTCATTTCGCCGGCGGATGGCGGCGCTCTGCTTGAGTTCTCCGGTAAAGAGCTGGTCAAGGGCGAGCCGGATGCCTCCTCTTTCCCGAGCGGCGGCCTGAGGGCGACCTTCGAAGCGAGGGGTTATACCGCCTGGGACTGCACCTCGCCTGCCTTCCTGAGGGAAGAGGCCGACGTCGTCACCCTCTGCATCCCCACCGCCTTCTGCTCCTACACCGGTGAGGCATTGGACAAGAAGGTTCCTCTGCTTCGTTCCATTGAAGCGCTTTCCACGCAGGCCGTGCGTGTTCTTAAACTGTTCGGAAACGCCAGTGTCACCAGGGTTACCTCGACCGTCGGAGCAGAGCAGGAATACTTCCTGGTCGACAAGTCCTTCTACCTGCAAAGGCCCGACCTGATGATGGCCGGTAGAACCCTCTTCGGCGCCATGTCCTCGAAAGGGCAGGAGATGGAAGACCACTACTTCGGCAGCATCAAGGAAAGAGTGCTGGCGTACATGAAGGAAGTGAATGAAGAGCTGTGGAAGCTCGGTGTGTCCGCCAAAACCCAGCACAACGAGGTGGCACCGGGACAGTTCGAAATAGCCCCGATTTTCGAGAACACCAACATCGCCACCGACCACAACCAGATGGTCATGGAGGTTCTCAAACGTGTTGCCCTCAGGCACGACATGGTCTGCCTGCTGCACGAAAAACCGTTTGCAGGTGTCAACGGTTCCGGCAAGCACAACAACTGGTCCATGAGCTCGAACGACGGGCAGAACCTGCTCGAGCCGGGCCGCACCCCCCATGAAAATGCCCAGTTCCTCACCTTCCTCATGGCAACCATCAAGGCTGTGGACACCTTTGCCGGGCTCCTGCGCTGCTCCTGCGCCAACGCCGGCAACGAGTATCGCCTGGGCGCCAACGAAGCACCTCCGGCTATCATTTCGGTCTTCCTCGGCGAGCAGCTTGCCGACATCATCGACCAGATCGTAGCGGGCAAGACGAAATCCTCCGAGATGAGCGGTCACATGGACATCGGTGTAAGCACCCTTCCTTCGCTGCCCAAAGACGCCACCGACAGGAACAGGACCTCGCCGTTCGCCTTTACCGGCAACAAGTTCGAATTCAGGATGCTCGGTTCCTCCTTCTCCATCTCGGGCCCGAACATCATCATCAACACCATCATCGCCCAGGCCCTGAAGGAATTCGCCGACGTGCTGGAGAAATCCACCAACTTCGACGCCGACCTCGACAAACTGCTGCAGGATACCGCGAAGAAACACCAGCGCGTCATCTTCAACGGCAACAACTACTCCGACGAGTGGGTCCAGGAAGCTGCCAAGCGCGGGCTGCCGAACATCCCGAGCACTCCCGACGCGCTCAAGGAGCTGATCTCCAAGGAAGCGCAGGAGGTGTTCGCCGCTCACAGTGTCTTCAGCGACAAGGAACTGCATGCCCGTTACGAAATCATGGTCGAGCAGTACGTTAAGACCCTGAACATCGAAGCGCTGACCATGATCGACATGGCCAACCACAGCATCATCCCCACCGCCATCGAGTATGCGACCACGGTTGCAGCGTCCGTCAATGCGGTTACCGCGGTATCCAGCAAGCTGGACGTCTCCACCCAGAAGGAACTGCTGGAAGAGCTCAGCGACAAGCTTGCCGCGATGAGCGCCAACACCAAGGCGCTTGAGAAGGCCCTTGAAGAGGCGAACGGCATCGCCGATGCCGATAAGCAGGCCGCCGCATTCAGGGCAAACGTCTTCACCATGATGCTTGAACTGCGCTCCACCGGTGATGCGCTGGAGAAAATCATCGCTGCCAAGTACTGGCCGCTGCCGACCTACAGGGAAATGCTTTTCGTTCTGTAATCCCTGAATCTATTACTTGCCTGACAATAGGAGCCTCTTGACGGGGCTCCTATTTCAGCTTTGCCGCTAGGACGTGTTAATAAATAACTGGTTAATCAAGCCGTGTTCTGGCTGGCCATATTGCAGACAATAGCCTGCGTAAGTTTTAGGCAACAGTCTTGTTGCCTTGCTTGCCGGAGGCTGGACCGCCCCGGCTAAGTTCCCGGAATCAGGAAGGGGTGTTTACCTTCCAGACGATTGGCTAAAGTCTTGCAGCGGGGTCACCAAGCACCAGCCAGCGGTTTATTAAACCTTGCAATTCAATGGCAAGGTATCTATAATTCGCGGCGCACTGAACAACAAGCGGAGGATAACTGCCTTGAAAAAAGTCGAAGCAATCATAAAACCTTTTAAGCTTGATGAAGTGAAAGAAGCACTCAATGAGATCGGTATCCAGGGTATCACCATCGGTGAGGTCAAGGGTTTCGGTCGTCAAAAAGGGCACACCGAGCTTTACCGCGGCGCCGAGTACGTGGTCGATTTCATCCCCAAGATCAAGATGGAAATCATCGTGTCGGACGAAGTGGTAAGCAAGGTCGTCGATGCCATCGAGCAGGCAGCGAAAACAGGTCGCATCGGCGACGGCAAGATCTTTGTCACCCCCGTAGAAGAAGTAGTCCGGATCAGGACCGGTGAGAGGGGCGAGGACGCTCTCTAGTCGGCTGATTCTTTACTTAATTTGAAAGGAGACAGTAGATGACACCAAAACAAGTAGTGGAGTTTGCCAAAGAAAACGGCGTGCTGATGGTCGATTTCAAATTCATGGACTTCGTCGGCATCTGGCAGCACTTCACCGTGCCGATGAGCGAGTTCGGCGAGGACACCTTCGAGGAAGGGCAGGGCTTCGACGGCTCCTCCATCCGTGGGTGGCAGCCGATTCACGCTTCCGATATGATCATCCTCCCGGATCCGACCACCGCAAAGATGGACCCGTTCACCGCGGTGCCGACCCTTTCCCTGATCTGTGACATCTTCGATCCGATCACCAAAGAGAGCTACACCCGCGACCCGCGTAACATCGCGAAGAAGGCTGAGAGCTACCTGAAGTCCACAGGCCTCGCCGACACCGCTTACTTCGGACCGGAAGCCGAATTCTTCATCTTCGACGACGTCCGTTACGACTCCACCGCCAACTCCTCCTTCTACGCTGTCGACTCCGTCGAAGGCGCATGGAACTCCGGCCGCGAAGAGTTCCCGAACCTCGGCTACAAGCCGCGCCACAAGGAAGGCTACTTCCCGGTAGCGCCGACCGACTCCCAGAACGACCTCCGTAACGAGATGGTGATGGAGCTCCAGAAGGTCGGCATCCGCGTTGAGTGTCAGCACCACGAGGTCGCCACCGGCGGCCAGGCCGAGATCGACATGCGCTTCTCCTCGCTGGTCGACATGGCTGACCAGCTCCAGTGGTTCAAGTACGTCATCAAGAACGTCGCGAACCGCAACGGCAAGACGGTCACCTTCATGCCGAAGCCGCTCTACGGCGACAACGGCTCCGGTATGCACTGCCACATGTCCCTCTGGAAAGACAGCACCAACCTTTTCGCCGGCGACAAATACGGCGGGCTTTCCCCGATGGCTCTGTACTATATCGGCGGCATCATCAAGCACGCCCGTGCCCTCTGCGCCTTCACCAACCCGACCACCAACTCCTACAAGCGTCTGGTGCCGGGCTTCGAGGCTCCGGTGAACATGGCTTACTCCAGCCGTAACCGTTCCGCTTCGCTGCGCATCCCGATGTTCTCCTCCAACCCGAAGGCGAAGAGGATCGAGTACCGTACTCCAGACCCGTCCTGCAACGGCTACCTTGCCTTTGCCGCACTGCTGATGGCGGGTCTTGATGGCATCGAGAACAAGATCGATCCGGGCCAGCCGCTGGACAAGGACATCTACGGTCTTTCCCCGGAAGAGCTCTCCACCATCCCGTCCGCTCCGGGCAGCCTGGAGGAGGCGCTGAACGCCCTCAAGGAAGACAACGAGTTCCTCTACAAAGGCGACGTCTTCACCCCGGACGTCATCGACAAGTGGATCGAGTACAAAACCGAAGCCGAAGTCAACCCGGTCCGTATGCGTCCGGTACCGCTCGAGTTCGCACTGTACTTCGACATCTAGGCAGATCTGCTCATACGGGCAGCAAAAAGGCGGGGGATTATTTCCCCGCCTTTTTCGCGTCATGGGAGGAGGCCTTTCTCCTTGATGCCATTCGGAAAAACTGCTAACTTCACGCACTGCCGATTTGCCGCTGCGGCGGCAGAGTGCCGTGGCGCTAGGGGGAAGTTTGCAGCAGCATGAGAAGGTGCAAAAGCTGGTCGAGTGGTTCGTGAAGGGGGCGTTGCGGCATGCCGCGGCCATGGAGGCCATGGACGATGATGCGGCTGCCACTGAAGTCGCGGACCTGAACCGCTACTATGCGGCACTCAAGCGCGAGGGAGGAGTGGATGAACTTCTGCTTCGACTCGGCCATCCCGACCCGGCCGTTGCCGGGATGGTAGCCGTCTATGCCATGCGCGAGGCTCCAGGACGTTGCGTGGTGGCCCTTACCGCTATCGCGGCGCTGCCCGGGTTGATCGGTTTCAGGGCACAGGCCGCTCTTGAGCGCTGGGAAAACGGCGACTGGGAGAAATAGCCCCGGCTGGTCCCGATGGACTGCCGTCACTAAATGGAATCAACATAACTAAACTGGAGGTTCTTCGTGTCTGAGTTCAACAATGTAACCGTCGTCAAAGAGGCCAACATCTATTTCAACGGGGCGGTCACCAGCCGTACCGTATTCTTCCAAGACGGGTCCCGCAAGACCCTGGGCATCATGATGCCTGGCGAGTACAGCTTCAACACCGGCTCCGCCGAGGTGATGGAGATCCTGTCGGGTGAGCTGACCGTGCTGCTCCCGGGTTCCCCTGACTGGGCCACCATCAGGGGGGGGGAGGCCTTCGAGGTCCCCGAGAACGCGAGCTTCGAGCTCAAGGTGACCGCCGTCACCGACTACTGCTGCTCCTACCTCTAACATGACGCCCCTTGCCGAGGTTGCTTCTCGGCAAGGGGCACGAGCGTGACCTTGATTTCCCACTCCGAGACAAAAAGCATCGTAGGCCGTTTCGCCCCTTCCCCTACCGGACCGCTGCACGTCGGTTCACTGGTGGCGGCGCTGGGGAGTTACCTGATCGCGAAACGCGCTGGAGGCCTCTGGCTTTTGCGCATGGAGGATCTGGATCTACCGCGCGTGGTCCCGGGTATCGCCGACGACATGATGGCGACGCTTGAGAAGCTGGGCTTTAAGTGGGACGGCGAGGTGCTCTACCAGAGCCGACGCACCGAGCAGTACCGCGCCGCAGCCCGGGAGCTGCAGCAAAAGGGCCTTGCCTACGCCTGCGGCTGTACCAGAAAGGAAATCGCCGAGATCGCCTCCGCACCCCATGAAGGGGAGCTGGTCTATCCTGGGGTGTGCAGGGAAGGATTACCGCCGGAAAAGGTGGAAAGGGCGTTGCGGGTTAAGGTCTACGATGAGGTGATTTCCTTCGAGGACGGTATCGTGGGGCGCTACAGCCAGCATCTCTCCGCGTCCTGCGGCGATTTTGTCATCCATCGGGCCGATGGGCCTTATGCCTACCATCTTGCCGTGGTGGTCGACGACGCCGCCTCCGGGGTGAATCAGGTGGTGCGCGGCTGCGATCTGCTTGCCTCCACGCCGCGCCAGATCTACCTGCAGCGCATCTTCGGATTCCCGACGCCGGATTACTACCATCTGCCGCTGGTGACCGGGCCCGATGGTTCGAAACTAAGCAAGCGCGACAACGCCGTTTCCCTGGCTGCCGGTCGCGATCTCGACCGCGACGGCGGCAGCCTCCTCTGTGCCGCGCTTCGTTTTCTGGGGCAGGCCCCGCCGCCTGAACTGCAGGATGCCCCTCCCGCGGAAGTGCTCGCCTGGGGTGTCGCCCATCTCAATCTAGGTGCCGTTCCCCGCACCCCGGCCCCATTTCTTTAAAGCACTGAGAAGAATTCCGTACAGCTCTCCACGAAGCGCTGCAAGAGCCCTGACGTTCCCCCCTTTGCGAAGGGGGAGCTTGCCCCCCGTAGCGCGTCTTTGCGAAGGGGGGACAGGGGGGATTTGCCTTTGAACCCATGCGACCACATTTACCCCTGATCGAGAAACGGTGAAGCCGGCAGCGATTCCCTCTTCGCCGGAGGACCCTGTTCTCGTCTCTGCAACCCTTCCCTGATCTGGTCCAGCATCTCTCCGCTCATCCCCGGTTCCTTCATCATGTGCCGCACCATCGCCTCGTTCAGCGTCTCGCATCCCGAGAGAAAGAGAAAGCCGAGCAGCAGGAAACTTGAAGGCCTCACGCTTCCTTTCTCCTCTTCTCCACCGCGCGCCACTTCTCAAGCTCCGCCTCCGTTACCGGCTGCCACTGCGGGACCGGAGAGGGATGCCAGTTCTCGTCCACCGCCACCATGGTGAATATGCCGCTCGCCGCGAGACGCTTCTCGCCGTCGGTGACGTTCTCCGCCTCGACCTCGACCTCGACCTCCATCGACGAGCGCCCGACGTGGATGATGGTGGCCCGCGAGTAGATCACCTCGCCCACGTTGATGGGGGTGAGGAAGCTGATGCGCTGCGCGCAAGCGGTCACGACCCTCTTGCGCGCGTATCTCCAGCAGACCACACCGGCCGTCTTGTCCATGATACTCATGATGACCCCGCCGAAGATGTTGCCGTAAGAGTTCGTATCCTTCGGGAGGAGGGTCTCGATCAGTTCCGCCTTCCTGTTATCCATGAAAGCTCCTTTTCATTGCGTCCTGATACCGGCCGCGATGATTCTTTTCAGTTGTGCCGCGTTGGCGCGCTCCATCGCTTTACCCGTAATGCTGCTTATGGTGCGGTTGCGCCTCTCCTCGGTCGGGTAGACGGAGCATTCGATCTCGACGCCGTCGTCCTCGAGGTAGATGTGGGTGTAGTCCCTGATCACGCCCCCCTTCCTGATGGGGACCGTCTCGGTCTGGAAGGCCATCCCGTGCTCCGCAAGCATCTTCTCCACATCCTCGACAGCATCGGCAAAGAGGTGGATGTCGATGTCGCTGCGCTCGGTGACCGCCCCGGAGAGGACCGAGCCTACCAGGTACGGCGAAAAGGGGGCGAAGAACTCCAGGTAGGAGAGGGCGGTGAGCCTCAGGCGCAAAAGCCGTTCCGGAAGCACTTTCTCTTCCCTGGTCGCGATCAAACGGGCGAGTTCGTCGTGAATCTCCGCGTTGGTTGGGAGGTGGGAGCCGAGCGACAGTGCCTTTTCGGGGCCGAACCGTTTCGCCGCCTTGCGTTTCGCGTCGCGATACTCACGGACGCCGTCCTCGTACATGAGCCGCGCCGCCTCGCTGGCGATCATGCTGCGTATCTTGTCGTCCTTTCTCATGATGAGAGTATAGCGGATGACCCGCGATATGATACGACATTTGCGAAGGAGGGGGTATCGGATTTTTTCGTGTCATTAAAAAAAGGGGTTGACTGGGAGTCCTCGGTTTGCTATAAACAGGATCTCTTCTGAGCGGGAATAACTCAGTGGTAGAGTGCAACCTTGCCAAGGTTGAAGTCGCGGGTTCGAACCCCGTTTCCCGCTCCATTTACCTACAAGGAATCCTTACGGATTCTTCTCTTTAAGCCCCGGCTTTCGCATGAACTTTCGCATGCGGCCGGGGCTTTCGCTTATCTGCCGTTTTTGAAGTCCCTCCCGAAGTAGGCGAGGATCTTCAGACGGTCCTGCTCCAACGCTGAACTCTACCTTTTGAGATTCCAGCCCTTCGTCCGGACCGGCGCTAGCAGGACGGGACGCAGATTAGTACGCGCGATTAGCCGCGATCAATGTAAATATACTGTCCTTCACGATTAGCAGTACACGCCGGGCGGCAGTGTCTTGTCAGCGGTAAAGCAACTCTTTCAGCGATGGCAAAGGAGACCGCTTTTTACAGCATATGAGAGAAGAGGTGCGAAAACCACTCCCTTATCCTTGAGCTCCATGGCCTCTTTTCCCATTCTTCATTCTTTATTGGATCGGATTCGGCGAGGTCTTTAGTGAACATATTCTCCATTTTGGCGCCGAAATCTCCGCCTAAAATGACCGTATTTATCTCGAAATTTTGGGAAAAGCTTAAAAAGTCAAGGTTGGTAGATCCGACGGTTGCCCAGACGCCGTCGATAACTGCGGTCTTGGCGTGCAGGATGGCGTTGCGTCGTTGATAAAGTTTGACACCCGACTCCAGCAGCTCGTCATAATAATACCTTCCTGCATATAGCGCCAGATTCTGATCGCTGGTTTTCGGCAGGATGATCCTGACGTCCACCCCGTTTTGGGCGGCATCGCATAGAGCTTTTATCATCTGCCGGTCAGGAACGAAATAAGAGATCGTCAAATGAATCGATTTCTCGGCGAAGGCGACTGCGGACACATACATGATGAAGGTGGTTCTGCCCGCTTCGCCGGGACTGCTCTTTACGACCTGCACCAGGTTGTTGCCGTACTCCTTCTGTACCGGGAAGTAGTCCCTGTCATTCAGAACCGGCCCCTTCTGCATCGTCCATGCATGGAGAAATACCTTCTGTAATTCAGCCACGGCCGGACCTTCTATAAGGATGTCCGTATCGCGCCATGGAATTTTGGTCGTGTCCTCTCCTTCACCGACGAACTTGCTCGAATAGACCTGGCTGATGTTGACCCCACCGGTTATCGCTATCTTGCCGTCCACGACCAGTAGCTTTCGGTGATCCCGCAAAGCCAGCCGCCACTTCTTCGAAGCTTTCAGCGGATTTATCGGATTAAATTCGACGACGTTGACGCCTTTGTCCCGCAACCTTTTGAAAAATGAAGCGGATGTCGACATACTCCCAACGCTGTCGTACATGAGATTCACCCGGACTCCTTCCTGCCGTTTCCAGATGAGCAGATCCGCTAGCTTGTGCCCCGTTTCGTCATCCTTAAAAATGAACGTTTCCATGTTTACCGTGTGCCTTGCGCTCTTTATCGCCTTGAACATGGCAGCAAACGTGGCGGGTCCGTCGACAAGGAGCCTTACTTTGTTCCCCTTGATGAGGGGGCTTCCGCTCACCTCTTCGTTTACCGCGATCTGGCGCTCCAGAACCTCCGTCGGGCCGGCTGATGCTTTCAGACGATCCATGATGGTCCTGCTCTGTTTCGGGGACAACACTCCGGCAATCGACGATATCCGCGGGGGGGTACCGTCAGACTGGACCTTGTCTATGACTTCAGATGCTTTGGGCAGGGTTGCGCACCCGGCAGCTAATCCGAAAGAAACGATCAAAACTAACGATACTGGCAATCGCATATTGGACACCATGATTAAAACAGAACGAAGGTAACCGTTGATTTCGTGCTTTTGTTCCAACTGGTCACAACCAGGCTGACCAGCTTGACTGATACTGGTGTTTGTTGTTTTCTGCTCTTTCAAAGAGAGAGGTGGCGGCCCTCAGAGGGTCTCCGACACAAGGCTCTTCTGCCAATTGTAGGGTGTTTGCGTCAGACGTCCACCATTGTAACAGTTCCAGTGATGCAGGCTATCTCAGGGATGATCCCCGCAACGACGAGTTTGTAGAATGGGACATCGTCGAGCACGCTATCTCATATCAACAGATATGCTGATTAGGCATGACCTTTCGCTACAGACATCCACGATCCTCTTTAAGCCCCGGCTTCTCACGAAGCCGGGGCTTTCGTTTATCTACAAGTCCCACGCCGATCCGTTCATCGCCTCAGTTGCATCCCATTCTCGACGTCCACGCCATAAAAGCACACTATTGTCGCTTTCCCCCGACGAATGTTAAAATCTGAGGGACACCCCCCTCATGATTGGCTCATGACGTATGAACCTGTACTCATAGCGGTGTGGGGGGCGCCTGAAATTCTTTGACGCTGTCTCATTTTAGGTGGTATACAGTTTGCGTCCAAAAAAAACGAACTCCATGCTTCGAAAAGAGCCATGACAAACCGTTCAACCACGCAAAGTTTGGCCAAGGAATCGGCGCCGCCCGTCGCGGAGCGTCTGTCGTCCGAACCATTCGAATCGCGCTGCCTCGCTCGAAACGACCTAAGCCACATCTATTTCGAGGGCGCGGTACGTCCGGCGCGCCCCTGCGGGCGAAAGCGCCCGGTGGTTCAGCCCTCTTCCCGTGTGGGGGAGGGGCACCTTGCGCAGGTGGCTGGTAAACAGCAGGAGCTTGACCTGGAGGCGCCGCCTGATCCTTTTCTCGCATGGCTCTTAGGCCGCTTCGGCCTGGATGCGTCCGCCTACCGGTCGGCGGCACTGACGCGACGGCTGCCATCCTGCCTGCGACAGCTTCACGTGAGTACCGCTGGTGAGGCAAAAGCTGCCCTGGAGTTGCGACCGGAGCTTTTGGGCCCGGTGCTAAACACAGTTCTCATCGGGGTGACTGAATTTTTCCGTGACCGGCAGGTGTTTGAGTATCTCCGAGACGGCCTGCTCCCGCAGTTGTCGGTTTCGACGCGTGGATTGAGGGTGCTCAGCGCCGGTTGCTCCGACGGGCAGGAACTATACTCAGTTGCGATGCTCTTGGAAGGATTGGGCGCCCTGGAGGGGAGCGAGTTAGTGGGAATAGACTGCCGTGCCGCCGCGATCGACCGTGCCAGGGGCGGCTTGTTCGACGCGCGGGAAACGGCAGGCCTCGCGACGCTCTTGTCGTCGGCCCACGCGCGTGCCGGGGTCCCTCCCGCGCTCCGCGAGCGGTGCCGATGGCACGTTGGCGACCTGCTCTCCTGCGACCTGGGCAAAGGGTGGGATATCATCCTTTGTCGCAACGTCGCCATCTACTTGAACGCCGCACACGCGGAACGGCTTTGGGCGAGGTTGACCTCGGCACTTGCGCCGGGCGGTGTCCTCGTGCTCGGGAGGGTCGAAAAGCCGCCCCCCTCGCTGCCTCTGGTCCGAGTGGCAGCGAGCGTATACCGAAGGACGGGAGAGTAGCATGGGGCTAGAATCTAAAGGGACCGGGAGACCTTCTCCTGTTCTCTCTGTTGCCATCTTCCTGGTGGCCGTGGGCGTGATGGCCTACCTAAGGCTGTTCCTGTTTCGCGACACCCTCATCACGCTTACCTACGGTCTGCCTCTTCTCCCGTGTCTCTGGCACCGGGACCTGCGACTCCTCTGGTCCATGGCGGGGGCCTTCACGGTGTTGGCTGCCTTGAAGGCTTTCTGGGTGCTGCCCGACCAGAATCCTGAAGACTTCTACGAAGTGGTGCAGTGGTCTTTCCAGGTCACGAACATCGTCGCCGTCGGGGTCGCCATTCACATGATCATCCGGCTGACGGAGAGGCTCGCAAAGGCGAATCGGGACCTCGCGGCGTCCAACACCGAGCTCGAGCAGCGCGCCGAAGAGGTCGTGCGGCAGAACCGGGAGATCCACGAGCAGGCCGAAGAGTTGACTCAACAGAACGAGGAACTCACCCAGCAAACGGAAGAGTTGACCCAGCAAAGCGAGGAGCTGCAGCACCAGGAAGAGGAACTGAGGCAGCAGGCTGAGGAACTCCAGGCTCAGTCGGAAGAGCTGCGCAGCGCGAACGACGAACTGCAGCAGCGCGAGTCGATGCTTGGGACCATTCTCGCGTCGCTGCGAGGGGGAGGCCGCGGGGAGCGCCTGCTCGACCAGGTGTGCAACTCGCTCCTGTCCCTCCTGGGTGAAACAGCCGGCGGCGCTGCCATAGTGCAGGCTTCGGGGGAGAGTCTGTTGGTGCTGAGTCATGCCGGGTGGGGTGAGTTGACCGAAGCCCAATGGACTTTTGATCGATCCTTTGCGTCGGTGATCATGGAGCGGGACCAGACCGGGTACGTGGACGATCTCGCCGCGCGGCCGGACCTCATAGTCCCGTCGTCTCCCAAGAGGAAATTCCGCTCGATACTGGCAACGCCCCTGCGTGTGGACGGCCGCCCCGTCGGCGCCGTCGAAGCCTACGCGAAGGACCCCCAGCACTGGACGGAAGAGCACTTCCGGATCATCGAATGGGTTGCGGCCCAGTGCACCGTGGTCATCGAACGGACCAGGGCCGAGGAAAGCCTGAGGGATAGCGAGGCGAAGCTGAAGGCCGCCCTGCACAGCATGACCGATGCCGTACTGATCGCCGACGTCGACGGCCGTATCGTGGAGGTCAACGACGCCTTCGCCACCTTCCACCGGTTCGAGAGCAAAGAGGAATGCACGAGGAGGCTTCGGGAGTGCCCTGAGATTCTAGATGTTTTCCTGGGCGACTCACAGGACCCGGCTCCGCCGGAGCAGTTGGCTGTCCCACGTGCCCTTAGAGGTGAGCAGGCCACGAACGCCCTTTACAGCTTGCACCGCAGGGACACCGGGGATACGTGGATGGGTAGCTACAGCTTCGGCCCGATTCTGGACGCTGCCGATGCTGTTGTCGGCTCCGTGGTGGTGGCACGCGATGTAACGGAGCAGATGCGCGCCATACGGGAGAGGCAGCACCTGGAATCCCAACTCTTCCAATCCCAGAAGATGGAGTCCGTGGGGCGCCTCGCCGGAGGGGTCGCCCACGACTTCAACAACATGCTCGTCGTCATACTCGGAAACGCCGAGCTCGCGCTGTCGGATGTCGACCCCGCCAGCTCCATCAGGGAGCGTCTTCAGGAGATCGTAAGGGCCGCCGAGCGCTCCGCCGACATTACCCGCCAGCTTCTCGCCTTTGCCCGGAAGCAGACCATTGCGCCCAAGGTGCTCGACCTGAATGCAACCTTGGAGCCCATGCTCATGATGATCCGTCGGCTCATCGGCGAGGACATTGATCTCGCCTGGAAGCCGGCCCGGGGACTCTGGAGGGTAAAGATCGACCCCGGCCAGCTTGACCAGCTTCTGGCGAACCTCGCCACAAACGCTCGTGATGCTATCGGAGGTGTCGGGAAGGTGGAGATTGAGACCGGCAATGCCTCCATCGATGAAGAGTATTGCGCCGAGCACCCGGAGTTCACCTCCGGGGAGTACGTTACCCTCACGGTGAGTGACGATGGGCGGGGGATCGCCAGGGAGAAGATGTCGAGCATCTTCGAGCCGTTCTACACGACCAAGGATGTGGGGAAGGGCACGGGCCTCGGGCTTGCGACGGTCTTTGGCATCGTCAAACAAAACGGCGGCTTCATCAACGTTTATAGCGAGCCGGGGGAAGGGGCCACCTTCCGGATCTACCTCCCCCGGGCCGAGGATGATGCACCTGAGACGGAGCACAGGGTCGTGGACCCGGGCCGTGGGACTGAGACGGTGCTGATCGTAGAGGACGAGGAGGCAAACCTCCACCTGCTGGAGAACTACCTAAGGAACCTTGGCTACCGCGTACTCGCCGCGGCCACCCCGGGAGAGGCGCTTGCCCTCGCGGAGGGGGAGCCTGTCGAACTCGTCGTCACCGACGTGGTGATGCCGCAGATGAACGGCCGCGACCTGGCTAATCGACTGATCACCTCCCAGCCCGGGCTGAAGTTTATCTTCATGTCAGGTTACACTGCGGATGTCATTGCCCACAGGGGGGTGCTGGACGAGGGGGTGAACTTCGTCCAGAAACCTTATGCCTTGCGAGAACTAGGCGCGAAGATCCGCAGCGTACTGGATAACGGAGGAGACTGAGGCGTCGCCATCAAACTGCCAGACGCCAGTGGGCACGCGCTAAACCAGCATAGGTGTGGTATGACAGGCCGCTACAACACATCGCATCTCCCGGAAGACCAGTATGAGCCTGACTCTGCCCAAGTCAGATATATCCCCGCATTACTGGATGAGTTTGAGCAAAAGCAGTTAAAAACCTACACCCCGTGCAATTGCATAGAATTGGATGAAATTGCCCTTGCTCTTGCAGAAGTGCACGTTGAATTGATGCTGATACATCCTTTCAGGGAAGGGAACGGACGATTAGGGCGCATGCTAGCGACGCTCATGGCATTACAGGCGGGATTGCCAATACTGGATTTTAGTGATTGGGATGGGGAAAAACGGGAGCCTTATTTTGCAGCGGTTCGTGCCGGTTTGGATAGGGATTACATACCAATGCAGATGCTTTTTGCAGGTATTATCGAGACCCCGTCGCAGACTGCTTAGCCTGTAACTCCAGTTTTTCCTGCGACAGGGTAGAGAAAAACACTCTTTCAGCGATTGATTGAACCTACTCGTAACCCATAAAGGAATTCCGAAATGGACATCCCCCGGATCTTCAACATCACCGAAAGTGCTCACCGCATCCATAACCCGTTCACTCCCGAAAAGCTCGCAACTCTCGGTGCGGCACTGCGTATGGAAAAGGGGACTCGGGTGCTCGATCTAGGGAGCGGTTCTGGGGAAATGCTCTGCACCTGGGCCCGCGATTACGGAATCATCGGAACCGGCATCGACATGAGCCAATTATTCAGCGAGCAAGCAAAGCTCCGCGCCGAAGAACTTGGCGTCGCCGAACAAGTCCAGTTCATCCATGGTGATGCTGCCGGCTATGTCTCGGACGACAAGGTCGGTGTGGCGGCCTGTATCGGTGCCACTTGGATCGGTGGTGGAGTCGCCGGCACTATCGAGCTCCTGGCGCAGAGCCTGCGTGCCGGAGGGATCATCCTCATCGGCGAGCCTTACTGGAGACAGTTGCCTCCGACGGAGGATGTTGCCAAGGGGTGTCTTGCCAATTCGATCTCCGATTTCCTCATGCTGCCGGAACTGCTCGCTTCTTTTGGCCGCTTGGGCTATGACGTCGTTGAAATGGTGCTGGCCGATCAGGACGGCTGGGACAGATATGAGGCGGCCAAATGGCTCACCATGCGCCGATGGCTTGAAGCCAATCCAGACGATGAGTTAGCGATAGAGGTCCGTGCGCAACTGACCTCGGAGCCGCAGCGCTACGCCTCAAACACGCGCGAGTACCTGGGCTGGGGCGTATTCGCGTTGATGCCGCGGTAGCTAAAAACGGAATTGCAAAGTTAACCGATTCGGTCTACGCTCGCCCGCAAAACTCATTGCGGGAGCCTCTATGAAAACAATCTCTATCGACGACCTCTCCAGCCTTAGCAGCCAAGCTGAACAATCCCCACGCAAGCGGATGAATCGTAACCTTCATTCCGAACTGTCCGACCCCATCCAGCGCTTAGCGATAGCAATGGAGCCGGACACCTATATTCGCCCACATCGTCATCTCAATTCATGGGAGCTTTTGACCCCGCTGCGGGGACGCTTTGTCGTCTTGACCTTTGATGATGACGGCGTCGTCATCGGTCGTGCAGTGCTGGGTGAAGGCGTTTGCGTGGTCGAAACTCCGGCCGCGACATGGCATGCGGTCCTCTCTCTTGATACCGGTGGTGTCATCTTTGAAGTCAAACACGGCCCGTACGCTCCTTTCAAAGAGGAAGACTTTGCCTCCTGGTCGCCTTCTGCCGATGATGATGCGCAAAAGGAACTCATGCATTGGTTCCGTGATGCCGAAGTCGGGCATCGTTGGTCTGGTTGTGGGGTTCGATGACGGGACGTTTAAGGAGACTGCCCCCCATGAGAATCGCAACAGAGCATGACCTCGAGGCGATCGTCGCGATCTATAACTCAACGGTACCGACGCGACAATCCACTGCCGACACAGCAGAGGTGAGTGTTGCCTCCAAGATGGAATGGTTTCGGCAGCATGAGCCTCACAAGCGTCCCTTGTTGGTATGTGAAAGAGACGGCCAAATAGTTGCGTGGGTGAGTTTTCAGTCCTTTTACGGCCGCCCGGCGTATGACCACACTGCCGAGATAAGTATCTATATTTCGCCTGAACAGAGAGGCAAGGGGCTCGGACGCGAGGTGCTCGCAGAGGCACTGGAGATGACGCAGGGACTTCAGATCAAGACCGTTGTCGGGTTCATATTTTCACATAACGAACCGAGCATCCGGTTGTTCAAGTCATTCGGCTTTGAGGAGTGGGGCAAGCTGCCAAGAATCGCTGAAATGGACGGGGAGGAATACAGCCTGTCTATTTTGGGTAAACGAGTGAATCTATAACCCAGACCAAGAGAGGCGTTACGTCCCCACCTATGTGAAGATTCCGGGCCTGCCACTTAGCGGATCCTCTGCGAAGGGGAGGGAGGGCGCTGCCCGAAGTGAATCGCTGCTGCCGACGCCCTCACCCTGCCCTCTCCCAGAGGAGAGGGGGATGGTCGAAAGTCACTGATCGCTACCGACGAGTCGTTTACCGCTCTGGACGAGTCGTTGATCTCTCCGAACGAGTCGTTGATTGCTCCGAACGAGTCGTTGACAGCTCTGGACGAGTCGTTGATCTCTCCGAACGAGTCGTTGATTGCTCCGAACGAGTCGTTGACAGCTCCGGACGAGTCGTTGATTGCTCCGGACGAGTCGTTGACCGCTCTGGACGAGTCGTTGATTGCTCCGAACGAGTCGTTGACCGCTCTGGACGAGTCGTTGACCGCTCCGAACGAGTCGTTGATCGCTCCGAACGAGTCGTTGGTCGCTCTGGATGAGTCGTTGACCGAGAGATATGGTTTGAACGGGGGGGGAGATACCTGGTGGGCCAGAAAAGGTAGCTTTCCTGCTGGGAATAAACTGGGGGATGCGACCCGCATCCCCCTCAACTCACGGCCCCAAATGCCATAGGTAGAGTGGATCAGTCTTGGGTGCCGCTTTCTCCCTCTTTAGAGTCGGCATTTTCTGCCATCCGGGCTGCGGCTGCTGCCTTTACCCTGGAGCCACCTCTTCTCTCCTTGGTCATGTCGAAGCCGGAGGCGAGGAGGATCTCCGGATCGCGCACGGCAGCCATTTCCAGAAAAGATACGATCTGATCCAAAAGCGTGACGAGCTGTGCCTGGAGTATGTCCCGTTGCGAGATCACCAGTCTGCTGCCGTACTTGGCCTCGTGGTACACGGCATCATGCTTATCGGATACCGTGAAATACACTTGGATCAGCCCCAGTTTCTCCCCCCAGAATGTGTCGGGAAATCTGGTTTTGTCCGCCAAGGCGGTCCTTGTCCTCTGGTTGGCCTCGTGAAATCTTGTCGGCGCTTGGTTGCGGTAGTTTCGCTGTATTCGGGGACTTTGACTTGTCACATCGCACCTCCTTTCTTCCGTGGACGAAGATTTGACCGTGGTGGTTTTTGTTAATGTGTCTGAGCTAACAATACTGTGGGTTGCACGGAAATCAAGCGGGAGAATTTGATATGTGACGCGGAGGGGGGAAGGGTGAAGCTGTCGCATGAATAGCGGCTCGGCGAGCCTTGACGACGTGAACTGCGGCCAGAGGCGCGCCTCTGGAGAGACGCGCCCTGATCTGATGCTTCCGGAAATTACTGCAGAAAGGTTTCCTCGATGAAGTCGGCGACGGCGCTTGGGTCGTTCAGGTCCAATACCGGCACGTCGAGCGCCAAATCGGCGTCGCTTGCGACCGCCACGAGGGTGGGGTCGTGATTTTCGCCGCGGCAGAGCAGTTCCGTGCTTCTCTCCTGACGGTTCACCTCGATCTTGGGCATGCCGCTCTTCTTGAACCCTTCGGTCAGGACGATGTCCAGGTCCGCAAAGTAGGTCTCGATCAGCTCCTCGATGGGGGGGGACTGGGTGTGTTTCTTCACGATGGCAAGCTTCTCCGGCGACGAGATCAGCATGGTGTCGGCGCCAGCCGCGGTGAGGCGGTAGCTGTCCTTGCCGGGATGGTCGATGTCGAAGCGGTGTGCGTCATGCTTTATAACCCCCACCTTGTAACCGCGCTCTTTCAGGTGGGCGATGACCTTTTCCAGCAGGGTGGTCTTTCCGGTGTTCGATTTTGCCACGAAGGATACTGCCTTTACTGTCATTGGGTCTCTCCTGTCTTTTCTATGTCTTCCGGCGTGTTCAGATTGATGAAGGCGATCCCGGCAGGATCGAGTGCGGCGATCTCTTCAGGTCCCACTTCCCTGACCCTCACCTTGGGATACCAGGCGTAGGCGCAGCAATCGCCGCTTTGCAACAGCTCGTCGATCGGCTGCAGGCAGCGGCGCGAGTAAAGCGCGAAGAGCGGTTCATAGCCGTGTTCGGTTCTGGGGACGACGGCGTCGCATCCTTCCGAGAGCGAGCAGAGATGATGCAGGACCGCTCGGCTCGGGAAGGGTAGGTCGCACGACGCCACGAAAACCCACTCGGTCTGCACGGAGGCAAGCGCCGTGTAGATCCCGCCCAGCGAGCTGCCGGGGACGAGGTCGGGAAGGACGTGAACCCCGTACCCTTCAAAGCGCTCCCCCTGGTTCCCAACAAGCACGACCTGCGGAAACGACTCCCGGAAGAGATCAAGAACGCGCTCGAAGAGCGGCCTGCCGCGAAACTCCAGGAGCGCCTTGTCGCGCCCCATACGGCGACTCTTTCCGCCGACGAGGATCGCCCCCGTAATATCCAAAGCCCTGGTCTCCGGCATCGTCCTTCCCCTGCATTCCTTATCGTTCTCGTCGATCATTACCAAAGTACATCCGTTTATACCATAAGTACCCTCCGGCTCGACCACAAATTAAATCCCGTCCCGCTGCTTGCTAAAAATAAATTTATGCTAATCTTTTGCCTTGTCGCGGGCAGGGGATCCGAAATCATCCTCGCCCCATCCTACTGGCGCGGGGTGGCCTATGCACAAGTACAACCTGGTCATCGCGGTAATGGCGGGCTGTCTTACCGCCGCGTGTTCACCGCAGGTGCGGGGAGAGGGGGAGGGTAGCGGAAGCACGATGATCCGCCTCAGGGTGCAGGCGGACCCGCAGTTGAACCGCTACGAAAAGACCAGTCACGCCCTGATGCTATGCCTCTACCAATTAAGGGAGCCGGAGGGATTCAGGCTGCTCGTCCAGGCACGGGACGGCTTGCCGAGGCTACTTGAGTGCGGCCGCTTCGATGCATCGGTGGTGAGTGTGCGCCAGATCGTAGTGCAACCCGGACAGACGGTGTCCCAGACTTGCGACAAGGCGGAGGGCGCCCGCTACATCGGGCTTGCCACCGGGTATTACCAGCAGGGTAAAAAGGCGACGGAGCTGGTGCTCTTGCCGACCGAGTCAATGGGCGGGCGACTTCGCGTCGATCTGGGCGCGCAGGAGATCGCAGGAGCGAGGGTGGAATGACCATGCCACACGGACCTGTCTTCTGGCACCAGGGGATGTTCCTGCAGCCGCAGCATTTCCAGCTCGCCGAACGGAGCGCGGAACTCCGCTTCACTTCTTACCGTCAGTGGACCACGCCGCATCTCTGGGGTGTCTGCCGGGCCGACGTCGAGTTTGCCTCATCAGGCATGCGTTCGCTCTCCGTTGCAGCCGGAGAATTCCTCTTCCCTGACGGAGCTTACCTTAAATTACCGGGAAATGCGGTCATCGAGCCGCGGCTTCTTCCGGAAACCATGGAGACGGCCGGCGGTGCGCTGACTGCCTATCTCGGGCTTAGGAAGTGGCAGGAGGCGGGTGAGAACGTGACGATCGTCGCGCAGGGGGAGCCGCTTGGCCGGGTGGCGAGTCGTTTCGTGACGGGCGAGGTGGGGGCGAGCCGCCCGGACCTACACGGTGCAGGTCCGGCAGCGGAGGTCCGGCATTTGAGCCACCTTGTGAGGATCTTCTGGGAAGACGAGCTCGACCTCCTGGGCGACTACCTGCTCATCCCCTTTGCACGGCTGGAAGTGCGCAACGAAACGGTCGAGCTCTCCCGTGATTTCATCCCTCCCTCGGTAAGCATCGCGTCCTCACCGCCCCTCTTGGCGGTGGTGCGTGAAATACGGGATCTGGTTTCCGTGCGTTGCCGCGCTCTCGAGGCGGGCAAGAAGCAGCGCGGCGTTCAGGACGCCGAGTTCGGCTCCAAGGATCTCGTCTACCTCCTCGCTCTTAGAACGCTTAACCGTCACCTGGCGCAGCTCGATCACCTGTTGGCGGGGGAGGCCCACCCGTGGCTGGTCTACGGGGCGCTGGCGCAGCTAGCCGCGGAACTTTCCTCCTTTTCCGAAACCGTCTCATATGCAGGGGAAGAGCGTCTTCTGCCGGAATACCACCATCTCGACCTGGCACGATGCTTCTCCCAGGCTCACGACCTAATCCTCACGCTTCTGCGGCAGATCACCGCAGGCCCCGATTACTCCCTATCCATGACCTATGACGGCAACTATTTCTGCTCCGAGCTGGCGCCTGCTCACTTCCAGGGGCGGGTCCGCTTCTTCCTGGTTCTTTCCACGGACGAAGAGGCCGAGTCCGTGCTCGTTTCCCTGGCCGGTGTCGCGAAGTTGAGTGCCCGCGAGCGGCTTCCGCTTCTGATCTCCCAGGCGCTGCCCGGCATCCCCCTGCACCATCTCCCGACTCCTCCCCAGGAACTGCCGCGGCGCACCCGTTCCATCTACTTCGATATCGACAGCCGCAGCGAACAATGGGAACAGGTGCAGAAGTGGAACAACCTCGCGCTCTTTTGGGACCAGGCCCCTGCCGACCTCGCGGCCGAAATCATGATAGTGAGTAGACCATGAGAGTGATCGACTGCTTCATGCCTCTTATCGCCAGGATCGTCGATTTCCGCGACGCATTGCCCGCGTCCCCCCCGTATGAACAGGTGAAAGGTGAGATCCGGCAGCTCCTGGCGCAGTCGGAGACGATGAGCAGGGGAGGCGCCCTCGATCCGGAACAGTACGACGACGCCCGCTTCATCGTGTGCGCCTGGGTGGACGAGACCCTGCTCGGCTCGCAGTGGCGCGACACGCACCGGTGGCAGCATGAGCAGTTGCAGCGTCACTTCTACCAGACCACCGACGCGGGTGTGGAGGCATTCGAGCGGTTGCAGGCGCTGGGGCAGAACCAGCAGGCGCGCGAGGTCTTCTGTCTTTGCCTCGCCCTCGGCTTCAAAGGGCGCTACATCGGCCCGGAGGGAGAGCTTCAACTGGAGCAGGTCAGAAGCGCGCAACTGAAGCTACTCTTCGATGCCCCGCAAGGAGTTCCCGATACCGACGGGGTGGAGTTGTTCCCCGGCGCCCTCGTGCCGGACTGCCAGCCTCGTGCGGCGGCAAAGATGACATGGTTCCCGCTGCGACCGCTCCCCGCGATGCTGATCACATCCCCGTTCATCCTGTTTGCCGTTTTGTACCTCGTCTATCGCTACGTGCTAAGCGGGCTGGTCCTTCCGGACCCCTAGCCTGGGAGGTGCATCGTGAAGATGTACACCTTGCTCAACTGCTGCAAGTACTTGCTTTTCATAGCGGCGCTGCTGCCGATGGCGGTGATCGTCCTCGTGATGTTCCCGGTGCTTACCTGGCCATGGCGCATCGGCATCCTCATGCCGTTCATCGCCCTTTTTCTGTGGGGGATGCTCGAAGCGATCAGGAGGGTGCTGCTAAAGAAATCCGAGGAGGCCCCAAAGGAGCCGCCGCACACCCTGCCGGGCGAACTGACCCAGGCGGGGAGGGACCGCCTCTGGGAACTGCAGCAGAACTGGCGGAGCGCCATCGGTGTGCTCAAAAGCTCGAACCTCAAACAGGAGGGGAACCCGCTGCACGTTCTTCCCTGGTATCTCGTCATAGGCGAGAGCGGTTCCGGAAAGACGAGCGCAGTGCGTGGCGCGCACCTCTTCTCACCTTTCGCGGAAGCCCAGGGGGAAGAAGCCGCGACGGCGAACTGCACATGGCACTTCTACGACCAGGGGATCGTCGTCGATACGGCGGGGCGCTATGCGGTGCCGCTCGATACGGCGGACCGCGAAGAGTGGCTGGCATTTCTCGCTCTTTTGAAAAAGTACCGTCGTGCCGAGGCGGTGAACGGGGTCATCATCACCGTGGCGGCTGACAAGCTTGCGGCAGGAGCCGGCGACGACCTGGAGGACCAGGGGCGCGAGCTGCGTTGCCGCCTGGACGAGATGATCCGCCTGCTTGGTATCACCTTCCCCGTCTACCTCCTCATCACCAGGTGCGACCTCATCGACGGTATGAGCGAATTCTGCGGACAGCTCCCTGCAGCGAGCCTGCTCCAGCCGATGGGGCTTGCGAAGCTCAATCCGGGAGAAGAACCTTCGGCCTTCGCGGACCGGCTTATGGTGACGCTGGATGAACGCCTGCGTGCGTTGCGCCTGCTGCTTTTGCAGGGCGGCAGTGCGTCAGGCTGGAACGGGCGGCGGCTCCTGTTTCCGGACCGGCTGCGCGGTCTCCGTTCCGTGCTCGACATCTTCATGCGAGCTGCCTTCGCGAGCAACCATTACCAGGAAACGCCCCGCTTGCGAGGCATCTACCTGTGCAGCGCGCGGCATTGCGCAGACGGTGCCTTACCATCTGCGGCAAGCGATGCGCAGGGTGGAGACTCAGGGGGGAGGCAAGGCCTCTTCCTGCATGACTTTTTCGAGAAGGTGCTCCCGCGGGACCGCGGCCTTTGGGCGCCTAGTGCGCGGAGCGCGAAGTGGCGCCATACCTCGGATAACCTCGTCCTTGCCTGCTGCCTCTTTTTCGGCGTTTCCCTCTGTCTGCTGCTGACCGGCTCCTTCATGAAAAACCTGGCGGTGCTGCGAAGCGCCGCGCCCCTTGCCGTCACAGCGCCGCAATTACGAGGCGAGCCAGCTGCGGACAGCGCCGTCCTGGAGAGGATGCGCAGCGCCATCGTCGAGGTGGAGCAGGAGAACCGCGGGTGGTGGGTACCGCGCTTCGGTCTCACCCGCAGCCTCGACGCGGAACAGACACTCAAAAGTCTTTATTGCCGCGGCTTCCGCGATCACATCCTTAACGGCGCCGATGCGGGGCTGGTCGCCGCCGTTACGAGCCTCTCCCCGAATACCCCGGACGAGGTCGTCGGGACCTGCATCATCCATCTATGCCGGCGTTGCAACCTTCTGAAGGAGCGTCTGGAGAGCGAGGAGGACGAAACTGCCGATGTTACGTCGCAGCGCCCGCCCCTGGCATGGCCGCAGGGGGTTGCGCCGCCGGATGCCGAGAAGCTCTACCTCGCCTACGTAGCATGGCGCACCGACCAGACCGGCATTACTCATGAGCGGCAGTGGCTTCAGCAGCTGTTGAAGCAGGCGACAGCCGCGAGGAACAACGACTTCTCCTGGCTCTTGGACTACGTGAACCGGGAGGAGGCGGGGGAGGCGCTTTCCCTCAAGGAGTTCTGGCACGGATCGCGGACCACGGCAGGTGAGCCGGGTATCATGCCTGTCTTCACCCGTCGTGGGAGTGAAAGGCTCCGCCTCCTCCTGGACGAGATCTGCGCCGCGTATCCGGATGCGGGGGGGCTCGATGCGATGCGCACCGATTTCCTGCACCGTCACCGCTTGGCTTCCTTCCAGGCGTGGCAGGATTTCGCCGTTTCACTTCCGCTGGGAGAGCAGCGCCTGCTTGCCCCGGGCGAGTGGCAGAGCACCGCGGCGGTCATGGCGGGGGAGCAGGGACCGTATTTCAGTTTCATGCGCAGGGCGCTGAACGAAATCGAGCCGCTTGGCAACGAGGCGCTGCCGTCGTGGGTCACAGAGCTGTATCGATTCCAGGCACTTCGTTCGGCCGGCCCTGCCGGGGTCGCCTCCTTCCCCGGGCAGGTGAGCCGGGTGGCCGGCGCGATGGGCCGCTCCGGGGACAAGATCAGTGGCTTCTCCGGCAACAGCGAAGGGGTGAACCTCGCGAAGGAGTATCTGAACGCGGTGGCGCAGGTCGCACCGGTGGCCAAATCGCGGGCGCTCGCCCACAAGATGGCGCTGCAGGCCTTCACCGATGCTTCGGAAACGGGAAAATCACCATTATTTCAGGCAGCGGACGCGGCGCAGAAGTTAAACAGGCTGCTGATGCAGGGAGGCGACGACGACACCTTCTACCGGCTTCTTTTCGGTCCGATCACCTTCTACGGCACTTACATAAGGATGGAGACCGCCTGCGTGCTGCAGTCGCAGTGGGAGCAGACGGTGTTGAAGGAAGTGCAGGGGAGCGCGGGCGCACAGACGCTGCAGTACCTACTCGGAAAGGACGGGCCGGTGTGGAAGTATGTGGGTGATTACGCCAACCCCTTCATCGGCTGGAGCCCGGCGCGCGGCTACTATCCGAAGTCAGCCCTCGGCGGATCGATCCCGTTCCGACCCGAATTTTATTCCTTCCTCGCGAGGGGAGGGAAGGTGAAACTCGCCTCGGTCGTCCCGCCGCCGAAAGCGGTCTACCAGGTCACCATCAAGGGGCTCCCCACCGACGCGAACGCCGAGGCGCGCGTAAAACCTCAGGGGACCAGGCTGGAGCTTAACTGCGCTACCGGCTCCCAGGTCATCTCCAATATGAATTACCCCGTGAGCAAGCCCTTCATCTGGACTCCGGAAGCCTGCGGTGACGTCGTTTTCCAGATCGAGGTGGGAGACACCGTTCTCACCAGGAGGTATCCGGGAAGCGACGGTTTCGCCGCGTTTCTTCGGGACTTCCCCGGGGGCAGGCACACCTTCCGTCCATGCGACTTTCCGCACGAGAAGGCGGCGCTGGAACGGATGGGGATACGGTTCATCCGCGTGAACTACCGTTTATTCGGGGCCGACGGCATCGCACCGCCCAAGGAGGATTCGCTGCCGGCCAGGGTTCCGGCAAGGATCGCGGAATGCTGGGATTAGGGGAGGCGCCATGACACAAGGAATAGTCATCGACGAACTGCTATTGCCCATACCTGGGACGGACCCGGCTGGAACAGACCTGCGCTACACGACCTGCTACGAGGAGATCATGGAGGCGAGGCGCTGCGAGGATGCCATCTCCATGGGGGACTGGCGGCATTCCGTGAAGACCGCGAACTGGGAGAAGGCGGTTGCCCTAACCGTATCGGCGCTGAGCACGCGGAGCAAGGACCTGCAGATTGCCGTCTGGCTTGCCGAGGCCCTCACCGTGCTGCATGGCTTCCGCGGCCTTGAGCAGGGGGTACGGCTGGTTGCGGGCCTCGTGGAGCGGTTCTGGGAAGGGATCTACCCCCAGCCCGAAGGCGGCGACCTGGAGTACCGTGCCGCGCCCTTCCAGTTCCTGAACGAAAAGGTGGCGCTGCACGTCAGGCTGATCCCCCTCACCGACCCCGAGGTCACGCACGGGTATTCATGGCTCAAGTGGCAGCAGTCCCGCCAGGTCGGCAGCGAGGCGGAGACGAAGAACCGCTACGGCGAGATCGACGAGGAGAAAAAGAACAGGCGCGAGGCGCTTCTCGCCGAGGATGCCGTGAGTGCCGAGGCGTTCGACGCCGCCGCCGAGCAGTCGAAGGGGCGCTTTGCCAGGGAGACCCGCGCACAGCTCTCCGGCTGCCAAGAAAGCCTCGAGCTTTTAGTGGCGCTGCTCGAGGAGAAGTTTAGCGGCGCAGCGCCCAGCCTGTCCGATCTGATCGGGGTGATCGACGCCTGCAGTGCGCTGCTCGACCGCGTCTATGGTGGAGTTCCCGCCGCTCATGCTGACCCGCTCGCCCCGGTGCTCGATTCAGCAGTGCACCGTGAGCAGAGCGCGGCCGGAGGCACCGCGCATGCGCCGGTAGCGGCGGTATCGGAGGTTATAACTGCCGCGCCCGCCGCCGATGCGCTCTGGGACGAGGCGCTCGCCATGCTGGCAGCGGGACGCTTTCAGGAAGCCCTCGCCATGCTCCTGTATGCGGCGAATGCTGCCGGCTCGGTACGCGATAGAAACCGTATGAGGCTCAAAATGGGACTGCTTTGCCTCGAAGCCGGGCGACCGGACCTTGCGCGACCGATCGTCGAGGAACTGCACGGCATCATCGAGGAGTTGCACCTGGAGCGCTGGGAGTCGCCGCTTTGGATTGCAGAGGTGCTGGAAACCTACTACCGCTGTCTCATAGCCGGAGGTCCGCTGGAGAGGGACCTGGAACTCGCGCAACTGCTTTTACGACGCATCTGCTCGTTCGACGTGACGAAGGCAATGCAGTACCGCATCTGATCGCAACGGAAAAGGGAGGGACCATGGTCACTTCGGAAAGTCTGCAGCACAAGCTGGAGCGGGTGAGGGCGCCGCGGGTCCGCATCACCTACGACGTCGAGGTGGGGGACGGGGTCGAGGTGAAGGAAATCCCGTTCGTGGTGGGAGTCCTCGCCGACCTGTCGGGAGCGCCGTCCGCGCCCCTTCCAAGGCTGAAGGAAAGGAGGTTCGTGGAAATCGACAGGGACAATTTCAATCACGTGATGGAAGGGATGAAGCCGAGGCTCGCCTTCCGCGTCGCCAACACGCTCTGCGGTGACGGTTCTGAGTTCGGCGTCCAGCTTCGTTTTGGGGCCCTCGAAGACTTTCGTCCCGAACGTGTGGCGCAGCAGGTCGAGCCGCTGCGGAAGCTGGTGGAAGCAAGGCGCAGGCTCGCGGATCTGCTGAACCGGCTGGACGGCAACGACCGGCTGGAGGAACTGCTGCGGGATCTGCTGGAGAGTGGCGATGCCCTGAAGGCGATCTGTCACCGACCCGGTGAGGGCGAAACCGGGAGCGGGGAGGGCGCCTGACAAAGGAGGATGGCATGGAAGAACAGGAGAGAGAAACGATGCAGTGCGCCGTGCCTCGGCCTGGCGGCCCGTTGTTCGACCTGATCGTGAGCGAAGGGCGACTTGCGCGTTGCGAAGAGCAGAAGGAATACGCGCGCGAGATGCTGACCGAGCTGGTGCGGCAGGTGGTCGATGGAGAGATCACGGTCACCGGGGACACCTCCCGAATGATTCTCGCGAGGATCGCCCAGCTCGACCGGCTGATCAGCGACCAGGTGAACGAGATCATGCACCATCAGGAATTCCAGAAACTGGAAGCTTCGTGGCGCGGGCTATGGTCCCTCGTGAACCGGACCGAGACGGGGAGCAACCTTAAGGTTCGCGTCCTGAACGCTTCCAAGCGGGAGCTCGCCGGAGACATGGAGAAGGCGGCGGAGTTCGACCAGTCCGCGCTTTTCAAAAAGGTGTACGAGGAGGAATTCGGCACCTTCGGCGGCGCGTCCTATGGCTGCCTCGTGGGGGATTACGAGTTCGGCAACTCACCGCAGGATCTGACCTTGCTGGCGCGCATGTCCGAGGTGGCGGCAGCGGCGCACGCACCGCTTCTCACCTCCGCTTCATCCACCATGTTTGGGCTGGAAAGCTACACCGAAATGGACGTCCCGCGCGACCTGGCGAAGATCTTCCAGGGGGGCGAGTACACCAGGTGGCGCTCCTTCCGGATGTCCGAGGATGCCAAGTACGTGGCGCTTTGTCTGCCGCACGTGCTGATGCGGCTTCCCTACACGCCGGAAAGCGAAGCGGCGGAATCGTTCCAGTTCGAGGAGGAGACGGCCGAGCATTGCAGCTATCTCTGGGGCAATGCCGCCTACTGCCTCGCCGGGCGCGTCACCGACGCCTTTTCCCGCTACGGCTGGACCGCTGCCATACGCGGCGTCGAGGGGGGCGGAGCGGTTGCCGACCTTCCCATCCACACCTTCGACACCGGTGAGGGGGAGTTGGCCGCGAAGTGCCCGACCGAGATGGCCATCACGGATCGGCGCGAGAAGGAACTTGCCGATTTGGGCTTCGTCCCGCTGGTGCACTGCAAGGGAACCGACACAGCCGCCTTCTTCAGCGTGCAGAGCGCACACAAACCGAAGCTCTACGACACCGACCTCGCCAACGCGAACGCGAGACTCTCCGGGCAGTTACCCTACATCCTCGCGGTGTCGCGCTTTGCCCACTACCTGAAGGCGATGATGCGCGACAAAGTGGGGAGCTTCGAGACCAGGAAGAACGTTGAGGATTACCTGAACCGCTGGATCTCCCGGTACGTTCTTTTAGACGACGATGCGGGACAGGAGATGAAGTCGCGCTTTCCGCTACGCGAGGCCCGCGTTGAGGTGTACGACCAGCCGGGGCGGCCGGGATGCTACCGGGCCGTCGCCTTCCTGAAACCCCATTACCAACTCGACGAGCTCACCATATCGCTGAGGCTCGTCGCCAACCTCCCTTCGCCCCAAAACGGCTGAAGGGTAAACGCGCACAGGAGGATGCACCATGGCCTTTGATGCCTTCCTTAAGATCGAAGGGATCCCGGGAGAGAGCAGCGACGACAAACACAGGGACTGGATCGAGGTGCTCTCCTACAACTTCTCCGTCACCCAGCCCACCTCCGGCACCGCGAGCAGCGCGGGAGGTGCGTCGGCGGAGCGGGCTAGCTTTTCCGACTTCAGCGTCGTGAAGGTACTGGACAAGTCGAGCCCCAAGCTCTTCGAGGCCTGCGCCAACGGCAAACACATCCCGAGCGTGACCCTCGAGATCTGCCGCGCCGGCGGGGACAAGCTGAAATACATGGAGTACAAGCTCTCCAACGTCATCATCAGCCTCGATCGGCCAGGCGGCAGCGCCCATGCGGGCGAGGCGATCCCGGTCGAGGAGATCGCCTTCAACTTCGGCAAGATCGAGATCGCCTACACCCAGCAGATGCGCGCCGACGGCTCCGGCGGCGGACAGGTGGCGGCGGGGTGGAACCTCGAGACGAACAAGAAGGTGTAACGGAACAGGCATCCTGATCGGGAGGGGCTATGCGATACCAGCCGGAACCGGCAAGGTCGTTACTGGACAGGCTCATGGACCAGCAGCCGGAAAGCCCGGATGAGCCTGTCCAGTTTTCACGCACTGGCATAACCGCGCTGGTCACGTCGGTACTGCGCGACCTGGAGAACCTCTTCAACACCCGGTCATGCACGAGCATCACCTCGAACGGCAGACCCGCTCCGCATGCAGATAGATCCATCCTCACCTACGGCAGCCGCGATTTCAGCCTCGAAAACCCGCGATCTCAGACGGTGCGGCAGGCGATACGCCTGGAGATCGTCAGGCTCCTTTCCTCTTTCGAGCCGCGGCTTAAGGACGTGACGGTCCGCCTGGGTCCGACGCCGGGTGAGCGCACCCTGAGTTTCCGCATCGAGGCCGTGCTGCACATCGAGCCGGTGGCACTTCCCACTGCCTTCGATACACACTTCGACATCAACAGCGGTTCCTACACCATCCTCTCGTGACCTGCCATGCCCGATGACATCCTCGACTACTTCGAAAGAGAGCTGAGCTTCCTGCGCGATATGGGGAGCGACTTCGCCAGGAAATATCCGAAGATCGCGGGGAGGCTCCTGCTCGAGCCGGGCAAGTGCGAGGATCCGCACACCGAGCGCCTGATCGAGGCGTGTGCCTTTTTGTGCGCCCGCATTCAGCGTAGGATCGAGGACGGTCTGCCGGAGATCACCCAGTCGCTCTTGGAAGTTCTCTACCCGCAACTGACCGCTCCGATCCCGTCGCTGTCCGTGGTGCGCTTCGCACCGCTCTTCAGGAACGTCCCCGAGGCGGGTTATCACGTCGCAAGGGGGACGGAGCTCTTCTCCAGGCCGGTTGACGGGACTTCCTGCCGGTTCAGGACGGCCTATCCTGTTACCCTCTGGCCCATCGAGGTGACCGACGCGCGCCTGGAGACGCCGGGGAAATTGGTCAAGGGCGCGCAGCAGATGTTGAGGATCAGGTTGTCCTTTCACAACGGCCTCGACTTTTCCCGCTTCCAGGGTGATACCCTGCGATTTTATCTGAACGGCCAACCCCAGGTCGTCTTCCCGCTGTACCAGTTGCTCATGAACCACGTCTGTAACGTGGAATGTACATCTGCAGACACCCTGTCCGCCGCCTCGCTGCAACTGGCACCGAGCTGCCTGCGTCCAGTGGGCTTTGCCACGGACGAGGGGCTTTTCCCGTACCCGGAGCGCTCCTTTCCGGGCTACCGGCTGCTCCTTGAATACTTCGCATTTCCTCAGAAGTTCCTCTTCTTCGAAATTGCCGGACTGTCCGTACTTAGAAATGGCGCGTTCGGCCGCGCTCTGGATCTGATTTGCTACCTCGATACCGCTGTGCCGGAACCTCTCACTGTCGGACCGGAGACCTTCTGCCTCTACGCGACCCCTGTCGTGAATGCGTTTCAAAGGATAGCTGAGCCGATCAGGCTGGATCACCGGAAGAGTGATTACCGCGTGGTTCCGGACCTGAGACGGGAGGGGGCGATGGAGGTGCTCACCGTGGATGAGGTGACTTCCACCGCGGCCTCCTCGCCCGGTGAGGTGAAGCGCTACCGCCCGGTCTACCCCGATTGCAACCTAGAAGATGGTGAAGTTGCTGGCCTATGGCAGCTGCAGCGACGGCCGGCCTCACGCCCGCACGACGGCGGCACCGAGGTCTTCCTTTCCTTTTGCGACCCTGCTGGCGATGGAACCGCGCCGAGCGACGAAACGGTATTGGTCCGCGCCACCTGCTCCAACCGCGATCTTCCTGCGAAACTCTCCATCGGCGCTCCCGCCTGCGCATTCGAAACCGAGTCTGCGGCGCCTTTAACGGCGATCACCTGCCTCATCAAGCCGACCATGCCCTTGCGCCCCTCGCTTGATGGCGCCCGGCAGCGGCATCTGATCTCCCATCTCTCTTTGAACTACCTTTCTCTCGTTGATGGTGGAGCAGGTGCACTGAGGGAACTACTGTTGCTGTACGATTTTGCGTCGTCGCCAGCCACCCGGCAGCAGATCAGCGGCATCGTCACGGTAAGCTCGCGTCACGTCACCAGAAGGGTGGGAGGAGGCTTCTGCCGGGGGACCGAAGTGGCCGTAGTTCTTGACCAGGAAAAGTACGTAGGCAGCGGCGTTTACCTCTTCTCCTCGATTCTGGAGAGATTCCTCGGGCAGTACGTTTCGGTGAATTCCTTCGTACAGGTGGTCGCCAGGGACGCAAGCAACGACACTGTCATCAAGGTTTGGCCGCCCCGAAGCGGCGACAGGGTGCTGCTGTGAAAAGGAAAGCGCTGAAGGGCGCTCGATTTTTTCAGGTCGTCCAATTGCTGGAGCGGATGCATCCGGGCGTCGTGGGAGTCGGTGAGGCAATTTCGCCTGACACAGAGCGAATCCGCTTCAAGGCTAGGAAAGGCTTTACCTTTCCCGCAGGCGACGTCACCGGTGTGAGCTGCGGTGAGGACGGCGTCGTCCAGGTCGAAGTTGCCCACATGGGGCTCATCGGTCCATCCGGAATGCTGCCGCATTGGTATCACGAACTGGTCCTCGCGCGGGAGGCGGCGAAGGATCACGCCATGGGCGACTTCTACGACCTCTTTCAGCACCGTCTTGTTTCCCTCTTTTACCGCGCCTGGAAACGAAACGCGCTGTTGCCGCAGAAAAAGCGTGACCACAGCGATGTCTTCTCCAGCCATCTCTTCAGCTTTCTCGGACTCGGTACGAGCGGGCTGCGGGAACACCTCACCGCCTCGGAAGCGGCACTGTTGCACTTTTGCGGTGAGGCGAGCCGGCAGGGAGCGTCGGCCGAAACCATCGCGCGCATTGTCACAGCTGTTTTCGGGGTGAAGGCGGATGTCGAACCATTCGTGCCGCGCGTCGTTGCACTGGAAAAGTCAGATCTGGCAACTCTGGGACAGGCGAACTGCAGGCTCGGCGAGGATGCCGTCTGCGGCTGCGAAGCCAACGAGATCCAGTCAACGTTCCGGCTATGTCTCGGTCCCATGGGGTACCAGGACTTTATCGAACTCTCGGCACCCCGGACGCTGAAGCATTTGGTTTCGTTGGTGCGGTTTCTCGCGGGGCTCGAGTACGAGTTCGAAATAAGGCTTGTTCTGAAGCGGGATGATGTCCCCGGCACGAAGCTTGGTTCGACAAGCTTCGGTACTCCGAGCCTTGGGTTTTCCACCTGGATCAAGGCTCCGTGTCTCATCCTCGATGCCGATCCGTTCGTGACGATCCACCCGGAGGAACTCGCAAAACTTATGGCTGCTTGATCTCATCCTGTACCTATGACTGAGGAAACGATGGCATTCATCCAACAAGACCGGCTCTTGTCCATAAACACCATACTAGGTGACGACGTCCTGCTTCTTAGTGAACTGAGCGGGGAAGAAGGGATATCGTCCAGCTTCAAATTCGAGCTGTCTCTACTATCGGAACAACATGCTGTCCCAGGTGATTCCTTACTCGGAAGTAACGTGACAGTCTCGATTACGCTTTCCGACGGCCACATACGATACCTGAACGGCATTATCTCGACCTTCTCGCAGGGACGGACAGGCGACGAGGCGGGGGCGGATGCGAGATTCTCTTCATTTCACTGCACGGTGGTCCCCTGGTTCTGGTGTCTTAGCGAAAGCGCCAACATAAGGATTTTCCAGAACCTGTCCACCCCGGAGATAGTGGAACGCGTCTTCGCGGATCATGGCTTTTCCTGGTACCAACTCCAATTACGCGGGAGCTATGAGAAAAGAGAGTTCTGTGTGCAGTACAGAGAAACCGATTTAAACTTCGTGTCGCGCTTGCTCGAAGAGGAAGGCATCTTCTACTTCTTTAGGCATGAAAAGGGGCGACACACCATGGTCCTTGCCGATTCCCCGGACGCGCATCTTCCTTGCCCTTTCCAGCAGAAAGCCTCCTGTCTGATCAGTGCCAGTGGCACCCGTGAAGAAGACGTCATCACCTCTCTTGAAGTATCCCGACAGCTTCGTTCTACAAGATATTCCCTCAACGATTACAACTTCATTGTTCCTCGTACCAGTCTGAAAGTGCAAAGCAACACTCCCGGCCACTCCGGCGCTATTCGTGAGGTTTACGATGTCCCGGGCGGCTATGAGCAACTGGCGCAGGGGGAACGGCTGGCGAAGATACGAATGGAGGAAGAAGAGGCACGTTCAGTTACTGTCACAGGCGGGAGTGACTGCCGTGCCTTTGTGAGCGGCTACCGCTTCACCTTGACGGGGCACGGCAACGCGGATCTCGATGGCAAGGACCTTCTTCTCGTGTCGGTCCGCCATGATGCCGTTGAAGGCTACGGTACCGATGCGCCGTCGAGCTACCGGAACAGTTTCGACTGCATCCCTTACCTTACTCCGTACCGTCCGCCGCGTCTGACGCCAAAGCCAGTTCTGCAGGGCGTCCAGACTGCGACAGTAGTGGGACCGCCGGGCGAGGAAATCCACACGGACCAATACGGGCGGGTGAAGGTTCAGTTTCACTGGGACCGCGAGGGAAAGCGTGACGACAAAAGTTCCTGCTGGATCAGGGTGAGCCAGCTCTGGGCGGGCAGCGGCTGGGGCGCCTTGTTCCTGCCGCGGGTAGGACAGGAGGTCGTCGTGGACTTCCTGGAAGGAGACCCGGACCGCCCCATCATAGTCGGCCAGTTGCACAACGGTCAGAACCTGCCGCCGTACCAGCTGCCACTCCAGAAAACGAGGAGCTGCATCAAGTCGTGTTCGACTCCCGAAGGGGGAGGGCACAACGAACTGTGTTTCGAGGACAAGAAGGGAGAGGAGCAGTTGTACATCCACGCGCAGCGGGAGCAGGCGACCCGGGTGGAGGAGGACTCACTGGAATGGGTAGGGCAGGACCGTCACCTGATCGTGAACCGGGACCGGTTGGAGAAGGTGTCGCGCGACCAGCACCTCAATGTGCTGGGAGATTGCAATGAAAAGATCGACGGAACCCTGTCCGTTTCAGTAGGCGCCGATCTCCAACTGAAGGTGGAGGCGACATGCGCCTTGCAGGCGGGAGAACTGCTTCAGATAAAAGCTGCCAAGAACGTCGTAATTGAATCTTCAACGCAGCTGTCGCTGAAGGTGGGAGATAACTTCATCAATATAAGTGCTGCCGGGGTCACCATAGTCGGCAATATGGTTCTGATCAACAGCGGCGGCTTGCCGGCGTTTTGCACGGGGGCATCCCCGGAACAGCCGAAGCCACCCAAAGAAGCCGGAGGGACAGGTGCGGCGAGTACCGGCGCAAAACAGGTCGCCGACCTTTCACAGGCTAACCCTCAAACAAAGTCTTTTGAAAGAGCGAATGCGGTACATGCACCATTATGCGACAGATGACCATGACCGTGAATCGGCTGGTCCGGCCGACAGGATGAGGAAAATGATATTGAAAGCCTCGAAGGTCTGATCTTTTCAGGCGGGTGCCGCAGTCTGAAGGAAGCGATAGAGTTTTTTCGGACCTGTGCAATGGTACCTTACCGAAGACGGCATCCCGGGGATAGCTAGAAAGTTCTTCCTGATCGACAACGCGCTGCGCGATGACAGGATGAAAATCGCACAGCCTCACAAGAACGTTGAGGAGGCATCATGGAAATACGGACCGAACAGCTGAATGAGGCTGCACACGCTGCCTTTCTGGAGCGCCTGGATGCTGCGTTCGAGCGCGACCTTGCCGACTACCACAGGATCGAACGCGAACAGCGCCTCCAGTTTCTAACCGCCGCTGTCGAGCTGGCAGAAAACAAAGGGTTCGCCTCAGAGCAGGGGATAGCCTCCTATGTCCTGGCCCTTTGGTACCTGGACATCGACTTCGAGGGCAAGAGCGACGAACTGGCGTCGTTGCTCTTGTCGTCTCTGCCAGAGGTGCGTCGCGTCCATGCCATGAATCAATGGGTGGAGGCGCTTTTGGGAGAGCCGGACAACATTGCGGCTGCCGACGAGGCTTTGAAAAAGGCGCTGCACCTCACAGAGCCCTGGGGCAACTGACATAACGGCATACGCCCTGGCCTCTGCCGCCAACAGAAGCCGGGGCGACTGTCACCGTCCCTTAAACACTTTTGACCACCGCTTCCTCACAAGTGTTCCGCTGATCACCTCACCTAAAATTTAACTGTTGACACCAGACCACTTCTTCTTTATAAAAATGATAACAGTTTTCATTATCGCAAAATGGATTGAACCGAAGGACCGTTGTCAGTGCGGTAAGGTGTTGAGAGATTATTGGAATTCTCTGTGAGGAGCTGTGGAGGGGAGATGAAAGTTGCTGTTGCTGTGAAAGAGGATCTGTCAGCGGTGCAAGGTGTCGATGCGGCGGGTTCAATACGCGGGTCGCGGGCTTCCTGGCAGGATTTTGCCGGGCTCTACCCGACGGAAGAGGAATGTCTTGCCTCCTTCCTGGCCCTCGAGCTTGCCGAGGTGCTGCAGGGCGCGAAACCAGCCAATCTCGTCTGTCTCACCAACAAGCACCGCTCCTGCGGCAGAAACCTTTACCTCCTCTGGAAAGAACACGGCGAGGTCCTTCTCGCGGAAAGCGGCCTCAAGGTGCGGGTCCTCGACGACCGCGGTTCATCGATCCTTCTCCTGCTCTACTCGCAGCAAGCGCTTAGCGAGCTCCTTTCGCAAAAGAGCGCGTCCATAATCCTACGCAAATCCGGTTACGGCAACCCGGATGATCTCGACGCCACCCTCGATGAACTGGAAAAACGGGTGACGGGGGAGGGGTTCCCGCACGAGATCGGCGTCTTCCTCGGCTACCCGCTGAAAGATGTGGTCGGCTTCATGGGATGGGCGCCGCTGGCCTTCACCTGCCAGGGACCCTGGAAGATTTTCGGCAACCCGGAGCAGAGTCTGCGCCTCGCCGAGTGCCACCGCGAGTGCCGCGGCAGAATGTCCGAAAAGCTCGCCGCTGGCTGCAGCCCCTTGCAGTGCTTAAGAAGCGTCGCAGCGGGAGTTGCAGATTCCTACAACGCAGTACCAACCGTTTTTTTGTCAGTGTCGTGAAAATGAATGTCAAAGCCCGCAAGCCGGGCAGGAGGGCGTTATGTGTATAGCTCTGATCGGAGGGATGGATCGCTTGGGTAAGCACTACCTGGAAGAGGCGCAACGTGCGGGGATGACGCTGCAGTTCTTCAGCACCTCGGAAACCAACATCGCATCGAAACTCAAAAAGGCCGACGCCATGGTCATCTTCACCAACAAGGTGTCGCATCGTGTGAAGATCGAAGCGATGCAGGTGGCAAAGGCGAAGGACATACCGGTATTCATGCATCACGCCTGCGGCATCTGCACCTTCAGGAACTGCCTGGAGTGTCTGAAGCAGGGGCACTAGCCGTCGGCATGACGTATTTCATGTTGCACCGGACCTGTGCTACGTGTAGCCTTGTTTGACACTTCCGCCGTACAGGACCTGCATGACCGATACCAGCAACCAGACAATCAAAAGGATGATAACGACCGGGGTGGTCCTTGCCCCGGTCGTCGTCTTCTGCATCCTCTACCTCGACGTCCCCCTTGCACACTTCATCAGGGACTACCTCTACGCCAACGCCCACTGGTCCAGAACTACCTCTGACCTTCCCGATCTGCTCTTGCTCGTGGTGCTCATGTCCATGGCAGGGGCGTTCGCGATCTACCTACGTCGCTCCCGACACGCCATCTACGACCGGCTCACCCTCTTCGCCAGGGAGGTGCTTTGGGTTGCACCATCTTCCTATCTGGCGAAGGCCCTGCTGAAAATCGTCTTCGGTCGCAGCAACACGCGCTGCTGGTTGCGCGACCCAAGCATCTACGGCTTCCACTGGTTCCAGATGAAGGAGCACTGCGAGGGGTTTCCTTCGGGACACATGCTCGTGATCACCGCACTCCTCGCCGTTTTATGGCGCTTTTATCCCGGCAGCCGCATCTTGGTGACCGTCACCGGGGTACTGCTCGGGTTCGCCCTGATTGCCACGAACTACCATTTCCTGAGCGACGTCCTGACCGGCGCCTACCTCGGCGTACTGCTGGAGATCGTCCTTTTCCGCTTGCTCTTCAGGAAGCAGGCCCCTGGCGGCGCCACATCCTAAATTAGCTTTCGTATACGGCCACTTCGCCCGCAGCGCCGCGTCAGGTGCGGCTTTTCCGCCTGCTTTTTCCCTTGCATCCGAAGCCGAAATCCCTTATATTTCAACGGCACATCAAGGAAATAGTTAACGTTAAACCAACGATACGTAGCAGATGGCGGGGCAGGAAGCACCGCACTCAGATAACGCATGGAAAGGGTTTAGCCGCCTCGGTTAAGCCCTTTTTGTTTGAGCATAAAAAGGTCAGGGAGGCCCAATGGAAAGAAGAACTTTAACGGCAGGAGATATGGTTGATTCGCAGTGCACGCGTTGCAAGGCGCTCTTGAACCACACCATCGTGGCGATGGTGGGGGGACAGGTGGTGCGAGTGAAATGCAACACCTGTGGCAGCGAGCACAACCATCGTCCCGCGAAAGAACCAAAGGCCGCCGCAGTGAAAGGAGTAAAGGCTGAAAAAGTGGCGAAGACGCCGCGCACCAGGGCGGCAAAGGCCCCGGCCGTCTCGGATGAGGCGATCTGGGAAGCGATGATCGAACCGCTCGATCCGGACCTGGCTGTAACGTACAGCATGGACGGCAAGTTCAAGCCGAACACGCTGATCGCCCATCCCGTTTTCGGCACCGGCGTCGTCGCCGCCTGCCAGTCCGGCAAGGTCGAGGTCGTCTTCAAGAGCGGTCGCAAGCTCCTGAGAAGCGCCTGCTGATACGAAAAGCACGCTGTTTATCAAAATGAGAAAGGGGCTGCCGGAATGATCCGGCAGCCCCTTTTTTTATTTCCGACGAAGCGTCCATCCCCTCTCCCTTCGGGAGAGGGTGCCCGAAGGGCGGGTGAGGGCTGTGCCGCTAGCAAAGTGGTGCCGATGGCTACGCCCTCACCCCTGCCCCTCTCCCGGGGGGAGAGGAGATCTAGCCTATTTCTTAACCCTGAACCCCGCCCGCTCCCACGCGGACGCGTCGTTGGCCGGTTTCTGCTCCCTTGCCTTCGGCTGCCCCTTCGGCGGTTGCCCCTTCGGCGCCGCACCCTTTTGAGTCTTCTCCGGCTCGGCCTGTTTGATGGAGAGGGAGATGCGTTTCGTTTGCGGGTCCGCCGAGAGCACTTTCACCTTCACGATCTCGCCGACCTTAACCGCCTCGTTCGGGTCCTTGCAGTAGCGGTGCGAGAGCTGGCTTACGTGCACGAGGCCGTCCTGGTGCACCCCGATGTCGACGAAGGCGCCGAAAGCGGCCACGTTGGTCACCACCCCCTGCAGGATCATTCCCTCCTTCAGGTCGGCTATGGTGACGACGTCTTCCCTGAAGGTCGCGGTCTGGAACTGCTCGCGCGGGTCGCGCCCCGGCTTTTTAAGCTCGGCCAGGATGTCTTTGAGGGTCGGAAGGCCGATGACCTCGGTCACGTAGCGCTCGAGCTTGATCCCGGCGCAAAGCCCGGCATCAGCGGCGAGCTGCGCCAAGGTGGCCCCAAGGTCCGCCGCCATCTTCTCCACGACCGCGTAGTTCTCCGGGTGCACCGCGGTGTTGTCGAGCGGGTTGTCGCCGCCGCGGATGCGTAGAAAGCCCGCCGCCTGCTCGAACGCCTTCGGTCCGAAGCGCGGCACCTTGAGCAGCGCCTGCCTGGTCGGGAAGGCGCCGTTCTCGTCGCGGTATTTCACGATGGCGCGCCCCTGGCTCTCCGAGAGGCCCGCCACGTAGGATAAAAGCGCCCATGACGCGCTGTTCAGGTCGACGCCGACGTAGTTGACGCAGGACTCCACCACCGCGTCGAGCGCCTTCTTCAATAGCGACTGGTTCACGTCGTGCTGGTACTGCCCGACCCCGATGCTCTTCGGATCGATCTTCACCAGCTCCGCCAGCGGGTCCTGCAGCCTGCGGCCGATGGAGATTGCGCCGCGGACGGTGAGGTCTAACTCCGGGAACTCCTCGCGTGCGATCTCGGACGCCGAGTAGATCGAGGCGCCCGCCTCGTTCACCATCACCGTTTCGGCTTTCACCCCGGCCGCGCGCAGCGTCTCGCGCACGAACACCTCGGTCTCGCGCCCGCCGGTGCCGTTGCCGATGGCGATCAGGCGCAGGTCGTGACGCTCGATGAGGCGCAGGAGTTCCGCCCCGGCGATATCAGCCTTCGGGCCGCCGGTATGCGGGTAGATGGTCGAATGTTCGAGGAAGGTCCCGGTCTCGCCGACGGCGGCAAGCTTGCAGCCGGTCCGCAGACCCGGGTCGACCCCGAGGACGCGCCTTCCGCCGGCGGGGGGAAGCAGGAGAAGGTTTCTGAGGTTCTGCGCGAAGACGGCGATGGCCGCCTCGTCCGCCTTCGTCTTCGCCTCGAGCCTCAGCTCCACCTCGATGGAGGGGGCGATGAGCCTCTTGTAGGCGTCGAGTGCCACCGCTTCCAGCACTCCCTTGAAGACGCTCTCGCGTTTGACGAGTCCACCCTTCAGGCGCGCAACGATCTCCTCTTCGGGCGCCAGGAGGTTGAGACGCAGGACTTCCTCCTTCTCGCCGCGGCGCATCGCCAGCATGCGGTGCGATGGGATCGTCTTGAGAGACTCCTGGTACTCGTAGTACATCTTGAACTTGCCTTCGCGGTCCGCCCCCTCGCCCAGAAGCTGAGAAGAGAAGATCCCCTCCCCGCGGGTGAGGTCGCGCACCATGGCGCGCCGGTCGGCGTCCTCGGAAAGCTGCTCCGCGATGATGTGCGAGGCGCCTTCGAGTGCTGCGTCCGCGTCGGCCACACCGAGTTCGGCGTTCACGAAGGGTGCCGCGGCTTCGGCAGCCGTCCCGGTGGTGAGTTCCTGTGCGAGAACCAACTGGGCGAGCGGCTCCAGGCCGCGCTCGCGCGCGATGGTCGCCTTGGTGCGGCGCTTCGGCTTGTAGGGTAGGTAGAGATCCTCGAGTTCGGTCTTCTTGCGGCAGGTGGTGATGCGTGCGGAGAGCTCTGGGGTGAGCTTTCCCTGCTCCTCGATGCTTTTGAGCACCGTCGCCTTGCGCTCGGCCAGTTCGCGGTGGTAGGCGAGCAGGTCCTCGATCTCGCGGATCTGCACCTCGTCCAGCTCGCCGGTCTGCTCCTTACGGTAACGCGCGATGAAGGGGACGGTGCCCCCCTCGTTCAAAAGAGCCACCGTGGCGAGCACGCCCTTGCGCGGCAGTCCGCTTTCTTCTACAACGATTTCAAAGAGTTCCTGTATGTCTGTCGCGTGCATGGTCAAAAGTAACCCTCCCGAAAAAAGAGGTACTTCTTACACTCTTTGGGGCCTGGGGGCAAGAACTTTCCCGCCGCGCGCTAGGCGAGGAAGCCCTGCTTTTCGTAGTCGGCGAGCTTTCTGTAGAGGGTGGCGACGCCGATGTTGAGCTCCGAGGCGGTGCGCGCCTTGTTGTTGCCGGTCGCTCTCAGCGCCGCGAGAATATATTCCCGCTCCACCTCCTCGAGCGGGCGCACCGATTCGACGATACCCGCGCGCGGCAGCGCCGACCTCAGCTCCTCGGGAAGGTCCTCCAGATCCGCCCTGCTGTCCTCGCAAAGCGCCACGGCATGCTCCACGGCGTTCTGCAGTTCCCGCACGTTGCCGGGCCAGGTGTAGCGCAGGAGCTGGTCCGCCGCCTTCGGGGTGAAACCGGTGACCTTGCGTCCCGCGCGCCTCGAGGCCTGCTCCAGGAAGATGCGGGCGAGCGGTAGGATGTCCTCGTTACGCTCGCGAAGCGGGGGGACGCGCACCTCGATTACGCGCAACCTGTAGTAGAGGTCGCGCCTGAAGCTCCCCTTGGTCACCTCGTCCGAGAGGTTGCGGTTCGTGGCGGCGACGACCCGGATGTCTACCGGTCGCGAGACGTTCTCTCCCACCCGCCGCACCTCGCGCTCCTGTAACACGCGCAGAAGCTTTACCTGCATCGCCGGGGAGACCTCCCCAATCTCGTCCAGAAAGAGCGTCCCGCCGTGGGCCGCCTCGATAAGCCCCATCTTGTCGCGGTCCGCACCGGTGAAGGCCCCCCTCACGTGCCCGAAAAGCTCGCTCTCAAGGAGCGTCTCGGTGAGGGCGCCGCAGTTCACCGCGACGAAGGGGCGTCCGGTGCGTGCCGACTCCTCGTGGATGAGGCGTGCGATGCGCTCCTTCCCCGCGCCGCTCTCGCCGGTCACGATGACCGAGGAGTCGACCCTCGCGATGCGGCGCGTCAATTCGACCACGCGGCGCATGGCGTTCGAGCGCGCCGTGATGCAGCCGACTTCTTCGGTTGGCGCGCTCAGGCACGACATCTGGCGCCGCTGTTTTTTAAGGCGCTCCTCCGTTTCCCGCAGGGCCTTCGCGAGGGTCTGAAACACCTCGTCACCGCTCTCCGACTCGAAGTAGGGGAGGTGCGGCTCGAGCGCCTCGCCCCACTGTTCCCTGGTGCGCCCCTCCACGTGACAGACCGCGTCCCCCTTGCCGCAGCAGCGGTCCTCGATGAAATAGACCTTCTCTCCCGCCCAATAAGATACGTAGCCGCTTGCGAAACCGGTCAGGGTCCAGCAGACCGGCTCCTCCGAGAGCCCGAGATGCAAAAGGTGCTGCTCCACCTCGTAGGAGTCGTACCAGTAGGACTGTACCTTCGGCTCACCGTCCGTGCCGTTGCTGCGCTGGTTTTCCTCGACGCGCACCATCCCCTGTAGCATGTGCAGCTTCGGGCCGGTCCAGCTGTCGGCGAAGAGATCGGGAAATTCCATTTTGAGACTCTCCGCCGTCCTCATGCCGTGCGTGTAGCCGAACCGGGTCAGGATGCTCCTGGCCGCCGCCGTCCCGAGCGAGTCGATCAGCTCCTTGCGCAAAAGCCCGAGCGCGACGGCGTCGAAGAGGAGCGCCCTGCGCCCCATGAAGAACATCGTCCCCCCGTCGGGACGAAAGGAAAGTAACTCGCGTAAATCCAGATCCGTCGATTGCATCCCCGCCTCCTCGAACGCCTATCACAATAATAAAAGACCTTATCATAATGATAGGCAATTTCCTCGTTGTATACGTATCAATCTTGTAACGCACCGTTATTACATTTGTTTATCCGTGGCACGTTCGCTGCTATTCCCACGTAACAAGCACGTTTTCTGCCAGATCGAACGAGTTTCGGTTGGCGATGGTAAGCAACTGCCCACGAAGCGCTGAACAAGCCCTAGCGTCCCCCCCTTTGCGAAGGGGGGACAGAGGGGATTTGCCTTTGTCAGGCAGCATCGCAGGCGACACCAGGAAATGACTGAAAAACCGTGGTGGGTTCATTCAGGACGAAAGCACCCCCCTGGAATCCCGTTCAGCCGACGGAAACTGAGGAACAAAAGCAAATCCCCCCCGTCCCCCCTTCGCAAAGGGGGAGCCTGCCCCCCGTAGCCTTGGCGAAGGGGGGAGCGCGAGGTCATGTCCGGTGCTTCGTAGGCATAAATCCGCCGCCCCGGATTTGTCGGGTGAACCGTCGCAAAGGCGGGGAGGCAGCAACTTTTTCGGGAGATAGCTCCGCAACAAACACCATAGGAGGTTCAAGTGAAGAAGAAAGTTCTCGTATCCCTGTCGCTTTTGGCGGCGCTCGGCGCGTGGGGAAATCTCATGCCGGCGCAGGGGGCGACCATCAAGGGTAAGCACGCCTCGGAAGGACTCGGCTGCGCCGATTGCCACAAGACCGATAAGCCGACGGCAGCCGCGGAAGTGGCGGCATGCCTCGAATGTCATGGCGGCTACGACAAGATGGCGGCGCGCACCAAGGCGATGCACAACAACCCGCACGACTCCCACCTCGGGCGGATGGCTTGCCTTAAGTGCCACAAGGTGCATGCCCCGTCGGAGTACCTTTGCCTCGAGTGCCACAGCGACTTCGAATTCAAGGACAAGTAGCCCGGACCCTAAAGTACGCGGCAACGCCGCGTCTCACCAACCCCGCAAGCGGGGCATCTAATGGAGGAATCGATGAGAAGAGTTCGTGGTATCGCGATGGTGTTCGTCGCCGTTCTCGCCTTCGCCGCACCGGCCCTGGCTGAGAAAGAGATGAACACCGACGTAGTTGTGGTGGGCGCCGGCACTTCCGGCCTGGCGGCCGCGGTCGAAGCGCTGCAGCTGGGCGCCAAGGTGGTCGTTCTCGAGAAGCAGGCAAAAGTAGGTGGCACCGGCAGCTTCTGTGAAGGGGTCTTCGCGGCGGAGAGCAAGCCGCAAAAGCGCATCGGCATCGACGTCAACAAGGACTTCGCCTTCAAGCTGATCATGAACTACAGCCACTGGAAGGCGAACGGCGCGCTCGCCAAGAACTTCGTGGACAAGTCCTCGGAGACCATCGACTGGCTTGACGACCTCGGCGTGAAGATCGAGTACGTCGGCGTCGGCGGCTTCGGCGGCCCGCTCACCTGGCACGTGATCGCCCCCGGCCCGGACTACCCGGATAAAAACCCGAGGGACTTCCACTGCCAGAGGATGATCAACGTGTTCGAGAAGTACGTGATCGATCACGGCGGGAAGATCCTCCTCGAAACCCCGGGCACCGAGCTGATCACCGACAACGGCAAGGTGGTCGGCGTGGTGGCCAAGGAGAAGTCGGGTGAAACGCTGAAGATCAGGTCCAAGGCGGTGATCGTCGCGACCGGCGGCTTCGCCAACAACAAGGAGATGATGAAGAAGTACATCGAGTACCCGGAGGTGATCCCGGTCGGCAACATCGGCAAGGACGGCGACGGCATCCAGATGGCGCAGAAGGTCGGCGCCCAGCTCGAAGGTATGGGGACCGTCGAGGCTTACCGTCCCGGTCTTCCGGGCTTCCACCCGGCCGACCAGATGATCGCCCTCGCGGTGCAGCCCTACTTCTGGGTCACCCCGCGCGGCGAGCGCTACGTAGACGAGTCGAGCGTCGAGTTCTGGCCTTACGCCGGCAACGCCATCACCAGGATCGGCGGCACCGCCTACTCCATCTTCGACGAGACGACCAGGAAGCAGGCCGTCGAGAAGGGGATCGAGATGCCGCTGGGCGAGTGGGTCCTCCAGGGGACCAAGCTCGTGAAGTTCGACGAGTCCTTCAACAAGGAACTCGCGAGAAAGCGCGGCTTCGCCTTCAAGGCGAACACCATCGAGGACCTCGCGAAGCAGCTCAACATGGATCCCAAGATACTGAAGGCGAGCATCGAGACGATGAACAAGTCCGCCGCCGTGCGTGAGGACAGCCAGTTCAACAAGAAGGCCAAGTACCTCCGCCCCATCGCCAACGGTCCCTTCTACGCCGTCAAACTGCTGCCGCGTCACCTTGGAACGCTGGGCGGCGTGAAGGTCAGCGGCAACACCGAGGCGCTGAACGCGAAGGGTGAGCCGATCCCGGGTCTCTACGCGGTCGGCACCGACTCCGGCGGGATGTACGGCGACAGCTACGACCTCCTCCTCGGTGGGGGCACCGCAGGCTACGCCATCAACTCGGGCCGCATCGCGGCTGAGAACGCACTGAAGTACGCAGGGATGAAGAAGTAACGAGGAGAGCCTGCCGTGGCGCACGCCGCCGCGGCAGGCAGTGCAAAACGATCAACGACTACCAATCGTAAGGGGATCTGTACATGAAGAAAATGAATTTAGGCGCCATGGCACTGGCCGGCGTACTGACATGCTCCGCACCGGCACTGGCCGTCGACCTCAACGCCTACGGCAACATCAAACTCGGGACCTTCTGGACCCAGAACAACTTCTACAACGCCGCAGGCGACAAGAGGCACGACAGCGACTTCAGCCTCGACAACTTCGGCGACAGCTTCATCGGCGTGAAGGTGAAAGAAGGCGAGTACTCCGGCGTCGCCGAACTCGGTCTCTACAACCCGAAGGCGTACTCCAAGGGTGTGGAAGTTCGTCTCCTCTTCGCCGAGTGGGATTTCGGCGAGGGGAAACTGCGCATCGGTAAGACACCGAGCCCGTACGTGTTCCGCTCGCAGCAGGTCTGGGACAGCGACGGCGGCTTCAACGGCTACGGCTCGCTTTGGGACGGCCGCTACGCGAACATCAAGGTGACCATGAACAACGGCCTCTACGTCGCCGCCATGCAGCCGCGCGTCGGCAACCAGGCCAACAACACCACCAACGTTTCGCCCAACGCCGACGTGACAGCGGCCTACAGCCAGACCGGGAACAGCTACCAGACGACCTACACCGACTACGACACCATGCTCCCGAAGATGGTTGTCGGCTACGAAGGCAAACTCGACAACTGGACCTACGGCGGCGGTGTTGCCGGCAACATGTACAAGGTCACCAGCTCGGTCAACGACTCGACCCCGATCAAGCACGACATCTACTCCTACCTCGCCTTCTTCCACGGCAAGGTGGATCTCGCACCGCTCGAGTTCAGCTACAACGTCTTCGCCGGCCAGAACACCGGCGACCTCATGAGCACCGCGACCGGCAACGGCACCGGCAACACCCTCGCCAACCCCGGCCAGGCCAACGGCGCCTACTACGACGTGCTGCACGGCAAGAACTCGCACACCTACGGCGGCTTCGGGCAGTTGGGCTACCGCGTCACCGACCGTGCGACACTTTACACCGGCGCCTCCTACGTGGTCGACGACAACTCGATCGCCCACGCCGACGCCCGCATGGCCTCGTTCGTCAACGTGAACTATGCCGTCGGCAAGCACTTCAACATCGTCCCGGAGATCGACTACATCAACGACTTCAAGAACTCCCTGGGGCAGAAGGAGCCGCGTTCTCTGATCGCCGGCGCCAAGTGGCAGATGAGTTTCTAGAAGGTGAAAGGACCGCGGGGGGAGTTTCTCCCCCCGCACTTTGAGGACACGCATGGAACGGAACAGGAACAGGTTCTCCCCGCAAAACGGTTGCCTCGGCCCCCTCGACGAGTGGGACAGCCGCCACCGCAGCATCATCGGTCGCCTGAACCGGATCGCGGAAAAGGCGCGCAGGCAGCCCGGCTGCGATCTGAGCGGCGAGCTGGACCAACTGGTGAACGAGACCCTGAGGCATATCGGGCCGGAGGAGAGCTTCATGGAACTGGTCGCCTTTCCCATGGTGCGTGAGCACAGCATCCGCCACCGTTCGATCAGCATCGATACCGCGAAACTCCGTTACCAGCTGCAAAAGAGGGAGGACGCCCTGCCCGACGCGCTGGACCGGATCCGCCTCATGTGGCTGGAGCACATCGAGGTGCACGACCGCGCCTTCGAGCTCTTTCTCACCTCTCGGGGGTAAACCATGGGAGACCGCGCGCCGCTCAAGACCCTTTTCCTGGTCAACTTCGCCGTGACGCTCGGCTTCGGCATCGCCGACGCCTTTTTCCCGACCTACCTTTTCGGCCTCGGCGCCCGCGGCATCATGCTCGGGCTGCCGCTGGTCCTGTATTCCCTTTCCAAGATAATATTCAGCCCGGTGCTCGGAGCGTGTGCCGACCGGATCGGCTACCGCAGGATCGTGCTTGCGAGCCTCTTTCTCTACCTCGCGGTCTCCGTCGGCTACCTCTGCACCCACGACGTCCTTCAGCTTATCCTGCTGCGCCTCGTCCAAGGGGTGAGCTGCGCGATGTTCCGTCCGGTCATCCTCGCCATGGTCGGGAGTGCCACTGGGAAAGAGGAGCGGGGGAGGGTGATGGCAACCTTCGACATCTCCTTTTACGCGCCACTTGGGCTCGGGCCGCTGATCGGAGGGGCTTTGAAAGACGCCTGGGGCTTTACCGGCATCTTTGTCGCCGTGACACTTTTAAGCCTTGCCGCTTTCCTCTTCGCGCTGCGGCGCTTGCCGCACGCGACCGTCCGCTCGGGACGCTCCGCGGCGCCGGGGGGCGTCGTTACGCTTTGGGGATTGCAGCGCGGCAGCTACCGCGGCCTCCTCGCCTTCATCTTCGGGCGCGCCTGCGGCATCTCGCTTTCCGGTTCCTTCCTCCCCATCCTGCTCAGCAGCAAGCTGGGGCTTTCCGGACTGCGCTCGGGGCTCGTGCTCGCCTCGGGTACCGCCGCGATGACCCTTTTGTTGCGACCGATGGGGATCCTGTCCGACCGGGCGCCGCGCCCGTTGCTGGTGCTTCTCGGCGGCGGCGCGGTTTCCCTTTTGTACCTGCTCGTTCCCGCCGCAACAGGTTTCGGCTCCATGCTGGTCCTGGCGGTCGCCATCGGCGTTTTCAGCGTCGTCTCCCAGCCGGCGAGCAGCGCGCTCCTCGTCGAGGAGGGGACCCGGTACGGCATGGGGGCGACCGTGGGGACCTTCAACGCCGTGCTGAACGCCGGGTTCGTGGCGGGGCCGCTTTTGGGCGCACTTCTGCAGGGAACGCTCGGGCTCACCGCCGTCTTTCACGCGGCAGGCGCGGTGGGACTTGCCGCCGTGGCCCTCTTCGCCGCCGAGCTATGGGGGGGCATGCCGCTCACGGCCGCGGCACCGCTTGAGCACGAAGAAGTTGCCCTTGTCACGACGCGCGCCGGCGTCACATGTGAAAGCGCTCCACCATTCTCTCACGCCGCTTGACCGGGCTTCAGAAAACCGCTATTCTGGCCAAATTTCACATGAGAGGGGCTACTTATGGCACGTCCCAGCTGGGATGAATATTTCATCGAGATCACACGCCTGGTCGCCAAGCGTTCCACCTGCCTGAGAAGGCAGGTCGGCGCGGTACTGGTGAAGGACAAGAACATCCTCGCCACCGGCTACAACGGTGCGCCATCCGGGACTGCCCACTGCCTGGACATCGGCTGCCTGAGGGAACAGATGGGTATCCCGTCCGGCGAACGCCACGAGCTCTGCCGCGGCCTGCACGCCGAGCAGAACGCCATCATCCAGGCGGCGAAGCACGGCACCTCCATCGAAGGGGCCACCCTGTACTGCAACACCATGCCCTGCATCATCTGCTCTAAGATGGTGATCAACTCTGGGATCAAACGGGTGGTCTACCTTACCGGCTACCCGGACCAGTTGGCGGAGGAGATGATCCGCGAGTCCGGCGTCCTCGTCGAGAAGTACGAGGAGGCGCAGCCATGAAATGCCCCTTTTGCGGATTCAGCGACAGCAAGGTGATCGACTCCCGCCCCGACAAGGGTGGCGCCGCGATACGCCGCCGTCGCGAATGCGAGTCCTGCGCCAAGCGTTTCACCACCCACGAGCGCGTCGAGGAAGTGCTGCCGCTTGTCACCAAGCGTGACGGCAGGCGCGAGCCCTTCGACCGGATGAAGCTCGTCGCCGGCATCCAGAAGGCGTGCGAGAAGCGGCCCGTCTCGGTGGACACCATCGAGAAGCTGGTTGATCGTCTCGAAACGAAGATGCAGGAGTCCGGTGAGCGGGAGATTCCGACCACCACCCTCGGCGAATGGATCATGTCCGAGCTGCACGCCGTCGATCAGGTAGCCTACGTCCGTTTCGCTTCCGTGTACCGCTCGTTCAAGGACATCAGTGAGTTCATGGTCGAGCTGCAGGACCTGCTGAAGAAATAGAAGCACGGCATGAGCACCACGGGTTCCCACTGTGCGAAGGTCTTTAAGGACTTGAGAACGTCGAGTGCAACTGCCTACGAAGCGCCGCACGAGCTCCAGCGTCCCCCCCTTTGCGAAGGGGGGACAGGGGGGATTTGCCTTAGGCATTCGATCCCTTCGACCTGTGCAGGCTGAATGCAGATACAGGCAGCAGCTGTTTTGACGTGCCAACCAAAAAGCAAATCCCCCCCCGGCCCCCCTTCGCAAAGGGGGGAGTTTGAACAAGCGGGAAACGTGCGATCACGCACCGCGGCAAGACTGAGACAGGGAAAAACATGTCGGCAACCCACCAAAAAATGATGCGCATGGCGCTCGCCGAAGCGAGAAAAGGGGTGGGGAAAACCGCTCCCAACCCGGCGGTCGGCTGCGTCATCGTGAAGGACGGCGCCGTCGTCGGCAAGGGGTGGCACAAAAAGGCGGGCACGCCGCACGCCGAAGTTCATGCCCTGCGTGCCGCTGGTGAAAAGGCTGAAGGTTCCGATGTCTACGTGACCCTCGAGCCCTGTTCCCATTTCGGCAAGACCCCTCCCTGCGCCAAGGCGCTCATCGAAGCCCGCGTCGCGCGGGTTTTCGTAGCCATGGTCGACCCGAACCCGGTCGTTTCCGGCAACGGCATCCGCATGCTCGAAGAGGCGGGGATCGAGGTCGAGGTCGGGCTTTTGGAGGCCGAGAGCCGTGAGTTGAATCTCGGCTTCATCAAGTGGATGCAGACCAAGCGTCCCTACGTGGTGCTGAAGAGCGCCATGACCCTGGACGGGAAGACCGCCACCGCCGGAGGCGATTCAAAGTGGATCACCGCCGACGCGGCGAGGCGCGAAGTGCACCGGCTGCGCGGGAAGCTCGACGCCATCATGGTTGGAGTCGGCACCGTCATCAAGGACGATCCGCTGCTCACCTGTCGCGTCCCCGGCGGGAAGGACCCTCTGCGGGTCATCGTCGATTCGACGCTCAGGGTGCCGCTGCATGCCGCCCTTTTCAGTTTGAAGTCCGAGGCGAAGACCGTGATCGCCACCTGTAGCGGGAACCTCGCGCGGATCGACGCGGTGCGGGCGCGCGGCGCCGAAGTGCTCGTCTGTCGGCAGAAGGAAGGTCGAGTCGATCTGGAGCATCTTTTCGAGCGTCTGGGAGAGCGCGGCGTGCAGTCCGTTCTGCTCGAAGGGGGGCATCATCTGGCCGGAGGCGCGCTGAGGGCAGGGCTCATCGACCGTTGCAAGTTCTTCCTGGCCCCGAAGCTCGTCGGCGGCGCCGGCACCGGCCTTTTCGCCGGCGAAGGCGTGCCCCTCATGGCCGACGCCATCCGCCTGGAAGGGATGACCGTAAAAAAGATAGGAGCCGACCTCCTTGTAGAAGGAAGGCCGACAAAAAACAAGTTCTAGGTTCTACGTTCTAGGTTCTACGTTAAAAAACCTCCCGCGGGAGAGCATGATTATGGTTTTAACGTAGAACGTAGAACATAGAACGTAGAACGTTCTTCAGAGGTTCTATGTTCACAGGTCTAATAGAAACAATCGGCGAGCTGGTTTCCATCGAGCGTCGCGGCGCTTCGGGGAGCCTCACCGTCAAGACCGCGCTCCCGCTCGACGAGATCAGGATCGGCGACTCCATCGCCATCAACGGCGCCTGCCTCACCGTGGTCCGAAAGGGGGGCGGCGCGGTCACCTTCGACGTCTCCCCGGAGACCATCGACCGCACCGCCTTCAAGAACTTGAAAAGCGGCTCGCCGGTGAACATGGAACGCGCCATGCGCCTGTCCGACCGCCTGGACGGGCACCTCGTTTCAGGGCACATCGACTGCGTCGCCACCGTCACCGAGCGCCGCGAGGTCGCCGGCAACATCGTCTTTAACTTCCGCTTCCCGGCCGAGTTCGCCAAATACATCGCCGCCAAGGGATCGGTGGCCATCGACGGCATCAGCCTCACCGTGAACAGCGTCGGACCGGACAGCTTCAGCGTCAACATCATCCCGCACACCGCCTCGAAAACCACGCTGCTGCAAAAGCGCGCGGGGGACGAGGTGAACATAGAAACCGACCTTCTGTGCCGCTACCTGGAGCGCCTGCTCGCGGGTAGGGAGGCAAGGGAAGGCGGCGTCACCCTGGACCTGTTGGCGAAAAACGGCTTTATGTAGCCGCTTTCGCTTCCACTTTCACCGTTTTTTTGTTATGGTCAACGACCTGCAAGGTTTGTTGTCCAACCAATCGGTCCGGGATATGACAGCCGTCATGAATTCCCGGCCGACACTGAACCAAGGAGAGGGTATAGAAATGTCTGTTTCAAGCATCGAGGAAGCCATTGAGGAGATCAGGGCCGGCAGGATGGTAATCCTGGTGGACGACGAGGACCGCGAGAACGAAGGCGACCTCACCATGGCGGCCCAGTGCGTGACTCCCGAGGCGATCAACTTCATGGCGCGCTTCGGCCGCGGCCTGATCTGCCTCACCATGACCACGGAACGTTGCGACCGCCTCGACCTGCCCCCCATGGTGCAGGACAACACCTCTTCTTTCGGCACCGCCTTCACCGTCTCCATCGAGGCGAAGAAGGGTGTCACCACCGGCATCTCCGCCGCCGACCGCGCCCACACCATCCTGACCGCGGTGGCGCCCGGCGCGCAGGCCTCCGACCTTGCCCGTCCCGGCCACATCTTCCCGCTGCGCGCCAAAAACGGCGGCGTTCTGGTCAGAAGCGGCCAGACCGAAGGTTCCGTCGACCTCGCCCGTCTTGCCGGGCTCGAGCCTTCCGGCGTGATCTGCGAGATCATGAACGAGGACGGCACCATGGCGCGCATGCCGGAGCTCAAGAAGTTCGCCAAGGAGCACGGCATCAAGGTCTGCACCATCGCCGACCTGGTCGCCTACCGCCTGAAGCACGAGTCTCTCGTGCGCCGCTCCGTCGACGTTGCGCTCCCGAGCTCCTTCGGCGACTTCCGCGCCGTTGCCTTTGAAAACGACATCGACAAGCTCGAGCACCTGGCCCTCGTGAAGGGGGACATCAAGGGTGACGAGCCGGTCCTCGTGCGCGTGCACTCCGAATGCCTGACCGGTGACGTCTTCGGCTCCGTGCGCTGCGACTGCGCCGAACAGCTGCACTCCGCCATGGAGCAAATCGAGAAGGAAGGGAAGGGGATCATCCTCTACATGCGCCAGGAAGGACGCGGCATCGGGCTCACCAACAAGCTGAAGGCCTACGCGCTGCAGGACCAGGGGAAGGACACCGTCGAGGCGAACCTGGCCCTTGGCTTCAAGGCCGACCTGCGTGACTACGGCATCGGCGCACAGATCCTCGTGAACCTGGGCGTCAAGAAGATCCGCCTGATGACCAACAACCCGAAGAAGCTGGTCGGTCTGCAGGGTTACGGCATCGACATCGTTGAGCGGGTGCCCATAGAGATCAAGCCGAGCAAGAGCAACGAAAAATACCTGAAGACCAAGCGCGAGAAGATGGGGCACCTGCTGGAAAACATCTAGCCCCCTGCACCTTCACTTCGGCTGTCAGCAGAAAAATACGGGTTGCGGTCCGGTCGGTTGTTCACGACTTTGGCCGCAACCTCAACCTGTTTCTAAGGAGTTCATATCATGCCTAAATATGTAGAGGGAAAACTGACCGCAGATGGGCTCAGGTTCGGCATCGTCGTCGGCCGTTTTAACAGCTTCATCGGCGAGAGACTGCTTGAGGGTGCCCTGGACGCACTGGTGCGTCACGGCGCCGACGACCAGCAGATCACCGTGGCGCGCGTGCCGGGCGCCTTCGAGATCCCGCTCACCGCGAAGAAGATGGCCGAAACCGGCAAATACGACGCCCTTATCTGCCTGGGCGCCGTGATCCGCGGCTCCACCCCCCATTTCGATTACGTCTGCGCCGAGGTTTCCAAGGGTGTTGCCCACGTCTCCCTTGACGCCGGGATTCCCGTCGCCTTCGGCGTGCTGACCACCGACACCATCGAGCAGGCGATCGAGCGCGCCGGTACCAAGGCCGGTAACAAGGGCTTCGACGCCGCCATGACGGTCATCGAGACCGCCAATCTGTACAGGGAGATGAAATAATTGACCACGCGTAGAGAAGGCAGGGAACTCGCCCTGCAGGCGCTTTATTCCAAGGACCTGGTGTCCCAGGACCCGAACCACACGCTGAAGAGGATCATCGAGAGCTTCGGCGAAGGAGAGGAGCCGACCCTTTTGGCCAACTCCAAGGCTTACGCCTTCGCCAGCGAGATCGTGAGCGGTGTGTCCGCGCACCTGGCCGAGATCGACGCCCGCATCGCGGAGAAGTCGAAGCACTGGAGCATGACCCGCATGGCGCGCGTCGACCTGAACATCCTGCGCCTTGCCGTGTTCGAGCTTTTGTACCGTCCGGACATCCCGAAGAACGTAACGATGAACGAGGCGATCGAGGTGGCCAAGAAGTTCGGTTCCGACGATTCCGCCTCCTTCGTCAACGGCATCCTCGACGAGATCGCCTCCACCGTGACGGACAAGGAATAAATTGCAGGCTGCACCCGAGCAGCTTCCCACGAAGTGCTGCACGAGCCCGACGTCCCCCCCTTTGCGAAGGGGGAGCCTGTCCCCCGTAGCCTTTGCGAAGGGGGAACAGGGGGGATTTGATTACGTCGAACAACTGAACGCTGTGGCTACTTTGGCAAAATCCCCCCTTGCCCCCCTTCGCAAAGGGGGGTAAAGGCAGCTCGATAACATTCAATTTCCAAACCATGAAATGATCAAAGAGGGAGTATGGAAGAGATAAAAGTAGGCCTACTTGGTTTCGGCACCATCGGTGCCGGCGTCGTGAAGCTGCTCAAACAGAACTCCGCCCTCCTCACGGAGAAGACCGGCACCCGGATCTCCCTGAAGACCATCGTTGACCTCGACATCACCACCGACCGCGGCGTGGACACCGAGGGAATCATCCTCACCAGGAATGCCGACGACGTGCTCACCGACCCGGAGATCTCCGTCATCATCGAGCTGATCGGCGGCTACGAGCCGGCGCGCAGCTTCGCGCTCAAGGCGATCGCCCACGGCAAGCACCTGGTCACCGCCAACAAGGCGCTTCTCGCGGTGCACGGCGAAGAGATTTACGCCGCCGCCAAAGAGAATGGCGTCGAGGTCCTTTTCGAGGCCGCGGTAGGCGGGGGTATCCCGGTCCTCTCCGCGATCAAGGGGAACATGGCGGGCAACCGTTTCTCCACCGTGCTCGGCATCGTGAACGGTACCTGCAACTACATCCTCACCCGTATGACCCAGGAAGGGGCCGATTTCGCCGAGGTGCTGAAGAGCGCCCAAGAGATGGGTTACGCCGAAGCCGATCCCACCTTCGACATCGAAGGGGTCGACACCGCGCACAAGCTCTGCCTGCTCCTCTCCCTCTGCTTCGGCACGAGGATCGACCTGAAGGACGTCTACTCCGAGGGGATCACCTCGATCACCTCCGAAGACGTCGACTTCGCCGAGACCTTCGGCTACCGCATCAAGCTTCTGGCGATCGGCAAGATGGATGGCGGCAAGATCGAGGCGCGCGTGCACCCGACCATGATCCCGATCGACTATCCGCTAGCCGACGTGCACGGCGTCTTCAACGCGGTCCGTCTCACCGGCGACTTCGTGGGCCCGGTCATGTTCTACGGCCGCGGCGCCGGCATGGAAGCAACGGCGAGCGCCGTTGTCGGTGACATCGTCGACCTCTCCCGCAGCATGTGCGCCGGGATCACCCGTCGTTGCGCCCCGCTCGGGTACCTGGACGGCAACGTGACCACCCTCCCCATCAAGCCGATGGGCGAGATCGTCAGCAAGTACTACATCCGTTTCCAGGCCCTTGACCGTCCGGGCGTGCTGGCCCGCATCGCAGGCGCGCTCGGTGCGCGCGGCATCAGCATCGCCTCCATGCTGCAGAGCGCAAGGAGCGCCGCGGACGAAGTACCCATCGTCATCATGACCCACGAGGCCCGTGAGGACGACATGAGAAAGGCCCTGGGCGAGATCGACACCTTCGAGGTGATCCGCGCCAGAAGCACCTTCATCAGGATCGAGGACAACCTCGAATAAAAAGGGTGCAAACAGAACGCAAAAAGGGCGGGAGTCATTTGACCCCGCCCTTTTTATTTTGCTTGTTCCGGGAGCTTGGTTTAACCTGTAGCACATCAGCCACGAAGCACAATGGGGGACCCCGCGTCCCCCCCTTTGCGAAGGGGGGACAGGGGGGATTTGCTTCTCGTTTTGAACTCATAGAACATAGAACGTAGAACGTTTTTCAGCCTTCGTACTTTTCCACCACGCTCCGGTAGTGCTCCTCGAGCCCCTTGGCGGCCTTCTCCTCCGCCGCCTGGTACTTCGCCACGATCTCCGGGCGCACCCCTTCCGGGAGAACCCTTTCCGCGAGCGGGTAGAGGATGTCATCTTCCTTCCCGATGTGCTCGCGTAAAAGTTCCAGGTAACCCCTCGCGTTCGCGACGATCGCCTCTTCCTGCCCGGCCTCGCCGTTAAGCGCCCTGGTCGCTGCCTCTTCCATACCCTTCACGAAGGCCCGACCGAGATCGTGCTCCATCAGCATGGCCGCCACCGGGCTGTTCGCCCTCGGCATGCCGTTCGCTACCAGCGCCTCGAACAGGACATCCTCCTCCTTGGCGTGGTGAAAACGGTCGGCGTAGTTCCTGATGAAATCCACACCGTCCAGGTAGAACTGGTAATCCTTGAAGGTACCTTCCTCGGTGAGCCGCGCGTTTTTCTCCAAAAGGGCGAGCATACGCAGGATCAACTGGTGCTCGTCCTTGAGCCTTTGGGTGATGTCCTGTTTCATCGCTAGTTTCTCCTCTCGCCGTTGATGCCGATCACCGCGGTCTCCAGCGGGATCTCCTTGCCGGACTGCGCCAGCGCCTGACGTACCATCATATCAAGCCCGCGGCAGCAGGGAACTTCCATGATCGCCACGGTGATGCTCTTCACGTCGTTTTCGGCGAAGATCCGTGCCAGCTTCTCAACGTACGGGGTGCTGTCGTCAAGCTTCGGGCAGGCGATGGCGAGTGCTTTCCCCTTCAGGAGGTCGCTGTGGAAGCTCCCCAGGGCGAACGCCACGCAGTCAGCGGCGATCAGTATGTCGCTGTCCTGGAACCAGGGGGCGGTGGGGGGGACCAGGTGCAGCTGCACCGGCCACTGCCTCAATTCGCTCGCCTGCTTCACGGTGGTTGCCTGCTCGTTCTCTTCGTTCCTCTCGATAACCCTTGCCATGCTGCCCGGGCAGCCGCATCCTGCATGTGCCATTGTCTTTTCTCCTTAAGTTATATGTGTTGGTTCGTTGGTTGTGGCGTGTGCCGTTTATCGTCTAAGCGACCTTGAGGTCGTTATCCTTCGTTGTCAGGTACTCGTTTATTTCCTTCTCCACCGCTGCTTCCTGCTCCGGTGACAGACCGTGGATGGATACGACGTCCTTGAGGAGGCAGATGCCGACCTTGCAGGTGACGCAGCCGATCTCGTAGCGGTTCAGGATGTCCCCGATCTCCGGGTAGTTCGCAATCACGTTCTGGATCGCCGTATCTCCAAGGCCGTTTTTGAATTCCATCTGTTTTCTCCTCCTTTCGTGCGCTCTTGATGATGTGACAATAGCGCTTCGGAGCATATTTGTTTATGACATGCGTCAAAAATATGCGTTTCTCCGCATCTGTGGGAAAAATGGCAGAATTGCAGGGAAATATTGACCTTTTCCTCTTTCTGATTAAAATTGGGCCTGGCCGGACGAGCCTTGGAGGTGCCCCATGGAGCTGGACCTCAGATCACAAATCGAGCGTTTGGAGCAGTCGGAAAAAGTTTCCCCGGAGCTTAAGGCACAGTTCGAGCGCGCCTACCAGGAGATCGGGCAGTCGGTAATCAGCGAGGGAGTGCCGAAGGCGGGAGATCAGGCGCCGGACTTCACGCTACCCAACGCCGTCGGGATTCCGGTGGCGCTTGCCGATGCGCTTATGCACGGCCCGGCCGTGGTCACCTTCTATCGTGGGATCTGGTGACCTTACTGCAGCCTTCAGTTGAGGGCCTACCAGAAGATCCTTCCCGAGATACTTGCGCGCGGTGCCTCGCTCATGGCGATTTCGCCGCAGAGTCCGGACAAGTCGCAGGCGACCCTGTTGAAGAACTTTTTACAGTACGAGGTGCTCAGTGACTTGGGGAACGTGGTGGCGCGGCGTTACGGGCTCGTCTACCGGTTCCCGGGGTGGGTGCGGGAGCTGTATATATCCTTGGGGGTGAATCTTCCCGAGTACAACGCCGACGAGTCGTGGGAGCTCCCGATGGCCGGGACCTTCGTGATCGGGCAAGACGGCAGGATCGTCACCGGCTACGCTGACAGCGATCCCCGTAACCGCCTCGAGCCGAAGGCGATATTGGACGCGCTGAGAGAACAACCAAAGGCTTAACGCAGAGGCGCAAAGGCGCGGAGACGCCAAGAAAATCTTTTCAGGTTTTACCCCAAGCTCTTCTTTGCGTCTTGGCGCCTCCGCGCCTTTGCGTTACTGTTTTTGAGATTATGTTATTAGGAGGGTTTGCATGACGACGAGAATAGGAATCCTGACCGGCGGCGGCGACTGCCCGGGACTTAACGCGGTCATCCGCGGTGTGGTGAAGGCGGCGGTCGGACGCGGCTGGGAAGTGATCGGTATCGAGGACGGCTTCGACGGCTTTCTGCACCACCACAAATGCCGCCCGCTCGGCCTCGAGGAAGTGCGCGGCATCCTCCCGCGCGGCGGCACCATCCTCGGCACCTCAAACCGCGGCAACCCCTTCTCCTTCCCGATCATGCGCGAGGGAAAAGTGGAACTCGTCGACGTCTCCGAGGAGGTCCGCTCCCGCATCGACCAACTAGGCCTCACCGCCCTCGTCGTCGTAGGCGGCGACGGCTCCCTCAAAATCGCCCAGGAGATGATGCGCCGCGGCGTTCCCATTGTCGGCGTCCCGAAGACCATCGACAACGACCTCCTCGAGACCGACGTTACCTTCGGCTACAACACCGCGCTCGAAACGGCAACCGACGCCCTCGACAAGCTACACTCCACCGCGGAAAGCCACCACCGCGTCATGGTCCTCGAGGTGATGGGGCGCTACGCGGGGTGGATCGCCCTCGAATCCGGCATCGCCGGAGGCGCCGACGTCATCCTCATCCCCGAGATCCCCTACGACATCGACAAAGTGCGGGAATCGATCATAGCGCGCTGCAAACGCGGCAGACGCTTCAGCGTCGTGGTCGTTGCGGAAGGCGCCTACCCGAGCGGGGGAAACCGCGTGGTCCTCGAGGCTGCCGGCGGGAAATCGGTCGTCGAACGCCTGGGGGGCGTCGGTGAGGCGCTCTCGCGCGAACTGGGCGGTGTCCTCGAGATGGACATCAGGGTCACCGTGCTCGGACACCTGCAGCGCGGCGGCTCCCCCTCGACCTTCGACCGCTGCATCGGGAGCAGGTTCGGCGTCAAGGCGGTCGAGCTGATCGAGTCGCAATCCTTCGGCCAGATGGTGTGCCTCAAAGGGCGCCACATCACCTCCGTTCCCATCGAGGACGCGGTGCGGAGCCTGAACCTCATCGACCCGTCCGGGGAGATGGTGCGCCACGCCGAGGCGCTCGGCATCATGCTCGGGAGATAGGCAAGGATATCTTGACTTTAATTAATCTCTGAACTAGACTGCGGGTGATTTTTCCGCCCGCACCTGCCTACACCCAATGCAACGAGGTGGCTTAAACATGAATAACCCGATCGCCGGAGCTAGCAGGAGCCAACTCTACGCGCTTGCCGGCTTTTTCCTCGGGATCACCGCCCCGCTCGGCTGGATGGTCCTCCGCCTGCTGCTCTTCTCTGACGCCAACCTCCCGCTTGCCTCGCAGTTCTTCTCTGAGATGACCCACAGCGCACAGGGGATGGCCCTCTACGTTTATATGGGAGTGGGAACGGCCCTGGTGATGGCGATCTTCGGCTTCTTCATCGGGCGCGCCATCGACGAGCTGCACCAGCGCGGCGAACGGCTCGACCAACTGGTGCAGGAGGTGGACGGCCAGAAGAAGCTTTTCGAGAACCGCTACAAGGTACTCGACAACAACATAAAGAACTTCCACAAGATCAATTCCCGCATCCAGAAGGCGGTGCGCAGGGACGACGTGCTTGCCCTCTGCGTCGAAGGTCTGCACGAGGTGCTGGGATACGAGCGCGTCAACGTGCTCATGGCGGACGCGGGGAGGAAGAACCTTTTCTTCGCGGCGAGCGCCGGCAACGAGAGCAAGGTGGGGTCTGAGGTCACCATCCCGATCGACGCCCGCTCCGGCGTCATCTACAAGTCCTTCGCCGAGCGGCAGGTCTACTTCGTCGAGGGGATCTCCAAGTACCCTTCCGACTACCTGCTGCAGGCCCCGTTCGATACCATCGAGCCGCTGCGTTCCTCCACCTTCATCCTCTGTCCCATCGTGGTGAAGGGGGAGACCGTCGGCGTCTTCGGCCTCGACAACAAGAAGAGCCACCGCGCCCTGAACGACACCGACGTCGACACCATCCGCCTCTTCGCCGATCAGGCCGCCGCCGCCTTCATGCGCATCGGCCTGCTCCAGTCCATCGACCGACTCACCAACGAACTAGGCAGGACCTTCTCCGACCTTTCCACCCAGCGCGAGAACTTCTCCGCCAACCTCTACCGCCTGAGAAGCGCCGCCGAGTCGCTCTCCGGCAGCTCCATCAAGGTGGACGCCGCCGCTCATGGGGTCATGGAATCGGTGGACAGCGCGAGTGCCGCGGCCGCCGAGATCTCCGTCGCCACCGACCAGATCACGCACAACATGGACTCCCTCTCCGATTCGGTCTACAAGTCCGTCTCCGCGATGGAACAGATCACCACCACGCTGCGCCAGGTCGAAAAGAACACCGGCCATTCCCACAGCCTCTCCAGCCGCGTGAAAGAGCACGCCGAGCAGGGTGCCGGCATCGTGCGCGAGACGGTGGATGCGCTCGCCGAGATCCAGCGCTCCGTCGACCTCTCCTACGAGGGGATCAAGCGCCTGAGCGCCAACAGCGGCCGGATCGAAGGGTTCGTCAGCGTGATCAACGACATCACCAAGCGGACGAACCTCCTCGCGCTGAACGCCTCTATCATCGCAGCCCAGGCGGGCGAGTACGGCAAGAGCTTCGGCGTGGTCGCCGACGAGATCAGGAACCTCTCCCTGCAGACCGGGCTTTCCACGGGCGAGATCACCGGGATCATCGAAGAGATCATGTCCGAATCCCGTAACGCCGCCGACTACGTCACCGCCACCAAGGACCTGGTGAAAAAGGGTGTCAAGCTGGGGCAGCAGACCGGCGTGTCGCTCTCAAGCATCCTGGACAGCTCGCAGAAGGCGCTGGACATGACCGAGCAGATAAAGCTCGCCACGGAGGAGCAGGCAGCAAGCGTGCAGCTGGTGACCCGCTCCATCGAGGACGTAAGCTCCATGACCATGCAGATCTTCAAGGCGTCCAAGGAGCAGGGCGTGGCGACCAAGAGCGTCGCGCGTTCCCTTGAGGACGTGAAGGACATGAGCCACGAGATGGTGAACGCCGCGGGACGCCAGAACGTCGACACCGGCGAGATCAAGGGGAGCATCGACTACGTCACCCGCATGGCCGACGCCATCTTCGACGGCATCGAAGAGCGTCAGCAGGAGAGCGGGCAGGTGGTTAAGGAGCTCGAGCAGATCAAGGCCAGCGCGGAGTAGGGAAGAAAAGGCTGGACTTTGCCGCAACTGTTGTGGTAGCGTTCGTAACGGTGTTTGGCCCGCTATGTTTGAGTGGAGCCGGAAAGGACACCAAAGAGTAAAGACATACCGCCTGGATTCCAGATGGAACCGGTACGGGAAGCGATAAGCTGGCCAGAGCTGCGCCCGAATAGGGCCCTAATTAGCTCTTTTTTACAGCGTCTTCCCCCGAAGGCGTTTTTTTTTGTCCGAAAGCGCCCCGGAGAGCGGTCAGGTAAGTCTCACAGATTACACGCTTTATCTAGCACCACGTTCTGTTCACCTGTATACGAAAATTTCATCCATCTCACAGGAGCAGGGTAGATGCAAAAAAAGAAGACCGTTCTCGACTTTCAGAAGATGAAAGCGGACGGGGAGAAGATAGCGGTACTCACGAGCTACGACTTTCCCATGACCGGCCTCATCGACGGCGCCGGGATCGACATGATCCTCGTCGGCGATTCGTTGGGCGTCGTGGTGGCGGGGCACGACAACACGCTTCCCGTCACCATGGAAGACATGATCTACCATACGAAGGCCGTGATGCGCGCGCGTCCGAACGCCTTCGTCGTCGCCGACATGCCTTTTCTCTCCTACCAGACCGATCTGACGAGCGCGCGTCTGAACGCCGGGCTCCTGGTGAAGGACGGTGGCGCCGCCGCGGTCAAGATCGAGGGCGGCGTCAATGCCGCCGCGGCCATTGCCGCCATAACCGAGATGGACATCCCGGTCATGGGGCACATCGGCCTCACCCCGCAGTCGCTGCACCGCATGGGCGGTTACAAGGTGCAGGGCAAAGGCGACGCCCAAGCCGAGAAACTCCTCGAGGATGCCCGCGCCGTGGAGCGCGCCGGCGCCTTCGCCGTGGTTCTCGAAGGGATCCCGATGGGGCTCGCCGCGCGCATCACCGAAGAACTCACCATCCCGACCATTGGTATCGGGGCCGGCCCGCACTGCGACGGCCAGGTGCTGGTGATCCATGACATCCTGGGGCTTTGCAGCAAATACTCCCCGAAATTCGTGAAACGTTACGCGGAACTCGCGCCCATCATAGCCGAGGCCTGCGCCAACTACATAGCCGACGTAAAGGGCGGCACATTCCCGGAAGAAAGGCACTGCTTCAAATGATAGTCATCGAGTCAGTCGCGCAGATGCAGCAGTTTGCGCGCGAAAGGCGGGGCGAGATCGCCCTGGTCCCCACCATGGGTTACCTGCACGAGGGACACGCTTCCCTCATGACCGAGGCGCGCCGTCGCGCCAAGACCGTCGTGGTCAGCATCTTCGTGAACCCCACCCAGTTCGGTGTCAACGAGGACCTGGACAGCTACCCCCGCGACCTCGAGCGCGACAAGAAGGTCGCCGCCGCGGCAGGCGTCGACGTCATCTTCGCACCGAAGGCAGCCGACATGTACCCCGAGGGGTACCAGAGCTACCTGAACGTCGAAGAGCTCACCACGCATCTGTGCGGCGCAAGCCGCCCCGGCCACTTCCGCGGTGTCACCACCGTGGTCGCGAAGCTCTTCAACATCGTGATGCCGACCCTTGCCGTATTCGGCAAGAAGGACTTCCAGCAGCTCGCCGTGATCAGGCGCATGGTGAAGGACTTCAACTTCGACGTAGAGATCGTCGGGATGCCCATCGTGCGCGAGGCCGACGGCCTGGCGCTCAGCTCCAGGAACGCGCGTCTCACGCCCGAGCAGCGAATAGAGGCCCTCTGCCTCTCCCGTTCCATCGCGGCGGCCCGCGACGCCTTCGGTAAAGGCGAGCGGAGCGTTGCGGTGCTCAAGGAAAAGGCCCTTGCCGTGATCGGCGCGGAGAAGGATGCCGAAGTGGATTACCTGGAATTCAGGGATCAGGACAGCCTGCTCCCGCTGGATGAAGCGAATGAGAGAACGCTGCTCGCACTTGCCGTGCGGGTCGGCTCGGTACGGTTGATCGACAACAGCGTATTAGGGGAGGAATAGGAAATATGGACAGGAAGATGCTTAAGAGCAAGATCCACAGGGCAACGGTAACCGGTGCAGACCTGCACTACGAAGGTAGCATCACTATCGACCTTGACCTCATGGAAGCGGCCGACATCATCCCGTATGAGGCCGTCTGCATTTGGGACGTCACCAACGGCAGCCGTTTCGAGACCTACGCCATCGAAGGCGAGCGCGGTTCCGGCGTCATTTGCATCAACGGTGCCGCTGCAAGGCTCGTTGCTCCGCAGGACTTGGTGATCATCGCGAGCTTCGTGAACATGTCCAACGCCGAAGCCATTGCCCATGAGCCGAAGCTCGTTTTTGTCGACGAGAAGAACAAGATGCTCCCGACCCGCAAGGAAGAAGCCGGCCAGGCGACGCTCAAGAGCGTACACTGGAAGAACTAGGCAAACAGCAAACAGCAGCATCCGAGACGCTGACAGAAGAACATTCTGTCAGCGTTTTTTTATTTGCCAGTGAATAACAGGGAATCTAGTGGAATATTGCCATAAAGTACCGCACGCCCCCTGACGTCCCCCCCTTTGCGAAGGGGGAGCCTGCCCCCCGTAGCCTTGGCGAAGGGGGGACAGGGGGGATTTGCCTTTCTTTTATCTCCTAATGCCAGTACACCACATTGGCTTTGATTCCAATAACCTGCTAAACTTATTCCCGTTGAGCTCGTAAATCATCTATAAGTGCTTTCAGAGCACCACCGGGTCCTCTGTGACAAATATCTACTCCCCTCGAGGTCGCCGCATGAGAATCTACGCCGCCGCAAACCTGCTCCCCATTTCCTCCCCGCCCATCGCAGGCGGCGCCCTCGCCGTGGAAGACGGCCGCATCGTCGCGGTCGGCACCCTGAACGAACTCCGCGCGCAGTTTTCCGCGCCGGTAACCGACCTGCACGAATCCGTGATCATGCCCGGCCTGGTGAACGCGCACACCCATCTCGAGCTCACCCATTTCCCCGCCTGGAAGGTGCGCAAGGACCTCGACTACCTCCCCAAACGCTACGTCGAATGGATCCAGCAGGTGGTGAAAATAAAGCGCGCCTTAGAGCCGGGCGAAATCGAGCATTCCGCGAAGGAAGGGATGCGCCTTTGCCTCGAGTCCGGCACCACCGCGGTCGGAGACATCCTGTCCGATTTTTCGCTCATTCCTCTCTACCGCGACACGCCGCTGACCGGCAGGCTCTTCCTCGAGGCGATCGGGCACGACCCGATCCTTTGCGACACGCTCATTGCCAGGCTGGAAACGGCGCTGCTGGGGCTCGAGGGAGGATTACTCCCCGGCGTTTCCCCGCACACGCCCCACACCGTTTCCGCTCATCTCTTCGCGTGCCTAAACGCGCTATCCGAAAAACTCGGCATCCCGAAGGCGGTGCATCTCTCCGAGACCACGGAAGAAGTGGCGTTCATGCATGACACCACCGGGGCCTTCGCCGATATCCTCTACCCGATGGCGCACTGGGAGCAGTACCTGCCGCACCCGATGCGCACCACCTCGACCCGTTACCTGGACGATCTCGGCGTGCTCGATACCTCGACCATCGCCGTTCACGCCGTGCACGTGACCCCCAACGATGTAGCACTTCTAAAAGAACGCGGCGTGAGCGTCGTGCTTTGTCCGCGCAGCAACGACCGCCTCTTCGTCGGTTGCGCGCCGCACAAACTCCTGAAGCAATCCGGTATCGCCCTGGCACTCGGCACCGATTCCCTTGCCAGCAACGATTCGCTTTCCATGTGGGACGAGATGCGCTACCTGCAGCAGGCAGCCCCCGGAGTTTTCGAGCCGCGGGAACTGTTAACCATGGCGACCTTGGGAGGCGCGCGGGCGCTGCACATCGAAGACCGCGTCGGAACTCTTGAGCCGGGCAAGCGCGCCGACTTCCAGGTGATCGCCTGCGGTTCCGGGAACGATGCCTCTTCGATCGAGGCCGCCCTTATCGCCCGCGCAGAAGTGGAGCAGGTCTATATCGCAGGAACCCGCTATTTACAGTAACCATGATGAGATTTGATTTCTCCTTCCGGATCCGGGGGGAGAGGAGGGGAGGGCGATCATGCGGCAGATGAGCGTGCACCGTTTGGTAACCCGGTACTGCAGTCGGCTGTTGGTCCTGTCGAGCGTCCTGTTCATCGGTTGTGGCGGTGGCGGCTCCTCTTCGTCCGATGTTCCTCCCAAAAAAGAGTGGGCCCAGGCAACCTCGGTATCAAGTTCCTCGACCGTTGCCAGCGTCAGCGGGACCGCCTGGATTTCCGATTCCTATTACGCCAGCCATTGCGTCGGCTTTTCCTGCCTCACCGACACCACGCGCACCGACGATTATCCCGGCGTCGATGTCACCTATATCAACCAGACCACCGGTGCCAGCGGCACCGCGACAAGCTACTACGGGCCGGGAACCGACTGGACGCACAGATGGTTCGCCGGGGTGCCGGTAATCCCCGGAACCAACAACATCGTGATCTCGGCCTACGACCCCGGCGGCAAAGGGGCCACGATCGCCGTACAGGTCGTAGCCCCGCAACCATTGACGGTGCAGTCGACCGCCCCTGCGCCGGCCGCCACGGGAGTGCTGTTGAACGCGAGCATAGCAGCGCAGTTTAGCGGCGAGATCGACCCCTCGACGACCTATTTTGTCGCTATAAACGGTCCTGATGGAGCGGTCGCCGGTACCAAGAGCGTAGGCGGTTCGACCTTGACCTTCACCCCCGCCGCCAATCTTGCCTATAACACCACCTACACCGTCACCATCCCGACCACCCTGCGCGCCGTTTCCGGCTCCTCCTTGACCTCCGAATACACCTGGACCTTCACAACGATGGACTACCCGCTTTTCCGCGTGGTTTCAACCTACCCCGCGGCCGGAGCGACCGGCGTTTCCACGTCCGCAAGCGTTTCAGCGGACTTCAACGCCACGATCGACTACTCGACCTTCGGCCGTTCGTCCTTTTACGTGAATAAAGCGAGCGGTGAGCGGTGGGGGTACTATTACTCCGTGTTCGGCTCGGGTGGGACGATAGCCGACAGTGTCCCGATGCAGGCGAACACCACCTATACCGCCACCCTCACCACCGCCATAAAAGACAACGCCGGAAACGCCATGCCCTTCGACTACGTCTGGAGTTTCAAGACCGGCGACTAAAAAAGGCTCCGACCGGCGCATGACGCGCCAACCGGAGCCTTGGTGACTCAACTCATATCAGTCCCGTATTCTGTTACAGGCAGGGCGCCTGGTTTACGGGCGTACCGATCTCCTACAGGCGCTTGTTCAGCGCGGTGAAGTACTTCTGCTGGTATCTTACCGCCCTCGGACGGTCCGGATTGCGGTACAACAGCTTAGGTTCCCTGGTTCCCTTCATCATCTTCAAAAGGGCCGATTCCCTTTCCGCCATCTCGTAGTTCACCGTCTCTTTAACGTAATCATCGATCCGCTTCTCCACCAGCTGTGAGCGCCACTCTCCCGGCCTCAACGCGTTCCTGTTCATGACGATCTGCCACTCGTCATAGTCCTTTATCCTCGCCTCGAGATCCAGGGTGGGCTTCATGGAAAGACTGAGCGATTTGACCAGGAACTGCTGCCTGGGCGGCGTGCCGGTCTTGTTCCCGTTCGCAGCCTCCCACACCGAAGTCCACAGCTCCGCCGTCTTGGTCACCAGCTGCTTATACCTGATCGAGTCCTTGGTGTACTTGTTGATCGTGTAGATCTGGCTCACGATCTCCGACCGCTTCTGTTCCTTGTAGCCGGAAAACTCGATGACGTACTCGCTGTTCTCCTGCTTTATGAATTTCTGGAGCCTCTTCTCCATGTTTTTGCCGGTCTTGTCCCGCTGATCCAGGTTGGCCGCTTCGAAGAGGTTCTGCACCATGTCCGCGAGCTCGGTTACCATCCGGTCGTGGTCCTTGGCCTTGATTGCCGTCACCGCCCTGGTGCACTGGTTGCTGATGTTCTTCTCGGAGAAATAACCCGGCTGGATCATCAGTTTCCAGTAGTCGTGGCGCAGGGCGAACCTGCTTTTCGCGATGAAGTCGTCGTAGCGCGGCGCGATCACATCCACCATTTCCGCAGGGAGCAGGAAAAGGACGTCGTCGGCGAACCTGTCGAAGATATCCACCGGAAACTTCTCGTGAATGATGGCGCCGGTATCCTGGTCGAGCTTTATTATGATGGGCTGGGCTGTATCGGTGGGTACCAACAGATCGTCATCTTTTGAGTCGGCAAAACTGTCGGCAGCGGTAAAGAGGCTCACAAAAAGCAGGACGAGTAGCAGGAGTCTTTTCATTTAACACCCTTCTTATCGGTATCTCAAAGCGTTGTTCAGTTCTTCGTAGGTCTCACCGTATGCGGCAGCGCTGTCGATGCCGAGTTCCTCGCTGCAGTCCACCACCGCGTACCTGTAGGCGACGTTGGACGCATACCCTTCCAGTCGATATTCGGCTCTTTTGTACGCAACGCACTGGTCAAGCTCGGTGTATCTTGCCTTCCCCTTTATGTTGACGTTGTACCTGTGCTTCAGAGGGTTGTCTGCCGGATCCTGTTTGTCCTTGTCCTGGACAGGCGTCAGATCCTTGGTTTCGACGACCCTCACGCGCTTTGCACCCTTGGGGATCGTCTTCTTATCGTTCGTGTAGTGTATGCCGTTCTTGTCTTCCCACGAGTAGTAGTTCTCCGCTGAAAGGGAAGGGCTCGCCACGGCAAGTAACAGCACCAGGGCTATCAGGAGTCTCAGCGTTTCCATAAGGCAGTACCTTTCAGCTTCCACACTGTGTGAACTAGAGAGAAATCAGTTCCCGAGAACGGAATACATATATCTTAATTTGTCATAAATTGCCAGGAAATAATTAAATGTGATCAATGCCTTGCGGGAAATCCGGCGAGATAGGATGGGAAGTTCTTCAATGAGTGCAGGGGGGAAGGTTGGTTCAGGTGGACGCCTTGAAACGCGAAAGGCTCCGACCGACGCATGACGCGCCAACCGGAGCCTTGATGATCCCACTCGGTTCAGCTTTTGTTATTTAGCTGCAGGCACCGTAGAGGTTTTGATAGCATCGACATCAGCCTTGGCCTTTTCCTTGACGGCCTTTGCATCAGCTTTCGCTTTGGCTTTTGCCTCTTTTGCTTCCTTGGCCTTAGCTTCCTTGGTTTCCTTGGCTTTTGCCGCCGCATCAGCCTTGGCTTTAGCCTTGGCCTCTTTGGCCTCCTTAGCCTTGGCAGCCGCATCAGCCTTCGCTTTTGCCTTAGCCTCCTTCGCTTCCTTGGCCTTGGCAGCGGCATCGGCCTTAGCCTGCGCCTTGGCTGCTTTTGCGTCGTTCGCTTTCGCCGCAGCGGCATCCACACCTTTTTGTACGTCGCCGGCGGCGGTGGTTACCGCAGCGGGGACATAAGACGGGGTCGCAGCATCAGCAGCAAACACAACAGCGGCAAAGGAGATGGCAGCCAGGCCGGCAACCAATGCGGACAGAACTTTCTTCATGTGTAATACCTCCGGATATTTTTGGATGACATCACAATGGCGGGCCGGAGCGCATCTTCTGTCAGAGAGTGGGATCAGTCTTGGCGCGATGAAGACACTTTGGGAATTTACCGCTGGCGGGCACATCGTGATGATATTGAGGTATACCCATTTCGCTCTCAAGTCAATAGGGTGAGTTGTCCTTAAGGCACAGCCCACTCGAAACTCTGCATCCAGTTCATCCCTCCGTCACCGCCGTCGGATCCGTTGTACTTGTAGGTGAACTTGAGCGTCATGCCTTGTTCCAGAGGGAGCGGAAGCTTCACGGAAAAAGGAAAGCTTTCATCCTGTCTGACCTGGCGCGGGATGACGAAGCACGCCTTGCGCGCCCCGGCTTTGCCCGCCGCGTCGACCACCGTGATCCAGATCTCGATCCCCTCCATGAAAGCGTAGCGGACGTTCTTCCCCACGCCCTCCACGACCGATGCACCGGCCTCCTGCCTGATTTCCCAGGCGAGGTTCATGTCGAACTGCGCATAACGATAGGGTAGGTTGTTCATAGGTGCACCTTTCACATCGTTTGCTTCTTGCGAAGCTTTCCTCTTCCCGTCTAAATCACCGGCAGCCGGACCCATACCTGGAATCCTTCCGGCACATTTTTAGCCCCAACGTCCCCGTGGTGCAAGCCAATAATCTTTTTCACAATGGCAAGCCCGAGACCTGTCCCGTCGCTATGGGAAGTCGCTCCCCGGTAGAACGGCTCGAAGATGGACTGTAACTCCGCTGCGTCCAGCGGCGGAAAGGTATTGGTGAACTCGATGATGACGCCGCCGTTCTTTCTGGACGTAACATTTATCGCGCCACCGGGATCGGTGTATCTCAGAGCGTTCTCCAGGAGATTCTTGAATGCCGACCGCAGCCACTCCCTGTCGCCTGCAACCAGGACCGAGCTGTCCAGAGCCAGCGTCATGGCGATCTGCTTGGAGCGCGCAAAAGGCTTCAGAGTTCTCGCCAAGTCGTCCAGAATCTCCGCCGGCCTCACCTCGTCAGCCATCGGCAGAGGTTCCAACAGATCGACCTTGGAGAATTCGAGAATCCGTCCGATCATTTTGTCAGCCTCCTCGATGTCCTCCCACATCGTCTGCAGCATGTTGCGGGCATCCTCACTGTCCCCCCTGTCGAGCGCGTCTTTCAGGCATTCCCCCGCGATGCGGATCCGGGCCAGCGGGCTGCGCATCTCGTGGGAGACGTTTGCCATCAGTTCCTTCCCCCCCCGGACCATGGACTCCACCTTTTCGGCCATGATATTGAACGCGTTGACGAGCTCTTTGCCGACCATATGTCTCTCGCCTAGCAATTCCGCCCGGGCAGAGAGGTTTCCAGCGGCAAGGCGAAGGGCCGATTCCTCCAGACGCTCCAGCGGCTTCGTTATGTGAACGGAGCTCGGCGCGGCCATGAGCGAGAAGAACGCTCCGATGACCGCAAGCCCCGCGCCGAAAACCCGGGCGTCGGCGTTTCCGTATTTGACCACGAGGATAAACAACAGGAACACCAGCGCCATCGCCATGACGACCGCGCTTATCCAGTGCAGGATCAAAAGTCTACGCATCATGCATCCACCTCGAACATGTAACCCGAACCCCACACCGTCTTGATGCAGCGCTTCCCGCCGGACACCGCCTCCGTCTTGCTGCGCAGCTTGCTGATATGCACGTCGATACTCCGGTCGAACGCGCCGAACTCCTTGCCGCGGGCGAAGTTCAACAGCTCGTCACGGGTTAGAACCATCCCGGGGCGGGTCATCAGCGCGTCCAACAGCTTGAACTCGGTCAAGGAGAGTTCCGCCTCCGCGCCTCCAGCGGAGACTGTGCGCCTGCTGCGGTTCAACACGAAGCTTCCCGCCACGACCGTTTGCGCGAGCGCCTGCTCCCCGGCTTTCGGCAGGGACCGTCGCAGCACCGCGTTGATCCTGGCAAGAAGCTCCCGCGGGTTGAAAGGCTTCGGCAGGTAGTCGTCGGCGCCAAGCTCCAAGCCGTAGATGCGATCCTGGTCTTCGCCCTTCGCCGTCAGCATTATTACCGGAACTTCCGACACCTTGCGGATGCGTTCGAGCACCTGCAGCCCGTTCTCACCCGGCATCATGACGTCAAGAATCACCGCGGCCGGTTCATCTGCCGCAATGGATTCGCAAACCTCGCGACCGTCCCCAAACTCGCGCACCTGGAACTCGTTTTCGCTAAGGAACTTCGCCAGAAGCTTTCGCAATTTGGCGTCGTCGTCCACCAGGAAAACAAGCTTTCCGCCCCGCTGGCTCATGTACATCCTCCTCCTGCCGATATGACGGTTCTATCAGCTTTCGCCGCGACATGGCCGTTTTTTACACTTTTTTTACAACCGCCCCATATTTTTTTTACATCTTAACAGTATTGTCCCGATATCGCGAAGCTGTCGCGAAGGCAGGAATCAAAACAACGGGGAGATAAAGATGAAGATGCGGTGGAAGGGTGTTGTTGCCATAGTTGCGGTGGTGTCGGTCGGAATGCTCTCGGCATGCAAACATGGGCACCATGGGTGTGATCCGAAGATGCTGAAGGAGCACGTGGATGCCAAGCTCAAAGACATCGGGGCGAGCGGCGAACAACGGGCAAAGATCGGCGGCATCACCGACGGCATCGTTGCCGACCTACAGGAACTTCAGCAAAAGAACAAGGGGATCAGCCAGAAATTCATCGGCTGCCTCCTGCTGGACAAGCCCAACAGTCAATGGCTGCACGCGACGGTGGACGAGAAGGCGCAGGAGCTTGTCGCCTTTGCCCATCGCACCGTGGACAGGCTGATCGACGTCAGCGGCAACCTGACCCCGGAGCAGCGTGCGGAACTTAGGCAGCGTGTGGCAGAGAAAGCGAAGTAGTTATCCGAGAGCCGGAATTTTTTGGGGAGCTGTGACCACATAGCGCAGAAATGCAAAAGGAGATAGAGAATGAGTATCGAAGTGAGTGAAGAAATCATCAGCAACTTCCACCTTTTCTGGGACAACTACCCGGCACCGGTCATGCTGGTGCACAAGAGCCGTAACATCATCGCTGCCAACAAGATTGGCCAGGAGATCGGCTGCCCTGTGGGGGCAAGGTGCGTCGACATCGGCGAGAAGAAACATCATGCCTCTTGCAAGGCGAACAGGGCGCTCCAGGAGAGGACGGGGGTGCGTGATGTCGCCTACGTGGAACACCTGGGACAAGTGGTAGACGGGTACTGGATCCCGCTGGCGGGCGTGGAAGACCTCTACGTCCATTTCGGCAACGACATCACCGAGTGGGCGGCAGAGCGGTTACTCACTAAAAAAGAGGAATGCAGCGGCACCGATTGCGGTTCCTGTTCCGCGGCATAAAAAGAAGCGACGCTGCAGCAATCGCTGTAGCGTCGTGTTTACCGCTGACGGTAGACGGGAGAACGCAGATGCACAGTTGTGTGATGGATTCGGGGCTCATGGCCACTCTTGCCATAACTAACGATCATGGGAAGGCTTCCCAAGTCGTCTTGAATATCTTTTTAAATTGCAGTGGCGCAATGGTGCATCCGTCCAAAAGGTTGTCGAAATTGAGGGTAAAGCCGTCTATGTTATTCAGGTCGAACCTGAACTTGGCTTTTACAAAGAGATAATTGGAGGAGTTCTCATAAGTCATGACATCTATTGGTTTGAAGGTGTCAGTATTCGTCCTGATGTTGAGGCTTATATTCTTTGAACTTACGACCTTTGCTTTCGCCGTTTCTTTGGGGTAAAGCCACAGCCATATGGAAAACTCTTCATGCAGCTTGTCGTTGCCGCCAAGGTTGAAAATTGGGAAGATCGGCAGGATAAGCGGACCGACGGAGTAGGTGTAGTCATAAACGACTTCAGACAAGGCTTCGACGGTTATCGCTTCGCATTTGTAGGTATAAGCGGGAGGGCGGTTGCGGGACGCGCTGCTGTTGCTCTTAGTCCATTTCTCCCCATCACTCGGAGCGAGATACCCCCATTTCATCAGGGCAGAACAACCTGAGCAGGTGAGAAGGAAGATTGCTAGAAACATGGCTCCGATACTCTTCCGAAGCATACCGTCGCCCATAGATCACCTCCGCCACACAGTCTCAAAATCTAAGTAACGCCCCCCTCACTCCATTGATTGTATCCTTATGCTGGGCTGCCCTCAACAGTAACAACGAACAAAAAACTTTTGTTGGATATCGATGTGGGTTATAGTGCCCTAATTCAAACCCATCAAGTAATTATGACTGGAAGAACTTTAAGGCCAGGCATCAGTCTGTCCGGTCTGCAGTCAGCGTTAGACGGTGAGTGGAGATTCCAATGACAGGGAGTTTCAATGATTAAGTGGCTCAACAAACTGATGATGCTGATGGTCGCCCTGGTAGCGTTGGCCGGCTGTGGCGGTGGCGGCGGTGGGGGGGAAAGCTCCGGCTACACTGGAAAGACAACGGCTGCCGCCTTGACTTCAGCCAATGCATATGGAATGGCAATTCAAGTAGTAGGCGGCTTGGAAACCGCTCACGCCTTGGGCGGGGTCGCAAAAGCTGTTTCCAGCAGTCCAAAAGCCGATGAGGCCATCCCAGTTCGTCTCCTCAGCGACATAATCGAGAAAAGCGCAACCGGATGGACGGCAAAGCCAACTTTGGCTAAAACGGTCGCAGGCGCAATCAGTGGGACAGAGAGCGGTTCCTACGGTTCCTATAGCTATTCCGGCACGGCAGACCCCGCTACTGGTGAATTCGCGCTGGAGTTGATCTTCAACGAATATGCAGCAGACTACGAGTCGCCGGTAATTTCGGGGAGTGTCTCGGTCAGCGGCACAACCTCATTGGTGGATAGCAGCGTTTACGGTCTCACCATGGTGCTTCACGACTTGAAACTGGGTGCAGTTGTCCTTCGTGGTTCAGGTCCGATAATCACTGCCAACGGGAAGATTACGTTGGTAAATTCAGGCCAAAAGACCATTGAGATGTCCATGGTGTTCAGCGAAGAGGGGACTGGTACAAGCTACTGGTACAGGGATTTCGTCATTATAGACCGAACCACAACAATAACGCCGAATGGCGTCACTGGTCCCAGCATGTCCGTCAGCGGCATATTCTATCATTCGCTTCACGGCTATGTAACAGTTACCACGCCGAATGATCTTTACACCGGTTCTTATGGAAACTTTACTTCCGGCGAAATCCTGCTGAAGGGAAGCAACGAGTCCAAAGCCAGACTGTCATATACTGATCAAATGACCATAGTGGAAGTTGATTCAGAAGGAAACGGCAACTTCGTTTCCGTAAATGGTCGCGGGTCAGGCTGGTAGCGTCGCAAAGTGGATGCTCATCAGCATTGAGATTGCAACATTGCAAGCCTGACCCCGGCTTTTTACTCTACAGCTGCAAGGCTGCTTCAACGTCCTTTTCCAGGCTTTCCGGTGTGGTCGTTGGTGCATAGCGTTCCAACACCTTGCCGTGTCTGTCGACAAGGAACTTGGTGAAATTCCACTTTATGGCCTCGCTCCCGAGCAGCCCCTTCGCTGCCGTCTTCAGGTACTGAAAGATGGGAGCTGCTTCAGGACCGTTGACATCGATCTTGGCGAAAAGGGGGAAGGTAACGTCATAGGTCAGCGAGCAGAAGTTTTGTATCTCCGCAGCATCGCCTGGCTCCTGTGCGCCAAATTGATTGCATGGGAAACCGAGCACGACGAACCCCTGAGATGCGTATTTCCGGTACAGAGCTTCAAGCCCCTTGTACTGTGGGGTAAAGCCGCATTTGCTCGCCGTGTTGACGATAAGCATGACCTGACCCCGGTATTCGCCTAGAGTCTTGGTCTCTCCGTCAGCTGTCTGCACCTGTATTTCAAATATGCTCGCCATGGTGGTGCTCCTTGCCATTAGGGTGGCAGTTAACAGCAGATATTAGGATCTCGCATAGCTTCTTTCAAGGGGCAGCGCTGCGTTTTTCGCGCGCGAGAAGGAGAAACGCTTTATTTCATGGGCATCGTATCTATGCAAATGTCCAAAAGTCGAACCTGCCCCCTCGGCTCCCTCCGTCAATCTCCTTACCGGAAATAACAATTCTGCTCTCTCCGTTCGACTATCATCATAGTCATTTCAAATCCTCTCAAATGGTACGCTCCTCATCAATCTCGTACAGATCCTGTGTGGAGCGATGACCGCCGATGCAGTGGTTCGTCTGCACCATCACTTCAATTTATGACACCCCGTCACCATACCCCCTAGACTTCTGACCTAACTTCTTGGGCTGCCCAATTAGATTGCGCTACTGGCTATAAAATTTCAATTTTTTGTGTTCTCTGCATAGCGTCTAACTTTTAACAACCTTCTTGATTGCGCTTATAAAAACCTCATTTTTTGTATGTTTGATAAGCATACTTTTAAGGTTTTGCCAGTATTTAGTTTTAACTTTTCTTGCAAGTTCATTGCATATTGTATACGCAAGCTGTTCTTCAAAATTTAGCCATTTCTCACTCATTATTATGTCAGTTCTTGAGGAATTCAGATCGAGATCGCCATTTCCACATACATCCAAAACTAGTATTAGAGGAAATGGCCACGATATTTTTACATGGCTTGTTTTCATCCTCCAATAGTCAGGAAATAATGTGGTTGGAATCTCGATGCCATGTAAAGACAGTCTGGATTTAGATGTGGCAAAATGTTGTGTTGAAGTGTCTTCAATAATTTCACAGTCGTCATTTATAGAAATGGACGATGACTCCTGAACAATTTTATTTTCAGATAGTATTAATTTTTTATGCAATGAATATATATTCTCTTCTATTTGCACATGCTTAGAATTAATATTTGTCTGATATGTAGGCATTCCACCTGTTTCCAATACAGCTACAATTGCAGATCCTATAATTCCGAATTCCTTGTTGTTGACATCTATTTCGAAATTTCTAATATTGTCATTGTGATCCCATGAATAGTCCTTTAGCGAAGATGCAGTCACCAAAGCAAAGCTAGATTCATCTCTGACCTTTTGATGTGATGAGGTTTTGATCGTTATTTTGAATGGAGGGTTTGGAATTACGGTTTCTACTGATTTTATGAATTTTTCTTCCGTCATCTGTTCCCAAGGATTCTTTGACTTTCTTAGAATGAGCTTTGTGGTAGTACCAGGTGTTTCTCTTTGGCCTGATTGTATCCAAAAAATGCTTTCCTGCCCTTCAATTGTGACACTCAGTGGATCGCTTGATTTATGTGCAGCATAAAGTCGTCTGGTATCAACCAAGACAGTATCTGCAACCATGAAACAAGAAAGTATTCCGATTCCAAATCTTGAGGTTGGTGTGAACTCCGCATTGGACTCTGACTTTAAAGTGTAAAAATCTATTGACTTGTAGAACTATGAACCAATTTTTGAGTAGTAGTTGTCGATTATATACTGGTCCATACCAGTACCATTATCATTAATCTCTAGGTAATTTTCATTATTAATAGTGTAGTAGCTTACCTCTATTTCTGGTTTATACGTATTACCCCATTTTTTTTCTTGTGCATCCCGTAGAAGGCAGGCGTCAATTGAATTTTGCAGCAACTCTCTTAAGGCTACCTCTGGATTTCCGTATAGTTTGGTGCCCATCAATAAGTCTATAACTTGGCTCTTACTAAGATTGAATTGGGTCTGTTTGTACATATATAAGGGCTTATTATATATGTCTTTTTTTGTTTCGATTTTTTGACGGTTGACCTTGTATGGAATTTTTATACTTATATTTCTAGACGCATTTACAGAGTAGTTGTTGAGGGTAGAAATTATATTGTTACAAAGGCTTAGTTCAAGATCTATTAAGTCACAAAAGTCATGGATCGATGCTTCGATAGCAGGGTGAGTACACTTTGCACTAAACTGAATTATGTCAGGACTAATTTCCCAAGCTTCAACTGCTCTGTGCTTGTTCCACTCTTTGATTGAAACTGGATGTCTAACGTAAAGATGTGAGTATAAAACAGAAGGCGTCCTTTTCCCATCAAAATCGAGAATGTCAGCGAGCCGCAAAATAACACCTACTAGTGGTAAACACGCAAAAGTATCTGGGCCACAAAGATAATTTTTATCAAGAGAAAGCACACCTAACGCGTCTTCGTTGTGGCTGTAACATAATTGGGCGAATTCGACTGTTAGATCGGCGTCCCTATATAAAATTTTATTATTCCATTCTTTTGCAATGATTTCTCTAGCTCTTTCTGCATGACCTTGTCGTATGTATTCAGTGATCAAATAAGCTTTGACTGTATCTGCCGCTGTGTTTTTTCCTTGAGAGATGAGATCCTCTATAACTATCTTTTGCTCTGGCCTTGCAGAGTAAAACCTCAAAAAGTCATCATAATGTTTTTCTTCAGCAGGGTCTAATACAGGTGATTTATCCCATACCTTTTTCCATGAAACAACTTCATGCTCATCTGGCGACATCCCTATATCATGAAAGCAAGCAGTTAGAGTCAGCAACATTAACTCTGGAATTGAGAGTTTCTCAACATTATTACATGTCAGTAACCTTTCCATAAGATTGTATACTCTAAACAGGTGATCTCCGTCATGTAGAGTAAACTCGCCCATGTGCTTGATAATAGTTTTAGTTCGTTGGTATGCCCAATGAACTGCTTCATTTACTAAAGATAAAACCGGTGATCCAATAACCACATCTTTTTCGCATTTTTGTTTCAATGTTTTATAAATCAAACTCGATTCAAGTCTTAATTGTGTCTCGGCCTTCCAATCATCGCCCATACATAGTCCTCTCTTATCTTAATTGTCAGTTTATTACTTTTACCGCTAGGGTACCGCTAGCCGCTAGGCCGCTAGGGGGACACGTATAAGATTATAAGTTTCTGCTCAATACCCTTTGAAGATCCCAACCCTTTTCTTCGGCCAACTTTTCACCACGTGACACAGCTTGGGCAACAGCAGGCTGAGATAGCTGTAGCAACCGCGCTAAAGCCACTTCTGTCATACCTATCTCACGGACTGCCCAATAGCATAACAAACCGCGCGCCTGGACATGCTGGCGCTGCTTGCCGGCTGCACAAACGTCCTTTGCTTCCATTCCAAGAACACCTGCTACTAAAGTGATCAGTTTGTCGATATCAATTCTCTCTCGGCGGTATCTAGTCTTTTTTTCGAGTTCGTCCTCTGATGATTGCAGAACAGATCGAACAAAGTCACTATCTCCGAGGATTCGTTCATCGCTTTCGAAGAACATTTCGGCGTCTCTGGCTGAACGTAAGTCACGCCATCCGCCGACGCTTCTCCTTAAGCCGCCACCCGTCAAATCCGGGCGACGTCCCATAGCAACGCCATCAAATATGAAACTCTTATACGCTTTGCGGCTGTCTCCCAGCTTGTTTCCAAACCGCTGCAATACATCCGCTACAGGCATCCATGATTCAAGATCCGGGTTGCAACCGAGCATGCAACCATGACCGCAGTACCGGAACTCCGATAATGCCTCAAAGGTGGGGACAAGGCCTGCACGTAACGGGTTGAGGTGGATGTATCTCACCAGTTCCAGCAAGTAGACCTCTTCCTGGCACAGTATCGACTTGTATCGGTTCTGAAACAGATGCCCGCTACGACGATGGCGTAAGTTGAAAGTAGTAGCGTAGCCTCCCAGTAATCTCTGCATTAAGCAAGAAATGGGATATTTCCTGTCTGTAGCAGTAGATGGATGTGATTCGGTATCGATGCCCATGCAAAGCATCTGGTAGAGTAGGTGGTCGTAAGCTCGATGAGCCGGGAGACGAAAGCGTCTCTGTCCACGTCATCGGAGAAAATATCTCTACGTTCGATGCCACGGCAAATGATGTGATGCAAACACCCAGGAATATCGAGCCGTCCCTGTCGAGGCATATTATCTCCTGGAACTTATAATCTTATACGTGTCCCCTTATGTGTTTGAAATCTCACCGTTAACTTCGATCCTCTGAAGTAGTTGTAAAAAATCCTCAGGCGCGTCCTTGTCGAGTCCTAACGCAATATTCCATATTCCCTTTTGCTTTAACGTTAATCCGTAATTTACTATCAAACTCCTGTCAAATCCGCCCCTCAATTCGTTAGTAGTTTGTCGTGCCGCAGGCGGTCGTGACAAAATTTTGTGGTAAATTCTTTCGTCTGCATGAATAACCTTGCTCGAAAATACAGTATTACTTTGCTTAATACCTCTCTTCTCGTAGCATCCGTGCGATCGGTTTGCCGAACTATTCACGAGGGCAACAAGAACGTAGTTGATATTCATCTTGCCTGCGAGAGTTCGGGCAAGGACATGATCTACATCACGCATGGGTGGAATTCCGCCAAAACGTAATTTAGCAACCTTTCGGTAATATGGGTATAAAGGCCTTACATATAAAAAGTAGCAACCAGCAATATCCAAGGTAAATACATCCTTTATTTGGTATTTTCCGATTTTATAAGCAACGCCTTTAGTTGCTGTTTGAATCGACGAGATGGATAATCCACCAACAATTATTTCATGCGGTTGTAACCCTGAAGCACGTTGGCCAATTCCCCGCAGACTGTCAGGATGAATGTGTTTGGTTAGGTCAACTACTTGTGACATGGTCATTTCCTCTCAAACAGCGCCTCTGGCTTAGCCTGCGCGTCAGTGTTTGCACTTTGGCAAGATCTCCTCAAGCCAACTGAGGTCATTGTCTAACATCTTTCTCAGCAGGATAATTTGTTACTGGGGGACGTCGGTATTATTTTCACTTTTGCTCTACCCGCCCCGCCGAATGTATGTATCAACGATGTCCCCCCTACCTCTGGGGTGGTGGCATAGAAATCATTTCGTGAACTTCTTTCCTCAACATTTCAACTGCTACGTCTAGAGCATCATATAACTCAGTCGCTTTTTCTCTAGCTGTTTTGGTGCAGACTGGTTCCTGTTGCTTGGAATCCCAATAAAACTCGAAGTGGCCATCAGAACAAGCACTTATTGCTCCTCTGACTCGTTTGAGAATTTCATCTGATAATGTTGATTGATATTCACAAAGAAAGTCATTGAGCGCCTTCTCGTGAGAAGAAAACCCTGATGCTATTATTTCGCAGGCATCATCCCAGTCCATATCAGGGTGGGATCGCCTTGGGATAATATCACGGAGGATTTTATACAGACTTTTTGATGCATCAAGCTTGTATTGGAAAACTTTTTCAGAGTTTTTCAAAAGAAATTTATGATCCTCAAGCTGCTTTTTGTAAACACTGCCAACAGACTCTTTTATTCCAGTTTCTAAAAAAATCTTTAGTACAAAAGACATCGTTAGCCCTGTAAAGCCCCCAACGCCTAATGCTGTCATTGCGATTTCATATATACCCATAGGTTCTCCCCGTACCAATACAGTTGTTCGTTTTTGTGGCGTAGTAATGTGTGTGACACTGGGTGACGTTTAACTTTTGCTCTACTTGCCCCGCCGAATGTAAATATGTCAACAACTTCCCAACTGCCTCCTTTACTCTTGCTTTTATTATTCCGGATTTGCCGAGATATTTGTTAGATTGTCCGCGGTTTATCAAGAATAAAGACCTGTCCCCATCCCGCGTGTGTCAAATTGATTCAACTTCAACAATGGTACCGTTAGCGATTAACCCTATTCTGTTACCTGAAAATTCTGTGTAATCCAAGTCGATAGCGATAACCGCATTCCCGCCTCTTTCAAAGGCAGCATACTTTAGTTTATCAAGAGCTGTACGCTTTGCTTTTTGTAGTTTCTGCTCGAAGGCTGTTGACCTAGCACCGAAAAAGTCCGCAACATCACCTCCGAATTCACTGAACATCCCTGTGCCCGCAACAATTTCTACACTTTCGATGTCGATGTAACGCTTCACTACATAACCATCTAAATGGTTTGTTGTAGTGATTATAATTGCAGAGATAGCTTTAGTGACATATTCAGTGGCACACGAGGAACAATAGTCGTTACGCTTTATCTCTTGAAAGCTGATTCCTCTCAGGAATCCTGCCTCATCTCCACACATACAACATTTTTTAGCCATCTCTACGACTCCTTTGTTGGGGTAACTGTCTTGGAAAAGTAGGGGACGCCCATGAAATTATGCGTTACCCATTACCGTATCACGGAAGAAACGCATGAATCTTTGGCGTATTCAAGCACGTCCTTTCCGCCCCACATAGATTTTCCCTCTTACTTTAGGTTGATACTTTAAACAATGCCTGTTTGAGCCACCCATATCCGCTTACCAGAACAATGCCTGCAAGAACAAGTATCGCTCCGACCAAGAAGCTAAGTTCGATGGGTTCATTAAGCAACACCGCCCCAAATGTTACCCCAAAGAGCGGTGTCATAAACGAAAAGACTCCCAGTCTCGATGCCAGGTAATGACGCAAGAGCCAAAACCAGACCAGGAGACTGGCAAAAGACATGATAACGGACTGGAATAAAAGACTACCCCAAGCCAACGGAGTCGGATTGAATCTAGTCTGGCCAAGACCTATCGCCGCCAACATTAGTAAAGTAAAAGCACCAATCAATTGATAAAGCAAAGTTTGGCTTACCGGAGATTTAGCAAGGATGGAACAGCGAATCACCACCGTCGTTGCTCCCCATGAAACTGCCGCAAGAACGGCAAGAAAGTCCCCGAACATCATCTTTGACAGCGATGGGCTCGCCCCTTGGGGGCTGCGCCAGAAAAACGCTATGAAGATGCCGGCGAACGCCAGCAATATTCCAGCCCATTGCAGTGAATGCAGCCGCTCTGCCGGTAGTTTCCAATGGAGGCCAAGGCCCGCAAAAATAGGGGCGGTGTACAGAAAGACAACCGAGTGCGAGGCCGTCGTATAGCGTAACCCTTCGCCCAGAAGCAAATATTCAAGCGCAAACAGAAAACCCACCAGCAGGCCGGCGCGCCAAGTACCGTCATTGAAAGAAATCCGCTCCCCCCGAAAGAGCATCAACAGCCATACTAAAATTGCAGCTATTCCCGAACGCAATGCGACCAACATGATCGGCGTAACGTCCGGTGCAGCCGCCTTGAATACGACCTGTTGCAACCCCCAGACCACACACAGAACAACCATCAGCCCCATTGCTTTACCGTCTATTGCCTTGCGAGAATCCATTTACTTCCTCAACCCCTTCAGTTCATCAGTTCTTCAAATGTAAATTGCTTTGGCAACAGAGCAAAGGGGACGTTCCCTTCAGCCCAAAACGAGTTCACCGCGCCTTCTGCTCTCTGAATCAGTCTTCACCATACGTAAACAGAGGTGGGGGAGGGGCGCGTAGTTAGTTGTCATTGCATATTGGCTACGCCTCTCTCGTTTTCCTGATTTTAGAGCGATTCGCCATGAGGCGGGTACAAAACTCTTCTTCGGTTAAAACTGTTTTCCTGGGATCATGCACCCCAATGCTGTGAGTTAGAACTTCATCCCCGGTAGCCAAAAGATCGTCGGCAAACCCAGCTGACAACAAGGCTGCTTCATATAATCTGTCGAGTAGTTGCTGATATTCCGGCGACAAACGATCATACGACTTGCCTTGCCACCACAGAGTCTGACTGCTTTGCCATGCTTCGTTTCTTGTTTGGCCAATAGCCTTGGCTTCTTGGCCTGACATCATACAGATCCGCTTTTGCATTTCAGGGTCCTCAAACTTAAATGCCTGAAGCGGTCCCTCTAGACAGGCACATTCAATATTATCTAAGACAAAAACACGTGGCGTAAAATTTGACAGTTTTCCGCCCAAGCCCGTTGTGTAGCCACCTACATCCATAAAGCACCTCATAGTTCCTGATCTAAGGGATCTAAGCGGACGTTGTTGAGATTTTGATTTTCGTAAAGGTCAGATCGAATCTCAAAAAAACAAGGGAGTTCCCTACGCCCTATATCTGGCTGGGCTTGTCATCATGGTGACAAGTGCAGGTGGGGCTGTAGGAGCCGTCGCAACAGACGGCCCTGCCGTCGGAACAGCCGCAGACACCGCCGTGCCAGGAACAGCAGCCGCGCCGACCAAGTTCGTCCTTTTCGGACGAGGTGGCCTTGCAAAGCTCGTACTTTGCGGGCGAAGGCGCCAAGATGGATTGGGGGTTCTCAGGTGCGGTAAGCACAGAAGGCAAATCCGCAGCGAAGGCGGTACCGGCGGAGAGAATGACAGCGACGGTGAGCAGAGCCACTTTTCCCATTTGTTCCTCCTCAATGAGTCACACCAACTGTCATAGCTGGTTGCTATGACAATTAGGACAATATAACCCAGCTGCCAGTACAATAAAAGTTTTTTATGCGTCGGTTAATTATTGGGTGTTGTTGACCACGTTGACATACGGTCTGGTGATCGCATTGCTTTTTATGGAAGTTGCGCGAGCTCTATGACTCCCTGAACTCACACCAAAACCGAGCAACGAAGTCAAAAGCAGGAGCTGTCGTGCAGACGTAACAGGTTGTCATGCGGAGTTAGGCGTGATCAATGTAAATGTACCTGTGTCTATATAATGGTTAAATCTAATTAATATTAAAATGTTAGCATGGTCAAACGTCTTTTTTGTATATGTCTATATTGAACGTCATTGTGTTGAAATCATTGGAGGGGAATCATGTCTGAAAGATCAACAAAGTTTTGCACTGACTGTGGTGCTGAGATTAGCGTGAGGGCTGAGATATGCCCGAAGTGTGGTGTAAGGCAGATGTCATGCCTGGCAAACGGCACCAGCAAGAAAATTACTGCGGGAATTTTGGCCCTTTTTCTGGGTGGGTTTGGTGTTCATCACTTTTACCTGAAGCACGTGGGGAGAGGGTTCCTCTACCTGATCTTCTGCTGGACCTTTATCCCTGCGATCGTGTCGTTCATCGAAGCTATCATCTATCTGACCACCTCCGACGAAGAATTCAGTCGTAAATACGAATAAAGGAGACCTTATGTTTGGATTTGGCTTGCCGGAGTTGATTGTTCTGCTTTTTACCCTCACCCCTCTTGTTCTTTGGGTTGTTGCCTTGGTAGATATCATCAGGTCTGAGTTCTCAGGGAATAACAAGATCATCTGGATTCTGGTCGTTGTGCTCCTTCCTCTTCTAGGGGCAATTCTTTACTTCTTCGTCGGCAGGAAGCAAAAGGTGACGTCTGCTTTTGATTCTGTCACAGCTTCTGGCAGAAGATTTTGTAGCGATTGCGGTGAAGAGGTGAATCCTCGAGCCGAAATTTGCCCCAACTGTGGGGTAAGGCACGGTTCGCAAAGACGGTGATAAGCGTGTTGTTATGCCAAAGAAGAAAAGCGGAGTTCTTCAGCTTTAAAAGTCTTATCTGTCCACGACGTAAAGGAGGCAAGTCCAGATGGATGTAAAAATAAAGTTTTGCAGTGATTGTGGTGCACAGATCTCCCTCAAAACAGAGATCTGCCCTCATTGCGGCGTCAGACAGATACATAAGAGCAACAAGATTTTAAAAGTTTGTCTAATCGCGATCTGCGGCGTCCTTCTTCTCGGTATGTCTGCTGTACTTATCACGTTCTTTACCATTTCCGGAGAAGAAAAGACCAAGCGAGTTCCTCTGGATGAAAAGCATATGCCTGCTTACGAATTGTTCAAAAAGACGCAGAGTAAGATGGAAGTGGACAAGGGGTGTCCCACCTGCCACTTCGAACCAGGCGGAGTTCCCTTCCCGCCCAAACATCCAAAAGCTGGCGACGGACCGAGGCGATGTCTATTCTGCCACAAACTGAAGCTGGTCTGATCTGCCTGTTCCACTCCCTGCAGTAACACCTATTAAAACAGCACACAGGCGGTGCTGCATATTCCGGATACTCCGCGCGGCTGAAGGTGAGACTGGGAAAGAAGGAGGAGGGGACGGATGGCGGAGGGGGGAGATTACCCCAAAGGTGATCTCCGCTTTCCTAAAATCAAGGGTGGGAGAGGGGAGGGACCGCAACCTGAGTCAGATACGCAATGTCGTCCTCGTTGCCGCCACAGGTGGAGAAACCGCTAACGTGGAACTCCATTGTTGCGTGACCGGTGACAGGTTTGTTTATCACCCCTGTCCCAGTCAAAGTGCCGCTGCAGCTTTCTCTCGTTAGCGCGATGTTAACATCAATATTGTTGCCACTTATAGTGCCAGCTATGTCACCGAATGCGCCGGTCGACGCAAAATAATTACCCGATAAAGATGCACCGCTCTGATTAAGGGTGATCGACACGCTAGAGGAAGACGTTTCAGGTACTGGGCTATTGGCCTGATTAACGCTTGGGATAAACCCATTCCATACTCCCGTCGCATTTACTGACGGAGGTACTGCTTCCTGTGTTGCTCCGCCATCACCGCCGCCACATCCCGCCAGCGAAAGAAGAAGTCCAGCAACTATCAACCATTTCATAGCATTTCCACCTGTCTTTGTGCCATTCACCTATTTGTGCTCTGGTGGTTTAGAACTCTGCAGCAACTACCAATAAACATGAAGGTCGGGCCTTTACTCTTACGGATCGGTGGCGTACAGGCTTGGCCCGTTAAGGCTTTTCCGCAACAACAAAAACATGCTTTTCAGGAAACTGGTCCAACTCCAGGTGCATTACGGTCAGTCCGTTCTCTATCAGGGCTGCAAGATTGTCATTTATACCAATCGAGCTGTAGTAGAATTCGTCCTCCTGCCACACATCGGTATGCTCACCGGTTGCATTGCCGAAGGTGTACATCAGGACGCCGCCTTTTTCGAGTAGAGAACAGAGCTTGTCGATGACCGGCCGGTGCATTTTTAACGGCAGATGAAAGATGCTGTCCCAGGCGATGATTAGGTCGAACTTTTCGTCGGCTTCCCACGTGCAGATGTCCGCCACCTGGAAGGAACCGTTCGGATGGTTCTCCATCGCCAGAGCTATCATCCTTTCGGAAACATCCAGCCCCGTCACGGCAAATCCGTGCTCTTCCAGCTCACGGATGATCCTCCCACCTGCACCACAGCCAACATCGAGTGCGGACCTGCCGCCTGGTACGAACTTGAGTGCCAGATCAAGCTGTTTCAATCCGTATCGAGAATCCCGGTGGTTCTCGTGCCACCACTGGGCGATCCTGTCGTATTTTTTGCCGAGCTCTTTGGGGTTCACTTTAGCTCCCTTGGAAGCGCGAAGGGTAGTTAGGGCCTGGAGACCTTCATGGGACGGTCCCATGCGCCTTATACCATAAATCTTTAATGATTAGAAATGAGAAATGGAGCTGAGCTTGGTGGACCGGCGCGGACGCGCTCCGCGGACGATGAAGATCGTCAGCGGTATGCAAGTATTCTTGAGCTGTGCTTGTATAAATTTTAAAGGCATAAGATTCAATCATATCAAATGCATGTGTAGGGGCTTTGGTATGCTTGTGGTGGAAAAACCCTATGTTTGAGCAGGAGTTAGATATCAAGCTGTCAGCCCCCTTGTCGATACATTCTCAATACCAAGACGTCGTCGTACATGTTCAAAAGAACGTGCGGCGATAAACAACTGCCGAAACTGCGGTGTAACCAAAGGAACAGGAGGCAACATGAGGTGGGCTGATATTAAAATGATGGGAAAGCTGCTTACTCTGGCGTCGTTTGGGACCATTGCCCTGGTGGCCGTCGGGGTGATGGGTATCGCGAACTTGACTCACTCCAATAATGATGTCCACAGCTTAACTTTGAACGTTCGCGAGGTGACGATATACAGTGAACTGAAAGAGCGGTTACTCATGGCCCGCCTTGATGTTACTTACATGATGGCTCTTGAAGACAACGAGAAACTGAACGAAAAGTACAAGGATTACCAAGCCCAGATCGGCAAGATCCGTGAACTCGTGAATAAAATGAAGCAGATGGGATTGGATGATAAAGAGAGAAAATATCTTGTGAGTTTTGCTGAGGGGTGCGATGCGTATGATGCGCAGGGCCTAAAGCTTGCCAACATGATACTTGAAGCCCGCAAGGCGGGCGATCGAGCTGCCATCTCGGAGGCGATAAATTTCGGCTCGTCGCAGGTCGCACCGCTTTACCAGAAGCCGGCTGAGGCCATCACCGAACTCTATAAAAAAGGGGTCGAGGACAGCGATGCCATCTCAAACGAGGCCGACAGGTCGACACAAAAGGAAATATTCGTCTTCATAACGGTCATCATCCTTGCGGTCTTGGGATCGATCGTCATTGCAACGGTAATCGCTCGAGGAATATCCAATACCCTGAAAGAGGTGTTCGATACCATGGCCCGCATTGCAGACGGTGATCTCCTCGCACGCTCCACCATACTTTCCAAAGATGAAATGGGGATGTTGGGGAGCGAGATGAACACCATGGCCGAAAAGTTGACGGGAATCATCAGAAGGCTTGCGGGCAACAGCATGTCGGTCTCGTCGGCCGCGGTGCAGATGAACGCGACCGCGGAGCAGATGGCGACGAGTACCGAGGAACTCGCCTGTCAGGCAACCACCATCGCCACCTCCTGCGAAGAGATGGCCGCGACCTCCTCCGACATCGCCCGCAACTGCCACATGGCGGCGAACGATTCGGCGCGCGCAAACGAGGCCGCGGTGGATGGGACCAAGGTGGTCGAGCAGACGGTCAACGTCATGGAGCGCATAGCGGTGAAAGTGAGATCCACCGCCGAGACGGTCGAAACTCTCGGTGCACGCTCGGATCAGATCGGCCAGATCATCGGAACCATAGAGGATATCGCGGACCAGACAAACCTCCTCGCGCTCAACGCGGCAATCGAGGCGGCAAGGGCAGGTGAACAGGGGCGCGGTTTCGCTGTGGTTGCCGACGAGGTGCGTGCACTGGCAGAACGAACTACCCGTGCGACCAGGGAGATCGGGGAGATGATCCAGTCGATCCAGGTCGAGACTAAAAACGCGGTCGCGGCGATGAACGAGGGGGTGCGCGATGTCGAGCAGGGAACCATCGAGGCCTCGAGATCGGGCCAGGCTCTGGAGCACATTCTTCAGCAGATCGTCAGCGTGACCAGCCAGGTCAACCAGATAGCGGTCGCCGCGGAAGAACAGACCGCGGTAACCATCGAGATAAACAACAACATCCAGCAAATAACCGAGGTGGCAAACCTGACGTCCAAGTCATCGCACGATGAGGCTTCGGCGGCGCACCAGCTCGCACAGCTAGCCGATGACCTGAAGAGCATGGTGGAGGAATTCAAGTACGCCTGAGTGTATTGACGGTGACGACACCGGATGCCCGGGCGAGGCCTGCAACGCTCAACTTCGCAAGCCTCGTCCCCGCTTTCCACCGTCCCGGCGCCCTGGAGCGTTGGGCGTGGCTGCGGGACTTTCAAATCGCTTTTGCCCGCGTTGAAATCGGTCTCCCGAGTTTCAAATCGTCCTCTTGTGATTTGAAATCATCTTTTTGAAAAACAAACGCGGTCTCCCGCGTTTGTTTTCATTTTTTGTCGCGAAAACTTTTTTTCCTGAAAAACAAAATGGGCTTCCGCGTTTTAAAATCGTCTTTTTGAAAGACAAACGGGGCTTCCCGCGTTTATTTTCATTTTTCATCGCGAAAACATTTTTTACCGAAAAACAAAACGAGCTTCCCCGTTTTGAAATCGTCTTGGGCGCGATTTAAACACGCCTTCCGAAGTTTAAACGACGGTCGAGGTGTTTGTTTTTATTTTTCTGCGCTTCATTTCTCGTTTTTGAAATTCAAACCTCTTTTCTCTCGTTTGAACTCGTCTTCCCTTCGTTTGAAATAAATTTTTGGATTTTGAACGCGCGCTTCCGGCGTTTGTCGCGCTTCTGACCCGTTTCGTTTTTTATCCGGGCCTTTCAACGCGTCTTGGTGATCTTTATCCTCGACGGGCGGCCTGAACTGCGGTCCGAAAGCCGGGGCGCTGACTTGAAGCCGGGGGCCGGCATCGGTGATGAGGCTGGACGCTGATTTGAGGTGGGAGGTGCGGCTTGGGCCTGCCGGTTTGCCGGCAGGCCCAAGCGTGGGGGCAGGGGAGTGGGCTACAGGACGATGATCGATACGGGCTGCGACCATTTGCCGGGACCTTCGGGACCGTCGGTCCTCAGACGGACGTAATACCTGTTGGCCGGTTCCAGATTTCTGAGAATGATCCTGGTGCAGGTCTTGTGATGGCCGCCGGGGTTGAACCAGCTCTCCTCGGAGACCGGTTCTCCCTTGCAGATGTTGATCAGGTACGGCCCACCGTTCCTTGCGTGGGTTCCAAGGATAATGATGGCACCTGACTCGTTCTTCAGGTGTCGCAACTCCGCCAGGATCTCCGCTGCCTTGTGGGGGGTGGGTTTACGGAGAATCTTCTGGTGCGCTTCCTTGAGCGGCAGGTTCAGCTCGTGCATGATGGTCGGGTCCTGCTTGTAGATGGCGATGGTCTTCATGTAGCTGACGGAGGAGCACATGTCGAGTTCGGAAAGGTCCCTTGCCGCCTGGCGCTGCTCCTGTAAGAGGGAATCCCCACGGTCCGCTCCGATGCTCAGTTGCTTCATGGTCGTGATGTGCTCCCTGTAGCGCTGGGGTGGAACGATGTGCTCGGGGCGGTTCTGGTTATACAGTTCGCTGACATCCAGGGCGTCGGCAAAACCGTTCAAAACCATGTAGTATTCGGGGTAACTCAGCTTACGGAAATTTGTTTCCACTAGATCGTACCGATCGGGCATGGTGACCTCCTTGCTGAATGTTGGTATGCTTTAAGATAACAGAGGCCGCGCAGCTGTCAATTGCCGGAAGGGGGCTCGGTTTTTTGCACGTCATTTCAAGCAAGTGAGGCTACGAGGCGTCCGGTTTTGGGCCCCCCTTACAAGCAAAAGGCTCCGGTTGGCACTTCTACCTGCGCTTAGCGCCTGCGGCCGCAGGCTGCTAACGGTGGATAAAAGGTGCCAACCGAAGCCTTCATGAAGGTTAGACTGGTATTGTTACCCGCGGTTCCGTGCGCCCGGATCAGTGGGCGACTTGTAGGGACGCGCGCGCCAGGGGTACAACTGCTTTCAGTGCGGCCTGCCGAGCACGGCCTGCTGATAGCGGGCAAGCAAGTCGGGGTCGTCGATGGAGCCGTGGTGATGGACTTGTCGCCACTGGCCGTTGATCAATTTGAAGATCCTGCTGGTCCGGATCCGCATCTCGAGGACGGTGTCGGCGGTCTTCAATGCGCCGCGCTCTCTGCCAACTACGTAAAAGAGCTCGCCCGTAGCGTGGAGCGTGTAATCGTAAAACTCGAAGTGATATTCTGAAGCGCTCCCGAAGAGCCGCTCGTAGACGGTCCTGATCTCGTCCCACCCTCGCTTGATGCCGCCAAGTGGATTGTCCATGGCGGCTTCGTCGTTTTGCGCCCAATTCTCTGACATCAGTTCCATGTCCCTGCTGTTTAGGGCCTCGTAAAACTGGGATAGCGCCCTCAGCATCGGTGACATCTTTTCCTTACTCTCCCTGCCGGTAACTGGAACTGTTTCGATTTTCATGGTGTCCCTCCTTCAGCGCCACCACGTGGTTCTCACGTTTCTGTCCAGCATATCACATCGCTACTTTTTGAAGGAGTCCGTCCGGAATCATAGGATGTTGACGGCTCGCGCTGCAAGTAAGGCGATCACGAGCAGGGAGATCATCGACTGCAGCATCATCAAGACTTTTGCCCAGCGTGACAGGACCGGAACATCGGTTGGTGAGAAGGCTGTGGAGGTGTTAAAGGCCAGGAAGAGGTAATCCACAAAATTGGGCACCCACTCGGTGAAGCCGGCGGCGTGTTTTCTCTCGGGAGGCAATGTCATTTGCGGAAAGAGAAACGCCCCCTTGGAGTGATCAGGGCGCCTGGCGCGTTTGTGCGGGCCGCCGGCATCGAGCCTCCAGTACCAAGAGGCGAAAACGAGGATGTTGGAGACCCAAAGCGCCGCAGCGGACTGCAGCAGTTGCCGTGGTTGTTCCAGGTGAAGGGGGAGGGCTCTTATCAGCAAGGCAAGCGAGATGATCATGGTGGTTGTCACCACGCCGTTCAAGACGAAACCGATCAACTGGTTAGTCTCGTGAGCTCCCTTGTAATGCGTGACGACAAGCGGCACGGCGAGTACTGAGACGATGGCCAACAGGAGCCAGCGCGGACCGCCAAGAAGCAAGGAGGACGGCAATGCCGCGTACAGGCCGCCAAGCGCCACCAGCGCGAATAGTGACGGCCAGCGGGAGGTTACTGGCTTTGCCGCACTTCCAAGGGGTTCGTTTGCTATGGTCATTGGTACCTCTTTATCCCGATGATTTTAGCAATCTAGATTAAAGATGTCTGTTGAGCAAGGGGAAATCCCCCTCCGCAGAACGCCTGCTGGCGCAGGCTGCTTCGGGGGACGTGCAACTACGGTAGATCAATACGCGCCATCCGTAGCCTTGGCGAAGGCTAAAAGTGCTTGTGACGGAAGGCCAGGCCGGAACCGGATTTTAAATACTTCTCGAAGGCAGCGGCTTTGGCTTCGTCGGCGAAGGCATGATATGTAACTATCCTCCAGGGGCGGTGCTTGGAGGTGTGGGGGGATTGTCCGGCATTGTGGGAGATTAGCCGCGCTTCTACGTCTCTGGTGAGGCCGACGTAGTGCTGGTCGGGATGGGGGATGCTTTGGAGATGGTAGACGTATTTCATTTGGGACTCCCTGGCGGTGGTCCCGGGAAGTTTACTTGGAATCTTGGTGGGGGCAAGAGGGGGGCAGGGGCTGTCTAACTGCTACAAACAAAGGCGCCGGGCGTTAAACCACGCCCGGGTGTTGGAATGACGGTTGTTGGAACGAGTTGGAGTCCCCCTTCGTTAAACGCCTGCCCCCCGTAGTTGCCTGGCTTTGCCAGGCGTTTAACGAAGGGGGGGCGGCAACTACGGGGGACAACCTCCGCCAAAAGCGAAAGGCTCCGGGCGGCTCTGTCGAGCCAACCGGAGCCTTTGGCGGAGGTTGGTGGAGGTGGCGGGAATCGAACCCGCGTCCGAGAATCGTACACAAAAGGCGTCTACATGCTTGTACCTGTTTTTGAGTTTAGCCCCTCAAGACTCCACTGGCCGGGATTCTTGAGTCGCGATTCCGCTTGATTTCGCCGCAGGGCCACGGACTCTCCCTGAAACTATCCCACTGAATGACGTTCTATCCTTCCACGTGGGAGATGGTAGGTAGAACGTTAGCAGGTTATTAAGCTGCTAAAGCGTAATCGTAATTGTCGGCGCTTAAATGCGTCCCGGATTGTTTAACGAGCCACCCGGACCTCGGCATGCAGCCTTTGCTTATTACCCCCGTCGAAACCTTTACACCCCCTTAAAACTTGAAAAACGTTCTACGTTCTATGTTCTACGTTCTACGTTGAAACCTCAGTGCTCTGACCTCGCCGGAACTGCAGGAACTTCTACATCACTCGACTGATGCTACGTCCTCCGCTTATGACGTAGAACATAGAACTTAGAACGTAGAACCTGCAGTTAGTCCCTGTCCCTAGCCCCGCGGTTTCTTTCTTTCATGGCCACCACGACGTCGCGCTGCATGTCTTTTTGCTTCATGACTTCACGCTTGTCGTAGTTCTTCTTGCCCTTCGCAAGCCCCAGCTCGGTCTTCACCTTGCCGTCCTTGAAATAGACCCTGAGCGGAACCAGCGTGTAGCCTTGCTCCCTGATCTTGGAAAAGAGCTTCACTATCTCTTTCTTGTGCAGCAGAAGCTTCCTCATACGGTCCGGATCGTGGTTCTCACGGTTGCCGAAATCGTACGGGTTGATGTGGAAGTTGTGCAGGAAGGCTTCCCCGTTCTTCACCATCGCAAAGGAGTCGTTCAGGTTGGCCTTGCCGTTGCGCAGAGACTTTACCTCGGTCCCCTGCAACACCATGCCGGCCTCATAACGCTCTTCGATGAAGTAATCATGGAACGCCTTCTTGTTGTTGCAAATCAGCTTCTCACCCATAGCGAGTCATCCTACCAGATTAGCCCGTAAAAGGACAGGGGGAAAAACAGGGTGAAAGTCTTCAGCCGATAGGGTGTCTTGGTTACCGTTTTCCGATGGGACTTCCTTCCAAGTACAGGGTGTCCGCACTAAGGTCGGCCTCGTTGTCCCACTCGACGAAGTAGCCGCCGTTACGAACTGTTTTGAAGATGGCCAGATCCTCGAGGTCCCTGAACGCTTCTTTTCGCAGCAGAGGCCTCACATCGTACCTGCGTTCCTCACCGTTGGCGAAACTGACGTCTAGTGTCCAATCGTCATTCGCTCGTATAGTGTTAATGGTTCTCATCACTCAAGTCCTTTTATCTTGAAGACGGTTTCACCTTCTACAGCTAATTGCCAATCAGCCAGTAGCTCGTCCTTGTGGATCTCTATCCATGCCTCCACAAGTTTTCGTTTTGGAGGCGGTAACGAGCCCTCAAGTATGATGGCATCTGCGATGGCAAAAACAGCTATGTTACCCTGATATTCCGCATGCAGATGCGGAAGGTTGTGCTGCTGGTTGTCCCGGTAGAACATCCTGATTATTATTCCGAAGAACATCGAGATAGTAGGCATTCTATCCTCCGGCGCTTCAGGGCACTTGCAGGATATCAGATTGACTGGCCAAAGGTACCCTTATATTTTAAAGATGTCAAAGCAGGTGCTGAGGCGGCGACAAGGGCTTCGATTGAGCAATTTCGGTCAGGATTTATCTCTCGCTCCCGGATAGGATGGCTTACGAATTGAGACGGGACGGTGAACGGATGGATAAGGCACGGACATATGAACAGCGCTTTGACAGGGTCTTCCGCTATATCGAGCGGCACCTGGATGAACCGTTGACGGTGGAGAGGCTTAGCCGGGTGGCACACTTCTCCAAATTCCACTTCCACAGGCAGTTCTCGCTCTACGCGGGAATCGGGGTCTTCGCCTACATCCGGCTCCTGCGCTTGAAACACGCTTCCTACCGGCTCTTGTACCGCCAGGAGGAGCGGGTCATCGACATCGCGCTGGACGCCGGATTCGAGAGCCCCGAGGCGTTTGCCCGCGCCTTCAGGCAGATGTTCGGACAGTCTCCTTCCCAATTCAGAAAATCACCCAAGTGGCGGCCCTGGAAGGAGCGCTTCCGGCTGCCGCCCAGCGAAAGGAGAAATGAGATGGATGTGAAAATCGTGGAGTTCCCCGAGACGCGGGTCGCGGTACTTGCCCACCGTGGGGCACCGGAGCAGCTGGACGAGTCGGCGCTCAGGTTCATCGAGTGGCGCAAGCAAAGCGGACTGTCGCCGGTGAAACTGTCGCTTACCTTCGGCGTCGCTTACGACGACCCGGAGGTTACCGAGCCGGAGCGCTTCCGCTTCGACATCTGCGGCGAGGTGACGCAAACGGTGCCGGAGAACCCGCAGGGTGTGGTGAACGGGGTCATTCCCGGCGGCCGCTGCGCGGTGGTGCGCCACTTGGGGTCGCATGACGAGATCGGCCGCAGCGTTTACCCGCTGTACCGGGAATGGCTGCCCAAAAGCGGCGAGGAGCTCAGGGATTTCCCGCTCTTCTTCCATTATCTGAACCTGATGCCGGACGTCCCCGCACACGAACTGGTGACGGACGTCTATTTGCCGCTCAAGTAGCGACGTTCCGTAAAATGCTCAGGCCCCGGTCCGCTTCCAGCGCGGCCCGGGGCCTTTGTTTTTGCTGCTGCACGAGCATGGATGTATCTAGTGGTTTACTTATTAATCGAAATAGTGTATACGCAATCGGCATAGCGTGAGGGAAGTGCTCCTGCTGATCCGCCGAAGGCCGTTCCCGCCCGCAAGGAAGCGATGTTATTTCATCGGCCCGATCGGGCCTGCGGTTCAGCGGCCGCCGACTGCAGTGGGGTTGACGGCATTCAGGATGCCATGATGCGCTCTCTACCGATGTACGACGCGATGCAAGGGGCCCTCAAACAGGCCCACATGCTTTCCTCCGCAGTTGTGGCCGCAAGCGGCGCCTCTCTTTTGTACCTGCTGCACATCTACAACACTTCCTCCAAGAAAATCGAGCTTGCGTTACTGAACCAGGCGACCATCGAGCTGGTTTACTACATGCTCCTCCCCAGCATCGCCTTCAGTGTCGTTACCGGCGCGATCATCTGCCTTGCCGAAAGCCGCGTTCTGTTCTCCTGCCATTACATGGCGACGAAGGCCACCAATGCGGTAGCCGCGATCGCCCTCGGGGTGTTTCTCTACTTCGGGCTGCAAAAGCTTGCCGCCGCGGCTTCGGACGTGCGCGGGGTGGCGCTGGCGGGGTGGCAGCTGCAGGCCGAAGACGTGCTGGGGGGCATGAACCTCATCGCCGCGGTTTTCATGGGGACGGTGCTTTTCGTGTTGTACAACGTGGTGCACCGTCCCTGCTCCGAGTCCGGCGGATGCGAACTCTGCAAGCGGGAACGGGATCAAGGGGGCTGCGCAGGGTAGGGGAACGGCTACTCGGGAACGCCGGTAAGTAGGAGCGGATTGTCGAAGCCCGCTTGGGCTATGAAGCGGGCGGCTGCAGCGGGCCCCTCCTGGCAGGCCTCGGCAAGGCCCTTGCGGATCAGGTGCACCAGGACGCCTAAGTTGCCGTAGAGGGCGAAGCCGAAGTGAAGGCGCATGTGCTGCGCCGCGGCTTCCTCGAGTTCCTTGCCGCTTTCCTGCAGGGTCGCGACGTAGTGGCTCGGAAAGGCGACCACCTTGCGGTCCAGCCCGGCCAGAAACGCCTCGCGTTCTTCCGGCGCCAGCGTGGAGAAGTCGGCGCCGCACCAGACGCTTTCGCGCGTGGAGATGAGGGCCCGGCAGGTGAGGGGACGTACGGGGTAGACGCTGCAGGCTCCTTCGTCATCGAGCAGGGGGCAAAATCCCATCTGGCGGTGCAGGCGCAGGTACTGCGGGAGGTCGCTGACGTTTTTTACGAGATCCCGCAGCCGCACCGCGTAGCTTGCTACTTTTTCGGCCTGTGCCTCGTTCAGGCGGCGCGCTACGGCGAGCGCCTCGGCGAACCCGGTGTGGACGGCCAAGCTGCAGCAGTTGCGGCATCCCTTGCCGCAGTAGATCGAGCCGCCGTCCGCGCGGTAGTCGTCGACCCAGGACCGCACCAACATCTCCAGGAACATCTGCTGCTGTTTGACCTGCTCGAGGAGCTGGTCTAGCATCTCGCCGGTTACCGCCATCGCTTGAATCCCTCCACCTTTTTCCTTCTCGAATGCCCGGCAATATAAACAGGGATGGGCAGGATGTCAAACGCGGGCTAGCCGATGAAAAGGGAGGGGAAGGTTCCCACCTTGCCAAGAGGCAGACAAAACAAATCCCCCCTGTCCCCCCTTCGCCAAGGCTACGGGGGGCAGGCTCCCCCTTCGCAAAGGGGGGGACGTGATGCCATGCTCACTGCTTCGAAACTAACGCACACATGGTCCTACGGGTTTCCCTAAGGAACCGCGGTATTTTCTGGAGAACTTCAGTATTTGAGTACTTTGCCGAGAAAGGCTTTGAGTTCGGCGGTCTGGGGGGCGGCGAAGAGTTCCGCGGCGGGGCCCTCTTCGACGATCCTGCCGGCTCCGAGGAAGATGCCGTGGTCGGCTACCCTTTTCGCGAAACCCATTTCGTGGGTCACGATAATAAGCTCCCGCCCCTGGGCGCGGAGTTCCGCGATCAGGTCGAGTACCTCGGCGGTCATCTCGGGATCGAGGGCGGAGGTCGGCTCGTCGAAGAGTAAAAAGCGCGGCTTGATCGCGACGGCGCGCACGATTGCGACGCGCTGCTGTTGCCCGCCGGAAAGCTCGTAGGGGCGCTTGCCGGCGTGGGAGGCGAGTTGGAAGCGGTCTAGCAGTTCCATGGCGTAGCCGTTGGCCGCTTCTTTCGCGTAGCCGTGCGCCTGTACGAGGGGGAGGGTGACGTTTTCGAGCGCGGTCAGGTGGGGGAAGAGGTTGTAGGACTGAAAGACGGTGCCGATGCTGCGCCTGTACTTTATGAGACTCTCCCCGTCGGTCGGAAGCGGCACGTCGTCGATCTCCACGCCCCCCTGGTCCGGAAGTTCTAGCCCCGCCAGCACACGCAACAGGGTGGACTTGCCGCCGCCGGAGGGGCCGATCAGCGCGATGGAGCGCGCCCCGGAGAGCGAAAGCGAGATGCCGTTCAGGGCGGTCACCCCGTCGAAGCGTTTCACCACCCCGTCGAGCCTAAGACGCATAGCGGTACCTCCTCTCCAGATACTTGCTCAGCATGGAGATCGGAAGGGTGAGGGCCAGGTAGCCGAGCGCCAGGGGGAGGTAGCTTTCCATGGTCGAGTAGGTGAAGGCGTTCACCTCCTGGGCGTTCAGGGTGAATTCGCTTACGGCGATGATCGACAGAAGCGACGAGTCCTTGATCAGGGAGGCGAACTGTCCCGCAAGCGGCGGGAGGATCCTGCGCATCACCTGGGGAAAGACGACATAGCGATAGGTCTGGTACGGGGTGAGCCCGATGGCACGGGCGGAATCGAGCTGCGACTCCCCGACACTTTCGATCCCGGCCCGGATGATCTCGCTTATGTAGGCACCGGCGAAAAAGGCGAGGGTGAGCGTCCCCACTACGTAGCGGTTTCCTATCCCGAAGGCGTCGGCCACCACGTAGAAAAAGACGAGGATCTGGACGAGAAGCGGCGTGCCGCGGATGAGCTCGACGTAGATTTTCCCCAGGTAGCGTAGCGGCAGAAACGGGGAGCGGTGCGAAAGGGCGGCCGCGAGACCGACGACGAGGCTCGCCACAAGGGATGCGGCGGAGATGGCGAGGGTGATGAGCCAGCCGGAGACGAACTTCTGCCGGTACTGGTACACGGCATCCCAGTTCCAGCCGTAGTGGAGGCGGGAGAAGGCGAAGCTGAAGACGAGCGCGAGCAGAAAAAGGGCGCTTATCACCCCGACGGCGCGGCCGAAGCGGGGAATCTCCTCGTGGTTACCTTTGCTGCGCGCGAAAAGGATCTGGAAGCGGCGGCGGGACATGGCACCTCGGCAGGTGGCGGAGGGCGCAGTGCGCCCCGCTTGGGGGATGTCAGAAGAAGAAGGGGTAGCCCATCCTGCGGAAGCTCTCCTTCTCCTCCTTCAGGTAGCGATCGCCCAGCCTCTCGAAGCCGCCGGAGCGCCGGAAGTCGGCGAGGAAGCGGTTCACCTGTGCTTTCAGCGCGCCGTTTCCCTTGCGCATCCCTATGGCCCACGATTCGGTCTGGAAGGGCTTCAGGATCGCGCGCGTGGTCTCGGGGTTCCTCTGGTAGTTGCGGAAGGTGGACATCTGGTCGTAGATGAAGGCGTCGGCCTTCCCCTGTACGACTTCGAGGACCGCGGCGGCCTCCTTGTCGAGGACCAGGAGGCTCGCCTGTTTCAGGTGCGCCGCGGCGTAGACGTGACCGGTGGTTCCCTTTTTCACCGCGACGGTGCGCCCGGGCTGGTCGAGGTCGGCTATCGAGGCGACCGTAGTATCCTTCCCCACCAGCAGGCAGAGACCTGTGCTTAAGTATGGATCGGAAAAGTCGATGGAGCGCGCCCGCTCGGCGGTTGCGGTCATGGAGGAGATGATGAGGTCGATCTTCCCCGTCTTGAGCGAGGGGATCAGTCCGTCGAAGGCGATGTTCCTGATCTCGACCGGGCGCCCGAGCGCCTTGCCGAGCTCCCGGGCGAGCTGCACGCTTACCCCGTCCGGGCGGCCGCTTGCATCGGTCATCTCGAAGGGAGGGTAGGCGAGTTCCATGCCGACGACGAGCGTTTTCGAGGCAAACGCCGGGGACGCTGCGGAAAACAGAAGAATAAAGGCAGCGATGCTCAAAAAGCCGATTACTCTGGACAAAACACCCTCCTTTTCCTGCGAAACTTGGCATAACCTAATACACCCGGCAACCCCGACTGTCAAATGGGGTCCCTTGGTGGGCTTCGTTCGCTTTTTATCTGTGACTGGCGTCTTTACCCGCGCAATTTTTTTGTTATTGTTTCATCGCTTACCGCTTCGACTTCCAACCCTTCCCACAATGTCTGTACAATTACTGTCACCAATCTTGGAGGAGGTTTTTTATGAGGAAAGCGATATTTGCCTGTGTCAGTCTGCTGTCCATGGCGATCCCGGTGCTTGCCGGTCCCACCCCGGTCGCTCCCAACGGCATCGCCCTCTACCCCGATTACATGTCCTGGAGGGTGGTCGCTCCGTCGTATCGGGAGGACAAGGGGCACATCCGCGTCATCACCGGAAACGAAACCGCCGTTGCCGCGCTGCGGGCCGGGGTGAAGCCTCTTCCCGACGGCAGCGTGCTCGCCAAGGTTGCCTGGAAGGCGGTGAAGCACCCGTCGTTTCCCGTGGCGACCGAGGCCGGAGAGTTCGTACAGGTCGAGTTCATGGTGAAGGACGCGAAGAAGTACAAGGAGACGGGAGGATGGGGCTTCGCAAGGTTCGTCGGCAAGGATCTGAAGCCGTACGGCAAGGATGCTTCCTTCGTGAACGAGTGCTTCGGCTGTCATACGCCGGTGGCCGGAAACGATTACCTCTTTACCAGGATGGCCGGGACACCCTGATTCACACCTTTTTCATGACGGCCCTGAGCGTTCCGAGCGTGTAGGGTTTCTGGATGAAACCGGCCAGGCCGCCGTTGAATTTTTCGACCACGTCGTGCTCGCTGAAGCCGCTGGACATGATCACCTTCACCTCAGGGTCCATGAGCCGCAGCGCGCGGAAGCATGCCTCGCCGTCCATGTGCGGCATGGTGAGGTCGAGGATGACGGCCTTGATCCCTTCTGTGTCGCGGTAAAGGGCGAGCGCCTCCTCGCCGCTTTCGGCCGGAAGCGGCGTGTAGCCGAGCTCCAGCAAAAGCGCCGAGGCGATCGAGCGCACCGCCTCCTCGTCGTCCACTAAAAGCACCTTGCCTTCCCCCTGCCATGCGTCCGTGGCGGGGGAGGGCGCGCCCTTTTCCTCGCCGGGGGCGTCGGCTTTCGGGAAGAGGATCTTTAAGACGCTCCCCCTGCCCGGTTCGCTGTAGACCTTGATCCCCCCCTTGTGCCCGCGCACGATGCCGTGCACCGCCGCGAGACCCAAGCCGCGCCCGGTGAACTTGGTGGTGAAGAAGGGGTCGAAGATCTTGGCAACCATTTCCCTTTCCATGCCGCAGCCGTTGTCGCGCACCTCCAGGAAAACGTAGCTCCCTTCTTCCATATGCTCGCCTAGCAGCACATCCTTCAAGCTCGTGCGGTCCATTTCCATGATCCCGGTAGTGATGCCGATTTCGCCACGCCCTTCGCCGATCGCTTCGGAGGCGTTCATGACGAGGTTCATCAGGATCTGCTGGATCTGCGTGACGTCCGCCTCGATGTCGGGCAGCGGGATATGCAGGTTGAGTTCGAGGCCGGTGCGGTCCGAGAGGGAGCCCTCGAGGATGTGCTCGAGATCCTTCACGACCCGGTTCAGGTCCACGGGGCCGACCAGGAACCTCCCCTTGCCGGAGTAGGCGAGCATCTGTTTTGCCAGGTCGGCGGCCCGCGTTGCCGCCTGCTGGATCCGGTTCAGGTTCTTGACCACCGGCGAATCGGCGGGAAGGGCCATGAGGGAGAGGTCGACGTTGCCGATGATGGCCATGAGGATGTTGTTGAAGTCGTGGGCGACCCCGCCTGCCAGAACGCCGAGGCTCTCCATCTTCTGCGCATGCACCATCTGCTGTTCCAGGCGCGCCCGCTCCTCCTCGGCGCGTTTTCGTTCGGTGATGTCCTGCCCCACCGCCTGGAACGCCGAGACCCTTCCCTGGTCGTCGAAGAAGGCCCGGTTCGTCCACTGGTGCCAGCTGACACTCCCGTCGGAACTCCTCAGGGCCTGTTCCGTGATGCAGGTGGGGTTGTCGGGCGATGTGGCGTTCAGGGCCTCGCGCACCTGTTCGCGGTACTCCGGCAGGAGGAAGTCCAGGAAGTTCCTCCCGGTCATTTCCGCCTGGGTCATGCCGGTGCCGCAGGCGAGCGCCGGGTTCGCATAGGTGATGGTCCCATCGGGAAGGATGGTGCTTATGTAGGCGGGGCTGTCCTCCGAGATCTTGCGGTAACGCTCACGGCTTTCGTTTATGGCCTGCGCCGCGGCGATGGCGCTTGCATGGGCGGAGCGCAGCATGAAGGCGATGACGGTAAGGAGCAGGCTCACCGTCAAACCTCCCGCCAGGTAACCGCGGGACTGCCCCTTCCTCTGTTCCAGGGTGAAGGCGGGGAGGGAGTAAAAGGAAAAGAGCCAGTCGCGACCGAAACGGTGCACGGTGAGCGAGGCCGTGAGATCGCCGCGGTAATCGCGCGGCACCTTCGTTTTCCAGGCGGCGGTGCTGTCGAAGAGCATCGCGCCCGGGCTTTCGCTTTTTTCCGTGAAGATCCGGAAGCCGATGTCGTTGCCCCCCTTGGGGAAGTTCGCCGACATGAAATCGAGGATCCTGATCGGGCTGTAGACGAAAGCTTTCAGGGCCTCGCGCCGCTGCGCGACCGTGGCGATTGCTGCGCCCTGACGGTAGACCGGCATGTACATCAGGATCCCTTTCTGGGTGTCTTTCTCGGTCTCCTGAACCAGGACGACGGGGCTTGTCACCGCGGCCTCCCCGCGGTCGCGGGCCTGCTCCATCGCCTCGCGCCGTACCGGCTCGGAGAACATGTCGAAGCCGAAGGCGCGCTGGTTGCGCCAGTCGAAGGGTTCGAGGTAGATGATCGCGGTGTAGAAGGGGCGCTCGCCCTCGGGCCACATCTTGTAGGAGGTGAAGCCTTCCTTGCGTATGCGGCGGATGTGGCGCTCCCTCTCGTTTGGGTACACCACCTCGGTGACACCGAGCCCCTGCAGCCCCGGGTAGTTGCTCTCGAGGGAAAGCGACTGCGCGTAGCGGTGCCACTCGTCGCGCGTCACGTCATCACTTGCGTTGTAAAGCCCGGCCGCGCCGCGCAGTATCTGCTCGTCGTCCACGAGCTTGGTGAAAAAGCGCTCGGTGATCTCCTGGGTCCGGTCGCTGAAGATGGTCTGGCTGCGAACGTTGAGGCTGTGGTCGTACTGGCGCCAGAAGAACCAGGTCATCAAGAGGGAGAGGGTCATGACGAGATAGGGGAGGAAAGTGACGATCCTTCCCCAGTGGGAAATGGGGGCGATGGCGGGAGAGGATTTTTCCTGTGCGTAAACGTGTGCGTTCGGCATGCGTTTTTTCCCGTCGTTGTGGGGAGCTTCCGCACCGTGCGGTAGATGATTTACTTTACAGGACTTTTCCCCGAATTCAATCCTCCCGGGGGGCGTGCAGTGTAAAGCACGCCGTCATGGTGGCGTCAGGCGGTGGCCGCCTTCCGGCTCGCCATGATGACGCTGCGCAGGGAGGAAAGCTTGTACGGCTTCTGGATCAGCCCCGCCAATCCCTGACCGGCGAACTTCTTGGCCACCTCGTGCTCGCTGAAGCCGCTCGACATGATGACCTGGGCGGATGGATCGATCCGGCGCAGCTCGCGGAAACACTGCTCACCGTCCATGCGGGGCATGGTGAGGTCCAAAAGCACGAAGGCGACGTCGCCGTGCATCCGGTACGCCTCGACCGCCTCGCAGCCGTCCCGCGCCGTTATCACTTCGTATCCCAGCTCGCGCAGCAGTTCCCCGGCGGTGGAGCGGATTTCCTCCTCGTCGTCCACGAGTAGCACTACCCCTTCGCCCCGCCAGTTTTGCGCCTCGGCTTCCGGCGCGCTCACCCCGGCACACCCCGCCGCGGCGGGCAAAAGCACCTTGAAGGTGGTGCCTCGGCCGGGCTCGCTGTAGACCTTGATCGCCCCTTTGTGACTGCGGATGATGCCTAGGACCGCGGCCATGCCGAGCCCGCGGCCTGTGAACTTGGTGGTGAAGAAGGGGTCGAAGATCCGGGAAAGGGTCGCCTTGTCCATGCCGCAGCCGTCGTCGGTGACCTCGATGACCACGTAGGATCCGGCGGGGATCGGGTCCACGAGCCAGGCGTCGTTTAGGTATTCCTCCCTGCAGTCGGCGCAGGAAGTGGCGACCGTTATCGTGCCGTCGCTGTCGCCGATCGCCTCCGAGGCGTTGATGACGAGGTTCATGACGATCTGCCTGATCTGCGTCGCGTCCACCTCAACGGCCGGAAGCTCGTCGCCCAGTTGATAGTTGAGCACCACGCGTTTCGAGATGGCGACCTCCAGCATGTGCCCCATCTCCTGAAGCATGCGGTTCACGTCGATGGATTCGATGAGGAATTTGCCCTTGCCGGAGTAGGCGAGCATCTGGCGGGCGAGGTCGGCGGCGCGAACGGCGGAGGCCTCGACGCGCTGCAGGTTCTCCAGGGCGGGGGACTGTGCGGGAAGACGCAGGAGCGCGAGTTCCGTGTTCCCGATGATGGAGGTGAGGATGTTGTTGAAGTCGTGGGCGATGCCGCCGGCGAGGACGCCGAGGCTCTCCAGTTTCTGCGCGTGCAGGAGCTGCTGTTCCAGTCTTAGGCGCTCATTTTCCGCTTTCCTGCGCTCCGAGATGTTCCTCGCCACGCCGATAAAGGCGGGCCGGCCGTCGAAGTCGATCAGCCTGACCTTCACCTCGACCGGGAAGGTGGAGCCGTCCTTTCTGCGGTGCGCGGTCTCAAAGGTCGCCGAGGCGGCGTTAGAGAAACCTCTGAATTGTTCGGCGACCTTCTCCGGGGCGTCGTGGACCGCATCGAGATCTTCTATGCTCCGTTGGAGAAGCTCGGCGCGGGAGAAGCCGAGCTCGCTTACCGCCTGGTCGTTGGCGGCGATGATCCTGCCGTCGTCGTCGGCGATGTAGACCGGGTCGGCCACGTTCTGGAAGAGATCCCGGAAACGCTGCTCGCTTGCCGCTACCGCCTGCTCGGTCTTGCTGCGCTCCGCAATCTCCCGCTCTAGTTCGGCGGTGCGCTCTCGCACGCGGTCCTCGAGCTGAAGCGAGAGTTCCTTCAGGGCCAGTTGCGCCTTCTCCCGCTCGCGGAGCTCTTCCTGCAGCGACGCGGTGCGGCTTTTCACCACTTTTTTGAGCGCGTAGTTGGCGTATGCCGCGGCGGCGAGCAGCAGGGCGAGGAGAACCGCGACGGCCATCGCCATGAAGGTCCTGGTCGGCCGCCAGTGCATGTCGTCGACGAAGAGCCACTTCTTGAGGGCATCGCTACGCTCCTCGGACCCTATGGCGGCCAGCCCCTTGTTGAGGATCCCCTGCAGCTCGGGCCAGTCCTTTCTTATCCCCATCCCCCAGCGATACTCGAAGTCGGTCCTGCCGGCGAGCTGCAGGTTCGTGATGCCGCTTTCCTGCGCGTAGTAGGTGGCGTTGGCCATGTTCTCGACGTAGTAGTCGACCATGCCGAGCGAGGTCTTGGCGAGGGCGGTCGATACGTCCGGCACCACCTCAAGCCTGATCTCGGGGTACCTGTTCTTCAGGATGTCGTGCGCGGCGTAGTTCGAGACCACGGCGACCCTCTTTCCCTTCAGGTCCGCCAGGGTCTGTCCCGGGAGCACGCCGACCCTGGAGAAGATCCCGCCGGGGACGGTCACCAAGGTGTCGGTGAAGAGGGCGAACTTCTCGCGGTTCGGGGTCTTCACCATGGCGCCCAGGAGGTCCACTTCGTGCGCCCTGAACTTCTCCATCACCTCGTCCCAGTTCTTCAGGTGCACGACGGTGATGGTGATGCCGAGTTTTTGTTCGAGGAGGCGGATGATGTCGGCGGCGGCTCCCTGGTACCTGCCGTTTTCGTCGAAGAACTCGATCGGTTTGAAATCGGGGTCGGGGGCGAGCTTGATGACCGGATGCAGTTTGAGCCACTGCTGTTCCTGGGGGGTGAGGACGACGCTAGTCTCGGGGCGTGCAGCGCCGCAATCGGGAGCCCAATAGACTGACATAAGCAGAAATGTCACTGTCACAACCAGACGCAACCAGGTCATTTTGTCGTCCTCAAAGCGTGAGCATGCTTCGACAGTTTGGATACTGGTAGTTTCCTCATCGGTAGCCGCACCGTGAGTCTTTACCACAGATTGATAAAAACCTATGAAAAAAATACCACTGCAAACTTTTCGGGTGAGGATAGCGCCGCGGGTGCCCGGTCTTCGGCTCGCGGCGCAGCGATGTGTTGCGGGTGCCGACACGGAAAACACGCAAGGAAAGCGGTGCGGCGAGCGGTGTGTCGGTGCTATTGACAACGCCCCGGGGGGATCCTATGCTGAACTGGTCGGAAGCAAATGCCTGAAAGATTGGAGGTTTGTCATGCTGAAACCGATACCGGAAGGATTCCACAGCGTCACCCCCATGTTCATGTTCAGGGAGTGCCGCAAGGCGATAGAGTTCTACAAAAACGCGTTCGGCGCCATCGAGCGCTACGCGATGCCGACCCCGGACGGCCGGGGCATCATGCACGCCGAGCTCCTCGTGGGCGATTCCATCCTCATGATGGGAGACGAGCAGCAGCAGTGCAAGAGCGCGGAAAGCATGGGCGCCTCGCCCGTCAGCTTCTACCTCTACGTTGACAACGTCGACGCCGCCTTCCGGCGCGCGGTAGAGGCCGGGGCAACGGTGCAGATGGAGGTGCAGGAGATGTTCTGGGGCGACCGGGCCGGTGCCCTGCGCGACCCCTTCGGCTACAGCTGGATGCTGGCAACCCACACCAGGGACCTGACCCAGGAGGAGATCCGCGCAGGGGCCGAGGCTGCCTTCGCCGAAGCATCCAGGAGCTGAAGGCGACCTGACCTTTTTGGTGCAATGAAGGGAGGATCGGCATCATGAAAAAAGCAGTCATGGCAGCTTTTGCCATAGCGATCGTCACGGCTTCCTGCGTCGAGGCCGCTGAGACCTGGTACACCGGGGACGGGCGCTGCGTTCCCCCGAAGGACGACGGGACCTATGCCGCCCCCTACAACGCCATGGAACATCCGGGGGACTACCCGACCTTCCAGGGTGCCGACAAGCCCGGCTGGTCCTGCAGCTACCAGCGGGAAGACGGGGTGATCATCCAGTACGGCAACAGTTTTACGCCGCAGCAGCAGTGGATTGCCTTCTGGGTGGCGGGAAAAGGGGGCCTTGATTGAGGCGCGGCGCCTGACGCGAGGAGGTTCACCATGAAGAGACAGGAAGGACTGGTCGTAATGATCACCGGCGCCACCGACGGCCTCGGTGCGCGGGTCGCCGCCGGTCTCGCCGAACTTGGCGCCACCGTGCTTTTGCACGGCAGAAACCCCGAGAAGGGGAAACGGGTTCTGGAAGAGATCGGGGCGGCAAGCGGCAGCGACCGGCTGCACTACTACAACGCCGATCTCACCTCGCTCGCCGAGGTGGAGGCCCTGGCGGGGGAAGTCGCGGCAGACTGGCGCGGGCTTGATGTCCTCATCAACAACGCGGGCCTCGGCGCAGGAGCTGAGCCGCAACACCGCGAGACCAGCGCGGACGGCTATGAACTGCGTTTCGCGGTCAACTACCTGGCGCCGGTGCTGCTCAGTTACCGGCTCCTGCCGCTGTTACGGCTGAGGGGGGAGGAGACCGGGGAGGCGCGCATCGTGAACGTGGCTTCGGTGGCGCAGCGCGCCATCGATTTCGAGGACGTCATGCTCCAGAGGGAGTACGACGGCATGCGCGCCTACAGCCAGAGCAAGCTCGCCCTCATCATGTTCAGTTTCGACCTGGCGCGGGAGCTTGCCGGGAGTCCGGTCACGGTGAACGCCATGCACCCGGCCTCGCTCATGGATACCAACATGGTGCGGGAATGGTTCGGGACGGCGCGGACCACCGTGGACGAAGGGGCGCGCTACCTGTTGCGCCTGGCGGTGGATGAAGAGGTGAAGGGGATGACCGGGCTCTACTTCGACCAGGGGCGGCCGGAGCGGGCCGATCCCCAGGCCTACGACGAAGAGGCGCGCCGGCGCCTGCGCGAGCTGACGCTCAGGTGGATCAGCCTGCACCATGTTTAGCAACAGAGGGTGCCGGGGGGATCTTCTCCCGGCACCTGCTCTTCCCCTTACAGCTCCCTGCGCGCCGCCGCGGGCGAAAAGCGTACCGCGACGATGCGCGTGAAGGCGAGCGACAGCACGAGCGCGATGGTCATCGCCACCTCCTGCCACTCGATATCCTTGTACCAAAAGGCCATCACCTCGGTCAGCACGGTGACGATGACCGTGTCGATGATGTAGGTGACCTTGACGCGCCCCTCCGTGGAATAGGCGAGGGCGGTACGCAGCACCTCGATCACGGCGAGCACGGTCAGAAGGTCCACCATGATCTGCTTGAAGGCGGCGTGAAACTCCTCCTCGAAGACAAGGCGCAGGTCGTAAAGCGTGCATCCCACCCCGGCCAGGATGGCGAGCAGGATGGTGACGATCAGAAAGGTCAGCACCACGCGCGTGGACATCTCGTAGAAGCGCGCGAGCTTGAAATCCACCGTGTTTTCTCTCCACATATCGCTTTCTCCTCAGCTTTTTTGCCGGCATGATACCAGGAGAAGGTTACAGCCGGTTATGGGCGGCATTACGATTGCGTCACGAAAAGGAACAAAAAAAACCGGCCTCTTGCGGAGCCGGTTTTCTTTCCTTCCTGCCGTCCTCAGCGATCCCCGTCCCGGTAGCGCTCACGCACGAGCTTTAATACCGGGTGCTCCAGGGAAACGGGCACCAGGTATTCACCGACCAGTTCACGGTCCCACCATTGCTTCCTGCCGAAGCGGTAACGGTAGTAAAGCGCGCGGATGTAGCGCGGCGGCCGCTCCGGAAAGGGATTTTCGCGCAGGAGCCGCAGCGTTGCGGCGTCCCCCTCCAAAAGCCTGATCACCAACTGCACGAACCAGCGCGAGTGTCCCGCCTGACCGGGCATCGCCTCGAACCACATCAGCCAGTCCAGGCGCAGGTGGTACGGCGCGACGACTGGGGGGATGCGGTCCGGGTTCCCCGGCTTTCCCTTGAACTCGTAGGCGCGCCAGTTCGCGTCGACCCCCGCCGCGTCCTCCTCTGTCCCCTCGATGACGATCTCATAGCGTTCTTTCGTGATGCTGCCGAAGGCCCCGTAGGTGTTCACCAGGTGGAAGGGATCGAAGGAGGTGTTCATGATCTGCGACCGGGAGAAGAGGTTCAGCACCGGTTCCGCGCTGCGCAGCGCCACCAGGATGAAAAGCCCCCAGGTGAGGGCGGTGAAAAGCGGCGCCTGAGGAACCATCGGGGGCGCCGTCAGGGAGAAAAACCGGGCGATGAGCGTGCCGTCCAGCGGGCTCAGGCAGATGACGGCGGTGAGCCAGTTGAGCCAGGCGAAGTTGCCGCTCACGATGATGGAACCGAGAAACAGGAGCGAAACGGTCGAGGCGGCCGCGGCGACCGGCTGGGGCGCGAAGAAAAAGGGAGGGAGGATGAGTTCGGCCAGGTGATTGAAGAGGACACCGGCCTTGTGCACCGAAGGGGGAAGGCGGTGGAAGAGGCGGCTTAACGGGTTCGGCATGGGCTGCGTCTCGAAGTGGTAGTCAAGGCAGGTGAGGTCGCGCCAGCAGTTATCCCCCCTGATCTTGATCATCCCCGCGCCGAACATGACGCGAAAGGCGAGCCAGCGGTAGAGCCAGATCACCTGCCACCCCGGCTCGGTGCCGGAAGGGCCGAGGAAGACGGCCAGAAAGCCCGCCTCCAGAAGGAGCGACTCCCAGCCGAAGGCGTAGAAGGTCTGGCCGATGTTCACGAAGGATAGGTAGAGGGCCCAGAGCAGGAACCAGGAAAGCATGGATGTGAAGACACCGTAGGCGTCGGTGATACCGCAGAGCGCGAGAAGGGACAGGAAGACGCCGAGGATGGAAAAGATGAGGTAGGACCGGTCCCCCGGCAGGACGTGGAAGATGCTCGGGGCGTCCCGGAAGGGGACGAGCCGCATGAAGTAGCGGGCCGGCTCGAGCCCGTGGTCGCCGCAAAGGGGGCGAAACTGGTACAGCGCGGCGAGAAAACCCATCAGGTAGATGAGGGCAAGGCCCCTTTGCAGAAGAATCCGGATGATCCAGTAGCCGTCGTCGTTCATGGTGGCCTCCGGGGAGGTGCGGATTTGTTCGCAGGGTCAGGGCGGCCCGGCAGGGGGTGCTGTTTCCGGCTTCGGGAAGCCCGGCGCCTCAAAGGTGATCCGCTGCGGACCGATGCCGAGGTCGCGAAGCGCCATGCGCGCCGCATGGTAGCCGCACATGCCATGCACGCCGCCCCCCGGTGGGGTCCCCGACGAACAGAGGTAGAGACCGGGAAGCGGGGTGCGGTAGGGGGCGAAGAGGGTGGGGCGGCAGAGAAACTGGCGCAGGTCCTGGACGCCGCCGTTTATGTCCCCGCCGATGAGGTTTGCGTTGTACTGCTGGTACTGGGCGCAGTTACGCGTGTGCCGGGCGAGCACGAGGTCGCGGAAACCGGGGGCGAAGCGCTCCATCTGCGCTTCGATCCGTTCGGTCATGTCGAAGGTGGAGCCGCTCGGAACGTGGCAGTATCCCCACGCGACGTGCTTGTTCTCCGGTGCGCGGGACGGGTCGACGATGGTCGGCTGCGCGACGAGGACGAAAGGGTGCTCCGGGTGCGTGCCGCGCCAGACCTCCCGCTCGCCAAGGGCGATTTCCGGCGCGCTCCCCCCGACGTGCACCGTGGCGGCGCGCCGGCATGCTTCGGCACGCCAGGGGATCGGGGCGTTCAGGGCCCAGTCGATCTTGAAGATGCCGGGGCCGTAGCGGTATTCGGTCAGCCTGCGCCGGTAACCTGCCGGGAGCTTATCTCCCGCGAGCCTTTCCAGCTGGCGTGCGGTCAGGTCTAACATCACGATGCGCGCCGCGGGGAGTTCGGCGAGGCTATTTATGGCGCACCCGGTGACGATATCCCCCCCGAGCCGCCGCAGGTAGGAGGCAAGCGCGGAGCTTACGGCGCCGGAGCCCCCCTGCGCCACGGGCCAGCCGGCGACGTGGGCGAGGGCGCCCAAGATGAGGCCGAAGGCCCCGGAAAGGGGGCGCTCCAGCGGGAGAAAGGAGTGGGCGGCCATGCCGGCGAAGAGGGCGCGGGCTGGATCGCCCCCGAAAGCGGAGCGCCCGAGGAGCGTGGCGGGAAGAAGCCCGTAAAGGCCGAAACGCGCGAAAGAAACGGGGTGCTGCGGGAAGTGCAGCGGCGCCAGAAGATCGGGGGCGAGTTCCTCCCAGTGTGCAACGATCGGGGAGAAAAGGGCCCGGTAACGCCCGGCATCTTTATCGAGACCGGCGGAGGTTGCGGCGAGGTCGCGGTAGAGGAGGGCTGCTTCATCACCCGCTAACGGGTGGGCGAGTTGTACCTCGGGGTAGAGCCAGGTGAGGCCGTGTTCGGAGAGCGGGAGGGTGCGAAAGAATGGGGAAGAGACGGCAAGCGGGTGGATCGCGGAGCAGACGTCGTGCAGAAAGCCCGGGAGGGTGAGCGCCTCGCTCCTGGTGCCTCCGCCGATGGTCGCGGCGGCTTCCACGACGGTGACCTTCAGCCCGGCGCGGGCGAGGGTTATCGCGGCCGCGAGGCCGTTTGGTCCAGAGCCGACCACCACGGCGTCTATGTCGCCTGCGCAGGGCATCGCGCCTCCTCCTTTCGTCCTTTAAAAAACACGAGGCTTAAGTCTAGCAGGCTTCGCGGAAAGGGCATCCGGCAAATCCCCCTGCGCGGAGGCACTACGGAAATTTCGGGGATGGCGAAAAAGTGTGCCGACGAAGCGCTGCAGGTGACCTCGCGCCCCCCCCTTTTGCGAAGGGGGGACGGGGGGGATTTGCTTTTGTTTACTGGTTTTAGTCGATTGAACGGAGTCGCTTTCCACATGGACAAGTTGTTCGTCATCTGTCACTTGCTGTTGCAGCGTGCGTTATCGCACCGTCAGCGGGTGCTTGTGTGGTCGGACAGAGGCAAATTCCCCCTATCCCCCCTTCGCGGAGGCGCTACGGGGGGCAGGCTCCCCCTTCGCAAAGGGGGGGACGTTAGGGGACATGCAGTGCTTGCAAGCAGCTGCACTTCGCGTTCCATGGAATTTCTTGAAGAACTTCAGAAAAGGGGGGGGCTAGGGGGCATGCAGCAATTTGTGGAGAAGAGAAAAACGGGAAAAGGCGAGGGGGACGATGGGCTCGGGATGACGGCGGCGTCCCCCCCTCCCTCTCCCGCCTGCGGAGAGGGAGGGGGGAGGGGCTCAGAACGGGATGCCGGTGGGGATGAAGGCCACACTGTCACCGGGGTTGACTTTGTGGTCGAGGGTGTAGACACGGTGGTTCACGAAGACCGCTTCCACTTTCTCCATCGGGAGATCGAGGTCGTGCGCGATGGCGGCGGCGCTTACCCCTCCCTCGGGGACGGCAACTTCTGCCTGCGACGGCAGTCCCCTGTTTTTGCGCACCGTGTGCAGCGCTCCGAACATACGTACCGTCGTGTTTGCTCTCGTGGACATGGCTAACTCCTTTCTGTTTGCTGTGACATTGCGGGCGGGTGCTTCACCGTTTGATGTTGGCAACTGGAAGGGTGTGAGGCATCAGTCCGTGGTGAATCGAACGTTTGTTCGAATTGTACACCTTTTTGTCATACAAACAAGGAGCTTCTTTCAGAGAAACGGTCCTTTAGTAAAGCGGAAAAGGGGAGTGGGACGAGACTATGAGACCGGGCTTGACGGCTATGACGGCGTCTTCGCGCCGTCGTCCACGAAACGGAGCGCGATCTCCCTGAAATGCTCCTGCAGTTCCAGAAAGGCCTCGACGACGTCCGGGTCGAAATGGGTTCCCTTTGCTTCGCTTATCATGCCGACCACCTTCTCGTGGGGAAGGCCGGGGCGGTAGACGCGCCAACTGATCAGGGCGTCGTAGAAATCGGCGACCGCCATGAGCCTCGCCGACACCGGGATGGCGTCACCGGCCAGACGCCCGGGATAGCCGGTACCGTCCCACCGCTCATGGTGATAGAGGGTGACCTCTTCGGCAAGGCGCAGAAACTCCGCCTTTGTCCCAAGGGAGTGCTTGGCCGATTCGAGCGCTCCCCAGCCGATCAGAGTGTGCCTCTTCATGACCTCGAATTCGTCCGGTTCCAGGGGGCCGGGTTTGAGCAAGATGCGGTCGGGGATGCCGACCTTGCCGATGTCGTGCAGCGGCGCCGACTTGAAAAGGAGCGCGATGTTGGCGTCGGTGAGCTCACGTGAAAAGCGCGGATGGTGCCGCAGCTTCTCCGCCAGGGCCTTCACGTAGCACTGGGTGCGGCGCAGATGGTTTCCGGTGTCGTTGTCCCGCGTTTCGGCCAGGGTGGCGAGCGCCATGATGGTCACTTCCTGTACCGCACGCAGATCCTTGGCGCGCCGTTCCACCTCCCGCTCGAGGAAGATGTTCTTGTCCTTTAAAAAATCACTGGCTGCTTTCAGGTTCAGGTGGGTCTGCACGCGGGCCAGGACCGTGGGGGGGCTGATCGGCTTGGTGATGTAGTCGACCGCGCCCAGCTCGAGGCCGCGCCGCTCGTCGTCGATGTTCCTGCGGGCGGTGAGGAAGATGACGGGGATGTCCCGGGTCTCGGAGGAGGCCTTCAGCTCGCGGCAGACCTGGTACCCGTCCATGTCGGGCATCATGATGTCGAGCAGGATCAGGTCGAGCGGCGCGCCGGAACGGGCGATGCGCAGCGCCTTCTCCCCGTTCGGCGCCACCTTGACGTGGTAGAGCCCCTTCAAGAGGTCGCACATGATCGAGATGTTGTCCGGGGTGTCGTCCACCACGAGGACCGTCGGGCGCATTAGTGTCGTTTCCGCCATGGCTTCCTCGTTCATGCGTCCCCCTCCTGTTCACCCTGGGCCTCGGTCAGGGCGGAAAGCGCCGCCTCGAAATCGTAGGTCCTTATCGCCCCCTCGATGCGGGCGAACTGCTGCGGGAAGGCACTGCGCAGCAGCAGCGCGTGCGTGGTGAAGTGTTCCGTTGCGGCGGCGTCGTCGTCAGAGAGAAGCCTCGCGAACTCCCGGCAGACCTCCTCCAGGACCCCGGGTGCCGCCGGTGGGATGTCTTGAACCGGTGCGGAGGGGAGTTTTTTCCGCAGCTCGCGCAGCAGGCCTGCGAGCAGCTGCGAGAACCGTCCAAGCTCCGGCTCGAGGTCCGTCCCGCGCGTCTGCAACGCCTGCTCCAGTTCCGCCGCACATGTCTGGAGCGCCTCGGCGCCTATGTTCCCCGCCACGCTCTTCATCGTGTGCACGATCCGCTCGGCGGTTTCCCGGTCCCCCTTGTCCAGCGCTTCGCGCAACTGCCGATCGGTATGGCGTTGGTTCGCACGGAACTTCTCGAGCAGCGAAAGGTAGGCCCGCTCTTCGCCGCCGATGCGCTTCAGCCCCAGTTCGAGATCGATGCCGTCGAGGGCGTCGGGTAGCAGGGTGGCACCCTGTGCGCAGGAGGGCTTGCCGGACCGCTCCCCCTCGGAAAGCCCGATCCACTTGAGCACCGTCGCCCGGAAGAGAGCAGGATCGAAGGGCTTCGGGATGTAGTCGTTCATGCCGGCGGCAAGGCAGGCGGCCCGGTCGCTCGGGAGCGCGTTGGCGGTCATCGCCACGATGGGGAGCCGGTCGTTGGCGTGGTCCGAGCGCATGCGGGCGGTGGCCTCCAGCCCGTCCATTACCGGCATCTGCATATCCATGAGGACCAGGTCGTAGTTTTTTTCACGCACCTTGCGGAGCGCCTCCTGACCGTTGCCCGCGATATCCACCGAGAGCCCCGTGTCCATGAGAAGCTCCAGCGCCACCTGCCGGTTGATTTCGTTGTCCTCGACGAGAAGCACCCGGCCCGCGATCCGCTGCTCCTTAATGGGTGCGGCCTCCATCGCGGTGGCGTCCTTCCCGGGGCTCCCGGTTTGCGCCATCACGGTCATCGCCGCGTCGAGGAGCAGGGAGGGGGATGCCGGCTTGGCGATGAGCAAGGTGTCGGACCCGGCCGACATGAGGCCCAGGTCCCCTTCGCACCCGAACGGGGTGAGGACGATGAGATGCGGACGGCTGGACAGGTCGAGCTCCCTGATGAGGCGCGCCGTGTCGGCGCCGCTCATCCCCTGCATCTGCCAGTCGAGGAAGACGATCCTGAAGGGATCTCCCTCCTCATCGCCGCGCTTCAAAAGGCTCAGAGCTTCCGTTCCCGAAGGGGAGGGGGTTGAGCGCAGGCCGGTCCTCTGCAGCATCGCGTGCAGCACGCCCCGGGCGTGCTCGTTGTCGTCCACGACTAGGACCCGGCTTCCGTACAGTGCGATGGGCGTTATGCGGGGCTTCTCGTTTCTTAGGCTCACCCCGAGGCGGACGGTGCACCAGAAGGTGCTCCCCACCCCTTTCTCGCTCTCGACGCCGACCTCCCCTCCCATGAGCCGCGCCAGGTGCCTGGAAATGGCGAGCCCAAGACCGGTGCCGCCGTACTTCCGGGTGGTCGACATGTCCCTCTGCTGGAAACACTGGAAAAGCAGCCCCTGCTGCTGCCTGTCGAGGCCGATGCCGGTGTCGGTGACCGAGAACTGCAAAAGGACGCTGTCCCCGGAGCGTTCCACCACGCCGACGCGGACGCAGATCTCGCCGGTCTCGGTGAACTTGACCGCGTTGGAGCCGTAGTTCAGCAGGACCTGCCCCAGGCGCAGCGAGTCGCCGACCAGGTGGCGGGGGACTTCCGGGGCAACGTCGAAGATAAGCTCCAGCCCCTTCGCCTGGACCTTGTCACCGAGGAAGGTCGCCAGGGTGCCCATCACCCGCTCCAGATCGAATTCCGCCTCCTCGATGGTGAGCTTGCCCGCCTCGATCTTGGAGAAGTCGAGGATGTCGTTGATGATGCCGAGCAGGTGCTCACCCGAAGCCTGGATCTTGGAGAGGTAATCCAGTTGCTTGGGGGTGAGGCTAGTCTTCATCACGAGGTGCGACATGCCGATGATGGCGTTCATCGGCGTCCTGATCTCGTGGCTCATGTTGGCGAGGAAGTCCGACTTCGTCTGGCTCGCCGCCTCGGCCGCCTCTTTCGCGACGACCAGTTCCTGCTGCGTTTTCTTGCGCTCGGTGATGTCCAGGAAGGTGACCACCGCTCCCACGACCCTGCCCTCGCGGTACTGCGGGTAGGACCAGTATTCCGCCGGGAAGGAGCTGCCGTCCTTGCGCCAGAGCACCTCGTCGTCGGCGTGGGTCCCTTCCGCGTTTTGGTACCCCATGAAGATACGGCACTCGTGTTTGTCGATGGGGGTGCCGTCGGCGTCGCGGTGGTGGATCATGTCGTGCATGTTGCGACCGATCAGTTCATCCTCGTCTTGGTACCCCAAAAGTTCGACACAGGCGCGGTTGCAGAAGGTGCAGATCCCGTCCGGATCGGTACCGTAGATCGCTTCGGCGGTCGAGTTCAGGATGAGGCGGAGCATCTCGCGCCCCTCGATGATCTCCCGGCGTGCCAGGCGGCGCTCGGTGACGTCCTCGATGATGGAGACCTGCCCGCCGGAGGGGTCGTTTTCCCTGAGGCACTGTACCGAGACCCGCGCCCAGAAGGTGTTGCCGTCCTTGCGCAGGAAGGGGACCTCCTCGCGGTGGAAGATCCGGCTGAGCGCGAGGCAGTCGGCGATCTCGCTGCCGAAACGGAGAAAGGAGTCGTCGTCGGGGTACCAGCAGCGGGTGGTCAGGTTTAGAAGCTCCTCGGGCTGATATCCGAAGATCTCCTCGAGCTTGCGGTTGCAGCTCATGATGGTGCGGTCCTGCACCAGGACGATGCCGGTCGTCGCCGCGTCGAAGATCGCCCGCTGTTCCAGGTTCAGTTCCTCGAGCTGTGCCGTTCTCTCCGCGAGGGTGATCGCCTGCATCTCCATCTCGGCTGCCTGCTCCTCGAGTTGCGCGGCCTGCAGCCGCATCGCCTGCAAGAGCTCCTCTTTTGCGTGTGCCTCCCGCTCGGCCTGCTCCTTCGCGCGCCTGAGTTCCTCGGTCGCCTCCCGTTCCCGCGTTATGTCCTCGACGAGGATGACGATACCCTTGCCCAGATCCTGCTTGTCCAGGGGCTGCGTGGAGAGTCGTGCCCAGAATATCGTGCCGTCCTTGCGCCTGAGCGGGATCTCGTCCCGTTCGGTGTGCCCTCCGGCCAACCTCTCGTAAATCCTGGTCCCCATGGCGAGGAAGGCTTCCTCGTCCGGGTAGAGCATCCTCGTGGACTGTCCATGCAACTCTTTTCCCTGGTAGCCGAAGATCTCCTCCACCTTCGCGTTGTGGCGGCCGATGATCCGGTCGCGCACCAAGAGGATCCCGACGTCAGCGGCTTCGAATATGGCGCGCTGTTCGCTGTTCGCCCCCTGGAGCTCGGCGGTGCTGATGTCGATCATCACCTCCAGGTGGCGCCGGTAGTTTTCCAGCTCCTTCTCGCGCACGAGCTGCTCGGTGATGTCCCGCCACACCGAGGAGATGAGGGACTGCCCCTTGAAGGTGATCAGCCTAAGCGTCATGGAGACGTCGCGCAGCACGCCGTCTTTGCGGCGGTGCCGCGTCTGGAAGACGGTGACGTCGCGCTCGGAAAGCTCCTCCTTCAGTGCGTGGAGCTCGTCGACGGTGAAATGCCCCTCGATATCGGGAACGGTGAGTAGGGCGAACTCCTCGCGGGTGTAGCCAAGCCCCGCGTGCGCGGCGTCGTTGAAGTCGACGAAGCCGAGCGTCTCGACGTCGATGAGCAGGATGCTCTCGGTGCTCTGCTCGAACATGGTGGCGATGAGCTTGTCGCGCTCGCTGACCAGTTCCGCGGCGCGGCGCCGGTTGGCGGCCTCGGCCAGGCGGTGCAGGATGTTTTCCAGTAGCCGGCGCTCCTCGACGAGGAAGGGCCCCTCGTCCGCCGCCTGGTGCTCCTCGCGGTAGGCGACGGTGAGCTCGAAGCTGTCGCCGTCGTCGGTGTCGAGCCTCGCGCAAAGCGTCCAGGGGGTCGCTGCAAACCCGGCCGTGGTGAAAGAGGCGGCGCCGTGGGTGAGACGGGCTTCGGCGCAGTCGGGAAAGCGCAGCCCCGAGGGCACGAGGGCCGACACCTGCCGCATCTGCTCCTCGAAGGGGGGGGTGACGTCTTCGGTCAGCGTGGAGACGCGGTACAGGCACTGTTCTTCCCTTATGCGCTGTTCCAGGGTCTCGGTGAGTGCTCGCAACTGTGCCTCGCCGTGGCGGTGCTCCTCAAGGCTCCGTTTGCGCTGGTCCACCGCCTCCACGAAGGCGAGCACCGCGTTCGCCATCCTCTGGATGGGCCCCTGGGTCGGAGAATGCGCCAGATCCGCCACCGCGTCCCAGTGTTGCAACTCCTTGCCGCCGGCGAGGTCATCGAGGCCGGTGGAGATGAGGGTCATGTGGCGGGTGAGGCGTCTTGTGGCGAAAAACCAGGAGAAGGCGGCTGCAGCCATGAAGATGATGCTGGCGGCGAGCGCCTTCCCCGAGAAATCCTCCAGCCGATCGTTAAAGCGCTTGCCGTTTTGCACGGCGTGGTCGGCGAGCAGTCCGACTATCTTTTGTGAGTGTTCGGTGATGGCAAGGTATTCACCGGTGGCAAGCTTCAGGTATCTTTTCGCCTGCCTCGGGTCGACCGCGATGGCGTCGGTGGCCATGATGATGTCGTTGCGGTAGCGGACGAAGTCCGCTTCCAGTTGCGCGAGCTCGGTCACCTGCAGCTTTTGTCCCCGTACGCTTTTGTGGATCAGGTCGAGCTTGCTGCGCATCGCCGAGAGCCGGTCCACCACCTCTACGTGGCTTCGGTACAGCTGGGCCTCGTCCAGTTTATGGAGCTGCGCCTTCTCGAGAAGGGTGTCGAGCTGGTGGTGGATACCGTACATCTGGGCATCGAAATCCGCGGCCCGGACGATGCCGCTCAGGTCTCCGGCGAGCTCGGCCACCCGCAGGTCGTGCCGTTGCTTCACCGTGGCGAGGGTCCAGATGGAAAATAGGGAAATGGCGACCAGGACCAGGGTCACCGGCAGGAAGAACATGGCGAAAAAGGTGGGTCGGTAGACACGCACGGAAACTACTCCCCTCTACTTGATCAGTTTCGCCCAGGCGGCGGGAGGGATGGTGGCGAGGTAGTTGAAACGGCCGTTGTCCATGGGCTGGAAGACTACGATGACCCCTTCGGGGCCGGGGAAGTAACCGATCAGGTCGGCCAGGTTGGGCGCGTGCGTGACCAGGACACGGTTCCCCTTTGTTACCGGGGACGAGAGCAGGCGCCTTAACTCATCCAGGTACGGTCCTTTTTCCTCGGTGGTGAGGTTCGTCGTGGTCATCAGTTTCTGACTCACCTTGAAATTCCCGAAGGCGGCAAGTGCCGTCTCCCTGGTCCGGCAAAGCGGTCCCGCGTAGACCTCGTCCACGGGAATCCTCCCCCGGCGCAGGGTGTCCCCCAGGAAGTGGGCGACCTGGCGCCCTTCCTCGATCAGGGGGCGCTGCTTCGAGCAGTCGTTTGGGTCGGTAAGGGGGAACTGGTCGGGTTTGCTGCTGTCGGTCGGCCCGTGCCGCATGAAAAGCACGAAACCGCCGGCCCGCAGTTGGCTGATGAGGGCGCGTGTCCCCGGCAGCTCGGTGAATTTATGATGCTCCTCGGCATAAACCGGAAGGGCGATGGCAAGAGAGAGCAAAGTAATGGCTGTGCATATGAATCTCAAGGTAGCTCCGAAAGGAATGAGAGCGAGCCTTCTGTGTGACAACCGTGATCGCCTGCTTCTGACAGTGATTTTACCATTGCGCTGACACTTTGAAAGCTTAGGGCCGAACTTTAACACAGTGCAACGGCGTCGAGCTAGCGACGCTGGTCCTAATGATACGTAGGACGATTGCCTACGCGGGGTTGCCGAGCTTCAGGGCGAGGAGCATGAGCTCGACCAGGTGCATGGGCTTGCGGCTGGTTGACTGCAGGATCTGGGTGCGGCAGGAAAAGCCGTCCGCCACGATGTAGTCGGTGGGGAGCGCGTCGCGCACCGCGGGGAGCAGGCCGAGCTCGCCGATGCGCATGGAGATCTGGTACTTCTCCTTCTCGAAGCCGAAGGAGCCGGCCATGCCGCAGCACCCTTTCTGTGGCTCGGTGAGGAGAAGCCCCATCTTTCCGATCAGCTCCCGGGCCGCCTCGGGGTTCAAAAGCGCCTTCTGGTGACAGTGGGCGTGGTACAGGATCCTCCCCTGGAGTTTCGGCGGGACGAGCCCCTCGTTCTTCATGAACTCGGCGACGGTAAAGGTGAGGGCGCTCACCCGCTTGCCGTCCTCGTGCTCCGGGAAGAGCTCGGGAAGCTCGTCGCGAAAGACCGCCGCGGTGCTCGGCTCGAGGATGAGGACCGGTATCCCGTCGCGCACGTAGGGGTGCAGCTCGTCGACCGCCTGCAGGATCTTTTTCCTCGCGTAGTCGAGCATGCCGTAGTCGATGGGGGGGCGTACCGCGGGGGGGCGCTTTTCAGGGACGATCACCCGCAGGCCGTAACGCCTCAGGAGCTCGAGGGCCGCCTTCAGGGTCTCGGGGAAGAAACAGTCGTTGAAAAGGTCGGGGTAGAGAAGGACCGGGCGCCCCTCCCCCGCGGGGTGCTCCGTCTTTTTATACCAGGAGGTGAAGCTCTCGTCGGCGAAGCGCGGCATGCTCCTTTCCTGCGCGATCCCGGCGACCGCCTTGGTGATCGCGCGCAGACCCGGGGTCTGCCCAGCGAAATTGGCGAGGGCGGGAAACCTCCCCCCGATAACGCCCCAGATGCCTATGAGCCCCATGGAGTAGGCGGCAAGGGGGCGCAGCCGGTGCCGGTAGTGGTGGTACAAAAACTCCGCCTTGTAGGTCGCCATGTCGACGTTCACCGGGCAGTCGGTCTTGCACCCCTTGCAGGAGAGGCAGTACTTGAGCGCGTCAAGCACCTCCGCGCTTTGCCACCGGTCGGAGAGGAAGTCGCCCCGGAACATCTCGAAAAGGACGCGGGCGCGCCCGCGGGTCGTGTGCTTCTCCTCGAGGGTTGCGAGAAAGCTAGGGCACATGAAGGCGTCGCGGTCGCGGCGGCACTTGCCGACGCCGACGCAGCGCAAGACGGCGCGCGGCAGGCTGCCGTCGTCGTGCGGGTAGCGAAAGCGGGTCTCGGGCTGCCATGGGTTGTAATCGGTGCCAAGCCTCAGATTCTGGTCGGGGCGGTACGGCTCGACCACCTTCCCAGGGTTCATCTTCCACTCCGGGTCCCACAACTCCTTGAAGCGGCGAAACGCCTCGACGAGCTCCGGGCCGTACATCTTCTCCAGGTACATAGCCTTCGACTGCCCGTCGCCGTGCTCGGCGGAGAAGGAGCCGCCGTAACGGGCGACCATGTCGGTCGCCTCGTCCAGAAAGGCCATGAAGTTCGCCACCCCCTCATGGGTGAAGAGGTCGAAGGAGATGCGGCAGTGGATGCACCCCTGGCCGAAGTGGCCGTAGAGCGAGGCGATGAGCCCGTGCCGGTCGAGGAGGGCGCGGAACTCGCGCAGGTAGGGGCCGAGCTTCTCGGGGGGGATGGCTGCGTCCTCCCATCCCGGCCAGCCAAGCGGAACCCCCGGGACGTTCGCCGTGGCGCCGAGGCCCGACTCCCGCACCTCCCAGACCATCTTCTCTTCCTTCGCGTCGGTGAAGAGCTTCATGGAGGGGGGATTCGCCTGGCGGCCGAGCTTATCCATCGCCCGGCGCGCCTTGGCGTCGGCGTCCTTCTTGGTGTCGCCGCCGAACTCGACCAGAAGCCATCCCTTCCCCTCGGGTAGGAGCTGCACGTCCTCCGGGTGCAGCTTCTTTTTCTTCATGAAATGAATGAGGAGTTCGTCAAGACCCTCGAGCCCCACCGGCTCGAACGCCATCAGCTCGGTGACGTGGTCGGCGGCGGAAAAGACGTCCGGGTAGCCGAGCACCAAAAGGGTGCGCGCCGGCGGGGAGTGTACGAGGCGCACCGTCGCCTCGAGGACGGTGATGCAGGTCCCCTCGGTCCCGACCAGGGCGCGCGCCACGTTGCAGCCGTTCTCGGGGAGGAGGTCGTCCAGATTGAACCCGGAGACCCGGCGCGGGATCTTCGGGTAGCGGCGCCGGATGAGTTCCGCGTAGTCGTCGCGCAGGCTGCGCAGTCCGGCGTAGATCTCGCCGCGCCTGCCGCCGGCCGCGATGATGCGGGTGAGCTCCTCCTCGGGAGTCGCCCCCACCTTCATGCGCACGCCGTCGTAGGTGATCACCTCCATCTCGATGACGTTGTCCGCGGTGCGCCCCGCCATCACCGAGTGGATGCCGCAGGAGTTGTTGCCGATCATGCCGCCGAAGGTGTTGTGGGTGTGGGTGGCGGGGTCGGGGCCGTAGGTCAGGTGGAACTTCTCGGTCTCCTCCCGCAACTGGTCGAGGACGACGCCCGGCTGCACGCGCGCCGTCCTTTTTTCCGGGTCGATCGCGAGAATGCCGCGCAGGTACTTCGAATGGTCGATGACGACGGCGGCGTTGCAGGTCTGCCCGCAAAGGGCGGTGCCGCCGCCGCGCGAGACGACGGGAGCGCCGTGCCGGCGGCAGACCTCCAGGGTGCGCACCACGGTGTCGGTCGTTTTCGGGAGCACCACGCCGATCGGTATCTGGCGGTAGTTGGAGGCGTCGGTCGCGTAGAGGGCGCGGCTCGTATTGTCGAACCGGACCTCGCCGTCGACCGCCTCCCGGAGCGCCGCCTCCAGGGCCTTCGCGTTCATGCTTTGCAGCTCGCTCTCGTTTGCTTCCCTTTTGCTCATGGTTCCTCCCGGCGCTGCTGGGTTCAGATCTCGAAACGCTTCGCCTCGTCCTCCCGAAGGGAAAGGCCGTGGCCGTGGCGCGTCAAATCCGGGAAGAGGGCGCCGTCGCGGGGTTCTATCACCCCCTCGAGGAGCGTCCGCTCGATCCGGACGTGGTCGTGAAAGTACTCCAGGTGGCGCACCGGCGCCGCGGCGCAGCAAAGGTGCAGGTGCAGCGCGGGGGCGCAGTGCGAGGAGAGGGGGATCTGCCAGGCCCGGCAGAGGGAGGCGGCTTCAAGGAAACCGGTGACCCCGCAGCGCGTGGCGTCGGCCTGCATGACGTCGACGCAGCCGTCGCGCAAAAGGTCGAGGAAGTAGCGCGCGTTGAAGCCGTACTCGCCGCAGGAGACCTCCATCCCTTCCGGGGCTAAGTCCCTGACGAGACGGAGCCCTTCCCGGTCCCGGTGCGGCACGGGCTCCTCGAACCAGGTGACCCCTTGCGCGGCGAAGAGGCGGGCAAGGCGCAGCGCCTCCTTGCGCGCGTAGCCGCCGTTTGCGTCCACCATGAGCTCCGCCTCCGGGCCGATCGCCCGACGCGCGGAGGCGACGCGCTCCGGGTCGGCCCCGGCGTCGCGCCCCACCTTCATCTTCACCCGGCCTATGCCGCACTCCACCCATCCGGCGAGCTGGCGCTGCAGTTTGTCGACCGTGTAGGAGGTGAAGCCACCGCTGCCGTAGACCGGGACGCTTTCGCGTGCGCCCCCCATGAGCGAGACGAGCGGGAGCTCGAGAAGGCGCGCCTTCAGGTCCCAAAGGGCCGCGTCCACCGCGGCGACGGCCATCATGCCGATGCCGGCGTCGCCTAGGTTACGCAGGGCACCGTTCAGGGCGAGCCAGCAGCCGGGGATATCGAAGGGGTCCCGCCCGCGCACGAGCTCGCCTAACCGGTCGCGGATGAGCGTCGCCGCCGAGGCGTGCGCGTAGCTGTAGCCGAACCCCCGCACCCCTTTGCTGTAAAGGTGCACCGCGACCATCACGGTCTCGTCCCACAGGCAGGTGCCGTCGGGCTCCGGCTCCTCGGTCGGGATGCGGTACGCCATCACCTCGACCCTTTCCACCGTATTTCTCATCGCTTTTCCCCCTCGTCCCGGGACAGCCGCCAGTCGTACTGCGCGTACTCAAGGCGGAAGGATTCCGGGTGTTCCCTGATCTCCTGCGCGATTTCCTCCCCGGCGAAGCCTGCCGCGAAGACGGCCACGTCGTGCCCGGTTTTTCCCAGGTCGTCGTACCAGCGGAAAAGACGCGGCAGGACGAGCCTTCTGCCAGCGAGATCGAAGTGCGCCTCGCGCTCCAGGTAGCGCCGGACCGCGGCGTCCAGGTCGCTATCCAGGGCGCGCGGCGACAAAACGGTGATGGCGGGGGAGGAGACCGTGCCGGTAAAGGCGGCGCAAAGAACGCGCGGGTCGCCGGGACGGATCGCGTGGGCAAGGCGCGGGTCGCCGGGGGGGAGCGGCGGGATGAGCCGACCCGGTGCCGGACGGTTGCCGCGCAGGATGCCGTGCAGCACCACCTCCGCACTGTACTCCTCCTTCCCGATGCGGCACCCGACCCTGCGGTAAAAGCGCGGCACTTCCTGCACCGAGCTGCGCACCCCGAGGGAGAGGATGCCGTAAAGGACGAGCAGGGTGTGCAGGTTGCACCAGAAGGTGATCTGCTCCTCCCTTCCCTGCAGGCGCTCGAGGGGGAAAACCGCCAGGCGTGCGAGTAGTGCGGTGAGGCGCTCCTGCATCCGGCTTTCGGTGAGTGGCCGGTAGTCGGGATGGGGGGAGGCCAACGCGATGGCCGCCTCGGCTAGGAGCGCCGCCATCTCCTCGAGGTCCGGCGCCGGTCCGCTGCAGGGCTTAGGGGCAAGCACCCGCTCGTGGCGCGGCTTTCTCCGCTCGTCGGCCCGGGCGTTCGCCACCGCGGTCGCCGCGACGACGTACGCCTCGTGGCTGAAGGCCTGCGGGAAGTTCCCGAGCTGCTCCTGCCACATAGGGTCGTACTCCTCGGCGAGGAGGTGGCGCTGTCCCCCCACCTGGTCCACCAGGGAAAGGAGCAGGTCGGCTTCCTCGGTCTCCCCCTGCTTGGCGAGGTTCGTGACGAGCCAGAGGGTGCAGGCGAGGAAGGTGGCGTCCCGGCCCGGGAGGCCGTCGTCCCCCTGGTAGCGGTAGAGGAAACCGTCCAGGGCGAGGTCGCGGCGCAGGGCGTCGACGGTCGCGAGCATCATGGGGTCGTCGTATGCGATGAAGTCGTTGATCGACATGAGGAGGGCGCTTGCGTCGAGGAGTTCGCTGTCGTAGTTGAGCATGAATGACTGCAGGCGGGGGCTCCAGCCGCGGGCAAGCACCTCGCCCCTGATCTCTTTCAAGGGCTCCTCCCAGCCGGAGCCGGCCTGAAGCCCCAGGTGCCGCGCGATGCGCAGGCCACGGTCCAGGGTGACCCAGCACATCGCCTTCGAGTGGACGAAGTGGCGCGTCCCGCCGCGCATCTCCCAGATGCTCGAGTCCGGCTCGCGCCAGTGGTCTCGGGCAAAGTCGCACATGAGGGTCAACCCGTGCCAGAGTTCGGGATCGATGCCGCGGTTTCTGCTTGCCACGAGATGGGCTGCGATCAGCACGTGGCCGTAGATGCTGAACTGCTTCTGCCGGGCGGCGAGGTTCCCCGCCCGCACCGGCCGCGAGTCCCGATAGCCGCGCAGATGCGGCAGCGACGGCTCCGCAAGGTCCGAGGAGCCGTCCATGCGGTACATCACCTGCAGTTCGTCGCGCCTTCCTTTTCTGATCACCTGCTCCAGCCAGTCGAGGTACCCCTGCACCTCCTCGACGTGCCCCACCTCGAACATCGCGGTAAGCGCCATGCAGGTGTCGCGCACCCAAGAGTAGCGGTAATCCCAGTTGCGCACCCCGCCGATCTCCTCGGGAAGCGAGGTGGTGGCCGCGGCCGCCATGGTCCCCTGCGGCTCGAAACAGAGGAGCTTGAGGGTCAGCAGCGAGCGGATCACCGGCACGCGGTGCGGCCCCAACTCGTTGTAGAAACCGGTGCCGCTTTCGTGCAGCCAGTCGCGCCAGAAGGCGAGCGTTTGCACCAGGAGCTGTTCGGCGCGCCCCTCGGGAAGGGGATCCGGCTCGCGCGCGCCGTAATGCAGGCGAAGTACCGCCCGCTCCCCGGCCCGAAGTGTCCAGATCCCCGCGGCTTCCCCGGCATGCACGGTAAGGGTGCGCGTCGAGGAGAGGGCGAGGCACGCACCCCCCGCCGCGGCGACCACGCCGCGCCCGGGGAAGTGGGCAAACTCGGGAACGGTCCTGCCGTAGTCGAAGCGCGGGGCGAAGCGGACCCGGACGTCGACCGTTCCCCGCTCCACCTTTATGAGGCGCAGGAGCACGAAGTCGCGCTCCCCCCCGGCGGCGTCCGGCTCGGGGATGGTGAGAAAGTCGGTGAGGGTGTAGCTGCCGCCTTGGGTGCGGAACCTCCCGACCAGGACGTTACTGTCCTCCTCGTAGGAAAGAAGGGAATCCCATTCCCCGTCCGGGGTTACCGAGAAGGTGCCGCCGCGCTCCTCGTCGAGCAGTGCCGCGAAGACGCTCGGGGAGTCCAGGCGCGGCAGGCAGAGCCAGTCGATGGCGCCGTCCTGACCGACAAGTGCCGCCGACTGCATGTTTCCGATGATGCCGTAGTCGCTGATTTTCTTGGCCATCGCCGCCTCGATGCGTTGATGTATGGGTGTCGCCTGACCGACACCTGGAGCAGTATAGCCGACAAAAGTTAAACGTCACCAATTTAATTACCCTCCCGCGCCGCGCCGCATCGGCACGCCGGACGGCGGTTTCATTAGTCGTTGACTTTAACGGTGCAGTCGTTGAATATGCGGTGCAATCGCCCTGATACGTAAAGAAAGGATCGAGGAACATGCCGACGGTACTGGTAATTGAGGACGAACGTGACCTGGCCGAACTGGTGGCCTTCCACCTGGAGAAGGAGGGGTACAGCTGCGTGCTCGCGGAGGACGGCAGCCTCGGGCTCGCCGAGGCGAGGCGCCTAAGGCCTGACCTGATCCTTCTGGACCTGATGCTCCCGGGGATGATGGGGACCGAGGTCTGCCGCATCCTTAAGGGGGCGGAGCAGACCTCCGGGATCCCGATCATCGTGCTGACCGCCAAGGGGGAGGAGATCGACCGGGTGGTCGGCTTCGAGATGGGGGCGGACGACTACGTGGTGAAACCTTTCTCCACCCGCGAGCTGATGCTCCGGGTGCGTGCGGTGCTTAGGCGCAGCACGGAACAGGGGGCAAAGAGCGCCAACATCTCGGTGGGGGGGCTTTTCATCGACACCGAAGGGCACCGGGTCGAGGTGGCAGGCGAGGAGGTGACCCTCACCTCAACGGAGTTCAAGCTCCTCATGAATCTTGCCGAGCGCATCGGACGCGTGCAGAGCCGCGAGCTCTTGCTGCAGAACGTCTGGGGGTACAGCTACGTCGGCGACACCCGCACCGTCGACACGCACATGACCCGCCTGCGTACGAAGCTTGGGAGCGCGGGGGAGATGATCAAGACGGTGCGCGGCTTCGGCTATAAGCTGGAGGAGGGATGAGAGGGGGCTTTCGCTGGAAGCTGATGGCATCATACCTGGCGCTCGTTCTTTTCCTCGGGGCCGGGCTCTACGTCTACCTCTCCGAAAGCCTCGAGAGCTCGATGACCCAGGCGACCCGCGAGCATCTTAAGGACCAGGCGCGTGCTGCGTCGCTCATGGCTTTGAAGGAAATAAAGGACCTCGACCGCGACGCGCCCCCCTTGACCGCTTCGCTCTCCCGGGCGATCCGCTCCCGCGTCACCGTGATCGCGGCCGACGGCCGTGTCGCCGCGGATTCCGAGGTCGCCCCTGCGGGCTGGGGGAGCATGGAAAACCACGGGCACCGTCCCGAGGTGATGCAGGCGCTGAAGGACGGCATCGGCAGCTCGGTCCGTTACTCCGCCACCCTGCGCACCGACATGATCTACGTGGCCGCCTCCTTCGGAAAGGAGGGGGTCATCCGCCTCGCCCTGCCGCTTTCCGAGCTGGAGCTCGCCAAGGAGCGCCTCAGAAGAAGCCTCGGCGCAACCTTCGCCTGCGCCGTCCTCGCCTCGCTTCTCTTTTCCTACTTTCTTTCCAACATCAACTCGAGACGGCTGAGCCGGCTTGCCACCGCGGCCAACCGCATCGGCCGGGGCGAGTTCGGCACCCGCGTCGCGGTGCAGAGTAACGACGAGCTGGGCGAGCTCGCCCGCGTCATGAACGAGATGTCAGAGAAGATCGAGCGGCAACTCGAGGAGCTCTCCTCGGAAAAGGGGCGCCTGGACGCCATCCTCGAGGGGATGGGCGAGGGGGTGATGGTGACCGACCGCGACGCGGTGGTGACCCTCGTGAACCCCTCCTTTTGCGCCATGTTCGGCACCGGGCTGCAGGTGCTCGGACGCCCCCTTCTGGAGATCAGCCGCCACCCGGACCTGCATGCGGCCTGCCGCGAGGTGCTCGCCCAAAGGCGCGAAGAGACCCAGGAGATCTCCTTGGCCGGCGGGACGGAGACGCTGGTGCACTGGGTGCCGCTCCTGCAGGATGGTGCGCTCATGGGTGCCGTGGCGGTCTTTCACGACATAAGCGCGCTGAAAAGGGTGGAGCGCATCCGGCGCGACTTCGTGGCGAACGTCTCCCACGAGTTGAGAACGCCGGTCACCGTGATCAAGGGGTACGCCGAGACGCTTCTCTCCGGCGCACTGGCGCAGGACCCCGAGCGCGGCGAGCGCTTCCTGCAGATCATCCTGAACCACGCCGAGCGCCTCTCGAGCCTCGTGCGCGACCTCCTCGCCCTCTCGGAGCTCGAAAGCAGCGAAAGGGCGCTGAACCTGCAGCGGGTGCCGGTGAAGGAAGCGGTCGAGCGGGCGCTGTTACTCGTAGCACAGCGGGGCGAGGAGAAGGGGATCACCCTCACCTGCCTGGAGGGGACCGCGTCGCCGGTCGTCCTCGCGGACCGGGCGAGGCTCGAACAGGTGCTCATCAACCTTTTGGACAACGCCATCAAGTACAGCGAACGGGGTGGGACGGTGAGCGTGGACGCGGCAGTCGAGGGGAAGCTCGTCCGCATCCTCGTGCGCGACAGCGGCATCGGCATCCCGGAGCAGGATCTCCCCCGGCTCTTCGAGCGCTTCTACCGGGTGGACGCGGCGAGAAGCCGCGACAACGGCGGCACAGGCCTTGGCCTTTCCATCGTGAAGCACATCGTGCAGGCGCACGGCGGTACGTTGAGCGTGGAGAGCGAGCAGGGTAGGGGATCGGTCTTCAGCTTCACCCTCCCGGCGGTGTGAGAGCGGGATGAGGGCGGTTTGAAGGTGAAACGGGTCGGTCAGGGGGTGCCGCAGAAGTCGCAGAGGTAGCCGCGGATGCGGTCCAACTGGTCCGCATTCTGGCCCGGCTCCTCGCGGATCAACTCCATGAGGAGCGCGATGCATTCGCTCCCCTCGGCGTCGTGGTCCACGAACTTGAGGCCTAAGAGCCCGTTTTGCCCGTGCACCACCTCGGTCCAGATCTGCAGCGGGGAGCGGGGCACCGGGGTCGGGTCCAGGTGGATGCGCAAGAGGCAGCCGGTCCCGACGGCAAGGGAGGGGAGGGTGCCGCCAAGGTGGATCAGGGCACCGTTGAAGGAGATGTTTTCCAGGCAGCCTTCATGGCTCTCTCCGCGGTGGAGCAGCTCCACCTTCCTGGACGATGGAGCCCTGTAGAACTGTCGCAACTCTGTCATTGGCAGCAAACCTCAGGCAACAGGATGACGGTGCTACTGTGAATCTTCGGAAAGATCAGGATGCTCTTTAGATAAATCGGGAACGCTGTCTTCGTCGGACTGTCAAACCTTCTTCCGGGGTGAGACCTTGGAGCAGGCAACAGGGATTATGCCACGAATTTTCCTGCTTTTGTAGTTATTAAATTGGAAGACACTCTTTTTCGATCAGGGAAACCATGTAGGAATTATTCCTACAATAGTTCTTGAATCTGGTCCGGCCATCTTGTATAAGTACCTTGGCCTGGCCGGAAACGTACAACAGCCTGCCCCGCCCCGCTCTTTACCCGCCTCACCCTCCGTGGCATCGTCCGCGGAGAACTCGAAACCGGATGATGTTCACATGCCGCTTAACCTAGAAGCAACTGTAGTCGGGAGCGACCGGTGATGGGAAACGCCGACCCAAGAGGAGGGCGTCGTCCGCGCTCCGTCCTTTTTCCTTTCGCCTTTCTGCTTTTCACCTTCGTACTCGTACGGCTGGACCTCATCCCCTTTTCCATACTTTATTGCTACAGCGCCGTGAGCCTCACGACCTTTCTCGTCTACGCCGTCGACAAGCATGCGGCGCGCGGCAACCGGCGCAGGATCAGCGAGCGCACCCTGCACCTCGCTTCGCTATTCGGTGGGTGGCCCGGCGCCGCGCTGGCGCAGCGGGTCTTGCACCACAAGTCGCAGAAGGCGCCCTTTTTGCGCCTGTACCGTCTCACCGTGCTGGTTAATTGCGCCTGCCTTGCGCTTTTAGGCGTCTTGTGGGGGACGTGGCGCCTTCCGTAGGCAAGGTGCCAGAGTTTTACGTGCCGTAATGAAGTTGCCCACGTGGAGGGAGCATGCCGTTTTCACACCTGGATAACACCGAATACGGGATGTTCTCCTACCCGGCGGGTGGGGAGCACCGTTCCATGTACCAGGAGCTGGTCAGCGTGAACCGCACGCTGCAGCAGAAGGTCGAGGAGCTAAAGCGTGCGCAGAACCGTCTCATCGAGTACCGGAAGGCGTTCGAGTGCACCGGCGACATGATCTACGTCTTCGACCGCGACTACCGCTACCTGATGGCCAACCGGGCCTATCTGGAAGCGCGCGGCAGCGTTTTCTCAGAGGTGGTGGGAAGGACCATCCCCGAGGTGATCGGCAGCGCCACCTTCGAGCGGATCAGGGCCCAGCTCGAGGTATGCCTGGCCGGAGGAGAGGTGAGCTACGAGGACACCTACCACTACCCGGACAAGGGGTTGCGCAGCATTCTGGTCACCATGTCACCGATCCGCGACGATGCCGGGCGCGTCGACCGGGCGGCCTGCCTGATCAAGGACGTCACCGAGAACAAGCTCCTCGAGGAGCAGTTGAGGCAATCCCAGAAGATGGAGGCGATCGGCACCCTGGCAGGCGGCATCGCCCACGACTTCAACAACATCCTCACCGTCATTGCCGGGTACGCTTCGCTCATCCAGTTAAACGGCGCGGGTAGCGAAGCCGCCTCCATGGCCGGGGAGATCATGATTTCGGCCGAGCGCGCCGCCGAGATGACCAGGAGCCTCCTTGCCTTCAGCCGCAAGCAGGAGGTGCATCTCGACGCCATGGACGTGAACCTCGTGGTCGGCGACCTGCACAAGAGCCTCTCCCGGCTGATCACCGAGGAGATCGAGCTGGTGGTGCGTCTTTGCGAGGCGCCGCTTTGCATCTGTGCCGACCGCAGGCAGGTGGAGCAGGTTCTCATCAACCTCGCGGTGAACGCCCGAGACGCCATGCCCGGCGGCGGGGTGCTGAGCATCACGACGGCGACGATGGAGCTTGGGGACGATGACCTGCCGCCCGGGAGCTACGCCGTGATCGTGGTCGCCGACAACGGGACCGGGATGGACAAGGAGGTGCAGGCGCGAGTCTTCGAACCCTTCTTCACCACCAAGGAAGTGGGGAAGGGGACCGGCCTCGGCCTCTCCTCGAGCTACGGCATCATCAGGAAACACAACGGATTGATCCGGGTCAAAAGCGAGCCGGGCGCCGGCACCAGCTTCAGCATCTACCTCCCCCTTTGCGGTGCGCAAACGGAGCAGGGGACGGCGTCCGCCGCTTTTGCCAGGAGCACTGGGAGCGAGACCATCCTCCTCGTCGAGGACGACCGGACCGTCCGGGGCATGACGCAGATGCTCCTCGAGCAGCACGGCTACCGCGTGCTTGTGGCGAGGGAGGGTGAGGAGGCGCTGCGCGTGTTCGAGAAGGAGTCGGGCACGGTAAGGCTTCTGCTTACCGACGTGATCATGCCGCGGTTAAACGGCAGGCTGCTCGGCGAGAAGGTAAGGCAGCTCGCACCGGGGCTGCCGGTCATCTTCATGAGCGGCTACCCCGCCGACGTCATGTCGCAGAGCGGGCTTACCGGCAGCGGGACCTATCTCCCGAAGCCGGTCAAACCGGCCGAACTGCTCGGGACCATCCGGGAGACCCTGAACGGCTCATCCTTTCCCGCCTCCGCCTGACCCCCTCGGAAGATATCCCCTGCATGCGGCGCGCTCGCTTTCCGGCCCGCCGCCGTCAGGAAATTCGAAAACCGGTCCCTTTTCATAACGCTCCGCGCGAGCTGTCATGCTGTCACAGCCGCCAAAAGTACTGAATCCCGCCGCCTTGCTCTGTCATTGGGCGAATCACCTTCAAGTTTTTCTCTCACTGTTGCAACCTCAATAACAGAAGGTAAACTCATAACGTCTCAAGTTGCCGCTGTGACTACCGATAAAACTTTTTGGGTTAACTCCTTATTCACATCCCACCCAAAACAGAGGAAGCACAATGAACTTGAGAATGAAGGTTTACCTTACGGTAGTCATCGTCTTTGCCATTGCAACAACCGCCCTCGTGGCGGCCGCTTTCGTCAGTTCCGGCAACATCATGTCGCGCATGCTCGAGGACAAGATGGTCGTCCTCGCCAAGGACAACGCGGCTAACCTCAATATCTGGATCCAGGACAAACTCGCCGTGGTGGACGCCGGTGCGAAGGACCTGGCGCTTCATCACGGAAATCCCGCGTACGCAGCCAACGCAATCAAGACCCACAACGCCGCCGGCGGCTTCTCGAAGACGCACCCGGGCTTCGAGGACGGCAGCGTGATCTACTCGGACGACTGGAAGCCCCCCGCGGACTACGACCCGCGCAAGCGCCCCTGGTACGCCCAGGGGAAAACCGAGCAAAAAACCGGGGTCACCGACCCGTACATCGCGGCCTCCACCGGGAAGGCGATCATCACCTTCGTGAGCCCCATCCTCGATCAGGGTACCCCGGTCGGCGTCTACGGCTCCGACGTGAACCTCGACTTCGTCACCAAGACGGTGCTGGGTCTCAAGTTCGGCTCCTCCGGGTACGCCTTTTTGAGCGACGGCAAGGGGAAGATCCTCGCCCATCCCGATGCAGGGTTCGCGATGAAGAAGAAACTGCAGGAGCTCTCCCCCGACTTCGCCGGGATCGAGGGGCGCTTCTCCGGCGGTGAGACCGGGCAGTTGACCTACCGCTACCAGGGAACGCAGAGGATGATGTCGTACGCCCGCGTCCCCTCGACCGGGTGGTACCTCTGCGTCACCGCGGACCGGGACGAGGTCGCGGCCCCGGTGCGCCGCCAGTTTATTGTCCTTGCCATGATCGGTGCTGCCTTCCTGGTGGCCGGCCTTCTCGTGGTGGTCCTCGTGCTGAAAAGACTGCTCGCCCCGCTGGGCCTTTTGTGCGAGCGCGTGGCCGAGCTGGCCGACGGGGAAGGTGACCTGACCCGCACCATCGAGGTGGGAAGCCGCAGCGACGAGATCGGCGAGCTGGCGGGCAGGCTGAACCGGTTCATCGCCAGCATGCGCACCATCATCCTCGAGATCGCCGCTTCAGCCCACCGGCTTTCGGGGGGTGTTGAGCGCCTGAACGCCACTGCTGGTTCCATCTCCGGCGCCGCCGAGGCGGCCGCGGCCCAGACCGTCGGGGTCGCCACGGCGGCCGAGGAGATGGCTGCAACCGCGAGCGACATCGCACGTAACTGCCACCTGGCCGCGCAAAGCTCCAAGGTGGCCACCGTGACCGCCCAGGAGGGATTCACGGTGCTCACCGCGACGCTTGCCGGGATCAGGGAGCGCGGCGAACTGACCCGGAACAACGCCGGGGCGATTTCGTCCCTCGGGCAGAGAAGCGAGCAAATCGGCGCCATCGTCGCCACCATCGAGGACATCGCGGACCAGACGAACCTCCTCGCCTTGAACGCTGCCATCGAGGCGGCCCGGGCGGGAGAGCAGGGACGCGGCTTCGCCGTCGTCGCCGACGAGGTGCGGGCGCTCGCCGAGCGGACCACGCGCGCCACCAAGGAGATCGGCGAGATGATCCGGACCATGCAGGCGGAGACCCGCGAGGCGATCTCGTCGATGGAGCAGGGTGTGCAGCAGACCGAGCGCGGGGTCGATGAGGCCGCACGGCTCGAAGAGGCGCTGCACCGTATCCTGGGGCAGGTGGATGAAGTCACCGCCCAGGTGAACCAGATCGCCACGGCGGCCGAGGAGCAGACCGCGACCACCGGCGAGATTTCCTCCAGCATTCACCTCGTGACCAACGTGGTGCAGCAGACCGCCCACGGGGCGCACGAGAGCGCCGGAACCGCAGGGGAGCTGACCGAGGTCGCCCATGGTCTGGAGCGCATAGTGGGAAGGTTCAAGCTGTAAGGAAAATCCGGCAAAAATTGACTTTGGTCAAATATTTTCCCGACCAATTCGTGCATGAATACCTGCGCTTTCGTCTGGAGGCGCTGCAATGAGGTGTCTAGAGGGATCACTCCCCATAAACCCTGAAAAAGGAGGAAACATGCTCAAGAAGAATCTGGCTGTGACGGCGGCAGTAGCCGGAGCCATCGCGCTTCTGTCCATCCCCGCCCTGACCGTGGCTGCGAAGGGCAAACCGGTGCAGGTCGCCAACGACGGCAGGGCCAAGTGCTACGACTGTCACGACGAGGTGAAGGCGCTCAAGGAGGGGAGCAAGCACGCGAAGCTCTCCTGCAAGGTCTGTCATGACAAGCTCGACGCCCACATGAGCGACCCGGAAAAGAACAAGCCGGTCACCCTCATCGACGCCGCGCTCTGCGGCAAGTGCCACAAGAGTCAGTACGACAGCTTCTTCGAGGTGAACTACGAGGCTCCGGCGCGTAAGGAGAAGGGCACCCCCACCGGCCGCTCCCCGATGCAGGACAAGCTTCTCGCCGGGCACGGTTTCACCTTCGAGCATGACGAGCCGCGCGGCCACGCCTTCATGGTCATCGACCAGTTCGCCGTGGACCGCTTCCAGGGGGGACGCTTCCAGTTCAAGGAGGGGTGGAAAGGGGTCACCTCGACCGGCAAGACCTGGGACGTGTTGACCGACACCGGGAAGAAGCTCCCGGAGACCGCCATGGCGGGTAACGCCACCTGCATCCAGTGCAAGACCTCGGATCACCTCCTCAAGTGGAAGTTCATGGGAGACAAGGACCCGCGCGCCAAGTGGGACCGCAGCTCCAACGTCGTCGACGTGGCCAAGGACACCAACAACCCGCTCGGCTGCGTGCACTGCCACGACCCGCACGGCACCCAGCCGCGTGTGGTGCGCGACGCCCTGATCCAGGCGGTCGAGAAGGACCCGAAGGGTAACATCTTCGCGAAAAACGGCGCTACCGACCTGAAGGTGATTGACTTCCGCGGCTTCAGGAAGATCGGCGTGATGCAGAAAACCGACTCCAGGATGATGTGTGCGCAGTGCCACGTCGAGTACAACTGCAACGCGGGCACCCAGTGGAGCGACGGCAAGCCGGTTAAGTACGACGACATCCGCACCAACCACTTCCCGCTGAAGAACTCGCTGCAGTTGTTGAAGCACTACCAGGAGCTGAACTTCTTCGACTTCAAGCACGCCATCACCGGAGCGCGCCTGATCAAGTTCCAGCACCCCGAGACGGAGACCTACGCGGGGAGCGTGCACGACAAGGCGGGTGTGCAGTGCCACCAGTGCCACATGCCCAAGCACAAGGGCAAGGACGGCAAGATGTTCTCCACCCACGGCGTCATCCGTCCGAAGAACCACGTGAAGGAGGCATGCCTTGGCTGCCACCCGAAGGACAGCGTGGCGAAAAAGGCTTACGAGATCGACGCGGTGCAGAACTACGTGAAGGGCAAGATGCGCAAGGCCGAGTACTGGCTCGGTCAGCTGATCGACACCTACGCCGCGGCGCAGAGGATGGGGGTCTCCCCGGCGGTGCTCGACGAGGCGCGCGCGAAGCATGAGGAAGCGCACGTCCTTTGGGAATACTGGACCGCGGAGAACTCCGACGGCTTCCACAACCCCGACCTCGCCCGTGAGTCGCTCACCGGTTCCATCGCCGCCTCCAAGGCGGGCGTGAAGATCCTGAACGACGCCATGACCGTGGCGAAGAAGGACGAGCCGAAGAAGTAACCGAAGCTCGGCAGCTCAGACATGAAAAAGCCCCGTCTCCCTTGTGGAGGCGGGGCTTTTTTAGTCACTGTGGCCACGAAGCGTCGCAGATGGCGTTACGCTCCCCCCTTTGCGAAGGTTCATCCGTGAATCCCGGGGAAGAGGCATTTCAAAGAACCCGTGTCTTCTTTTGCTGAGAACGGTGCCCACGCGCCCCCCCCTTTGCGAAGGGGGGACGGGGGGGATTTGCTTTTGTCGTTATTCTTCATCCGTTCATTTCGGAATTTAGCGCAGCTCCAGCCATGGCTGCGGCAGCAGGAGCTTGTACGGTCCGACCAAGGCAAATCCCCTCTGTCCCCCCTTCGCAAAGGGGGGGACCTGATGCCAAGCTCACTGCTTCGAGAGTAAAGCACAGATGCGTCCCGGAATTTCCTGAAGACCTTTGCAAAGGGGGGCGCAAGAGGCGCCGGCATCCATCGTCACGCGTCGAGCGCCTCGCGCACCCGGCGGGCGAGCTCGGTCGCCTTGAACGGCTTGCCGATGAAGCGGACGTCGTCATCCATCACGCCGTGATGCCCGATGACGTCCGCCGTGTAACCGGACATGTAAAGGCACTTGATGCCCGGGCGCCGGGTGGCGAGCTCGCGCGCCAGGTCGCGCCCGTTCATCTGCTTCATGATCACGTCGGTCAAAAGCAGGTGAATCTCGCCTCCCCATTGCGCCGCCGCGGTAAGTGCCTCGACAGGCGAGTGCGCCGCCAGCACCCGGTACCCCTTCTGCTCGAGCAGATCCCGCGCCATGCCGAGGATGCTCGGCTCGTCCTCAACGAGGAGGATGGTCTCCGCCCCTCCCGCGTCGTGCCTGGCTGCTGCGGCGTGGGAAGCCTTCGCCTCCTCGCGGCACTTTGGCAGGTAGATGGTGAAGCGCGTCCCCCGTCCGGCGCTGCTCTCGACCTCGATGAAGCCGCCGTTTTGCCTCGTGATGCCGTACACCGTCGAGAGCCCGAGCCCGGTTCCCTTTCCCAGCTCCTTCGTGGTGAAGAAGGGCTCGAAGATCTGCCTGAGCGTTTCCTGGTCCATGCCGCAGCCGTTGTCGCGCACGGCAAGGTACACGTAGTCGCCGGGGAGGATATCCCGGTCGCCTCTTCCCGCGCCGACGGTCTCGGTCCCCGTTTCGATCCTGATCTCGCCGTAGTCGGTGATGGCGTCGCGCGCGTTGATGCACAGGTTGGCTATGATCTGGTCCGCCTGCGTCGGGTCGATCTTCACGCGGCACGGCTCCTCGGACTCGCGCCAGGTGAGGTGGATGTGTTCCCCGATGAGCCTTCTGAGCATCTTCATCATGTCCCGCACCGTCTCGTTCAGGTCGAGTACCCTCGGGGTGACCGGCTGCTGGCGCGCGAAGGCGAGGAGCTGATGGGTGAGGCCGGCGGAGCGCTCGGCCGCCCGGGCGATCTGCTGCAGCATGGGGTAAAGCGGGTCCGACGCATCGAGCGCCTCGAGCCCCATGTCGGCATATGCCATGATGACGGTGAGCTGGTTGTTGAAGTCATGGGCCACACCGCCGGCGAGCCTCCCCACCGATTCCATCTTCTGCGCCTGCTGCAGCCGCGCTTCCAGTTCCGCCTTCGCCGCTTCGGCAAGCTTCAGCTCGGTCACGTCGGTGACGAGGACGAAGAAGCCGCGCGTCGCTCCGTCGACCACGTCCGGGATGTAGTGGGCCCAGGTGTGGCCGACGCTGCCGTCGGTTCTGGTGAGCGTCCTCTCGAAATGCTGCACCTCCCCGGCGAGGGCACGCAGCATGTAGGGCTCGTTCTTTTTGAAAAGCTCCTCCCCTAAGAGCTCGTGAATGGTCATGCCGATCATCTCTTCTGAGCTTCTTCCGAACCATTGCAGGTACGCCTGGTTGGCGAAACGGCAGCGCAACTCCCGGTCCCAGTAGCCGACCATCCCGGGGATGTTGTCGGTGATGGCGCGCAGGAAGCGCTCGCTCGCGGTAAGGGCATCCTCTTTTTGCTTCCGCTCGGTGACGTCGCGGGCGACATGCACGCACGAGGTGACGCGCCCGGCGTCGTCGCGTATGGGAGAGGCGGTCACGCTGAAGGTGCGTTGCAGCCATTTTTCTTCGAATTCCGCCTGCTGCACCGTACCCAATGACATGGCCAGCGCCCCGGGGCAGCCGGGGGGGAGCGTGTCGGAGCCGTGCATCACCTCGTAGCACTTCTTCCCCACCAGGTCGCGCGGGTGGACACCGAGGAGAGCGCCGGTGGCGCGGTTCACCCGCTTGATGCAGTGGTCCTCACCGATGATGGTGATGAGGTCGGGGACGGCGTCGAAAGTCTGTTCCCAGTCTCGTTTCGCCCTCTCTACCACGGCGCAAAGCCGTTGCAATTCCTCGTGGTGTCCTGAGTTTTCCATGGTCTTCCTGTCTTGATGTGTGGGCCGCACAGATACTGTTCGGCAGTAGTCTCTATTAATTTAAGCTGAAAAACGCATGGCAGAAGGTTCTTGTTGTATTAGTTTAAAATAATGTCTTTGTGGTCAATAGGCGTATACAGTTGTGGCGCCGCTGGACCGATAGGTGTTTGCATGGGAGTTACAGAAGCCGTAGTTACGTCTTGTAATATGGAGCACAAATGGCATTCACCTTCTTCATGCGAGACCAGCCGACCCTCGAGCACGCCGCCGACCACATGATTCCCTACGCCTCCGGGCGGAGCCGAATCAAGATCTGGGACGCGGGGTGTGCACTCGGCCAGGAGACCTACACCGTCGCCATGATCTTCGCCGAGAAGATGAACTCCTTCGGCTTCAAGAACCTGCGCATCGACGCCACCGACTACGACAGCGCCAACCACTTCGGCGACATCGTCACCGCCGCCACCTATCCCTACGAAGAACTGCAACGCACCCCGGTCAACCTGTTCAACAAGTACTTCGAACCTGCAGACGAGGCCGGCCGGTACCGGGTTGTGCCGCTGCTGCGCGACCGGGTGAACTTCCAGTACCATGATCTCCTCTCGCTGAAAGCGCCCGGAGGCGACTACTGCCTGGTCGTGTGCAAGAACGTGCTGCTCCATTTCCAGTACCGCGAGCGCATTGAGGTCTTCAGGATGTTTTACGAAGCCCTGGCACCCGGCGGGTATCTCGCCACGGAAAACACACAGAAGCTCCCCCCCGAGGTGTCCCACCTGTTCGAGCAGGTGGTCCCCGATGCCCAGCTGTTCAAGAAGATCGGAGGGGAGTCTTGAAGATCGTTCCCCTGAAGAAGAGTCCCGCGACCTACAGTTGCTGCTCCTATCTGATCCTGGGGGACTGGAACCGCATCGACGATGTCAATACGCTCGTCGATCCGGGGGCGGACGACTACATACTCGACGAGATACGGGCGATTTCGACGGGGTTCGGGAAACAGCCGGTCGAGCAGGTGATTCTCACCCACAACCACTTCGACCACACGTCCGGGTTGCCTGCCGTCAGGTCGGCCTTCGGCTGCCGGGTGCTCGCCTACCGGCAGGGACCAGGGGTCGACGAGGTGCTGCACGATCGGCAGTTCATACGGGCCGGTGACGATTTCCTGCAGGTGCTGCATACCCCCGGGCATTCCAGTGATTCCATCTGTCTGTACGCTCCCGCGGCGGAGGCCCTTTTCTCCGGCGATACGCCGGTGCGGGTGAGAGGCGAGGGGGGGAGCTACACGGAAGAATACCGCGCCGCCCTGCAGAGGCTGTGCGGGCTCAAGATAAGGAAGATATTTTCGGGGCATGACGAGCCGGTACTCGATGGTGGGCTCGAGGTGCTCTTGAGGACGCTTGAGGTGGTACAGAGATCGGAAACAGCCTGAGTTAATTGCAATTTCGAGCCGATACGGATTCGGTTAGCGGTGTCTTGTCGGATAACGCACAGTCAAGGAGGTAGTCATGAAGTGGTTCTACGATTTGAAGCTGGGCACGAAACTGATGACGGGATTCATCACCATCGCCGTCATCGCTGGGTTGGTCGGGTATTTCGGCATCAGGGAGATTCATGGCATCGAGGCTGCCGACGCAAAGCTCTACGAAAGAATCACCATCCCCATAGCCCAGCTGCAGGACGTCTCCACTTCCTTCCAGCGCATCAGGGTCAACCTGAGGGACCTCCTCACCGCCAAGACGCCGCTGGAAGAGCAGGCGAAGATCGAGAGAATCAAAACGCTGCGCGGCGAACTGGACAAGGCGGCCGTGGACTTCGAGAAGACCATACTCACCGACGAGGGGCGCAAGCTCTTCCAGGAGTTCAAGCAGGCCCGTGCCGGGTATGATCCCATCATCGATCAGATCGTGCGGCTGGCCCAGACCGGCAGGGACGGCGAGGCCAGGATACTGATGGAGGGGGACGGCGCCAAGTTCTCCCGGATGGAGCAGGATTCCATCGACAAGCTGGTGGACGCCAAGCTGAAACAGGCGAAGCTTACCGCCGACGGCAACGCAGAAATGGCGAACACCGCCACCAAGATCATGCTGATCCTCATCGTGGTCGGTGTAGCGCTCGCAGTCGGCTTCGGACTTTTCATCACGAGAATCGTGCAACGTCAGCTCGGGGCCGACCCCAAAGAGGTGGGCGACGTTGCCAACCGCGTGGCGGTGGGGGACATGAGCGTCACCATCGACTTGAAGGACAAGCACGGCGACAGCGTGATGGTCGCCATGCAGAAGATGGTCGAGTCGATCAAAGCCCTCGTGGCGGACACGAACATGCTTTCCGATGCGGCCATCGCAGGGAAGCTCGCCACCCGCGCCGACGCATCCAGGCACCAGGGTGACTTCCAGAAGGTGGTGGCCGGCGTGAACGACACCCTTGACGCGGTGATCGGTCCCCTGAACGTGGCGGCCGAATACGTGGACCGCATCTCCAAGGGGGACATCCCCCCGAGGATCACGGACAGCTACAACGGCGACTTCAACGAGATCAAGAACAACCTGAACGTCTGTATCGACGCGGTGCATGCGCTCGTGGCCGATGCCGATATGCTGAGCCAGGCGGCCGTGGCCGGCAAACTCGCCACCCGCGCTGATGCCTCGAAACACCAGGGAGACTTCAGAAGGATCGTCTCCGGCGTGAACGACACCTTGGACGCGGTGATCGGACCCCTGAACGTGGCGGCGGAGTACGTGGACCGCATCTCCAAGGGGGACATCCCCCCGAGGATCACGGACAGCTACAACGGCGATTTCAACGAAATCAAGAACAACCTGAACGTCTGCATAGACACCCTGGCCGCCCTGATCGCCGACATGAACAACATGTCGAAACAGCATGACCTGGGCGACATCGAAGTTCAGATTGCCGCGGGCAACTACCAGGGGGTCTACCGCGAGATGGCGACGGGCGTCAACAACATGGTGAACGGTCACATCGCGGTGAAGAAGAAGGCGATGGCCTGCATTGCCGAGTTCGGGCGCGGCAACTTCGAAGCGGAGCTCGAGAAGTTCCCCGGGAAGAAGGCCTTCATCAACGAGACCATCGAGCAGGTGCGGACGAACCTCAAGGCGCTCATCGCCGATGCGAACGTGCTTGTCGAGGCGGCGGTGGCCGGCAAACTGGCAACCCGCGCCGACGCCTCCAGGCATGAGGGTGATTTCCGAAAGATCGTGCAGGGGGTGAACGACACCCTTGACGCGGTGATCGGGCCTTTGAACGTGGCGGCGGAGTACGTGGACCGCATCTCCAAGGGGGACATCCCCCCGAGGATCACGGACAACTACAACGGGGACTTCAACGAGATCAAACTGAACCTCAACAACTGTATCGACATCATGAATAACCTCCTCACCGAGGCGGACAAGGTGACCCGGGCCGCGGCCGAAGGGAAACTGGACGAGCGCGCCAACGTTGAACTCTTCGTCGGAGGGTGGAAAGAACTGGTCGTCGGGGTGAACAACATCGTCACCAACATCGTAAACCCGCTTATGGTGACCGCGGACTACGTGGACAAGGTGGCCAAGGGGGTCATCCCGCCGCAGATCGTCACCGAGTACAAGGGGCAGTACAACATAATCAAGGACAACCTGAACGCCGTGGTGAAGATGATGAACGAGCTCCTGGAGCAGACCGACATCATCATCCAGGCGGCTGCGGACGGCGAGCTGGACAAGCGTGCCGACGCAACGATTTTTGTCGGCGGCTGGAACAAGCTCGTGGCTGGCGTGAACGACACGGTGACCAACATCGTGAACCCGCTCATGGTGACCGCAGGCTACGTGGACCGCATCGCCAAAGGGGATATGCCCCCCGCCATCACCGCGGAGTACAAGGGGCAGTACAACCTGATCAAGAACAACCTGAACATGCTGGTAGACGCCATCAACAAGATCACCGAGGCGGCCAAGGAGGTCTCAGTGGGTAACCTCATGGTGAGCCTCAGGGAGAGAAGCGACAACGACGAGTTGATCCGCGCCCTCTCCGCCATGGTGGGCAAGATCACCGAGGTGGTGACCGAGGTGAAGATGGCGGCGGACAACGTCGCCTCCGGCAGCGTGCAACTCTCGGCGAACGCGCAGTCCATGTCCGAGGGGGCTTCGCAGCAGGCGGCGGCGGCCGAGGAGGCGTCCTCCTCCATGGAGGAGATGAGCGCCAACATAAAGCAGAACGCGGACAACGCCCAGCAGACCGAGAAGATCGCGGTGAAATCGGCGGAGGACGCCAAGGAGGGTGGCAAGGCGGTCTCCGAAACGGTGCAGGCGATGAAGGACATCGCGGGGAGGATCTCCATCATCGAGGAGATCGCGCGCCAGACCAACATGCTTGCCTTAAACGCCGCCATCGAGGCGGCCCGCGCCGGGGAGCACGGCAAGGGCTTCGCCGTTGTGGCAAGCGAGGTGAGAAAGCTCGCCGAGAGGAGCCAGGTGGCGGCGGGCGAGATCTCGGAGCTCTCCGTCTCCAGCGTCGAGGTGGCCGAGCGGGCGGGCGAGATGCTCTCCGCCATCCTCCCCGACATCCAGAAGACCGCCGAGCTCGTGCAGGAGATCAACGCCTCCAGCAAGGAGCAGGACACCGGCGCGCAGCAGATCAACAAGGCGATCCAGCAGCTCGACCAGGTGATTCAGCAGAACGCCTCGGCGAGCGAGGAGATGGCCTCCACCGCCGAGGAACTCTCCTCGCAGTCTGCCCAGCTGCAGTCGACCATCGCCTTCTTCAGGGTGGACGGCGCGGCACGCCAGTTGCCGGCGGCACCAAAGCCGCTCACCAAGTCCGCCGGCAAGGCGGAGGTGAAGGGGATCAAGAAAAACGGACTGCAGACCAAAAAGGCGATGGGGCACGACCTCATCATGAGTGACATGGACGGTGACAGCGACTTCGAGAGGTTCTAGACGAAGGGGAAGGGGAGCGGCCCATGACGGCGCCGCTCCCCGGCAATCGCCGCCGGTCAAGGAGGATGCGAGCATGGGCGCTCAGCTCGTGAAAATCACCAAAAAGAAGGACCGCACCCTGGTAGCGGTGCAAGGTGCGATGACGGTGGCGAACGCGGCCGAACTGAAGGAGCGTTTCCTTGAGGCGTTCGCGCCCGGCCGCGATGTAGAGCTTTCCTTGGCCGGGGTGACCGAGATCGACGCCACCGGCTTGCAGCTTTTGTGCAGTTGCCACCGTACCTCCGTGGAACGCGGTACGGGCTTTAAGATGAAACAGGAGAGCGAGTCGCTGGTCGAGGTGGCGCGGACCGCGGGGATGTACCGGCTCAAGGGGTGCGTAGTGGATGCCGAGGGAACCTGCATCTGGCTAGAGCAGAACGAGAGGGTGACCCGATGAGCGACGATTTTGCCCAGGCGTTCAAGGACGAGGCGCGGGAGCTTCTTGCCGATCTCGAAGAGGCGCTGCTGGAGATGGAAGAGAACCCGGAGGACCTGGCCATCGTCGGCCGCGTCTTCAGGACCATGCACACCATCAAGGGTTCGGGTGCCATGTTCGGTTTTGACGACATCGCCTCGTTCACCCACAACGTGGAGACGGTCTACGACCTGGTCAGGAACGGGGCGCTGGCGGTGAGCAGGGAACTCGTCGACCTGAGCCTCGCCGCGCGTGACCGCATCCTCGCCATGCTAGAGGCGTCGGAAAGCGGCGTTGCGGCCGACCCGGCGCTCAACGAGGAGGTTATCGCGCGCTTTCGGGCCATGGTCCCAGCGCCGGTCGAGAGCCAGGACGCGGACCCGGTCGAGGAGGATGGGGCGGAAGACCCGCCGGAAGCGCTCGTCACCTACCGGATCCGTTTCAAGCCGGAGGCGGAGATCTTCTCAACCGGCGGCAACCCGCTTGCACTGCTGCGCGAGCTGCAGGAACTCGGGCCGTGCAACATCGTGGCTCATACCTGCAACATGGAGAGCCTGGACCGCCTGGAGCCGGAGCGTTGCTACCTCTTCTGGGACATCATCCTCACCACAGCGGCGGGGCGTAACGCCATCGAGGACGTCTTCATCTTCGTGGAGGACTCCTGCGAGCTGAACATAACGGTGATCGACGACGGCACCAGGCAGGAACAGGGGACGTACAAGAAACTGGGTGAGATCCTCATCGAGCGTGGCGACCTCACCCCCGGGCAGATGGACGAGCTGCTCGGGAGACAAAAGCGGATCGGGGAGCTGGCGCTCGAGGCGGGGCTCGTCGACGCGGCCGCGATCAACTCTGCCCTGATCGAGCAGCAGCACGTGAAAGAGGTGCGCCAGGAGCGCCAGTCCCAGGTCCAGTCCCAGGAGGCCACCTCGAGCATCCGGGTAAGCGCTGAAAAGCTCGACGTCCTGGTGAACCTGGTCGGCGAGCTGGTCACGGTGCAGGCCCGTCTCTCCATGGTGGCCCAGGAACTGAAGAAGCACGCGGAGCTCGTCTCGGTGGCCGAGGAGGTGGAGCGGCTCACCAACGACCTGAGGGACAACGCGCTGGACATCAGGATGCTCCCCATAGGCGCCACCTTCTCGAAGTTCAAACGTCTGGTGCGCGATCTCTCCGGCGAACTCGGCAAGACGATCGAGATGACCACCGAGGGGGCCGACACCGAGCTGGACAAGACGGTGATCGAGAAGCTGAACGATCCGCTCGTGCACATCATCCGCAACAGCATCGACCACGGCGTGGAGACCCCGGCCGAGCGGGAGGCGAAGGGGAAGCCGAGGACCGGCAACATCCACCTCTCCGCGCTCCATTCCGGCGACAGCGTGCTCATCACCATCCGCGACGACGGCGCCGGACTGAACGTCGACGCGATCAGGGCGAAGGCGGTGGAGCGCAAGATCATCCCGGCGAACGCCGAGATGTCGGACCGGGAGATCTGGCAGCTCATCTTCGCTCCCGGCTTCTCTACGGCGAGCAAGGTCACCAGCGTCTCCGGGCGCGGCGTCGGCATGGACGTGGTGAAGCAGGCGATCGAGGGGCTGCGCGGCAGCATCGACGTGAAGAGCGATCCCGGACGCGGCACCTCGATCACCCTGAAGATCCCGCTCACCCTGGCCATCATCGAGAGCCTCTTGGTGCAGATAGGCAAGGACCGCTTCGTCATGCCGCTCTCCATGGTGGACGAGTGCATCCTCCTTACCGAAAAGGAGATGGAACAGAATCCCGGCCGGGACATACTGCTCGTGCGCGAGAGAATCGTCCCTTACGTCCCGCTCAGGCAGATGTTCCGCATCGAGGGGAAGGCACCGTCGATCCAGCAGGTGGTGATCTGCCAACTGGAGGGAAAAAGGGTCGGCCTGGTCGTCGACTGGGTGATTGGCGAACACCAGACGGTGATCAAGTCACTGGGGCGCATGTACCAGCAGGTGGTGGGGATGTCCGGAGCGACCATCCTGGGCGACGGCTCCGTCGCGCTCATCCTCGACGTCCCCGCCATCATGAAGGCCGCGGAAGAGGCAGGGTGAAATCAAGACCCAGCCGGGAAAACGAGCAAATGATTCTTCAGAGTCTTGGGGAACGCAAAGCGCAGCTGCCTACAAAGCACTGCATGAGCCCTAACGTCCCCCCCTTTGCGAAGGGGGAGCCTGCCCCCCGTAGCGTTCCGCGAAGGGGGGGCAGGGGGGATTTGCCTTAGGTCAGACCATCCAAGCTCTGCTGCCGCACCCATCGCACGCTGCCTTGAATAAATGACAGATGCAGAATAACGCGATGAAACGAGAAACGGGCGCCTTCAGCAGAAGACGCCCGTTTCTTTTCGGACCCGGAGTGGTGTCCTATTTCTGGTTTATCGCGCCGAGGCGCCAGGGGTTGTTGCCGACCGGCCTCGTGAAGGTCCAGTACTCCTCGAACTTCACCGGCTCCGTCTTGCTGCCGGCGACCACTGTGCCGTTTTCGTCGGTCGTGTAGTCGAGGAGGTTCGCGTAGATGAGGGCGGTGATGTAATCCTGACCCGCCTCCTGCCACACCTCGGCCACTTCCACGCTGCGCACCGCGATGTTTTCCAGCCGGTTCACACGCCCTTCGCGCAACAGCCGCTCGATGTCCTCCTTGAAGCCCCCCTGCATCTCAGGCGTCAAAAGCGGGGAGAGCGTCTGCAGGTCCCGGTTCATCCAGCCCCCCTGGATCCTGAAGAAGTTGTCCATGACAAGGTCCTTGAAGCGGTTCTCGTCGAAGCCCGCGTCCATCTGGCGCAGATGGGAGAGACCGGTCTGCACGTCGTCACGTGCCGGCTCCTCGACATGGTACGAGGCCGGGATGGCCTGCCCCCCGTACCCTTGCTGGCGATCGTACCCGTAACCGCCCGGCACGCTGGCAAGCGGCGTTTCGCTGCGGCGCCTTTTCACCATGCGGTAGATGAGGTAGGCGATACCGGCCAAAAGCACGATTTCGAAGAGGCCGATCCCGCCGCCGCCGAAACCCATGCCGCCGGCCCCGGCCATGCCCCTGAAGAGCATGCCGCCTAAAAGGCCGCCGGCGATGCCGCCCGCCATGCTGCGCAGAAAGCCTCCGCCTGCCGAAGGCTGCTGCATCCCGCCGGGCATGGGGGAGGGGGAGTACTGCTGCTGGGAAGGGGCGGACTGCCGGTACGAGGAAGCGGGCGCGGAATAGCTGCGGGAACCGCGGCTTCCCGTGGAACGCCCACCGCCGGCGCGGGCATGGGCGCTGGTCTCCAGCACCGTCGCGCTCAGCATGAGGACTGCGGCGAATACTGCGAAGGCTTTGGCGAATTGTCGTTTCATCTGGTGTTGTCTCCTTGGTGGTTGTTTCAGAAAGTGCAGTTCTAGTTCCCGGCGAGCACCAGGGCCGGGCGCGATCCCTTGTTCGTCGTGCCGGAGCGCCCGCGTCCCTTGGCGAGCCAGAAACCTATCGCCTCGCGCACGAGGTCGGACACGTTAAGGGACGTGGCCCTGGTAAGTCGCTCCAACAGCCGTTTCTCCTGATCGCTCACCCTGAGCGATACCACGTTTTTCAGGACCGGTGTACCCTTTTTCTGGGTCTCCTTCTTCTTTCTCATCGTTTTTCTTTTTGCTACCGTCGCGTATTGTTGTTTTTGTTCGAGGTGCATTTTTTTCACTCCTTACGGGTATTTGCCCGTTTCAAGAGGCGCCGCTACAGCACCGCTGCGCCGGTTCATGGTAAAAAAAAAGACCTTTACCCATGGCGATTGACTCGCTACAGGTAAAGGTCTTGCTGTTTTCTTGAAAGATTATCCTCAGGTCCGGGTGTTGCCACCGTCTTGACGAACCAGAGGTCGGCCATTTCTCCGGCCGATAGCTACTCCCCTTTACAGGCTCTGATAATAATAACGCCCCGCTTCCGTGTCAACCCATTTCTTCAATTTTCGTAAACGCGGTAGTCGCATTTGCGTGTCTTAATCTTTCCTTCTTTTGCTATACAATTGTCCCGGGCGCGAGCCCGTGCATCCAGACCACACTGCCTCACAGGGAGCCGGACATGACCAGAGCCGCCACCAGCGTGATGCGCTACGCGCGATTCTTCACCCTCGCCGGGGTCAGGAAGGTCCTCGATTACGGCGCGGGGCTTCTGCGTAACTCCATTTACCTCGCGGAGCAGGGGTTCCAGGTTTATGCCGCGGACCTCCCGGAACAGATCAAGGCGCTTTCTCTGCATCCCGGGTCGTCCAGGCTCGCGGGGCTTCTGTCCGTCAGGGACCTGCCGCAGACGGAACTCGGCGTGGATCTGGTACTCTCGACCTACGTCTTCAACATCATCGCGACCCGGGAGAAGAGGGGACAGTACCTGGAAAACGTGGTGCTCAACCTGAAACCCGGCGGGTTTTTCCTCATCGAGGTGAACAGAAGTAGCGACGAGACGCCCTGCACGTCCGTGCTGCGCCATTATCCTGGATGCGACGGCCAGAGGAAAAGCTACTGCAGCGACGACCTTGACCGGTTGCTCGTTCCTCTTAATTTCCGCAGGATCTGTCATTACTACAGCAGTCATGCCCTTGCCGCAGTATATCGACACGGATGATCACATGAACTTGGAGCGTGCAACGGCTATTTAGCTGCGCGCCATGAGGATATTTTGTCATTGCAAAGTGGAAATTGCTGTAGAAACATGCTAAATGAATGTGGCAGTTGATCATCAAGCGGGGGTGTGCATGGCTTTAAAGGACGTCAGGATACTTATCGTGGACGACGAGCTTTTTTTCCGTCAGGTGCTGCGCGCCGTGCTGGAGCAGATCGGCTTCACCGTGGTCGGAGAAGCGGCGACCGGTGACGAGGCGCTGCAGCAGTACAAAGCCCTGCGGCCGCACATCGTGATCATGGACATCTACATGCCAGACAAAAACGGTATCGATGCCACCAAGGAGCTGGTCGCCATAGACCCCAACGCCCGTGTGCTCGTCGCCAGCGCCTCCGACTTCGACAGCGATATACAGGCCGCCCTGGACGCGGGAGCGAAGGGGAACCTGATGAAGCCCTTCGTCCCCAAGGAAATCTACGAAACGATCCGCAAGGTGCTCACCGGAAAGTAGGGAGTGTGCGGAAGGGCCATGGGAGCGGCACCGCGAAAACCACGAGCTTTCGTAGCTTTTCGCGCCGCTGCAAAAATATTCTCGCGTGACGGATTTTTTGGGTTGACTGGGTAGGCCTGTTTTGCTATAAAACGGTCTCTCGTTGAGCGGGAATAACTCAGTGGTAGAGTGCAACCTTGCCAAGGTTGAAGTCGCGGGTTCGAACCCCGTTTCCCGCTCCAAAAATTTCAAACCCCGGTGGCCACGACGGCTTCCGGGGTTTTTTCGTTTCGCACCAAATCTCACGCTTCAAAAGGATTCCGATGACAACCCTGCCCAAATGTCCATCCTGCAGTTCCGCATACACCTATGAAGACGGCGCGCTATACGTTTGCCCCGAGTGCGGCAACGAATGGCCCCAGGCCGAGTCCGAGAGCGCGGAAAGCGACAGCGTGGTCCGTGACGCCTTCGGTAATGTGCTCCAGGATGGCGACTCGGTCACCGTGATCAAGGACCTGAAGATCAAGGGCTCCTCCTCCGTGGTTAAGGTCGGCACCAAGGTGCGCAACATCCGTCTCGTCGACGGCGACCACGACATAGACTGCAAGATCGACGGCATCGGCGCCATGCAGTTGAAGTCCGAGTACGTGAAGAAGGCCTGACCGCCGGCACGACTACAACCAAACTTGGCGTCCCACCTAAAGCCCCTGCTTACATGAACCTCATGCCGCCGGGGCTTTGTTTGTCCCCTCCTTGCCGAGGCCACGCGCCGTAGCGAGATCTCTAGATCTCGGTGTCTCTTATTAAAAATGCAGCGTCTTTTCAAACCTCAATCCCATCCCCGTGCTCGTCAACCTAACCACCTTCGCATTTATGCCGATGGTGGGAGTGTCGTTGATGGTGAGCGCGACCACGTCGTTTACGTGCATCTTGGACGCCGCCGTCACAAAGGCACCATCAACGCTGACATTCTCCACTTCCCCCTCAATATCGTGATTATCCCAATGGATGTATGCCTTCGCGCGAAAGGCAAGTCTGGCAGAAGATCTTTTCTCTATGTCCACGGCCGCCTCCTTCATTTGAGATGTACCTAAGGCATTAGAGTCAACTGATACTATTTTACGTGGAAAGTGTACGGCGGGGAAGATACTTTACAAGGTTCCATAGTGGTAACCGTTTGTGCAGCCAGTCCAGTCGGGAGGTCGGCACCAAGGTGCGCAACATCCGTCTCGTCGACGGCGACCACGACATAGACTGCAAGATCGACGGCATCGGCGCCATGCAGTTGAAGTCCGAGTGCGTCAAGAAAGCCTGATGTCACGACGCTTCATCGCAAGCCCCGGTTTCACCTTCAGCGTCTTCGGGGGGATCTTCACAGGTATACCCGAAGTAAAGCATCCCGTACGCCTCCTGGACTTCCTCCGCGGTCCGTTTCTTTCCTCCCCCGAGAGGGAGGGGCTTCCATGCTAGCAGTGAGCGCAGCTCCCGCGTCACGTCTTTGAGTGTCAATTCCCGTCGCTCTTCGCTGTAATCGAAGCAGTACCACTTTCTTGCCGGCCTTGTGGATACGATTGCACTGAATGGGAAGGGGGCAGACAACTCGTTGGTGCCGAAATCATACAACGCCGCTTTCTGTTTGATAGCTATCATGACGGTGTTCGTGGTCGGAGATACCCCGAGGATTCTGTGGTTCATCTTGAAAAAGAAGCAACCGGGCGATTCGGGGAATTCGGTGTAGTCGTCGAACTTGAAGTCCACCCTCTTCAGCATGTGACTGTAGAAGTAGTAGATGTGCCTGTTCTCTTCGTCGACCTCCCATATATCAGGTGTCATCCCCATGATGAAGTCGTAGGTAAGGTTTCTTGTGCAGATTCTCGTTTCGTCTGTTGCGCCTATGATGAACCTGTCCGGTGCGCTGGAAAGGCGCTTACTGTAGATCACGGGCTCGTCTTTTATCTGCACGGTGTCCGCCATGCCGTTTCTGCTCCTCACGCGCATCCGCCCCATTTTCCCTGGTCTCGAGCCGTCCTCGTACTTTATGTTGAGGTAGTAGTCGGTCTCTCTATCGCTGCTTAAGTAGATGTCGACAACGGTGGCCCCTTCTTCGAGCAAAAAGGCTTCTGAGACGTCGAACAGCGCCGTGATCGCCCATTTTGAAGCGGTGAGCTCGGCACGGACGACATAGTTTGTCTCAGTAATGCCTCTGAATAGGAAAATGCCCTTCGCGGGAAGCGCATCGACTAGATGTCCCCCGGTCAGGTAGATCGAATCGAATCTCGTGGCGCTCATCTCGTGCAGGTCGACGAGGATGAAATACTTCAATCCAGTCAAAAAGATGTGGCGGTCCGTGGATCCTCTGTAGGCGAGTGCCGGTTCCGACGTCAGGTCGACCGGCATATCGTTGGAAAAATTCAGAGTCAAGCCGCTCCTCTCGATCTTAAACAGTTCCCCGACTTCATCCTCCACCTTTTTCAGCGAAGTCTCGTCGGCTATGTGTTCACGCAGTAAAGAGGCCCTCCGTACGTTTCCGAACAGTCTGCACACCGCATATGCATTTACCAGCTCATCCCCGTCGGGTTCCGTCTCTAACAGGGACTGGCGTTCCCGCATTGTTTGTAGGTGTCCGTTTCGCTCCTCCTCGGGGAGAACCGACATCCTCTTTCTGATCCGGTTGAAGATAGTGCCGATCCGCACCGCGTCCGCATCTTCACTTTGCGCCTGTTCCAGTAGCAGTGCGATTTCGCTTCTCGCCGCTTCCTGTTCGCGCCCAAGCAGCATGCGGTACGGCTCCGCGAATTCAGGACAGTGCCCGAAGTAGTCCCTGATCTCCTCCATGATCACGAAACATCCTGCCTGTTCCCCCGTCTCAAACGCCGACTTTGCCTCCACGAACCTGAGCCAGGCCTCCCGCGCGCTCTTTCCGGGAACCTTCTGAAGTCGCCTGTTCTGGTGTAAGACCGAGAAATAAGGCGAGACGCCGCAGGCTTCGCGGTACGCTTCGGGGTGATCGTCCTGACGGGAGAGCCACTCGATGATGTCGTAGCATTCCTGCCATTTCCGCGTCTCAGCTTCCTTGCGGAGCGTTTCCAGCTTGCTCTCAACCTGGTACCTCTTTATGGCCGCTTTTTCCGCCGCGATCAAACCCGCGATCCTTTCTTGGGCCTTCGTATCATGTTCCTGCAGCGTTTCCAACAGCTCCAGCCTCTTCGGGCCGGGCTCGCTCATCTCCAACCGCCGCCAGAGCGCGGCCAGTTTCTCCGCCTCCCTTTTTGCGGCGGCCATGGCGATGATCTCGCGGGGCCTTTGCAGCGAGGGACACCGGCCTAGTGCCTCACGGCTCTGCGCCTCGGCCTGCTCCATGTCGTTCAGGGTCAGCGCCTCCTCGGCCCTTTGCACCCAGGGCTGCGCTTCCCGGCGCATCGCCGTCTCGACGCTGCTCATCAAGGCGGCGTGGTCGACGACGAAGCCTTCCTTTTCGTCCGCCTCTTTCAGAAGATGCCATGCGTGAGCGAGGTTGCCGTCCTTGAAGGAGATGTCGGCGTAGGCGCAAAGGGCATTCTTGCCGAGGTCGACGGCGTGGAGGCCGTCGAAGAGGGCACGGGCCTCCTGGGTCATGCCGTTACGGTGGTAGGCGAGGGCGATGAGTTCCCTTACCGCCGTGTCCCTCAACACAGCCCTGGGCTGCGCCAGCAGTGTCCGGATGGCGGCTGTGTAGGCCCCCATATCCTGCAACAGCATCGTCGCCGCCCTGAGGAGGGCGGGGAGGTGCCGGTTGTTCTCTATCCGGATGTCGCAAAGGAGCCTTTCCGCCTGCGAGTAGTCGAATTCATCGAGGAGTCGTTGCGCCTGCCTGACTACATCCATTGGGGAGGCGGGCGTCTCTGCCGTCACTTTATCTTTCCGGGGGGGCTTCGTCTGCGGTTTCGCTTCGGGGACGGCGACCGTACGCAGGGCGTTCTCAGAAAAGACACCCATTACCGCATGACAGGCGTCGATAGAAGGAAGGGTGTTGTGCTTTATCAGCACGATGTCCGGTGCGCAGGGGTGAGGGGCCAGGTGGAAGGCTTCTCCGTAATTTTCCAACAACAGATTCTGGAGTGCGTTCTTAAGGCGGTACCCTCGTTTCCGGTCCTCGTCATGAAGCTGAAGGCGGGTAGGGTTCACCCTCTTGATCAGGCTGATCAGTTCCGTTGACGAAGGTAAACGCGAAGATGAAAGCAGATTCTCGGCCTCTGCGACGTGCAGCTCCCAGGTCATGGCCCCCCCTTACGGTGCAAGATTAAAACTATTTTATTTTATTGTAAAAGGGGACTGGCTGCAAGTGGGAAGCAGCGATCGGCGGGGGGGAGGAGGCAGTTCAACTGTGTCGGGTTGAAATGTGAAGCTGTTAATGTAGTATGGTGTCCCCAGGGGATGCCGCCACCAACCAACCTCGAAGGAGGGCAAATATGACAGCAGCCATGTTAGCAAGTCTCGTCCTCAATTACGAACACCTGTCCGACCCCAAGTATCTGCTGAAAGTTGGGGTGATCATCCAAGCCACCAAAGGGAACCCGGAATTCGGGGTTTTCCCCGAGCACGGGTCGCCAGAAAAACTTGAGGAGAAATACAATCAACTCAAGATCGCCTTTGAGGGCGCCCGGGACAAAAGCCGTAGTATGATCAAGCTGCGTAATGCCACCCGGAAAGAGACCGATGGGATCCTCTACACCATGGGGCACCATATCCAATCTCATTGCCAGGGGAACGAAGAATCGTTAAGGAAAAGTGGGTATGAGCTGAGAATACCGCGGGGTGCCGGCTCCGCCCGTACCTTGCACCCCCCCGCGCAGCCTTCAGGTTGGCTGGTGGAGCAGGGGGCGTCGACGCAGCTCAAGTTCAAAGTGCCACCTACCAGAGGAGCGGTGTTCTGCGAGATCTGGTGCACCGAGGGGGACCCCTCAATTGAAGAGAACTGGCAGTACAAAGGCGGTTTCACCGAGTTCGAAGGGGTCCTCAACAGCTTCAAGAAGGGAGCCAGGTACTCCCTCAGAGCGAGATTAGTAGGTAAGGCGGGAGCCGGCGACTGGACGAACACCATCAGCATCGTGGTCGAGTAGCGTCGGGATCAGAACATCTGGCGTATCCCCAAAGTTCCCCCTCCCTTACCGGGAGGGGGAGAAAAGGTCTTTGTCCACTAACCTGCGTCTTTGTCCACCAACCCGCATCTTTGTCCACTAACCTGCGTCTTTGTCCACTAACCTGCATCTTTGTCCACTAACCTGCATCTTTGTCCACTAACCTGCGTCTTTGTCCACTAACCTGCATCTTTGTCCACTAACCTGCGTCTTTGTCCACTAACCTGCGTCTTTGTCCACTAACCTGCATCTTTGTCCACTAACCTGCATCTTTGTCCACTAACCTGCGTCTTTGTCCGCTGACTTCCGTCTTTATCATTAAAACAACGCTGGGGGCGGCTATCCACGTTCCTCGTTGAGCAGGCTGAAAAAGAGACGTTTACCTCGCCGAAATGCATCAAACTCTTGCCAAAGAGTAAAGAATCCTTTACCTTTGCGGCGCAATTAGACTCACGCGCGGCTTGTCCTTCTCAAGCATGGGGAAAATCATGGGCATATTTAGCAGGATGTTCGGAAACCAAGATAATAAGACCGCGACGAAAGTCGTCGATGCCAACTTCATCACCACGCTGGCGATGCACGTGCGCGGCGAGGTGGAGCCCGCGCTGGCTTCGTACCAGGCCATGACGGAAAGGGACGCGAACGACTTCCTGGCCCTTTTCTTCACGGCCGCCGCCAAGGCCGACAGCGGCGCAGTCGAAGAGGCCGTGCAGGGGCTGCGTGCCCTTAGCGCCCGCATCGCCGAGACCGGCGAGAGCATCTCCCGCATCATCGCCATGGAACTCGCCAACCTGCTGCACGAAGACGTCGTCACGGTGCGGGTGGGCGATGTCACCGCGCTGCTGGTCTCTTTCGGCGATCTCCTGAAAAGGGAGGGGTTCGTAAAGGAAAGCGCCGTGTGCTTCGAGATCGCCGTGGGCCTTGCGCCGGACAACGCGCACATGCTGCACAAGCTCGGTGACACGCTGCACGACCTGCGCATCTACGACTACGCCGAGGCGGTACTTAAAGAGGCCATCAAACACGCGCCGCACCACTTCGGTGCTCTCTACACCTACGCGGTCCTCTTGCAGGACCTCGGGCGCAACGACGAGGCCCTGCCACTTTACGAACAGGCGGTGAGGCTGGTTCCTTCCCACGTGAACTGCCATTGCAACTATGGTGCGGCACTGCTCCGTGCGGACCGTATCGACGAGGCCATGGAGCATCTGAACACCGCCCTCAGGCTCGACCCGGAGGCGCCGCTCGTGAAGGTGAACCTGGGCTATGTCTACCTGTTGAAGGACGAGTTGGAGACGGCGCGGAAGATGTTCTCGGACGCCCTCGCGCTGAACGACAGGCTCGCACCGGCCTACTACGGCCTCGCCTCTACGGAGCGGGCGCTCGGCAGCGACGTTACCGTGGTACGCGCGCTCTATGAGAAGGCGATCGAGGCCAACCCCTCCATCGCCGAAGCACATCTTGCCCTGGCGAACCTACTGGCGAGCCTTGGCGACGAGCAGGCGGTACAGCACTACGCGACCGCTCTGCAGCTGAACTCGACCCTGCCGAACCTGCGCCGTGATTTCGGGCAGGCCTGTTTGCAGCTGGGGCGCAGGGAAGAGGCGCTTGAGCTGCTTAAAATGGCGGTGATGCTGGACCCTGATGATGCAGTGGCGCGTGAGTTGCTCGCCCAGGCGGAGGCAACCCCGGCCCAAAACTAGGTCGTTAGGTAGCGAAAGACCATCGCGATCAATTTTTAATGTAATGATATCGAGGAGGTGTGTGATGTATCGCTTGCTGTTCGCGCTTGTGGCAGTATCTCTTCTGGTGCGCCCCGCGCTCGCTTCCGAGCCTGCGGCGGCGGAAACTCCCGCGGTGAAAGTGGCGTCGGTGGATGGTGCGACGCTTGCGCAGGAGCCGGCCAAGGAGGTCAAAGACGCAAGCAGTGTCCCCGTGGACGCGACGAGGGGGCAATACAAAATGTGTCTTGAGTCCGAAGCGAAGATCAAGGCGCTGCGCAAGGGGCTTGAGGAAGACATCGCGCGGAACAAGGCCCAGCTCGCGGAAGTATCGAAGCGCTCCGCATCACTTCAGGAACAGAGAAAAAAGCTGCTCGAGGCAAAGGATTCCAAGGTCGGCCCCTTCAACCGTCTGAGCATGGAGCACAACAAGCTGGTGCAGGCGGCCCGCAAGGATGTGGAAAAGCTGAAGGCGCAATGGGCCACCTTCAACACCACCGTCACCGAGCACAACAAGAGCTGCTCGACTATCATCATTACGGCCGAGGACCGCGACGAGGTAATGAAGGCGCGTTCCACCGTGGCAGGCCGCTAGTTTACCGGGAGGGAAGATCCCTCCCGGCGCTTTCCCCTAATGAGGCCTGACTCCACAAGGGTCTCCATCTTTAACGTGCTTCTATTGACTTTGGTCAATGCATGTCCCTGCTTCCTGCCACAAGCTGTACCGTTGACACTTTTCCGCGGCCGATGCGGGTGGCCGGATAGGAGGGGGGATGGACCATGCTCGGAGGCAGGCTCACTTCACGACACCTCAGCTGTTGACCATCTACACATGGGGACTCGCGGCCGGCTGGACCCTGGTCATCGCGGCCCTCCTGGTATTTAACTACCACCATGAAAGGTCGCAGGCCGCCGAAACGGCGCGCACCCAGGCCAGAAGCAACTTTCAGCGCGACCTGGTCTACCGGCACTGGAACGCCGCCTCCGGTGCGGTGTACGTGCCGGTTTGCGACCGTATCCAGCCGAACCCCTACCTTTCCGGGATCCCGGAGAGGGACGTGGTCACCACCTCCGGTCGCCACCTCACCCTGGTAAACCCCTCGTACATGAGCCGCCTGGTGTTCGATCTCGCCTCCGATTCGTTCGGCGTAAAGGGACACATCACCAGTCTCACCCCGCTTCGTCCTGAAAACCGCGCCGATGACTGGGAGCGGGGCGCGCTGCTTGCCTTCGAGCGCGGCTCCGAGGAAGAGAGCAGTGTGGTTCACATGGCGGGGGGGAGCTACCTGAGGCTGATGAGGCCGCTCAAGACCGAAAGGGCCTGCCTTAGATGCCATCAGAAACAGGGGTGCCGGTTGGGCGGGGTACGCGGCGGGCTGAGCGTCGCGGTTCCCATGACCCCCTTGTGGGACATCGCCAAAAAGACCTACCAACTGAACGCCGCGAGTTACCTGCTGCTGTGGGGCCTTGGCATGGTCGGCATCCACTTCGGGGCGAGTAGACTGCGTCTGGCCATCGCCGAGCGCGACCTGGCGCAGCGGCGCCTGATCGAAATGAACCGCGACCTCTCCTTCCGAAGCGGCGAACTGGCCGCCGCGAACCGCGATCTCGATGCCTTTTGTTCCACCGTTTCGCACGACCTGCGCTCTCCGCTTACCGCCGTGTCCGGGTATTGCCAGTTGTTGAAGGAGAGTTTTGCCGAAAACGCCCAAGAAGGGCGGGCCTACACCGACGTGATCCTCGCCTCGACGGCGAAAATGGAGGGGCTCATCACGTCGCTGCTCAGGTTCGCGCGCATCGCGCGGAACGAACTCGTCCCCGCCGACGTCGATCTCACCGCCATTGCCGCAGACATGGCGGCGGAGCTCAGGGCACGCGAGCCGCGGCGGCAGGCGGTTTTCGTCATCGCCGACGGGCTGATGGCGCGCGGCGATGCCGGACTTTTGCGGGTCGTCTTGCAGAACCTGATGGAGAACGCCTGGAAGTACACCGGGTTGTGTCCGGAGGCGAGGATCGAGGTCGGGCTCGAGCGGCGCGACGACGGCTCCTTTTTCTTTGTCAGGGACAACGGCATCGGTTTCGACGAGGCCGAGGCCGCGCTGGCATTCGAGGCGTTCCGGCGTCTTGAAAACGCGCAGCAGTTTGAGGGGACCGGCATCGGGCTCGCGACCGTCAAGCGGATCATAGAGCGCCACGGCGGCACGATCGACTGCAAGGCGAAGCCGGGTTTCGGTGCCACCTTCTATTTTTCACTTCCCTAGTTTGCCCTAACAAAAACGGTCGGCCCCCTGCGGAGCAGAAATCCCCATGATTTGACCTCGGTCAAGGCGCCGCTGCGCCACGAAGCTATTATCGCTGTTACCAAAAGGTAACAGGAGGCAGCGTGGCAGATGCAGCAGGGGGCACGGAGGGGATTTTCAGGGCGATCCTGACCAGCATGGGCGAGGGGATCGTCTTCGCCGACCACACCAACACGATCGTCTGCGTCAACGCGGCAGCCGAGCAGATCCGCGGCATCGACGCCGCGAACTTCCTCGGGCGCGACCTTCTTTCCATACACCCGCCACCCGCCCGTACCCGCATCGGCGTCATCCTGGCGAGCCTGAGAGCCGGTACCCTCGCCTACCACACGCGTCCCCTGGAGATCAAGGGGCGCATCTTCGAGAACAGCTACTATCCGATCCGGGACGGGGAGGACCGCTTCGTCGGGACCCTCATGGTGAGCCGCGACATCACCGAGCGTGAGCACCTGAAGGAGGAGAACTCGGAGCTGCGCGACCAGCTTTTGAGCGAGGTCTCCTTCGGGGGGCTCATCGGCCGCAGCGCGGTCATGCAGCCGGTCTTCCAGATGATCCGCTCCACGGCGCACATTGATTCCACCATCCTGATCACCGGCGAGAGCGGTACGGGAAAGGAGCTCGTCGCCCGCGAGCTGCATGCGAAAAGCAGGCGCAGCGGGGCGCCCCTGATCAAGGTGAACTGCGCAGCACTCCCGGAGAGCCTGATCGAGTCGGAACTCTTCGGCTACGAGAAGGGGGCCTTCACCGGTGCGCTCAGGGAGCGCAAGGGGAAGTTCGAGCAGGCGCACCGCGGCACCCTTTTCCTGGACGAGATCGGCGAGCTGCCGCTTGCCGCCCAGGCGAAGCTTTTGCGCGTCCTGCAGGAGAGGACGGTGGAGAGGGTAGGGGGGAGCCGGGAGATCCAGGTGGACGTGCGCATCGTGGCCGCCACGAACCGCGACCTGCGCCAGGACGTGGCGGATGGCAAGTTCCGTGAGGACCTCTTCTACCGCCTGAACGTGATCCCGGTCGAGCTCCCTCCGCTGCGCGACCGGCTCGAGGACATCCTCCCCCTGGCGGGGCTTTTCCTGAAACGTTTCGGCCGGGAGATGGGGCGCCCGGCGCTCAGGCTCTCCCGGGAGGCGAAGGAAGTCCTGCTTGCGCACCGCTACCCGGGCAATGTGAGGGAGCTGAAGAACGCCATGGAACGGGCCACCGCCCTTTGCGGCGGCGATACCCTCGGCGTCGACGACCTTCCTCCCGAGTTGAGGGGGAGTGCGGCGGCGGGAACTCAGCATCCATCCCGGGCGGAAAAGGGATCGCTGCTCGCCGAGCGCATGGACGATCGGGAGGCCGAGCTGATTGAGCAGGCGCTTGCGGCGGCGGGTGACAGCCGCACCGAGGCTGCCCGGCTTTTGGGGATCTCCCGCAAGACCCTCTGGAAGAAGATGAAGCGTTACCGTTAGGTAACGCCGCGTTACCCCCCCGCCACGCCCCGACCGGGGCCCTCGCCGCGCATCCAACGCTACATCCGTATGTTACGCGAACGTGCCGTTTGGCACGTTCGCTGCTCTTATCACCGTATCCGTTACCCTCCTGCGGCGGCGCTGCCGGGGGAAAATCACAACGACAGGAGAACGTAATGAAGATGCTGCGAGGATGTGTCGTCACGGCAGTTGCGGGACTGGCACTGGCCGGATTCGGCTGTTCAGCGAAGAAGGTCGACGTCACCGATGCACGCCCGGCGATCGCCGACGGCGCCGTCGATCCGGCCGAGTGGGGCAAGCTCTACCCGAAACAGTACCAGCTCTGGAAACAGACCTCCGAGCCGACCCCGGCAGGGAAGAGCAGGTACAAGAAGGGGTGGGACGTGGGGGAGGAGAACCCGGACAAGCTTGACGAGTACCCGTTCCTCGCGCTCCTTTACAACGGCTGGGCCTTTGGTTCCGAGTACAAGGAGCCGCGCGGCCATTATTACATGGTACAGGACCAGCTCGAGGTCGACCCGGGCCGCTACAAGGCGGGCGGCTCCTGCCTCACCTGCAAGACCCCCTACGCCCCGGCGCTCGCAGGGCAGCTCGGCAGGGATTACTTTGCGAAACCCTACCAGGAAATTCGCGGCAAGATCCCCAAGGAGAACCAGACCCTCGGCGTTTCCTGCATCGACTGTCACGACAACCGCACCATGACCCTCAAGATCTCCCGCGGCTTCACCCTCGGCAAGGGGCTTGAGAAGCTCGGTGTGGACCAGTCCAAGCTCACCCAGCAGGATCTGCGTACCCTGGCTTGCGCCCAGTGCCACGTCACCTACAGCATCCCGAAGGATGAGCACATGAAGTCGACCGACGTCTTCTTCCCCTGGGACGGGAGCAAGTGGGGCGGCATCACCATCGAGAACATCATCAAGAAGTTGAGGAGCAATAAGCCCAGCGGCGAGTGGACCCAGAGCGTCACCGGCTTCAAGCTCGCCTTCATCCGCCACCCCGAGTTCGAGCTCTTCTCCAACAACAGCGTGCACTGGCAGGCGGGTGTGACCTGCGCCGACTGTCACATGCCCTCGAGCGAGGTGAACGGGCAGAAGGTCTCCGACCACCGCATCATGAGCCCCCTGAAGAACGACCTGAAGGCCTGCAAGCAGTGCCACGAGGAGTCGCCAGAAAAGATGCGTGAGAAGGTCTACGCCATCCAGGACAAGGTCATGTCGCAGTACATCCGGGCAGGCTACGCCACCGCGACCGTGGCGAAACTCTTCGAGATGGCGAACAAGGCGCAGTCCTTCGGCAAGACCCCGGACAAGAACCTTTACGCCGAGGCGAAGGACCACTACGAGGAGGCGCTCTACCGCGTGATCTTCATCGGCGCAGAGAACTCGATCGGCTTCCACAACCCGTCCGAGGCGCAGCGTGTGCTGGCGGACGCCTCGACGCACGCGGCCGCCGCCGATAAGTTGTTGAGGGAGATGCTCGCGAAGGCCGGTGTGGACGTGCCGGCCAAGGTCGACCTGGAACTTACCAAGTACGTCAACAACCGTGGCGTGAAGAAGCTCATGTTCAAGCCCGAGAACGAGATCAAGGACCCTTTCGCGGGTAAATAACCCGCACTGCCCGGGGGCAGGGGGAAACCCCTGCCCCTTTTTTTATTCCCTTCAGGAGGAAAACATTTCATGAAACGACGCCTCTCGGTGGTGATGCGCCGAAACGTTGCCATCCGCAAGAGACTGGCAAGGGTCCCAAGGAGATGTCGCGCGCCGATCCGGGGCATCCGGGCGCCGATGACGCTGCGCTACGCCTTCTGGAGTTTCGTCAGCTCCTCCGCAGGGCTCTTGGCCATCGCCGAGGTGACGAGACTCCTCGGCCACCCGCTCCTCATCGGTTCGCTCGGTGCCTCGGCCGTACTCCTCTTCGGGGCCACCGAATCGCCGCTCGCGCAGCCGCGCAACCTGGTGGGGGGACATCTCCTCTCCGCGCTGGTTGCGGTGGGCGTGGTCGCCCTCTTGGGCTCGACACCGCTTACCATGGCGCTCGCGGTGGGGATCTCCATTTTCCTCATGAACCTCACCCACACGACGCACCCCCCCGGAGGCGCCACCGCACTCATCGGCGTGCAGGGCGCGGCCGGTTTCGGTTTCGTCATTCTCCCGGTGCTCACCGGGGTGTTGATCCTGCTCGCGGTCGCCTGTCTCACCAACAACGTCGTTTACCACCGCTCCTACCCGCGTCACTGGCTGTAGTGCGGTGACCGTCGGGGAGCCGTGGCGGCCTGTTTCAAAACTTCTTCAAATTATTCGAATTTTATGGTAGTAGGATTACCGACCATGTTTTAATGTGAATTCCGACAGTTGCCGCAGAGGAAGGAGAATCCGAAGTGATAGCTAAGATCGTGGTTCGTTATGCCGACGGCAGGCTGGCCAAGGGGACTACCGAGGACCTGGCCGCCAACAAGGAGCTTTTTCACCTGACCGAATCGGGAAGCGGGAAACGGCACGAAATCAACGTGGGGGCGCTGAAGGCGATCTTCTTCGTCAAGAGCTTCGAAGGGAAGTCGGAGTACCAGGAGCGGCTGGACGTGGAACGGGTCGGCATGGGGAAGAAGATTCGGGTCTCCTTCAAGGACGGCGAGACGCTCATCGGCTACACCCAGGGTTTTTCGCCGGCGCGGGCGACCTTCATCGTCTTTCCCTGCGATCCGGACAGCAACAACGAGAAGGTGTTCGTGATCACCCAGGCTGCCAGCAACATCGAGTTCATCTAAAGATCGCTCCCTTTTTTCAATCACGACTATGCCCGAAAAAAACGCCTGTCCCTTCTGCAGCCTCGACCCCGACGAGATCCTTCTCGAGAACGACCATGCCGTCGCCTTCTACGACCGTTTCCCGGTGACTCCGGGGCACGCCCTCGTCGTACCCAGACGGCATGTCGGCTCGTTTTTCGAGGTGACGGGGGAAGAGCAGGCGGCCCTTTGGGAGCTGCTTGGGCGGGTTCGCGAGCACCTGATCGCCAATCGGAGCCCGGATGCCTTCAACGTCGGCATCAACGACGGCGTCGCGGCCGGGCAGACCGTGATGCATCTGCACATCCACCTTATCCCGAGGTACCTCGGGGACACCGAGGACCCAAGGGGCGGGGTGCGCTGGATCATGCCGGTCAAGGCGCCCTACTGGAAGAAGGGGTGACCTAGCCTTTGGCGAGTTGCCGGTAGAACTCTTCTGGGTCGTTCGTGGGACGGCGGCAGCTACGGTTCTCGCATAGATACGCCACCGCCTGATCCCCTTGCGCCTTCTTTCCCTCCAGAAGCGGCACGAGCTGCGCCGCCCGCTCGAACTCTTCCCCCTCGCATACGACGATAGCCACCCGGTTCGGGACAAAGGCGCGCCTGAGCGCAGCCAGCAATGGGGCTGCGGCCTCGGGCCTTTCCCGCGGTGCCACGATCACGATTTCCTTGGGCGCTTGCCGCAGATAGTCCACGGCGAGCAGCATCTCGGAAAGGGCGGTCGGCGCATTCTCGAGCTGCGTCGCGAAGGCCTCCAACGCGCGGCGCGCCCCTTGGAGCAAGGCGTCGTTGCCGGTCATGGTGTGCAACCGCAGGAGGTTCATCACCATGACCGAGTTTCCCGAGGGGACGACCCCGTCGTACGCCGGTTTCTCCCTTGAGATGAGGGCCTCGTGGCGCGGGCCGGTCATGTAGAAGCCCCCGCGCTCCCTGTCCTCGAAATCCTCCCGCACCGTTGCCGTGAGCTCGAGCGCCTGCTCGATCCAGCGCGGGCTCCCCCCCGCTTCGAAGAGGTCGATGAGCGCCGCGATGAAAAAGGCGTAGTCGTCGAGGAACCCTTCACCTTTCGCCTCTCCTTCCTGATAGCTGTGGCTCAGCCGGCCGTTGCCGGTCATCCGCTCGAGTACGAACCCTGCCCCCTTTTCGGCGCTCCGGACCAGTTCCGGGGTATCCAGGAGCAGGCCGCCGCGCGCGAAGGCGGAGATTGCGAGCCCGTTCCAGGAGGCGAGGATCTTCTCGTCCCGCAGGGGGAGCGGCCGCTTGTTGCGTGCGCGGTAAAGCGCCTCCCGGCAATCGGCAAGCGTCAACGCGAGCTCCTTCTCGGGAATCTTCAACTCCCTGGCGAGTTCCGGGAGCTCCTTGTCCCGATGCAGGATGCTGCGCCCTTCGAAGTTCCCCCCCGCGGTCACCCCGAAGCAGTATGCAGCGAGGAGGGCGCGCTCTTCGCCCAGGCTTTCCTCCAGCTCGTCCGGGGTCCAGGTGAAATACGCCCCTTCCTCCCGGTGCCCGTCGGCGTTCAGACTGTCCGCGTCGGTCGCGCTGTAAAAGGCGCCGCCGGGGGCGAGCATGTCGCGTTCCAGGTAGTGCAGGATGTCCCGCGCCACGGCGGCGAAGGCGGCATCTCCGGTCGCCTGGTATCCCTCGAGGTAGCTTAAGGTAAGGAGGGCGTTGTCGTAGAGCATCTTCTCGAAGTGCGGCACCTGCCACGCCGTGTCCGTGGCGTAGCGGTGAAAGCCGCCGCCGGCCTGATCGCAGATGCCGCCGGCGGCCATGCGCTTCAAGGTCAGCTCGACCATGGCGAGAAAGCTTTTGTCGCCGCTGTTTCGATAGTGGCGCAGCAAAAGCCGCAGCGGCAGCGAGCTAGGGAACTTGGGGGCGCCGGTCAGCCCGCCGCTTCGTTCGTCGAAACGGTCCCGGTAGAGCGTCACCGCCCGCTCGAGGGATAGTTCCTGCCGGGAGGGCTCCCCTTCCGGGGGGGCGAGCATGTTCCTGATCGCCTCGGTGAGCTGGATGCCGGCGCGGGCGACCCGGTCCGGCGCGGCGTCGAAACTCTCCCTGATCCGGCGCAAGAGGGTCATAAAGCCGAGCCCGCCGGGGTAGTCGTCGGGGGGGAAGTAGGTGCCGCCGTAGAAGGGGCGGCGGTCGGGGGCCGTGAAGACGTTGAGCGGCCATCCCCCTTGCAGACCCATGGCGTGCACAGCGGTCATGTAAACCGTGTCCACGTCGGGGCGCTCCTCGCGGTCCACCTTGATGGCGATGAAGTTGCGGTTCAGGTATGCCGCAATGGCCTCGTCCTCGAAAGAGAGCTCTTCCATGACGTGGCACCAGTGACAGGTCGCATAGCCGATACTGACCAGCACCGGCCGGTTCAGCCGCCGCGCCAGTTCGAAGGGCTCGTCTCCCCAGGGAAACCAGTTGACCGGGTTGTGGGCGTGCTGCAAGAGGTAGGGACTCGTCTCCAGGAAGAGACGGTTCGTGTACCTCGCCCAGCCGCCGGGAAGCAGGTGACGGGTGCGCGGGCGGTACGATGTGGCCCGGCGCAGGCGCAGCAGTTCGATGGCCTCGAGCGGTGGGGTAGGGAGTTCCTCGGTTCCGGGAAGCGGCTGGTAATGATCGGCCAGGGTCGACATGATCTCTTCTCCGTGCTGAATAGGGCAATGAGTCTATGGATATCGCTACCGGTTGCGGCGCACCCCTTGACAAGGCCGCAAAGGGTTTAACTGTACCATGTTTTCACCCGGTGGCGGGGGGGCGCCGCAAAGAAGAAGAGCTCTCACGGCCCCGCGAGGCGATAGCGGCTTTCGCCGGAAGAAGAGAGCTTGACTTCGCTTTCGCACCGATGATATATGCGTGTATATGCACGCATGCGGTAAGTGCGGCAAGGAGAGAGCCATGAAAGAGAATAGACGTGCGAGTGACAGGGCGAGCGTCTGCAGCTGCGTCAACCTGCGCCGCGCCTCGCGCGCCATCACGAGGATCTACGACGATGCCCTGCAGCCTGCCGGGCTCAAGGTGACCCAGTATTCGGTACTGGCCAACCTGTCGCGCTCGGGTGCGGTGAGCGTGAGCGCCCTGGCCAGGATGCTCACGCTCGACAGGACCACGCTGGTCCGCAACCTCAAGGCGCTGGAACAGGCGGGCTTCGTCGAGGGGGCTCCTTCGCCGGACCCGAGGGAGCGCGGGGTGAGCCTCAGTGAAACCGGGCGTGCCGCGGTGGCCAAGGCTCAGCCGTACTGGCTGCAGGCGCAGCAACTGATCGAGGAAAAGCTCGGCGTCGAGGGGGTGCGGCAACTGGGCGCACTGGCGCTTGCTCTGGAGGGAAGTGCCGGGGACGATGCGGCAGGCGATGAGCCCGGCGAGGCCGGGTAGGGGGGAGATATGGCCGAAACGCGAAAATTTCACTACGCCTGGCTCATCATGGGGGTGACCTTCCTGACCCTGCTCGTCACGGCGGGGATCAGGTCCACGCCGGGGATCCTCATCGTCCCTCTCGAGCACGAGTTCGGCTGGTCAAGGGCGACCATCTCGCTGGCCGTCTCCGTGAACCTGCTTCTGTACGGGCTGATGGGACCCTTCGCCGCCGCCTTCTTTGACAGGATCGGGGTGCGCCGGACCATGGCCGTTGCCCTCTTTCTCCTCGCCGTCGGGGTGAGCGCCACGACGCTGATGACGCGCCCGTGGCACATGGTGCTGATCTGGGGCGTGCTGGTCGGGTGCGGGGCCGGGATGACCGCCTACAGCCTGAGCGCCACCGTGGTGAACCGTTGGTTTCACAAGTCCCAGGGGACGGTGCTCGGGGTGCTGACAGCGAGTTCCGCGACCGGACAGCTCCTCTTTCTGCCGCTTTTAGCTCGGCTGTCGCACCACCACGGCTGGCGTTCCGCGGCCTTTGCCACCGCCGCCGCGGCCCTCGTGGTCTTCCCCCTGGTGCTTTTCATCATGCGCAACCACCCGCACGAGGTAGGGGTCTCACGCTACGGCGCGGAGGAGGAGGCGGCTCCCGCGCAACACGACCCGGGGGAAAACCCGTTCCGGATAGCCATGGGAGGCTTGCAGCGCGGCATCCGCAGCACCGACTTCTGGCTCCTCGCCGGGAGTTTCTTCGTGTGCGGCGCGAGCACCAACGGCCTCATCGGCACGCACCTCGTTCCCGCCTGCGTCGACCACGGCATCCCTGAGGTCGCCGCCGCTGGACTCTTGGCCTTCATGGGGATACTGGACCTGTTCGGCACCACCCTTTCCGGGTGGCTCTCCGACCGCTACAACAGCCGCTACCTCCTCTGCTGGTACTACGGGTTGCGCGGACTCTCGCTTCTGGGGCTTCCCTTCGCGCTATCCGGGCCGCAGTGGAGCCTCTCCGCCTTTGCCATCTTTTACGGGCTTGACTGGATCGCCACCGTGCCGCCCACGGTGCGCCTCACCGCCGAATCCTTCGGCAGGGAGAACGTCGGGGTGATGTTCGGATGGATCTTCGCGAGCCACCAGGTGGGAGCCGCCCTCGCCGCTACCTTCGCCGGCACGGTGCGCACCTATCTGGGCGACTACATGGTTGCCTTCCTGCTGTCGGGGGTGATCTGCCTGATGGCGGCGGGGCTCGTCCTGAGGATCAACGGGAGGAGGCTGCCCCGGCTCGCTCCCGAGGCAGCCTGACCGTCAACCTATGCGGGAGGGCCTGCCGCTGTCCTGCATGGCGAAGAATAGCTGTGAGTGACGGTTGGGGGCGCGGTTGGGGAGCTCACCGCGCTGGTGGCTGCGTCGTTGAGGACGGGATGTCGCTGCCGCGTCGCTACGACATCCCCCTTTCAGGTACTCGGCGGTGATCACCCTGAATTCCCTGCGGGCGCCCACCAGCGCCGTTTCGAAAAGCCTGCACAGGCTGGGTTCCTTGAAGCATCGGCAGAAGGTGGCGTAAAGGTCAATGCTGAAGCGCTTGTCGAGCATGGCCTGGTGCAGGTGGTTGCCCGGCGTCGTCCCCCTTTCCGATATGGCGGCAAGGCATGACAGGGACACCCCCGGCTCATGTACCGTCGCCTCCGCCTCGGGAAGCTGCCTCAAGAGGGCCTCTATGCGCCGCGACTGTTCCTCCGCGAGCCGCTGGAAAAAGCTCCTGTGGCGATCCTCCATCGCCATGGCGCCTCTTCGATAAAGCGTCTCGCTCTTTCTTTCAACACCCACCACCAGCCTGACCGCCTCCGCCAGTAGTTCTCTCATCACTTTATCTCCCGCTGCGGCGTCATTGCACCGCCGGTAAAACTGCTCCTTTCTGCTAGATTGGCCGTTTTTAACCAGGGCAATGCTAGCCTCGCTGGCAACTGCAGTCAATCGGGTTAATATTAATGCGGAAGCGTGGCGGCACACATGAGAAGGCGAACCTTATCTAAGCGGTTATGGCATTTTGAGCGGGACTTGTGCTATGTTGTCGCCTTGTGTCGCAATTTTTGATTTGCAAGGGAAGTGCAGATGACGATTAGATGGTACCCCGGCCACATGAGCAAGGCGCTCGAACAGATCTCGGAACTGGTCCGCAAGATAGACCTGATCATAGAGGTGCTCGATGCCCGCCTCCCTTATTCCAGCTCGAACCACCTGCTGGAGCAGGTGCGCCGGAACAAGCCCTGTATCAAGGTGCTGAACAAGAACGACCTCGCCGACCCCGCCGTCACCAAGGCGTGGGTGCAGCATTTCCAGAAGAGCGCGGGCGTGCGCGCACTGCCGCTTGTCGCGAAGAACATCCCGGAGACGAAAAGCCTCGTCAAGCTGTGCAAGCAGCTCGTGCCGCACCGCGGCAACCCGGGCTACCCGATCCGCACCATGGTGGTCGGCATCCCGAACGTCGGCAAGTCGACCCTCATCAACACCCTGGCGGGGAGGAGCATCGCCAAGGTGGGTGACCGTCCGGCGGTGACCATGCGCCCGCAGCAGATCCCTCTCAATAACGGCATCCTCATCTTCGATACCCCGGGGCTGCTCTGGCCTGCGATGAACGACCAGGGGGGCGCCTACCGGTTGGCCGCCAGCGGAGCCATCGGCGCCAACGCCCTCGACTACACCAACGTCGGCGTCTTCGCCGCCGCGTACATGATGCGTCGTTACCCCGAGCTCGTGAAGGAGCGCTACAAGCTTGCCGAGCTCCCGGAGTCCCCTCACGAGGTGATCGAGGCGGTGGGGCGCTGCCTTGGCTGTATCATGAGCGGTGGCGTGGTGGACGTGCACCGTGCAGCCGAGACCTTCCTGCGCGAGCTGCGCGCCGGCAAGGCGGGAAGGATCAGCTTCGAGGAACCGGGAACCCCTGAGGATGTCGAGGCTGAACTGCTTCGTTTTGCGGGCATCGATACCGGGGAAGAGCACCAACAGGCACCCACCGTGCCGGAATGAGACCATGGAAAGACGTCCGCTTCGGACCAGCCGCTTGCGCGTCACACTAGGGCGACTGCTCTCCCCGCCTTTGCAGGGTAGTGGCCGCCTCCTCGCCCTTTTCGTCCTTTGTTTTCTGGCCGTCCCCACCGCACTCCTCGCGGCCGGGGCGGCCTCCGCCGCTCACACCCGCACCGTGGTGGTCGGCGGGGACCGCGATTACCCACCTTACGAGTTCATCGACCGTTCCGGTCAGCCCGCAGGCTACAACGTAGATCTGACCCGCGCCATCGCCGAGGTGATGGGGATGAAGGTTGAGTTCCGTCTCGGGGGATGGGCGGAGATGCGCGATGCACTCCAGACCGGACGTGTCGACGTACTGGAGGGGATGTCCTATTCCGAGGAGCGCTCCCGGGAAGTTGACTTCTCCGTCCCCCATGCCGTGGTGAACCACGCCATCTTCGGTCGCAGGGACAACGCCTCGGTGAACACCCTGGAGGAACTGAAGGGGAAGACCGTGGCGGTGCACCGCGGCGGGATCATGCACGACTACCTGACCCGCAAGGGGGTCGGGGCCCGGCTCACCCTGACCGAGACCCCGGCGGACGCCATGCGCCTCGTCGCGTCCGGGAAGATCGACTACGCCGTGGTTGCCATCGTCCCGGGGATGTACATGATCCGGGAGTTGAAGCTCACCAACCTGATCCCGGTGGTGCGTAACGTCGCCACGCAGCGCTACTGCTACGCCGTGGACAAGGGGAATGCCGAGCTGCTGTCGCGCTTCAACGAGGGGCTCGCCATCCTAAAGAAGACCGGTCAGTACGACGCCATTCATAATAAGTGGCTTGGGGTGGTCGATACGGTCCCCATTGACTGGTGGACCATAACGAAGTACGCCGCCGTCGTCGTCATCCCGCTCGTGCTGCTTCTGGGGGGCTTCGCCCTCTGGTCCCGGACGCTGCACCGGCAGGTGGCGCTGCGCACCGCCGACCTCACCCGCGAGGTCGCCGAGAGGCGCCAGGTGGAGGAGGAGCTGCGCCTGAACCAGCAGCAGCTCGTGCAGGCGGACAAGATGGCGGCGCTCGGCATCCTTGTTTCCGGCGTGGCGCACGAAATCAACAACCCGACCGGCATCATCCTGTTGGAAGCCCCGATTTTGAAACGCTTCCACACCGACGCCACCAAGATCCTCGAGCGCTACTACGAGGAAAACGGCGATTTCACCTGCGGCGGCCTGCCGTACTCCCGCATGCGCCAGGAGGTGCCAAAGTCCCTGGCGAAGATCCAGGACGCCGGCAAGCGCATCAAGAGGATCGTGGACGACCTCAAGGATTTCGCGCGGCGGGATACGGCGGGGGGCAACGACGTCATCGACCTTAACCAGGCGGCGCAGGCGGCGGTCCGCCTCGTGGAACCGACCATACGCAAGGCCACCCGCAATTTCAGCGTCGGCTACAGGAAAGGGCTCCCCAAGGTGCGCGGCAACCGGCAGCGCATCGAGCAGGTGCTCGTCAACCTGATCCTGAACGCCTGTCAGGCGCTGCCCGATTCCGAGCGCGGCATCGAACTCGTCACCTGGCACGACGCATTCCGCAACTCGGTGGTCCTCAAGCTGCGCGATGAGGGAACCGGCATCGCGCCCGAGCATCTGTCGCGCCTGACCGACCCGTTTTTTACCACGAAACAGGATAAGGGGGGGACCGGGCTCGGGCTCTCCGTTTCCGCCGGCATCGTCAAGGAGCACGGCGGAACCCTCGAGTTCCAGTCGGACGGCAGCGGAACCACGGTCACCCTGACCCTTCCCGCCTATCACAAGGAGGAAAACGCTTGAGCGAGACTCTCTACCCCGATTTCGGAGTCCTTTTAGTCGACGACGAGCCCGACTGGCTCGGCTCCTTGACGCTCACCCTGGAGACCGCGGGGGGGATCAGCAACATCACCACCTGCAGCGACAGCCGCCAGGTGCTTTCCATACTTGGAGAGAAGCGCATCGGGCTGGTGATGCTCGACCTCACCATGCCGCACCTCTCCGGCGAGGAGGTGCTGGCCCAGATCGCGGAGCACTATCCCGACACCGCGGTGATCATCCTGAGTGGTCTGAACCAGCTGGAGACGGCGGTGCGCTGCATGAGGCTTGGGGCTTTCGATTACTGCGTGAAGACCGACGAGGAGGAGCGCATCGTAGGGAGCGTTTTGCGCGCGATCCGGATGGTGGAGATGAAGGCAGAGTTCCAGGAGGTATCGAACCGCCTCATCACGCGCGAGCTCTCACACCCGGAGGCTTTTTCCGCCATCGTGACCGGCGACCGCTCCATGCTGGACGTTTTTTCCTACATCGAGGCGGTGGCGAAGAGTCCGCAGCCGCTGCTCATCACGGGCGAGAGCGGGGTAGGGAAGGAACTGATCGCCCAAGCGGTGCACCGGCTGAGCGGCTGCCGCGGCAAGCTCGTTACCGTGAACGTGGCGGGGCTCGACGATACCGTTTTCGCCGACACCCTTTTCGGCCATGTGCGCGGTGCCTTCACCGGCGCGGACCAGGCAAGGCGCGGCATGGTGGAGGAGGCGGCCGACGGTACGCTCTTTCTAGACGAGATCGGAGACCTGAGCATTGTTTCCCAGGTGAAGCTCCTAAGACTTTTACAAGAGCGTGAGTACTTTCCGCTCGGGTGCGACCTACCGAAGCGCCTGAGGGCGCGCGTCGTCGTTGCGACGCACCAGAACCTGCAGGCGAAGGAGGGGGAGGGGAAATTCCGCCGCGACCTCTACTACAGGCTGCGCACCCACCGGGTGCAGATACCGGCGCTCCGTGAGCGGCGCGGCGACATCCCGCTGCTGCTCGATCACTTCCTCGCCGAGGCCGCCGAGGCGCTCGGTAAGAAGAAGCCGACCCCTCCCAAGGGGCTTGCCCAGTTTCTCTCCACCTACGGCTTTCCCGGGAACGTGAGGGAGTTGAGGGCGATGGTCTACGATGCGGTGAGCGTGCACCGCGACCGGATGCTCTCCATGGACAGCTTCGTGAAGGCGGTCGAGTCCGCACAGTCCGAGGCAGGTCCCTCGACAGCGGCACCTCCCAAACAAAATCCCTTCAGCGGCTTCGATGAGCTCCCCACCTTCAGCGATGCCGCGGCCTTCCTCGTACAGGAGGCGCTCGCCCGCGCCAACGGCAACCAGACGCTCGCCGCGCGCCTTCTCGGCATCTCGCAGCCGGCCCTCAGTAAGCGGCTCAAGATGATGCATTCCTGAAACCGACGTGAATCGACTGTTGTGCGGCTGGGGGCTCTAATGAACCGGCATAACCTGCGGTTATAATGATGAAAAACGTTATCGTTTAGTATGTAGTTGAATTTCCACACATCTTTTTGCTGTAGTTGAAAATGCCATAGCCCCAGGTTATGGCATTTTTTGTTGTCCCGTCTCTCTGGGTGGCGTTTTTACTCTGTGATTACAGCGGTATAGGTAAAAGTTGGATTTTGGCATCAAGCCTGCTCTACCAGGGTTAGATAATGAACGCGGCGCCGGCGACGGCTTCGCGCAACAGCTAACCAGGTGCAACAAAGGAGGTTGTCATGGCAGCGATGTTTTGGATCCAATTCGTGCTCGTCCTCGGTGCGGTGCTCATAGGCATCCGCAAAGGCGGCGTGGCGCTCGGGCTGATCGGCGGTCTGGGCGTGTCGGTACTGGTGCTCGGTTTCCGTAGTGCCCCATCCGAGCCACCGATCGCCGTTATGCTCATCATCCTGGCCGTCGTGACCGCGTCGGCTACGCTCCAGGTGGCGGGGGGGCTCGACTACCTGGTACAGCTCACCGAGAAGCTGCTGCGTGCCCATCCGAAGTACGTCACCATCCTCGCCCCGCTCTGTACCTTCTTCCTGACCGTCTGCTGCGGCACCGGCCACGCCGTCTATGCCCTGCTTCCGGTCATCTCCGACGTCGCGATCAAGACGAAGATCCGCCCGGAACGCCCGATGGCGATTTCCAGCGTGGCCTCCCAGATGGGGATCACCGCGAGCCCCGTGGCCGCCGCGGTCACCTTCTTCCTCGGCTTCGCCGCCAAGGCAGGGCATCCGGTCACGCTCATAGACATCATCTCGGTCACCATGCCTGCCGGTATCATAGGCGTACTGGCCGCCGCAGCCTGGAGCTTCAACCGCGGGTTGGAGCTCGACAAGGACCAGGAATTCCAGGCGCGCCTTCAGGACCCCGAGTTCCGCAAGGGGCTTGACGCGGATGTCACCACGCTGGACAAGAAGATCTCCACCGTCGCCAAGGTTTCCGTTGCTCTCTTTTTCGCCGGCGTCGGCACCATCATCCTGATGGCGAGCTGTCCGTGGCTGCTGCCGTTGGCTGCCGACAAGAAGCCGATCCCGATGACCACCGTCGTCCAGTTCATCATGCTTGCCTACGGCGCCTTCATCCTCTTTGCCGCCAAGGTAAAAGCGAAAGATATCGCCCACTCCAGCGTCTTCATCGCGGGTATGATTGCAGTAGTTTCCATCTTCGGCATCGCCTGGATGAGCGATACCTTCATCACCGCAAACAAGAAGTACCTGATCGACAACATCGGCATCATGGTTAAATTGGCCCCCTGGACCTTCGCCATCGCGACCTTCTGCATTTCCGCGTTCGTGAAGAGCCAGGCCGCCACCCTTGCCATCACGCTTCCCTTGGGGCTCGCCCTTGGCCTACCGATTCCGCTGCTCCTCGGGCTTATGCCGGCAAGTTACGCCTACTTCTTCTTCGCCTTCTACCCGAGCGACCTCGCCGCCATCAACATGGACCGTACCGGCACCACCAGGATCGGGAAGTACCTTCTGAACCACAGCTTCATGATCCCGGGCTTGATCGGCGTAGGTGTCTCCACCGTGGTCGCCTACACCATCTCGCAGTTCATTTTCTAAGGCGATTAACAGGGATGAAGGGGATAAAAGGGATAACGGCAGGATAAAAGAAGAAGGTTTCGTGCTGTTACAGAAAAAGGGTCCTGGCGGAAATGCCGGGACCCTATTTGTTTCCAACGTAGAACTTAGAACGTAGAACGTAGAACGGTTTTTAAGCCAGCTCGAAGTTGTTCTGGTAGGCGGCGAGTGTGTTGATCATGAGTGCGGCGACGGTCATGCGTCCCACGCCGCCGGGGACCGGGGTGATCCACTCGCACTTCGGGGCGACCGCGTCGAAGGCGACGTCGCCGACGAGCTTGCCGTTCTCGAGACGGTTGATGCCGACGTCGATCAGGGTGACCCCGTCCCGCACCATGTCCGGGGTGATGAACCCGGGGATACCGACCGCCACGATGACGATATCGGCGCGGCGCGTCTCCTCGATGAGCAGTTCGCGTGGCGTCTCGATGTGGGTGAGGGTGACCGTCGCATTGCCGATTTCGAAGTCGTTGGAGAGCATGATGGAGATCGGTTTGCCGACGATGTTGGAGCGCCCGATCACCACGCAGTGTCTGCCTGCCACCGGCACCTGGTAGAACTGCAAAAGCTTGCAGATGCCGTAGGCGGTCGCGGGACGAAACGCCTTCTGCCCCAGGGCCATCCTGCCGAAGTTCGTGGGGTGAAAGCCGTCGATGTCCTTTTCAGGGGAGATGGCGTTGATCACGCGCTGCGCGTTTATCTGTTTGGGTAGCGGGAGCTGCACGATGACGCCGTCGGTGGAGTTGTCCTCGTTGATCTCGGCGATGAGGGCGAGGAGCTCCTTCTCGGTTACCGTCTCGGGGAGACGGATCAAGTTGCTGTCGAAGCCGGAGAGCGCGCAGGTCGTGATCTTCGATTTGACGTAGGATTCGCTCGGGGCGTGGTGGCCTACCAGGATCACGGTCATGTGCGGTTTTCTGAGCCCGGCGTCGACGTGACGCGCGACCTGCTTTGCTATTCCTGCGATCAGGCTGTCAGCGCATTTCTTGCCATCTAAAAGGTTCATGCTGTTTCCTCTGTCTGGAGTGTGACCGGCACAGGAGGGAAGGGTGCCGAATTACGATTAGTAGCACAAAAAAAGTGACGGCTCAACAGCTAGTTAGCGGGAACCGGTATACGTTAAAGGCGGCTTCGGCTGGGTTGGCCACAGGATTGCGCCCGTAACGCTGCCGCGGCGGAAAGTCCTTCTCTGTATACACAATGAGCGGCCTTTCAATCCTGTAAACCTCAGTTAAATCAGCAAATTCGTGAATCCTGAAAATTAATGAACCTTAAATGTTAAACAGGAAGTATACCATTACTAAACTTTTTGTTGACAAAATATGGGTAAGGCAATACATTGCCAAAATACAAAAGGTTTACTGTTACTAAACCGGGGAGGCTGCTTGAAAATCGGTGAGAGGTTGAAGAGGCTCAGGATGGCCAATTCGCTGACTCAGGAAGAGCTGGCCAGCCGAGCAGATCTGACCAAGGGCTTCATATCTCAGTTGGAGAACGACGCCACGTCGCCGTCCATCGCGACTCTCAAAGACATCGTGGATGTGTTCGGCATAAGCATGCAGGAGTTCTTCAGCGAGGAGCCGGATCAGGACATAGTGTTCGGTAAGGATGCTCGTGTACAGGCAACGGACGATGGCGACAGCGTTAAAGTCGAGCTCCTGGTGCCAGGGGCGCAGAACCGCGAGATGGACCCCGTGCTGGTGACGCTTGATCCCGGCGGAGAGATGGACGAACAGCCCATCCACGAGGGAGAGGAATTCGGTTTCGTCATCTCCGGCAAGGTGCAGTTGAGGCTGGACGACAAGCTGTACACGGTGGACAAGGGAGAATGCTTCTACTTCTCCTCGGACCGCAAACATGCTGTGAAGAATGTGGGAAAGAGCGCGGCAAAGCTGCTCTGGGTTGTGACACCCCCAACGTTTTACTATTGAACAGAGGAGAGTAAGTCAAATGAGCAAAGTATTGATTATCGGCGCAGGCGGCGTAGGTGGCGTAGTTACCCACAAGTGCGCTCAGGCAACCGGCGTGATCACCGCCATTACCCTCGCTTCCCGTACCGAATCCAAGTGCCGCGCCATTGCGGACCAGATAGAGTTTCCGGTCGCCACCGCCCAGGTTGATGCCGACAACGTGCCTGAACTGATCGAGCTGATCAAGCGCGAACAGCCCAAGCTCGTCATCAACGTGGCGCTGCCGTACCAGGACCTGACCATCATGGACGCCTGCCTCGCCACCGGCGTGGACTACCTGGATACCGCCAACTACGAGCCGCTCGACACCGCTAAGTTCGAGTACAGCTGGCAGTGGGCCTACCAGGACCGCTTCAAGGAGAAGGGGCTCATGGCGCTTCTCGGCTCCGGCTTCGACCCGGGCGTCACCAACGTCTACACCGCCCTCGCCGCCAAGAAGTACCTGGACGAGGTGCACGAGATCGACATCATCGACGCCAACGCCGGGAACCACGGCCAGCCCTTCGCCACCAACTTCAATCCGGAGATCAACATCCGCGAGGTCACCGCGGCCTGCCGTCACTGGGAGAACGGCGACTGGGTCGAGACCGCGCCGCTTAACACCAAGCGCGTCTTCGACTTTCCGGACGGCATCGGCCCGATGAACATCTACCGCATGTATCATGAGGAGATGGAATCGCTGGTGAAGCACATCCCGACCATCAAGAAGGCGCAGTTCTGGATGACCTTCTCGGACAACTACCTGAAGCACCTCGAGGTGCTGCAAAACGTCGGCATGACCCGCATCGACGAGGTGGAGTTCAACGGCCAGAAGATAGTGCCGCTGCAGTTCCTCAAAGCGGTTCTGCCGGACCCGGGGAGCCTCGGGCCGCTCACCAAGGGGCGCACCTGCATCGGCGTCATCGCCCGCGGCATCAAGGACGGCAAGAGGAAGCAGGTCTACATCTACAACATCTGCGACCACGAGGCGTGCTACCGCGAGGTGAAGAGCCAGGCCATCAGCTACACCACCGGCGTCCCCGCCGTTGTTGGCGCCATCATGATGCTGACCGGCAAGTGGCGCGGCGAGGGCGTGTTCAATATGGAACAGTTCGATCCGGAAGCGTTCATCGAGACTCTGGGCCCCATGGGCCTTCCCACCGTCGTAGTCGACGGCGGCGATTGGGCGGAACTGTAAGTGACCAAGCTGCACGTAGAAGAGATGACGCGGCTCGCCCCGTCGCCGGCCTTCGTGGTCGACCTGGGGCGGCTGCGCCACAACCTGACCATACTCGACGAGGTGCAAAAGCGCAGCGGCGCCAAGATCCTTCTGGCGCTGAAAGCGTTCTCCATGTGGAGCGTCTTCCCGGTCATCGCGCAGACGCTGCACGGGATCTGCGCAAGCTCCCCCTGGGAGGCGCGCCTTGGTCGCGAGGAGTTCGGCCGTGAGGTGCACAGCTTCTCCGCCGCCTTCAAGGAGAGCGACGTCGCGGAGCTCCTCACCACCTCGAACCACCTGGTTTTCAACTCCTTCAACCAGCTGGAGCGTTTCCGTCCCATGTGGGAAGAGTACGCCGGTCGTGTCTCGGTCGGGCTCAGGGTCAACCCGGGGCATTCCGAGGGGCACACCCCGATCTACGACCCGGCGGCACCGAAATCGCGTCTGGGGATCCTGCACTCGGAGTTCGAGGGGAAATCCCTGACCGGAGTCGAAGGCCTGCACTTTCATACCCTGTGCGAGCAGCTCTTCGAGCCGTTGGAGCGGACCTCCAAGGTCTTCGAGGAGAAGTTCGGCGCGTTCCTGCCGCAGATGAAGTGGCTGAACCTGGGGGGAGGGCACCACATCACGCGCGAGGGGTACGACATCGATGCCCTCGTCGAATTGGTGCGTTACTACCGTGAGAAATACGACCTCGAGGTCTACCTCGAACCGGGGGAAGCGATCGCCATCGGCACCGGCATCCTGGTCTCGGAGGTGCTCGACGTGGTGCACAACGAGGTGGACATAGCGGTCCTGGACGTCTCGGCCACCTGTCATATGCCCGACATCCTGGAGATGCCCTACCGTCCCGAGATCCAGGAGGGGTACCTACCCGGTGAGAAGGAGCATGACTACCGTCTGGGCGGTCCTTCGTGCCTTGCCGGCGACGTCATCGGCGACTGGTCCTTTGACCATAAGCTCGTCCCGGGTGAGAAACTCGCCTTCCTGGACATGTCGCACTACACGATGGTGAAGACCACCACTTTTAACGGCATCCAGTTGCCGCATATCTGCACCTATGAGCCGGAAACCGGTGAACTGCGCGTCGTGCGCAGCTTCGGCTATGAAGACTTCAAGAACCGCTTGTCGTGATGACTGTCAACACTCCACTTTGCTGCACATGGTGAACTGAAAATGGCTAAATGGACCATCAACGATTCCTCCAAGACCTACAACATCGATAACTGGGGCGCCGAGCTCTTCTCGGTCAACAAGAAGGGTAACGTCTGCGTGCACCCGACCCCCAATTCGAAATACTCGATCGATCTCAAGGTACTGGTCGACGACCTGATCAAGAGGAAGATCAAGCCGCCGATCCTTCTGCGCTTCATGAACATCCTGGAAGGGCGTATCGCCTCGATCAGCCGCGTGTTCAAAAACGCCATTCACGACAACAACTACCCGGCCAGGTACCAGACCTTCTATCCGATCAAGGTGAACCAGCAGCGCCAGGTGGTCGAGGCGATCGCGAACTTCGGCAAGAAGTACAACATTGGCCTTGAGGTCGGTTCCAAACCGGAGCTCGTCGCCGCCATCTCCATGGTGACCGGCAGCAACCTCCCAATCATCTGCAACGGTTACAAGGACACCGAGTTCATCGAGACGGTCCTCTTCGCCACCCGGGTAGGCTACGACATCACCATCGTGGTGGAGAAGCTCTTCGAACTGGAGAAGATCGTCGAGGTGGCGAAGCGCACCGGGATCACCCCGAAGCTCGGCATCCGCGTCAAGCTCTCCTCCAAGGGGATCGGCAAGTGGTCCACCTCCGGCGGCGAGGACGCGAAGTTCGGCCTGCGCATCTCCGAGATCATCGCCGCGATCGACATGCTCCGTGAAAACGACATGCTGAACACGGTGAAGCTGCTGCACTTCCACGTCGGGAGCCAGATCACCAAGATCGACAAGATCAAGAACGCCCTCATCGAGGGGACCAGGATCTACGCCGAAATGAGGAAGCTCGGCGTCGATCTCGAGTTCCTCGATATCGGTGGCGGCCTCGGGGTAGATTACGACGGGTCCAAATCGAGCTACTTCTCCAGCGTGAACTACTCGCTCGAGGAGTACGCGAACGACGTCATCTACCAGGTGAAGAACATCTGTGAAGATGCCGGTGTACCCTGCCCGAACATCATCTCCGAGTCAGGGCGCGCGACGGTCGCGCACTACTCGGTGCTGATCACTGACGTTTTGAACAACAACACACAGACGCTCATGCCGGATTTCGAGTTCATTCTGACCGAGACGGAGAAACTCTCTCCTACGGTCAAGAAGCTGGTCGACATCTACAAGAGCATCGATAAGCACTCCCTGCGCGAGGACTACCACGACACAATCCAGCTGATTCAGGAGTCGGTGAGCCTTTTCAACCTCGGCTATCTCAACATGGCCGAGCGGGCCAACGCGGAGTGGATCTACTCGAAGATCATCAGGAAGATCAACTCCATCGTCGAAAAGATGAAGCCGATTCCGGACGAGCTGCAGAACTTCCAGCTGAGCCTGAGGCAGACCTACTTCGCCAACTTCTCGCTGTTCCAGTCCATCCCGGACTCCTGGGCCATCGATCAGCTCTTCCCGATCGTGCCGATCCAGCGCCTGGACGAGAAGCCGGACGTCCTCGCGTCCATCGCGGATATCACCTGCGATTCCGACGGCGAGATCACCAGCTTCGTGGGCGAAAACGGCAGGACCAAGGCGCTGCCGCTGCATAAGATCAAGGGGGACGAGCAGTACTACATCGGCTTCTTCCTGATCGGCGCCTACCAGGAGATCCTGGGCGACATGCACAACCTGTTCGGTGACACCAACGCGGTGCACATCACCTTCAACAAGAAGACCAACTACAAGATCGATACGGTCATCACCGGCGACGCGACCTGGGAGAGCCTGAAGTACGTGCAGTACGACGCGCAGGAGATCCTGAAGCGGGTGAGGAACAACCTGGAGAAGGATGTCTCGCTGCAGAAAGTCTCCATCGAGGAGAGTAGTCATTTCCTCGAGCTTCTCGACAAGACGCTGCAGTCCTACACCTATCTGGGAGAATAGAAGTCTTTTCCTTTAAAGGTTGTGAATGCAACTCCGATACAAAGCAGGGGAAGATCAATGGTCTTCCCCTGTTGTCGTTTCTGGCGGTGCGGTTGCCGGTACATATGCGTTAATCCTGATACGTTAAATTTGGACTTTTTGAGGAAACCGTGTTAAAAGTTCCCGTGGCATGGTCAGGATTTCTCGCAGCGCGCATCGCCGAACGACGACAGACTTTTCCTCACAATGGGAGGCCGTTATGCTCATTCAGGTGAGCTACAACGACGACAGGTACGACTACGTAAAAGACTTCATGCTGGAGCCCCTGATCAAGAGCGGCGCCATAACCCGATTCCGGCGTAGATCCGGATGGGTCCGCATCGGTGTCGACCCCGTACGCGCACAGCGCAACACGACGTACAGCGGCGAGGAAAGAAGGACAGGCACCGCCTGACCCTCGCTGAAGCCGCAACCAGACGCAGCTAAACCTGTCTCATCTACCCGCCAGATCGCTCCCCCGCCTTCTCTTCAGAGCCACACTCTCTCTTCTCTTTCATTTGGACAAATAGGATCGAAATGGTATTCTTTCCATGGTGTATCAACGTCATTTCGTTCAAGAGGAGGAACACGATGCATAGAACAGCTATGAAAAGAGTGGCGGGCTTCTTTACCGCAGCGTTTCTCATCATGGCACCGGTATTTGCCATCGCGTCTACGTGGAACATCGATCCGGAGCATACCAGCGTGGGGTTCAAAGTGCGGCACCTGATGGTATCGAACGTCAAGGGGGGCTTCGGCAAGGTTTCCGGCGTGGTCAACGTAGACGACAAGGACATCACGAAGTCTTCTACCACGGTGACCATAGATACGACCTCGATCGATACCGGGGTTGCCAAAAGGGACGCTCACCTCAAAAGCCCTGATTTTCTCGATGTGGCCAAATATCCGACCATGACCTTCGTGTCGACCGGTGTCATGAAGGGAGCCGGTGGCGCGTTCAAACTTGCGGGAAACCTGACCCTGCATGGCGTCACGAGGCCGGTTGTGCTGCAGGTGGAAGGCCTCAGTGGTGAGATCAAGGACCCGATGGGAAACGTCCGAAGAGGGGCATCGGCAACGACGACGATCAACAGGAAGGATTACGGGCTGATCTGGAACAAGATGCTTGAGGCCGGTGGCGTTGCGGTAGGCGAGGATGTCGTCATCAACATCGAGGTGGAAATGGTCAAGGCGAAATAGACGGAGATGGGGACGCGTCAGAGCGGACCCCCGTTTTTACTACACCATCAACCGCCCCGCATGCGGTGCATATACACCCTCCTGTCAGTCTGATTCACACGTCATCCCGGTCACTTACGCTGGATGACCGGTGTAAGGCATTCCGGGGCGGTGCGAGGTGTATGGAAAAAACATACAAGTTACTGTTCAATCGCTCTGTGGTCGGTCCGCGCTTCTTACTGTTAAGTGATCGTTTTGACTGGACTTTTACTCTTTGCATACTCTTTTTCAAGGCCTGGCACGTTTGATGCTCATGGTAAGTCAGCAGACAACGACAGGTCCAAAGAGGAGGATGTCATGAGAGCGAGAACATATATCAATACGATGATCGCAACAGCTGCAACTGCAACAACGGCATTTGCCGCAAACGGGGCCCAGGCGGATGAGCCTGGCCTCCTGGTCTGGGCCTTCATGGGGTTTGCCGCAGTAATCGTAGCCGGTCAACTGGTGCCGGCAGCCATGCTGGTAATAGGCGCGGTCAAAGCCATCTTCGCGAAACCTGAAGAAGCCAAGATCAAAGGGTGAACGTCTCGCACACCGCTGTAACGAAAAAAGCCGCTCTTTCGAGCGGCTTTTTCCATTTCCGGCTGCTTGAGGTTTTATTTGAGTCGCTCCGCGAGGAGCTCGGCGGTGTGCCGAACCCGAACCGCCTCGCCGTCCTGGTCGAATCCGCCCCGGATTTGCATCACACAGCCAGGGCAGTCCATGGCGACCAGCGGGGCGCCGGTCTCCTTGATGTTATGCAATTTGCGCTTCAGGATCGGGGCGGAAATCTCGGGGAGCTTCATCGAGTAGGAGCCACCCATGCCGCAGCACATGTCGCACTCGTACATCTCGGCCAGTTCGTAACCCGCCTTTTGCAGCAGTTCGCGTGGCTCTTGCGACACCTTCAGCGTCCTCTTCAGATGGCAGGAGTCGTGATAGGTGATCCTCCCCAGGTCTTCCCCTTCCTCAAAACTGAGTCGTCCCTCTTCCACCAGGCGTTTCACCAGCGTCGATAGGTCGACCGTCTTTTCGGCGAGCTCCTTTGCCTTGTCCAGCCACTCGCTGCGTCCCTGGTCCTGCAGGGTCTTCGCGAAATCATGCGCCAGTGCGACGGTGCAGGTGGGGCAGGCGGACACGACGTACTTGGCCTCCACCTCCAGGAGTGCCTTGATGTTGTCGACCGCGTTGTGGGCTGCGACCTCGTAGGCGCCGTTGTACAGGGCGGGTGCCCCGCAGCAGGTCTGTTCCTCGGGGAAGAGGGCCTCGATCCCCGCCTTGTTCAGGAGCTTGACGAGGGCGATGCCGGTCTCGGGGTAGGCGAAGTCGATCAGGCAGCCGGCGTAGAATACCGCCTTCTCCCCCCCCTTGGGCTGCTGGATTTCCGGGAAGATGTCCCGGAACGGTTTCTCCGCGATGGCGGGGAGGCTCCTGCCGTCGGTGAGGTCGGAAAGAAAGAGGGGCAGGTGGCGGATGAACTTCCCGGAGGTGAACGGTTTACCCGCCACCGAGGCGGCGCGCAGCATCCCGTGGAAGAGTTTCCTGTTGTTGACCACGCTGAAGATCGCCTTCTGTGCCAGGGACTGTCCCTTCTCCAGGACAAGCCGGCGCCTGATCTCCAGGATCATCTCGGGGATGTCGAGTTTTCCCGGGCAGACCTCGGTACAGTTGCCGCACTGGATGCAGAGCCCCTGGATCTCCTCGGATTTCTGCAGCTCATCGAACCAGGCGGTGAGGATGGTGCCGATGCCGCCGGTGTAGATCTTTCCGAATACGTGCCCCCCCACCAGGCGGAAGATGGGACAGACATTCAGGCAGGAGCCGCAGCGGATACACTGCAGGGCCTGCTTGAACTTGGGATCGCGCGCCATCTCGGTGCGCCGGTTGTCCATCAGGATGATGTGCAGATCCTTCAGCGAACCGTCGTCGTTCGGGGACGGGCCGGTGATGATGGAGACGTAGCTCGTGAGGAGCTGGGCGGTGGCGCTCCTGGGAAGCGCGTCGAGGATCGGTACCACCGTCTCGAACTTCTCCACCAGCTTTTCCACCCCGACGAGGGCCACGTGGATGCGGGGGAGGGTGGTGGTAAGCCGCGCGTTCCCCTCGTTGGTGACGAGAACGATGCTACCCGTTTCGGCGACGGCTATGTTCGCTCCAGAGATCCCCATGTCAGCGGCGAGGAACTTGGGGCGGAGCTCGTTTCTCGCCACCTTGACCAGGCGCGGGATGTCGCTGTCCAGGCGTTCCTCGACCTCTTTGCTGAAGATCTCCGCCACCTCCTCCTTGGTCAGGTGGATGGCAGGCATGACCATGTGCGACGGCGTCTGCCCGGCGAGCTGGATGATCCATTCGCCGAGGTCTGTCTCGGCCACCGAGATCCCCGCATTGAGGAGCGCCTTGTTCAGGTGGATCTCCTCGCTCGCCATCGACTTCGACTTGACTACGCTCTTTACGCCGTTGTCGCGCGCGACCTGCAGGATGTACTCCTTCACCTGTTCGGGGTCGCTGGTCCGGTAAACCTTGGCACCGAGCGCTTCGGCGTTTTGTTTAAATACTTCCGCCACCTCGTCTAGGTGGCAGGCCGCCGATGATTTCGCCTCGGCAATGCGGCCGCGCAGCGCCTCGAAGTCGATCCCATCGTATGCCTTCGCCCGGTTCACCCGGTAGGCCTCGGAAAACTTGCCCAGCGCCCCGGTGAGGTTGGCGTCGTTGAGCGCACGGTTGATGGATGCCTTGAATTCCTTCTTCATTACGCAGCACCTCCCAGTTCGTCGACAAAGAGTATGATGAGCCGCTCGGGGCCGTGCACGCCTATGGTGAGCACGCGCTCGATGTCGGCGGTGCGGCTCGGGCCGGTGATGAAGGCGATATACCTGCTTGTCTTCGGGGAGATGCGGGAGAAGAGGGCTGTCTTGTCGCTGACCATATTCGCGGAGGGGACAACCGCGACGTGGATGCCGGTCAGGGATGAAGCGAGGCGCTGGTCGACTGCGCTCTGATCCTGCACGAGCGAACCGGTATCGGCGACGGCGAAGCTCATCTCGCTGATGCCGATCTTCGCCTGTGCCGCGCGCTCCCTGGTTACCTCGAGGGAGAGCCCGGGGACCTGTTTTAGAAGCTCGCGGTCCACGCCGCGCAGAAACGGTCCATCGGCCCAGACGGCATAGCTGCCGGATAGATCGGACACCCCTTCCTTTTTCAGGAAACCAAGGATGAAGTCGACGGCGTCCCTGCAGGTGACGACACGGTGGACCTCGGCGCCGACCCCTGTCGCCCGGGTCTTGAATTGCTCAAACATGCTGACTTCCCTCCATCTAGATTATTCTCTGCCCGCCTCCGGGGGCGCCCGGTATGGCCGCCTCACAGGCGCCACGTCGCTAAAGCCGTTTTAAATTGCCACGACGCTGTTCTATTATTATGTCATACGTTCGTTCGGGAGCCCCCTTAAAAGGCATATGAAATAACTTATATTACCAAAAGGCCAATGCACTTTAGTCCAAAAAAAAGCGTAAGTAAAGCCATTTAGTCGCTGAATACGAAAAAACTTGACACTGTTATAAAAAGGTGGTTAATTGGCCTGACCAAAACGTATAACCTGGTTTGATTGGCCGGTTCTCCTGGCTTTTAGGCGCAGGGTCTCTAGTCCTTACCGACGCTGCCGCGCTGCTTTGATGATTTTTATGCACCCGTAATCGCAATCTTTTTGCCGCCCATACCAGCATCACGAATCAAAGGAGAACTACAGTCATGCCATGGATCCAGAGCTACACTCCCGTCGCGGGAAGTATCGCGATGTCGGCGTTGGTTGCCGCCATCCCTCTCGTCGTCATCTTTGTCTGTCTTGCCGTCTTCAAGATGAAGGCCCACAAGGCGGGGCCGCTGGCAGTCGCCTCGGCTGTCGCCATCGCCATCTTCGTCTGGCAGATGCCGGCTAAGCTGGCAGGGCTTGCCACCTTCCACGGCGCCGCCTTCGGTCTCTTCCCCGTGTTCTACATCGTGATTACGACGATCCTTCTCTACAACATAACGGTGAAAGGTGGGCAGTTCGAGGTCATCCGTGCCTCGCTGGCCGGGTTGACCGGTGACCGTCGCCTGCAGGCCCTCCTGATCGCCTTTTGCTTCGGCGCCTTCATAGAAGGGGCGGCGGGCTTCGGCACGCCGGTCGCCATCGCGGGCGCAACGCTTGTCGGTCTCGGGTTTCGGCCTTTCTATGCCGCGGGGGTCTGTCTCATCGCCAACACCGCACCGGTCGCCTTCGGCGCCATCGGGATTCCGGTCGTCGCGCTTGCCGGCGTCATGGGGTACGACGACGGCGGCTTGATGAAACTCTCCACCATGGTCGGGCGCCAGCTTCCCTTCGTCTCCGTGTTCATACCGTTCTACGTAATCATCATCATGTGCGGCCTCAAAAAGACCCTAGAGGTGCTCCCGGCGATCATCGTCTGCGGTGTCACCTTCGCCGGTGTCCAGTGGGGTACCGCGAGCTACCTTGGCCCCTACCTCCCCGACGTGACCGCATCGCTTGCCACCCTGGCCGCCCTCGTCATCCTACTCAAGTTCTGGCAGCCTGCCACGGTCTGGACCTTCGACCACGAGCCGGAGTTTTCCGGCAAGGAAAGCCACGACTACACCGGTGCACAGGTCTTCCGCGCCTGGGCTCCCTACCTGGCGCTGACCATCATGGTCCTTGTTTGGGGCATCCCGTCGCTCAAGACCTCCCTTGATAAGAGTAAGGTGGTGCTCCCGATCGCCGGACTCGATAACGCCATCGTTAAGAAGGTTTCCAAGCCCGAAGACGGGGTGAAGAAGGTTGCCGCGGTGAAGGAGGAAGCAGCCAAACAGGCAGCCTCTCTCTCTCCCGCCGACGCCAAGCAGGCAGCACTCGCCGCAGGTCTCACCGAACTGCAGAGCCTGGAGGACAAACTCCTCGTGATCGAGCAGAGCCTTCCTGCAGGGAAAGCGGTGCTGACCGCCGAGCGCCTCGCTGCCTTCGACGCGGTGGATAAGAAGCAGAAGGACCTGCAGAAACTCCAGAAGGATATCGTCGAATCCAAAGCGGTTGACAAGGCGCAGTTCAAGGCGCTAGACAAGGCACTTTCCGACCAGCTTCCCGCCAAGATCGCCGCCAAGTTCACCTTCAACTTCATGTCCGCGGCTGGTACCGCGATTCTCATCGCCGCCATCATCTCCGCCCTCATCTGCGGTGTGGGGATCGCCGACTTCTTCAAGGTACTGGGCAAGACCCTGTACGACATGCGCTGGCCCGCAGTCACCGTCGCCTCCGTTGTCGGCCTTGCCTTCGTGATGAACGCCTCCGGCATGACCACCAGCATGGGCATCTCCTTCACGAAAGCGGGCGCGCTCTTCCCGTTCCTGTCTCCGTTCCTCGGCATGCTCGGCGTCTTCCTGACCGGCTCCGACACCTCCAGCAACGTCCTCTTCGGCGGACTGCAGAAGGTGACCGCAGAGCAGCTCGGCATGAACCCGCTTTTGACCGGCGCGGCCAACACGAGCGGCGGCGTCATGGGTAAGATGATCTCCCCGCAGTCCATCGCCGTAGCCTGTGCCGCCACCGGCCTCGTAGGCGAAGAGGGGAACCTGTTCCGCTTCACCCTGAAGCACGCCCTGTTCCTCACCACCGTGATGGGATGCATCGTGGCGCTGCAGGCCTACGTATTCCCCTGGATGATCCCGTAAGTCGGCAGTCTTCCCCGGGAGGAATTCCTCCCGGGGATTTTCGGGCGACTACAGCAGATTTGCATTACCGTCCGTCCCTTCCCCGCGCCATTTTCCTTCGTGACGGCAGGGGGGGATGCCACACAAGAGGCAGCATCTCGATGGCAAGAACACTCCTGAACATAATCTGGCAGACCGCGCTGTTGTGGCTGGTTTTTCGCCTCGGCGTGTACCTGGTCGGGGTGCTGCATCTTGCCCTGCCGGGTAACGTGGCGGGGATGCTGATCATGTTCGCCTTGCTGACCTCAGGCCTCGTTACACCTCGCTACATCGAGACCGCGAGCGGGTTCCTCCTCAAGCATTTCGCCTTCTTCTTCATTCCCATCTCGGTGGGGCTCATGTCCTTCGGCTCGCTTGTGCGCCAAAGCGGCCTGGAGCTTCTCGTCATCCTCCTGGTAAGTGCGGCGCTCGGCGTGGCGGTCACCGGGATGTCCGTGCAACTGCTGCAAAAAAGGAGGGAGCCGTGAGCAACCTCCCTCTCTTCATCCTTTTCGTGGCGCTCACCATAGGGGCCTATCTGGCGACGCGCTGGCTTTTTCTCACTTATCGGCACCCGCTTTTGAACCCGGTTTTTCTCAGCACCGTCGCCCTCATCGCCTTCCTGCAGGCCACGGGTCTGACCCTGGAGGAGTATCGGCCGGCGAAGGATGTCATGACCTATCTCTTGGGACCCGCCACCGTCGCGCTTGCACTGCCGCTGTACCACAACCGCCGGGTCCTCAAAAGTCACGCCCTCCCGGTGCTGTCCGGCGTCGTCGCGGGGTCCCTGACGACCATGGCCGCCGCCCTCGTTGCCGGAAGGGGACTCGGACTCGACGAGCGTGTGCTCCTCTCCCTGGGACCCAAGTCGGTGACCGTTCCGATAGCGGTGGAGATCTCGCGGCTGACCGGCGGCGAGGCGAGTCTCACCGCAGCCTTCGTGGTCGCCACCGGGATGATCGGTTCCATCATGGGGCCATCGCTTCTGTCGCTTTGCCGTGTTAAAAGTCCGGTCGCTCGCGGCCTCGCCCTGGGCACCGTCTCGCACGGGCAGGGGACCGCCGTGGCCCTTCTCGAAAACGAAACAGCCGGAGCGATGGGGGGCGTCGCCATGGCCATCGCGGCCGTATTCACCGCGCTCGTCGCACCATACTATCTGCCTCTTTTCCTGCACTGACGGCAGGTTCTGGCGGTTCACCACAAAACGAGGACTGATGCCCTTGAGGCGGTCCCGGCAAGAAAGGAACGATTGCCATGGAAAACAGTTTCATAAAGGCGCTCGCTGAGATAGTCGGAGCGGAATATACCCTTTCGGACCCCGAATCGCTTGCCTGCTACGGCTACGACTCTACGCCGGAGCTGCAGAGCAGGCCGGGCGTCGTGGTGCTTCCTAAAAGCACGGAAGAGATCGCCCGGGTCATGGCGCTTTGCGACGGTTCCGGCATCAGGGTCACCCCGCGCGGTTCCGGCACCAACCTCTCCGGCGGCTCTATTTCCTTCGACGCCGGGGTCGTGCTGCAGACCAGCCGGATGAACCGCATCCTCGAGATCGACGAGGAGAACCTGACCGCAACCGTCGAGACCGGCGTGATCACCTCGGCCCTGCACCGCGAGGTGGAGGCGAAGGGGCTCTTCTACCCGCCCGACCCGGGGAGCATGAACATCTCCACCATGGGCGGCAACGTTGCAGAGAACTCCGGGGGGCTCAGGGGGCTCAAGTACGGCGTCACCGACGATTACGTGATGGGACTGAAGACCGTACTTGCCAACGGCGACATCCTGAAGACCGGCGGCAAGGTGGTGAAGGACGTGGCGGGGTACAACCTGAACCAGCTCCTCGTCTCCTCCGAGGGGACTCTGGGCATCTTCTCTGAGGTCACCGTGAAACTGATCCCCAAGCCGCAGACCAAGAAGACCATGCTGGTGCACTTCCCGCAGCTCGAGCAGGCCGCGCTCACAGTTTCGCACATCATCGCGGCACGCATCATCCCGGCGACGCTGGAGTTTCTCGACCGCACCACCATCAAGTGCGTCGAGGACTACGCGAAGGTAGGCCTTCCACTTGACGTGGACGCCGTGCTCCTTATCGAGGTGGATGGACACCCGGCACAGGTCGAGGAGGACGCGGCTGGGATCAGGGACATCTGCGAACGGCACCACTGCTCCTTCTTCCAGACCGCGGCGAGTCCCGAGGAGGCGCTGAAGCTCGCTACCGCGCGCCGCGTGGCGCTCTCCGCACTGGCCCGCGTACGTCCCACCACCATCCTTGAGGACGCTACCGTGCCGAGGAGCTGCATTGCCCCGATGGTGAAGCTGATCCAGGACACCGCGAAGAAATACGACCTGCTCATCGGCACCTTCGGGCACGCCGGCGACGGCAACCTGCACCCGACCTGCCTCACCGACGAGCGGAACCCGGACGAGATCAAGAGGGCGCACCAAGCGTTCGGCGAGATCTTCGAGGCGACCATCGCCATGGGGGGGACCATTACCGGCGAGCACGGGGTAGGGGTTGCCAAGAAGAAATACCTGCCGAAGCTCGTGGGCGAGTCCGGGCTGCGCGTCATGCGCGGCATCAAGGGCGCGTTCGACCCTAAAGGGATACTGAACCCCGGGAAGATCTTCTAGGCAGGCGCCGGCGGCGAGCAGCCGGACCAGTCGGACCGCCGGCACGCACCATTAAGAAAGAGGCCATCATGGATTACGTAAAACTTATCAACTGCATGCGCTGCGGCATGTGCCTGCCACACTGCCCGACCTATAAGGAGACCTTCCTGGAGACCGCCTCGCCGCGCGGTCGCGTTGCGCTGGTGCGCAAGTTCCAAGAAGGGGAACTCGTGGAGAGCGAGAAGTTCCTCGAGTACGTCTCGCTCTGCCTCGATTGCCAGGCGTGCGCTTCGGCATGCCCCTGCGGCGTCAACGCAGGTGAACTCGTCGCCGAGTTCCGCTGCGAGCGGAAAAACGAGAAGGGGCTCTCCCTCATGGAGGACATGGTCCTCAGAAAGCTCGTGCCGCACCCGGACCGCCTCGAGGCCGCCACGGCGCCGCTCAGGCTGTACCAGAAAACCGGCCTGCAGAAGGTGGTCCGCTCCCTTGGGCTTTTGAAGATGTTCCCCGAGGCGTTGGGCCGCATGGAGGGACTCCTCCCGAAACTCCCCGATGCGCCGCTGCGCCAGACCATAAGCGAGGTGACCCCAGCGGTGGGGAAGGAGAAGGGGACGGCCGGCTTTTTCCTCGGCTGCGTCATGAGTCTCATCTTCAGCGAGGCTAGTCTCGCCACGGTCAACCTCCTCTCCGCCCTCGGGTACAAGGTGGTGACGCCAAAGGACCAGAAATGCTGCGGCGCACCTAATATGCTGGGGCATGACATAGAGGGGCTGAAGGACGCGGCCCGTTTCAACACGGACCTCTTCGAATTGCACAATCTCGACTTCGTGGTGACGGACTGCGGCGGCTGCGGCGCCGAGCTCAAAAAATACGGCCATCACCTGGACGGGGAGGAGGGGGCGACCACCTTCAGCGCCAAGGTGCGCGACATCTCCGAGGTTCTGGCCGGCGAGGCGGGCGCCCTTAAGGAGCTCTTGAAACCACTCCCTGTAAAGGTGACCTACCACGACCCGTGTCACATCGCGCACTGCCAGGGGATTCGCAGCCAGCCGCGCATCCTCATAAACCTCATACCGGGGATCGACTTCCGCGAGCTCCCCGAGGCGGACGCCTGCTGCGGGTCGGCGGGTACCTACAACATCGAGAAGCCGGAGATGTCGGACCGGGTGCTCTCGCGCAAGGTTTTAAACGTACAAAAGACCGGCGCCGACTACCTCGTAACCAGCAACCCCGGTTGTCTGTTGCAGCTCAAAAAGGCACTCTCAGAGGCGACCCCGCCGGTCAAGGTGATCCACCTGACCGAGCTTCTGCAGATGAGTATGGACGCCTGAAAGAGGGGTGGAAGCCGGCTCCAAAAGCCGCTGTCAGGTGCGTCAATTTGACGCCATCGGCGCGCCTAGAGCCCAAAAATTATGTTGCCTTAGCTTATCTAATGTAGTATCGGTGCCTTCATGAAATTTACGCCGATTAAACCCAAAAAGGTATCGACGCAGATCGCCGAGCAGATCCGCAGCTCCATTTTGGCGGGTGAATTCAACCCGGGAGAGAAGCTTCCTCCCGAGCGCGAACTGGCCGAGATGTTCGGGGTATCCCGCCCCTCGGTGCGCGAGGCGCTGAACATCCTCACCTCCTCAGGTCTCGTCGAGACCTACCAGGGGGGCGGAACGCTGGTGCGCTCCCTGGTGGAGAACACGGCGGCCATGCCGCTCACCGAACTGATCCGCATCGACGGGGATCGCGCGCTGGACGTTATCGAGGTGCGCAAGGGGATGGAATCCTGGACCGCCTGGTATGCGGCCACCCGTGCGCTCCCCGAGGACATCAGGCGTATCGAGGCGGTGATCGACGGGATGAGGAAGAACCTCGAGGAGCTACAGCACTCCGAGGACTTCGACGCCCACTTCCACATGCTGGTGGCCCGCGCTACACATAACGTGGTCTGGTCGCACATGATGCAGAGCATCTTCGAGGCGATGCAGGAATTCCAGCGCGATGTCTGGCGCGCCGTCTACTTAACCGAGGAGGATCAGCGCCTGCTCTTCAACCATCATCTGAAGATCTACGAGATGATCCGGGACCGGGACGCCGACGGTGCCCGCGGCGCCATGCTCGAGCACCTGGATTTCGCCCAGAAGCGCTGCTCCGCCTACGTATCGATGCGCGGCTCCGAATAGACCTTTACCCGAACCACCCTCAAGGGCCCGACAGAGATCTCTGCCGGGCCTTTTCTGCCTCTGCTTCCGGCTCCGCTGACGCGCGTGAGGCGCGCTGTGCCTGTTAAAAGGGCTTGCCGCGGGCTCCTTTTTGGTTGAAGCAAATTTTCTTTTTAGTTATAGTTACCCGATTTATTTCCCTGCAGATAAAACCAAGGAGGGTTTACATGATAGATTTTCTGGGCGATTGGAAGAGAACCAGTTATTGCGGCGAGTTGAGGGCCGAGCACATCGGTCAGGATGTTGTCCTGATGGGGTGGGTCTCCAAGCGGCGCGACCACGGCGGTCTCATCTTCGTCGACCTGCGCGACAGGGACGGTATCGCCCAGGTGGTTTTCGACCCGGAAAGAAACGGCGACGCACACGGAAAGGCTGAGGGCGCCAGGAACGAGTACGTCCTCGCCATCAAGGGGACCGTGGCGGCCCGCCCGGAAGGGACCGTGAACCCGAAGATGAAAACCGGCGCGGTCGAGGTGCTGGTCAAGGAGTGCAAGCTCCTGAACCCCTCCAAGACGCTCCCCTTCACGCTTGACGGTTTTGTCGACGTGAACGAGAACATCCGCCTCAAGTACCGCTACCTTGACCTGAGGACCGGCCAGCTGCAGCAGAACATGATCCTGCGCTCCAAGGTCGCCCAGTTGACCCGCCAGTACCTGACCGACAACGGTTTCCTCGAACTCGAGACCCCGTTTCTCACCAAGTCCACCCCCGAAGGCGCCCGCGACTTCCTGGTCCCCTCGCGCATCAACAAGGGTGACTTCTACGCCTTGCCGCAGTCCCCGCAGCTCTTCAAGCAGATCCTCATGGTTTCCGGATTCGACCGCTACTTCCAGATCGTGCGCTGCTTCCGCGACGAGGACCTGCGCGCCGACCGCCAGCCCGAGTTCACCCAGATCGACTGCGAGATGTCCTTCATCGACCGTGAAGACATCATCACCGTGATGGAGGGGCTCATGGCCCGCATCTTCACCGAGGCGCGCGGCGTGAAGGTCGAGCTCCCGATCCAGAGGATGACCTACCAGGAGGCGATCCGTCGCTTCGGCGTGGACAACCCGGACCTGCGCTTCGGTCTCGAACTCGTCGAGCTCTCCGACATCGTCAAGAACTCCGGGTTCAAGGTCTTCGCTGACGTGGTGAACGGCGGCGGCATCGTGAAGGGGATGAACGTGAAGGGCGCGGGCTCCATGAGCCGCAAGGAGATCGACGACCTCACCGAATTCGCCAAGATCTACGGCGCCAAGGGTCTCGCCTACGTGAAGATGACCGCGGAAGGGTGGCAGTCCCCGATCGCCAAGTTCTTCACCCCGGAAGAGATCGCCACCATGGACCAGGCTTTCGGCGCCGAGGAAGGAGACCTGCTCCTCTTCGTCGCGGACAAACCGAAGGTTGTCAACGACTCCCTCGGCAAGCTCAGGAACCACCTGGCCGCCAAGATGGGGCTCACCGACCCGAACGAGTACCGTTTCGTCTGGATCACCGACTTCCCGCTGCTTGAGTGGGACGACGAGGAGAAGCGCTGGGCGGCGGTGCATCATCCCTTCACCGCGCCGATGGACGAGGACCTGCAGTACGTCGAGAGCGATCCCGGTCGCTGCCGCGCCAAGGCCTACGACCTCGTGCTGAACGGCAACGAGATCGGCGGCGGTTCCATCAGGATCCATCAGGAGGAGGTGCAGTCCCTGATGTTCAAGATGCTCGGCCTCTCCGAGGAGAACGCCCGCGGCAAGTTCGGCTTCCTTCTGGACGCCCTCGAGTACGGCACCCCGCCGCACGGCGGCATCGCCTTCGGCCTCGATCGTCTCATGATGCTCATCACCGGCTCCGAATCGATCCGCGACGTCATCGCCTTCCCGAAGACGCAGAAGGGCGCCTGCCTCATGTCCGAAGCCCCCTCCGGCGTCGATACGCTGCAGTTGCGCGACCTGGGTATCCGTCTCGCCGTCAAACAATAAAGGGGCGTCCGCCATTGAGGCTTTTGGCCCGACTGATAACCCTGCTGCTTCTTATTTCCGCGGCGGCCTGCGCAACGCAGCCGCCGCGGTTTCGTGAGGAAGCCGCGGCCAAGCTTGACCAGCTCAAGTTCGAGGGTGGAGAGCGTCTGTACCCCGCCGAGTACGCCAGCGTGCTTCAGGCGTTCCTGAAGGGGGACGCCTACATGATGGAGAATGAGTCCAAGGAGGCGGATCGTTACTTCCAGCTCACCCTGCTCAAAGGGGACCTCCTGGCTCGGGAGGTGGCTGTGGAGAAGGCGCGCCTTCTGGCTGAGGAAAAGGCCCGGCTTGCAGAAGAGCAGCGGCAAGCAGAGTTGGAGCGGCTCGCCAAGATGGAGGAGGAGCGCCTCGCCAAGGCGCGGGCGCTCGAAAAGGCCCAGAAGGAGGCCGCCGAGGCTGAGCGGAAGAAAGCAAAGCCACCGGTCAAGGAGCCGGTTCTCGTTCCATCCTGGTCGGTGCGTCGGGGGGAATCGCTCCCTCTTATCGCATCACGCTCCGAGGTCTACGGCGACAGGAATCTCTGGCCCCTGATCTATCGCGCCAACCGCGACCAGATCCGCGACCCGCGGCACATCTGGCCTGGCCAGATCCTCAGGGTCCCCAGGAACCTGGGGCGCGACGATTACGCCGAGGCGAGGCACTACGCCCAGGAGCACCCGCTGCACTGATGCAACCCCATGTAGGACGATATTTTTAAACGGTATTTCGTCGGTATCAAAAAAAGACGATTCCGGACGGCCGCTTAGTGCCAGGAAGGTGAGAGGACCTCCGCACACTCTTTATGGACGCCTCTGTTGTCCGCTCGTCCGGGTTCTCGCACAAACACCTGCAATGACAGGCCTTTTACCCTGTGTTCGCTGCGGCTTCCGTACTTTACTCCCCTCCCGTTTTCACGCTGACCTCCATTTATTTCTTCACGAGATTCCTTCCAGATTTTCCCTTGACAGTGAAAAACGTTTTGTATACTGTATACAAAATTTGAAATCCAAAGTTATCCTGCTAACATCCCATAATCCTTCATATATTTTGCGAGACGCCGCGAAGGGGAGGCAGATGCCCCGGATGGCAGGCGGTTGACGGGCTCCCGCAGACAGATAAAACACCATGTCGGGCGATGCAGCGTGGCTTTGCCCACCATTTTGTATTTGTGCATTGCATAAAAACCAAGGAGAGATCATGACAACTAATGCAAAGATCGTTTGGACCAAGATCGACGAGGCCCCCGCACTGGCAACCTACTCCCTGCTCCCCATCGTCAACGCCTTCACCAAGGCGGCTGGCGTCGAGGTAGAGACCAGGGACATCTCGCTGGCCGGCAGGATCATCGCGAACTTCCCGGAGAACCTGACCCCGGAGCAGAAGATCGCTGACGAACTGGCCTACCTCGGTGAGCTGACCCAGAAGCCGGAAGCCAACATCATCAAGCTCCCCAACGTCTCCGCCTCCATCCCGCAGCTCAAAGCCGCCATCGCCGAGCTCCAGAGCCAGGGGTACAACATCCCCAACTACCCGGAAGAGCCCAAAACCGACGAAGAGAAGGCGCTCGCAGCACGTTTCGCCAAGGTGCTCGGCTCCGCGGTAAACCCGGTTCTGCGTGAGGGTAACTCCGACCGTCGCGTTGCCAAGGCGGTCAAGGAATACGCCAAGAAGCACCCGCACAAGATGGGCGCCTGGTCCTCCGACTCCAAGAGCCACGTTTCCAACATGAGCGCCGGTGATTTCTACCACTCCGAGAAATCGGTGACCCTGAAAGAGGCCACCACCGCCAGGATCGAGTTCGTCGACACCCTGGGCAAGGTGACCGTGATGAAGGAGAAGCTCCCGCTGCAGGCTGGCGAGGTGCTGGACGGCTCCTTCATGAACGTACGGGCGCTGCGTAAGTTCATCCAGGAGCAGATCGACGACGCCAAGGCAAAGGGGATCCTCTTCTCCGTGCACCTTAAGGCGACCATGATGAAGATCTCCGACCCGGTCATCTTCGGTCACTTCGTCTCCGTCTACTTCAAGGACGTCTTCGCGAAGCACGAGGCGACCTTCAAGGAGATCGGCGTCAACCCCGACCTGGGCCTTGGCGACCTCTACAAGAAACTCGACAAGCTCCCGGCAGGCAAGAAGGCCGAGATCGAGGCCGACATCCAGGCCACCTACGCCAAGCAGCCGCCGCTGGCCATGGTCGATTCCGACAAAGGGATCACCAACCTGCACGCCTCCAACGACATCATCATCGACGCCTCCATGCCGGTCGTCATCCGCGACTCCGGCAAGATGTGGGCCCCGGACGGCAAACTCGCTGACACCAAGTGCGTGATTCCCGATACCTGCTACTCCGAGTGGTACCAGGAGTGCATCGACTTCTGCAAGAAAAACGGCCAGTTCGACCCGACCACCATGGGCGCCACCTCCAACGTCGGCCTCATGGCGCAGAAGGCCGAGGAATACGGCTCCCACGACAAGACTTTCGTCGCACCGCTCAACGGCACCATGCGCGTCGTCGATGCCTCCGGCGAAGTGCTGATCCAGCACCAGGTAGAGCAGGGCGACATCTGGCGCGGCTGCCAGGCGAAGGATCTCCCGATCCGCGACTGGGTCAAGCTTGCCGTCAGCCGTGCCCGCGCAACCGGCGCTCCGGCCGTCTTCTGGCTCGACAAGAACCGCGCACACGACGCCCAGATGATCGAGAAGGTGAACACCTACCTGAAGGATCACGACACCACCGGTCTCGAGCTTCACATCATGTCCCCGGTCGAGGCGATGAGGTTCACCCTCCCGAGGGCGAAGGCCGGCAAGGACACCATCACCGTCACCGGCAACGCGCTCAGGGATTACCTGACCGACCTGTTCCCGATCCTCGAACTCGGCACTTCCGCGAAGATGCTCTCCATCGTTCCGCTGCTCGCGGGCGGCGGCCTCTTCGAGACCGGTGCGGGCGGCTCCGCTCCGAAGCACGTGCAGCAGTTCCAGCAGGAAGGCTACCTGCGCTGGGATTCCCTGGGTGAGTTCCTTGCCCTCGCGGTCTCCCTCGAGCACCTGGCCGCTACCTTCAAGAACGAGAAGGCCGCGCTCCTCGCCGAGACCCTCGACGTGGCCAACACCAAGTTCCTGGATCAGAACAAGAACCCGGCGCGTAAAGTCGGCCAGATCGACAACCGCGGCAGCCACTTCTACCTGGCCATGTACTGGGCCGAGGCTATCGCCGCCCAGACCAAGGACGCCGGCCTCGCCGCCAAGTTCGCCAAGGTGGCGAAGGCGCTCCAGGAGAACGAAGAGAAGATCAACGCCGAGCTCATCGGCGCCCAGGGCAAGCCGGTCGACATGGGGGGCTACTACCACCCGAGTGATGCCAAGACCGAGGCCGCGATGCGTCCGAGTGCAACCCTGAACGCGATCGTTGACTCGATCAACTAACAGGCGTAAACGTAGGATTCGCTTCACCGGAAGATAATCACATTCTATTAACGGAGGAAGAAAACATGGCACGTAAGAAAATCGCACTTATCGGTGGTGGTCAGATCGGCGGCGTACTTGCACAGCTCGCAGCTCTGCGCGAACTGGGTGACGTGGTGATGTTCGACATCGTGGAAGGCCTTCCGCAGGGCAAGATGCTCGATATCGCCGAAGTTGGCTCTGTCGACAGCTTTGACTGCTGCCTCAAGGGCACCAACAGCTACGAGGACATCCAGGGCGCCGACGTCGTCATCGTCACCGCAGGTCTTCCCCGCAAACCGGGCATGAGCCGCGACGACCTGATCGAGGTCAACTCCAAGATCATGACCTCCGTCGCGGAAGGGATCAAAGCACACGCACCGAACTCCTTCGTCATCGTCATCTCCAACCCGCTCGACGCGATGGTGACCCTGTGCCAGAAGATCACCGGCTTCCCCTACAACCGCGTCATCGGTCAGGCCGGCGTCCTCGACTCCGCACGCTTCAAGACCTTCATCGCTTGGGAACTCGGCGTTTCCGTCAAGGACGTGAACGCGATGACCCTCGGCGGCCACGGCGACGACATGGTGCCGCTGGTCCGTTACGCCTCCGTGAACGGCATCCCGGTCATGGAACTCCTCGAGAAGAAATACAAGGACAAGGCTAAGGCCAAGGAAGTCATGGAAGCCATGGTCAAGAGGACCCGCGGTGCAGGCGGCGAGGTTGTCGCCCTGCTGAAAACCGGTTCCGCCTTCTACTCCCCGGCTTCCTCCGCGATCTGCATGGCGGAGTCCATCCTGAAGGACCAGAAGCGCGTACTGCCGACCTGCGCACACCTGAACGGCGAGTTCGGCGTGAAAGGCTTCTACGTCGGCGTTCCCTGCGTACTGGGCGAGAACGGCGTCGAGCAGATCCTCGAATTCGAACTCGACGCAGAAGAGCAGGCGATGATGGACAAGTCCGTCGCCGCGGTTAAGGAACTCGTTGGTTCCATGAAGTAGAAAGAACTGCAGCAGGTACTACCAGGGGGTAGGGAGGTTTCCCCTCTCTACCCCCTTTTTACAAAAGGTGAGGGTTCGGGCGTAAATTCGAGCACTTGCATTTTGTATACACTATGTGTTATATACCCACAATTTGCACAGCCTGCGAGGGCAATTTGTCAAAGGAGCTACGTTGATGGAGAAAACACCGGCTAACATCGAGATCATCGAGAAGTACTGCAAGGGGTGCCACATCTGTGTGGAATTCTGCCCCACCAAGGTCTTGGAAATGAAGGGTTTTGTGGCAAGCGTCAAGAACCTTGAGGCATGCATCAAGTGCATGCAGTGCGAGCTTAGATGCCCTGATTTTGCAATCAAAGTATCGTAAACAATCTTAGGAGGTAAGAAAGTGGCTAAAAAAGTTGCATTCCTTCAGGGGAACGAAGCTGCCGCACAGGGGGCACTCTACGCCGGGTGCACGTTCTTCGGCGGTTATCCGATTACACCTTCCACCGAGGTGGCAGAGGTTATGTCTGTCGAGCTTCCGAAGATCGGCGGTAAATTCATCCAGATGGAAGATGAGATCGGCGCGATGGCTTCCGTCATCGGCGCTTCCCTTACCGGCGCTAAAGTACTGACCGCGACCTCGGGCCCGGGCCTTTCGCTCAAGCAGGAGCTGATCGGCTACGCCTGCATTGCTGAAACCCCTTGCGTCATCGTCAACGTCATGAGGGGTGGCCCCTCCACCGGCATGCCGACCGGCCCTTCCCAGTCCGACGTGATGTGCGCCAAGTGGGGCACCCACGGTGACCACCCGGCTATCTGCCTCACCCCGGCTTCCGTGCAGGAACTCTTCGAAGAGACCGTGCGCGCCTTCAACCTGGCCGAAAAATACCGCACCCCGGTAATGGTTATGCCGGACGAAATCGTGGCCCACATGCGCGAGCGCATCGTGTTCCCGGAGCCGGGCGAACTGGAAGTCATCAACAGGACCGCTCCGAGCGTCACCCCGGCGGAGTACAAGCCGTACGACACCAGCTTCGGCGACGTTCCGCCGCTGGCTGCTTTCGGCACCGACTACCGTTTCCACGTGACCGGCCTCAACAAGGGGCAGGATGGCTTCCCGACCACCAAGGCAGCCTGGGTTCAGGCCGAGGAAGAGCGCCAGGTGCGCAAGGTTGAAGCCAACGTCGACGACATCGTCCAGTTCGAAGAGTATGAACTTGCCGACGCTGAAGTCGCCATCATCGCCTATGGTTCCACCTCCCGCTCCGCCCGTTTCGCAGTCAACGAGGCGAGGAAGCAGGGCATCAAGGCCGGCCTGTTCAGGATCAAGACCTTCTGGCCGTTCCCGGATAAGCAGATCGCGGCTCTTGCCGGCAAGGTGAAGGCTTTCATCACCCCGGAGATGAACCTCGGCATGTGCACCGGCGAAGTGAAGCGCTGCGCTGAAGGCAAAGCAGCGGTCCACGGCATCTTCCGCGTAGACGGCGAGCCGATCAACCCGGGGCAGATCCTCGAAAAGATCAAGGAGGTTAAGTAACATGTCTTTTGATTACGATAAGTACATCCGTCCCGGCAAGCTGCCGCACATCTGGTGCCCGGGCTGCGGTCACGGCATTGTCATGAAAGGCCTGATTCGCGCGATCGACACCCTTGGTCTTCAGAAGAACAACACCGCCATCGTTTCCGGCATCGGCTGCGCATCGCGTCTCCCCGGCTACATGGACTTCTGCACCCTGCACACCGCGCATGGCCGCGCAGCCGCTTTCGCAACCGGCGTCAAGATGGCCAAGCCGGAGATGAACGTCATCCTCGTGGGCGGCGACGGCGATGGTACCGCGATCGGCGGCAACCACTTCATCCACGCCTGCCGTCGTAACATCGACATGACCTACATCATCATGAACAACAACATCTACGGCATGACCGGCGGCCAGTTCTCTCCCTGCACCCCGACCGGCGCCAAGGCGTCCACCACCGTGTACGGCAACCCCGACCCGGCGTTCGACGTCGCCAAGCTGGCGATCGGCGCAGGCGCCACCTTCGTCGCCCGCGGCACCGCGTACCACGCGACCCAGATCGACAAGCTGATCGCGGAAGCCATCCAGCACAAAGGCTTCTCCGTCGTCGAGATCCTGGACGACTGCCCGACCACCTACGGTCGCCGCAACAAGTTCAAGTCGGTCATCGAGATGATGAACCGCCTGAAGGACATCGCCGTTCCCGTCAAGGCCGCCGAGAAGATGACTGCCGAGCAGCTTGAAGGCAAGATCCTGACCGGTGTTCTGTACAAGGAAGAGCGTCCGAACTACACCGACGAATACGCGAAAGTCATCGAGCGCGCCAAGAAATAAAAAAGGAGGAGAACCTCAGATGTCTCAGAGATATGAAATCAGATTTTCCGGGGCTGGCGGGCAGGGTCTCATCCTCGCCGGCGTCATCATGGCGGAAGCCGCTTCCATCTACGACGGCAAGCAGGCCGTTCAGTCGCAGAGCTACGGTCCCGAGGCAAGGGGCGGTGCATCCAAGTCGGAGGTCATCGTTTCCGACACCATGATCGACTACCCGAAGGCGACCGTCGTCGACGCGCTGCTCGCGCTGACCCAGGAAGCCTGCGACAAGTACTCCCACGACCTGAAGGAAGGCGGGGTGCTGCTGGTCGATTCCGACCTGGTGACCAAGCTTCCCAAGGGGAACTTCAAGACCGTTGCCTTCCCGATCATCAACACCGCCAAGAACGAAGTCGGTCGTGAGATCGTTGCCAACATCGTGGCGCTGGGCGCCATGGTGGCACTGACCGGCGTGGTCAGCAAGGAAGGGGCCGAGAAGGCAGTTCTCGCCCGTGTTCCGGAAGCCTTCATGGAGCTGAACAAGAAGGCGTTCCAGCTTGGTTTCGAGAAGGCGACTGCGGCCAAGGCCTAATCGCATCACCTCTGTAGCACGGAAAGGCCCGGCGTAACCGCCGGGCCTTTTTTTATGCGTTAGGCGCGCAGTCGCCCGCGGGCTTGTCAGTTCGCCAGCCTGTTAGCAGGCTAGCGCGCACGCAGCCAGTCCGTCATACCTGTCCGACAAGTCCGATGGCTGCAGACGGCGAATCTTGCACTATGCCACCCGTAAGCTAGAATCCACTCTTACAAAGCAAAGCAGCAAAGCCTGAGAGGATCGCCGCATGCCCCTTGAACTGTGTCAACTAGCGCTGAGACAGACCCTCGATCTCATCACCCTCACCGATGACACCTTGCGCGATCTCACCCGCCGCAAGTTCAGCAGCGACGAATTATACAACGAAGTGCTGGGTAAGTTACTTGGAGGCAACGGCCGCCGCGGCCCTTCTGGCATCCTCATCGCCAACGAAGGGCCCGACGCCACCTGCTGCAACGGCCAGGTTTTTCATCTGCGCGACGAGCGACTGCTGGAGCGCTCAGAGGCAATAAGCATCGAACCCGGCTCGAGCTACGCAGGGAGCCTTCTCCTTGTGGAAGGTGGAGCCGAAGTGGTGGCGCTTAACTGGAACGACGTCTGCGCGAACATCGGCGAATTCCAGTCATTCTTTCATCCCAAGGTGGTCGAAGCGATGGGGGAGCCGATCCTCAACTTCGTAAGTTGCCGGATCAGCGGCGACGTGAAAGGGGTGATAGAGGCCTTCAATTACCAGGGGCGGGTCACCGAGTACGACGCGGATGTTCTGCGCAGTGCCGCCGTCATGATCGGTTCACTGTTGACCGTTTCCAACGGGATGCGCGAAACGGAGCACGCTTTCACCTACACCATACAGGCGCTCGCGCGTGCTTGCGAGGCTGCCGAGCCCGACACCGGCCGCCACATCGTGCGCGTGAACCGCTACGCCGGCGCGCTTGCCGCCAACATGGGGTTCAATAACGAATTCGTGAATGACATGTCCATTTCGGCGCAGATGCACGATGTGGGCAAGATCCGCATCCCCACCGAGATCCTGCTCAAAGAAGGAAGGCTGACGCCGCGGGAAATGAAACTGATACGCCAGCATCCCGCGTACGGTTCCGAGATCATCGGCGATTCCCCGCGACTTCGGATCGCCAGAGAGATCGCACTCTCGCATCACGAGAACTGGGACGGCACCGGGTACCCCAAACGGCTCAGGGGGGAACGGATTCCCATCTCGGGGCGCATCGTGAAGGTCGCAGACGTGTACGACGCACTCCGATCACGCCGCAGTTACAAGGGGGCCATGACCCATGAGGAGGCGCTCCATGTGTTTCGAAACGGAGACGACCGGATCAACCCGGCAGCTCATTTCGACCCCGCCGTTCTCGCCGCCTTTTTCAGAATCGAGCACATGTTCGAGATGATCTTCGACAGCTCGATTTTGAAACTAGGCTATGACCGAGCGGTGACCCCGGCCGATTCGAAATAGATAAGGTAGAAGGAGGGGAGAAAGCTGTCCTCTGCGGAAATGAAGCGAGGCGCGTCCCCTCGCCCGACGGGAGAGGGACAGGGTGAGGGAAGGATTCATCCCCCCAGGCGTGCCCTGAACTGGCTCACCCTTTGCTGCATGATGATCTGCTGCAACTTCTCCGGCGGCACTTCCTCACCGTCCAGTAGTGCCGGATCGATGCCCAACTGCGCCGCGTTCAACTTAGCCACCTCGAGCGCCACCTCCCACCCCGGCATGGAAGCATGAAAGTCCGCCGCCACCTGCAAAGGTAGGAACTCCTGAATCCCCCCCTTGATGGCATCCAGCGCTAGCCGTATCTTCGTCGAATCCCGCAGTTCTTCCCAACGATTGGCGTTGTTGTGCAGCCGGTTCGTTGCCTGCAGCGCACGTTGCAGTGCGACCGGTAGCCTCAGTCTCCTGCAGAAGGCCGGTACCTGCTCGGCCCCCAGCGTGTCGTGCCCGTGGTGTTTGGGATGCAGTTCCGCCGGCGTGTAGAGTTTGCCGAGATCGTGGAAGAGGGCACAGAAGCGGGCGACGGGCTCCGGTGTCAGTCCAGCCATCCGTTCCAGCACCTGCAGGGAATGCATGAAGAGGTCACCCTCGGGGTGGTGCTGCGGAGGACCTGCAGGAATCTCAGCCATCCTGAAGATCTCGGGGAGGAAGTTGACGCCGATGTTGAACTCCAGCATGCGGCGGAAGAACCGGGAGGGGGCTTCCTTGGTGAGGGCCTTGAGCATCTCCTGGGAAAACCGTTCCACCGGGATGCGCTGCAGGGATGCCGTCCAGTCGTGTCCCTTCAGGATCCGCTCCGCTTCAGCATCAAGCCGCCAACCCTCGCATTCGAACCGGAAGGCGCGCAGGATGCGCAGCGGGTCATTGGTAAGGCTTTCGGGGGAGCAGCAGCGCAGCACGCGACCTTCCAGGTCGGCTTTGCCGCCGAGGGGATCGACGAGCCGCCCCTCCAGTGACATAGCCATGGCGTTCACGGTGAAGTCGCGCCGGGAAAGGTCTTCGGGGAGCGCGTCGAGCGACGGGAGCCAGGTTATTTCGATCTTCCCGAAGGGCTCCTTGAAGCGGAAATAGATATTAGGGGTGCTTTTCGACTCGACGAGGCGAAACCCCAGCGCGGTGAGCTCCGAGACGGGAGCCGCAGCCACGAGGTCCACATCCTGGCAATCCACGCCAAGAAGGACGTCCCGCACCATCCCGCCGACCATAAAGATGGAAGGGTGCAGGTGCTCCGGGAAAAACCTTTTCAACCCTGCAATCAGCCGGTCCATAGACACCTTCGTCTGAAGAAACAACCGCAAAAGAAAGGCTTCGAGAAATTCCCAAAGCCAGTCTTTTAACTCTTTTCGTCTTGGCGGTTTTGCGCCTTTGCGTTAAGCCTTTAAGTCTTGCACCTTTTCCAAGAGCGCCACGTCCTCGACGTGTACCGTCTGCGGGAACATGTCCACCGGCTGCACCTCGAGGGTCCGGTACCCAAGACCCGACAGGATGTCCAGGTCGCGCGCCAGGGTCTCCGGTGAGCAGGAGACGTAGATGATACGGGCAGGATTTATGGCCGCTACGCTCTTCAAAACCTTCTCTTCGCACCCTTTCCTGGGCGGGTTCAGCACGATCAGGTCGGCGCCACCCTCCTCGCCGATCTCGTCGATGAGATGCACGGCGTCGCCCGCCTCGAAGCTGCAGTTGTCGGCGCGGTTCATCGCCGCGTTGGCGGTGGCGTCGGCGACGGCCGCCTCTACCACCTCGATCCCCACCACTTCGCGGGCCCGGTCCGCCAGGAAAAGCGAGATGCCGCCGATGCCGCAGTAAAGGTCGATCACCCGCTCCTTGCCGGAGAGATGCGCGAACTCCCGCACCTTCTCGTAGATGATGCGGGCGGCGCCGCTGTTCACCTGGAAGAAGGAGTGCGGCGAGAGGTTGAAGCTCTTGTCGCCGATGAAGGCCTTCAGGCTCTGCGCCTTCGTTATGGAGCGGTCCTTGTGGCCGAAGATCACGTTCCCCGTAGAATTGTTGATGTTCTGTGCCACGACGGCGACCTCGGGGACTGCCTGCTGGATGAACTTGGCCAGGTGGTGCATCTCGTTGTAGCCCTGATCCGTGGTCACGAAGACCACCATGACCTGGTTGCCGGGCTCGGCTACGCGCACCACCAGGTAGCGTAAGAGCCCCATCTCGCTCTTCGGGTTGTAAATCTGCACCTTCCCCTTCTTGATCCCGGCCTTCGCGGCCTTAACCACCTTGTTGATCAGCGGATGGTGCAGCGCGCAGTCCTCGATCTCCAGCACGTCGTGCGTGTTGCGACGGTAGATCCCGATCACCGGGTCGGAGTGCTTGCCGGCGACGACGAGTTTCGCCGTGTTGCGGTAGCCTAGCTCGCTCGGTGAGGCGATCACGTCATGTATGGCGGCACCGGAAAGGGAAGGGTATCTGCGGATCTGGCGGCTCACCATTTCTTTTTTCCAGGCGAGCTGGGCCGGGTAGCGCATCTGCATGAGACCGCAGCCGTCGCAGGCCTTCCCCATGGTGCAGGCCGCTGAGGGGGCGCGGTCGGGCGACCGCTTCAAAAGCTTTATGATATTGGCGAAGGACTCCCTGCGCCCGACATAGGTGATCTTCCCGACGACGGTCTCACCGGCGAGTCCGCCAGCTATGAGAACGCGGGTCCCTTCGTGGATAGCGACGCCGAACCCCTCTTCGTTGTTTGAAATAATCTGGAGTTCCAGCACCTGGCCGCTGCGCAGCGCAGGCTGGCGCTCATCCCTAGCACCGGCCGGGCGCGCCGGTTTCCCCTTCGCCTGCTTGGTGGGCGCTTTGCCATCGGCCTTCTTGAAGGTCTTTCCTGCGGGTTGCTCGCGCTGGTCGCGTGGCGTTCCTGCTGCAGGACGGGCAGGTTTCTCTGCACGGGAAGGGGCCGCCGCTGCCCGTTCCGGCTTGGCTGCCGGCTTCTTCGTCTTCGGAGCGGGAGTGTTTTCCTTGCGGGAAGGTTTTGAGTTCTCGGTGAAATGCTTTGGTTTGCTGGTATTTTTCATCCTTCTTTCATAGATTGAAAAGCCAACCGTGTCAACCGCCGAATTGCTGCCACTCTGCCTTGCATAGGTGACCCCGAGGGATACACTAACGCTGGCGCAACTCTCATTGTGTCGGAGAGAGACGAGTCGAGAAAGATTTAAGCCTGGGAGGAGATCATGGCCAGCCTGAGAAAGCAGCTGCTGTTCCTTGTGGTGGGGATGTTGTGCGCCGCATTGCCGCTGCAGGCAAAGGAGGCAAAGATGTCGCAGATGAAACTGATCAGTTCGGCGTTCAGTCACTCGGCCCGCATTCCCGCCGCCTTTACCTGTGACGGCTCCGACACGAGCCCGCCCTTTGCCATCTCCGGAGTCCCCGGCGAAGCCAGATCCCTTGCCCTCATCATGGACGACCCCGACGCACCAGCGGGCACCTGGGTGCACTGGGTGCTCTGGAATATCGATCCCGCCACCAGGGAAATCGCGCAGGGTGGCGTTCCCCACGGGGCCGAGCAGGGGATGAACAGCTGGCGACGCAAAGGCTACGGCGGCCCATGCCCGCCGTCCGGGCAGCACCGTTACTACTTCCGCCTCTACGCACTCTCCGAACGTCTGAACCTTCCCTCCAACAGCACGAGAAAAGAGCTCGACCTTGCCATGAGGGGGAAAATCCTGGCACAGACCGAGCTCCTAGGTCTCTACGCGCACAGGTGACGCTTTAATACACGAAGCAGTCGCATCCAGGGGGTGGGAAGTGCCATCCCCTCTGCAACGAGGCGTGGGCGTGCCCCCTATGCAGGGGCTGCACCTCGGCTTGCCCATCCACTTTGTGATACCCCCCGTACCGACCCACCGGCGACCAGTCCGGGCTCACCGGTAGGGGCGGGACCAGGTTGCCGAACTCCTCTCCGCCGTACACCACCTTCCCGCCGACGACGGTAAGCACGGACTCGATCCCTTTGATCTCCTCCTCGGGAACCGTGAAGTAATCGGACGAGAGCACGGCGAGGTCGGCTAGCGCGCCCGGAGCGAGGGAACCTTTTTTCCCCTCCTCCTGGGAAAACCAGCTGCTCCCGCGTGTGTACAGGGTGAGGGCCTCCATGCGGGTCAGCCGGTTCTGTTCGGGGTAAAGGATGCTTCCGCCAATGGTTCGCCCGCTCACCATCCAGTAAAGCGAGAGCCAAGGATTGTAGCTCGACACCCGCGTCGCGTCGGTACCAGCTCCCACCGGAATCCCCATCTCCAGCATGGACCTTATGGGGGGAGCGTGTGACGTGAGCCGCTCGCCGTAGCGTTCCAGGAAATATTCGCCTTGGAAGGCCATGCGGTTCTGGGTCGCGATACCGCCGCCGAGTGCGGCGACCCGCTCCAGATTCCTGGCCGAGATAGTCTCCGCGTGATCGAAGAACCAACGGAGCCCTGCGAAAGGAACCACGCGGTGCACCGCCTCGAAAACGTCGAGGAAGCGCGTGATCGACTCGTCGTAGGTGGCGTGGAGTCTGAAGGGCCAGCGCTTCTCGACCAGAAGTCGTACCACCTGCACGAGCTCTCCCTCCATATCCGACGGGAGGTCCGGGCGAGGTTCCAGGAAGTCCTCGAAATCCGCCGCCGAGAACACCAGCATCTCGCCCGCCCCGTTCATGCGCAGGAAATCGTCCCCCTGTCCGGGTCCCGTCATGGTTACCCACTCCGAAAAATCGGCGAGTTCCCCTTTGGGGTGCTGGGTGAAGAGGTTGTACGCGATGCGCAGCGGCAGTTCCTCCCGGCCGGCAAGCTCGTTGATCACCCGGTAGTCGTCCGGGTAGTTCTGGAAGCCGCCTCCGGCATCGATGGCGCTCGTGAGCCCGAGCCGGTTCAACTCCCTGAGAAAATGGCGCGTCGAGTTCATCTGGTCCTCGAAGGAGAGCTTCGGCCCCTTGGCGAGGCTCGCGTATAGCAGCATGGCGTTCGGTTTCGCAATCAAAAGTCCGGTCGGGTTGCCGTTTCTGTCCCGCTCGATCACCCCACCCGGCGGGTCAGGCGTATCCTTGCCGTAACCCAGAACATGCAGCGCCGCCCGGTTCACCAGGGCGCGGTCGTATAGGTGCAGCACGAATACCGGGGTGTCGGGCGCCGCCAGGTTCAGCTCCTCCAGGGTGGGCATGCGTCGCTCCTTGAACTGGAACTCGGTCCAGCCGCCGATCACCCGCACCCATTGCGGCGGCGGGGTCCGTTTCGCCTGCTCTTTCAGCATCTCAAGGGCGAGCGCCAGCGACGGCACCCCATCCCAGCGCAGCTCCATGTTGAAGTTGAGCCCGCCCCGGATGACGTGAATATGTGAGTCGTTCAGCCCCGGGATTATCCGCCGTCCCGCTGCATCGATCCTTTGCGTATGTTCGTCGGCATCAGCGATCAGTTCCTCCCCGCCTAGACCCTCCACCTTGCCGTCGCTGATCGCGACGGCGGTGACTTCGGGACGTTGTGCGTCCAGCGTGCTGATCCTGCCGTTATATATAATCAGGTCAGGTCCCTTCATCAGCGTTACCTCCCGAAAAAAAGCAGGCAAGGGGTAGATCCCTTGCCTGCCGGTTTGCTATTTCGAGGAAACGGTGCGGCTTGCCGGCGCCCCGTGCACCATGGTGTAGGCGTACTCGACCCCCTGGCCGTACGCGCCGCCATGCTCCTTCACCGCCGCAATCACTTCGTCGTAGGTCTCCTTGCGCGCCCACGTTCTCTGGTACTCGAGCATCACCTGCAGTGCAGTCATCGGCACGGCTCCCGCCTGCTCGATGCGACGCATCGCCGCGTTATGGGCGACCACGCTGGTTCCCCCGGAGGCGTCCTCCACGGCGTACACTTCGTACCCCGCCTTCATGGCATCGAGCGTCGGGTAGGCGAGGCAGACCTCGGTCCAGAGTGCGGCCATGATCAGCTTGTTGCGCCCCGCGGCCTGCACCGCTTCTACGAATTTCGGATCATCCCAGGAATTCATGGAACTCCGCTCGATGATGTCGTTGTCCGGGAATATGTCCAGGAGCTGGGGCCACATGTTGCCTGAGAAGCTCTTGGTCTCGACGGTGGTGAGGATGGTGGGGACGCGGAAGATCCTGGCGGCCTTTGCCAACAGGATCACGTTGTTCATAAGGGTCTGCCTGTCTATGCTTGCTACTCCGAAAGTCATCTGAGGCTGGAAGTCGATGAAGATGACTGTGCTGTTTGTTGGATTGAGCAGATCGAGTTTACTCATGACAGCTACCTCCTGTGTCTTTTACCTCCAATAGGCACAGTATAGTCCCCCCGCTGATAAGTGGCGTGGGAATTTGCGGACTGTCGCAGCCTGTTTACTGCAACAGCGGAGGGGTTATCCTCCTTGCTTTTCCCCATAGATTTAGCTACTATGTCCCGCTATGAAAAAACTCACCCGGCAGATCATGATAGGAAACGTGCCGATCGGTGGCGGCGCTCCTTGCTCGGTTCAGTCCATGTGTTCCACCGACACAAGGAACGTTGCCGCGACACTGGAACAGATAGGTCGCCTCGCCGAGGCAGGGTGCGAGATAGTGCGCTGCGCGGTGCCCGACATGGATGCCGCAAAGGCCCTCGCCGCAATCAAGGCGGGGAGCCCCATGCCGCTCATCGCCGACATCCACTTCGACTACAAGCTCGCCCTGCAGGCGCTCGAATCCGGCGTGGACGGCCTGCGCCTCAACCCAGGCAACATCGGCGAGCGCTGGAAGGTCGCCGAGGTGGTCAAGGCGGCCGCCGAAAGACAAATCCCGATCCGTATCGGCGTGAACGGCGGTTCGCTGGAGAAGGAACTCCTGGTCAAGTACGGGCACCCGACCCCGGAAGCGATGGTTGAGTCCGCACTCGGGCACGTCCGCATCCTCGAAGAGCTCAACTACCGGGAGATCAAGATCTCCATCAAGGTGTCCGACGTACTGAGGACGCTGGAGGCCTACCGGCTCCTCTCCGACGCGGTCGACTACCCGCTGCACATCGGCGTCACCGAGGCGGGCACCGTCTTCTCCGGGACTATCAAGTCCTCAGTGGGCCTGGGTATCCTGTTGCACCAGGGAATCGGCGACACCATGCGCGTGTCGCTCACCGGCGATCCGGTACACGAGGTGCGCGTCGCATATGACATCCTGAAGTCGCTCGGCATCAGACAGCGCGGCATCAACTTCGTCTCCTGTCCGACCTGCGGCAGGTGCCAGGTAGATCTCATCCCGGTCGCCGAGGAAGTGGAGCGGCGCCTGGCCTACGTGGAGAGCAATATCACCGTTGCCGTCATGGGGTGCTCGGTCAACGGTCCCGGCGAGGCGCGTGAAGCTGATTTCGGCATAGCGGGCGGCAGGGGCGAGGGGCTTCTCTTCAAGCACGGCGAGATCCTGCGCAAGGTCCCCCAGGACCAACTGGCTGACGCACTCATTGAAGAAGTCCTGAAGGCAACGTCGAAAGCTTAAAGTGTTTTTTAAATTCATAAAGAGGTCGAACTATGCGTTACTCCCAGTACTTTATCCCCACCGTTAAGGAAACCCCTTCCGATGCGGAGGTCATCTCCCACAAGCTGATGCTGCGCGCCGGCATGATCAGGAAACTTGCCGCCGGCATCTACAACTACCTGCCGCTGGGGCTACGCTCCATCCGCAAGGTGGAGCAGATCGTCCGCGAGGAGATGAACCGGGCAGGGGCCATCGAGCTCCTCATGCCCGCCGTGCAGCCGGCCGAGCTCTGGAAGGAATCGGGCCGCTGGGACTTCTACGGCAAAGAACTGCTGCGCTTCAAGGACAGGAAGGACGCCGAGTTCTGCATGGGACCGACCCACGAGGAGGTCATCACCGACCTGATCCGCAAGGAGATCAGGAGCTACCGGCAGATGCCCATCAACCTGTACCAGATCCAGGGTAAGTTCCGCGACGAGATCCGCCCGCGCTTCGGCCTCATGCGCGGCCGCGAGTTCATCATGAAGGACGCGTACTCCTTCGACGTGAACGAGGCGGGTGCCGACGTTTCCTACGAGAAAATGTACAAGGCCTACCGCCGCATCTTCGAACGTTGCGGGCTTAAGTTCCGTGCCGTCGAGGCCGACACCGGCACCATCGGCGGCAACTACTCCCACGAGTTCATGGTGCTTGCCGACTCCGGTGAAGACGCCATCGTCTCCTGTTCCTGCTGTGAGTACGCGGCAAACATGGAGAAGGCCGAGACCAGGAAGAGCGCGGCAGCGGAACACGCCGATCCCCGTCCCATGGAGCGCATCGCCACTCCGGGGCAGAAGAGCATCGAGGAAGTCTCCGCGTTCCTCGGCGTCAACGCGACCCAGGTGGTGAAGACCCTCGTGCTCGTCGCCGACGGCGAGCCGGTGGTTGCCCTGCTGCGCGGCGACTACGACCTGAACGAGATCAAGCTGAAGAACCACCTGGGCGCCGCTGAGATCGAAATGGCCGAGGACGACGTCGTCCTCAAGGTGACCGGTGCTCCCACCGGCTACGCTGGTCCCGTCGGCCTCGCCGGCAAGGTGAAGGTGGTAGCCGACCTCTCGCTGGAGGGGATGCACAATTTCGTCACCGGCGCGAACGCCGCCGACATGCACCTGAAGAACGTCAACATCGGGCGCGATTTCAGCGTGGAAGGGTACGTCGACATCAGGAACGTCGTGATCGGCGACCCCTGCCCGCGCTGCGACAGCGGCAAGCTCGAGATCTGGCGCGGCATCGAAGTCGGCCACGTCTTCAAGCTCGGGACCAAGTACTCCAAGGCCCTGAACGCGAGCTTCCTCGACGCCAACGGCAAGGAGCAGATCATCTTCATGGGGTGCTACGGCATCGGCATCGGCCGTACCGTCGCCGCCTGCATCGAACAAAACCATGACGAGAACGGCATCATTTTCCCGATTCCCATCGCACCTTTCCACTGCATCGTCTCCGCGCTGTCCGCGAAGGATGACGAAGTGAAGGCCGCCTCCGAGCAGATCTACAACGAACTCCTGGAAGCTGGCGTGGAAGTGCTGCTCGACGACCGCGACGAGCGCCCGGGCTTCAAGTTCAAGGACGCCGACCTGATCGGCATTCCGCTCAGGATTGTGGTCGGCGCCAAGACGCTGGCAGAAGGCAAGGTTGAGCTGAAAGAGAGAAGAAGCGGCGAAGTGGAGATCCTGCCCATAGCCGAAGCCGTAGCCAAGGTGAAGGCAGCCGTTAAAGAGGCGTTGCGGGTCTGACACTCAAACAGATAACATCCCCTCGCCCTTCGGGCCTTCGCCCACCGTAGGGCTTCGGCCCGCAGGCGGGAGAGGGGAAGGGGTGAGGGCGTGGCTAGCTCTGCCCAAATCGTCTAAGGGATAAAATCGATGACCAGAGAAGAAGCAATCAAGAAGATCATTTTTGCCATGGACGTCAAGGAATTCAGCCACGTCCAGTACTGGGCCGAGCTCCTTTCCCAGCACGTCGGCATGTTCAAGGTCGGCAAGCAGCTTTACACCGCCTGCGGCCCCGCAGCGGTCCGCATGATCCAGAAGTGCGGCGGCGAGGTCTTCCTCGACCTGAAATACCACGACATCCCGAACACCGTGGCCATGGCCGCCCTCGAAGCAGGCCACTTGGGCGTCCAGCTCTGCGACGTGCACGCGATGGGCGGTTACGAGATGATGAACAAGACCATGGAGACCCTCGACAAGAACTTCTCCGGTTGCACGCCGCGTCCGAAGGTTCTCGCCATCACCGTGCTCACCTCCTCCAACGAGGAAACCCTGCGCGGCATCGGCATCGATCTCCCGGTTCCCGAGATGGTGGTGAAACTGGCCAAACTTGCCAAGAGCGCAGGCGTCGACGGTGTCGTCGCCTCCCCGCAGGAAGTTGGGCTCATCCGCGAAGCCTGCGGCAAGGACTTCCTCGTCGTCACCCCCGGAGTCCGTCCGAGCTTTGCCTCCGCCGACGACCAAAAGCGCATCATGACCCCGGCCGAAGCGGTCAAGGCAGGCTCCGACTACCTCGTCATCGGCCGTCCCATCGCCGCTGCCGAAAATCCTGCCGAAGCCGCCCAGAAGATCGTCGACGAGATCGTAGCTGGCTAGCAGTCGTACTCGATTTACCTACAATCAACACTAACCGCGTCCGGATAGGACGCGAAGTAGAAATGAAGGAGCTTCCCCATTATGTGAGGAAGCTCCGCCTATTTTGAGGGAACCATGTCAAAAGAAGAAATCATCTACGGCCTGAACCCGGTCATGGAAGCCGTCAGGGGCTCGCGCAAGATCTTCGAACTTTTCGTTGCCGGCACCAGCGCCGACAAGCGCCTGGAGAAACTCCTGAAGCTTGCCGCCGAAAAGAAGATCCCGGTGCGCCAGCGCGAGAAAGGCGATCTCAGCCGCCTGTGCGGCACCGAACACCACCAGGGCGTCGCCCTGAAGGTGGAACCGTTCCCTTATGCCGATCTCGACGATGTGCTTGAAGGACTTGAAGGCAATCCGAACGGGCTCATCCTGGTGCTCGACAGCGTGCAGGACCCGCATAACCTAGGGGCCCTGATCCGTAGCGCTGCCTGTGCCGGCGCGCATGCCGTCGTGATCCCGAAAGATCGCGCCGCAGGCGTCACCGCCGTAGTCGAGAAGTCCTCCGCGGGCGCCACCGAGACCGTTCCCGTAGCACAGGTGACCAACATCTCCCAAGCCCTTGAGAGTCTGAAAAAAGCAGGCTTCTGGATCTATGGAGCCGACGGTTCCGCCAGGAGCACTTTATACCAGCAGGACTTCACCGGCCGCGTAGCCCTTGTCATCGGTGGAGAAGGGGAGGGGATCCGTCCTCTGGTCCGAAAAGGGTGTGACGAAGTGGTGAGCATTCCGCTTCAGGGAGGCGTGAACTCGCTGAACGCATCAGTTGCCGGTGGGATCTTCCTGTTCGAGGTTGTTCGTCAAAGGCTTACAGTGAAGAAGTAATTAAGCAAAGGTCCCGGAGCGAATAATCATTCGCCCCAGCTGCGGGCTGCTGACTTCAAGCAGTCTTCCTGAGAAAAAGAAGTCAGGGTAATGTTTACATTGACTTGAGCTGGCGGGTACTGTATAAAGGTCGAGTTGTTCATGACGCGGGGTGGAGCAGTCTGGTAGCTCGTCGGGCTCATAACCCGAAGGTCACAGGTTCAAATCCTGTCCCCGCAACCAAAACACTACAAGGCACTTGGCTGAATCAGCCAAGTGCCTTTTTTGCGTATTATCCTTTCAACCTTTTCCCACCTTCTCACCTATTGCAGTTGGTTAAAAAACCCTTTGACATAAATAGCGGTGTGGCCTAGTCTAGGACCCCTCTTTCGCGTAACGTTAATAAGTTACACAAGTTACCAACGTCCCTCCTGCCTCCCATTTCGAGGCCCCCCCGTCTAAACGAGTGGACAAGGAAATGGGACGCTTCCTGTCGTGGTGGGATGAGAGTAAGGGACAGGTTGAAGGGATAATCCGGGCCGCCGTCGCCCATTTCTGGTTTGTCACCATTCACCCCTTCGAGGACGGTAACGGGCGAATTGCCCGTGCCCTCACCGATCTTGGCCTTGCCCAGGACGATATGCAGCGGGTTCGTTACTATAGCCTCTCCACTCAGATCATGGCAGAGCGGGAAGGTTATTATGACATCCTGGAGAGGTCGCAGAAGGGCACCTGCGACATCACCGACTGGCTGGCTTGGTTTCTCGGCAGCTTTGCAAGAGCCATTGGGCGTTCCGAGGACATTCTTAATGGTGTTTTCTCCAAGTCGGAATTTTGGCGGACTCATGCCCACGAAAAACTGAAGGATCGCCAGAAGAAAGTCATCAACCGTCTTCTTGATGAAGGCCTTGGAGGGTTCGAGGGAGGGATGACGACCTTGAAGTATGCTTCTATGACCCACTGCAGCCGCGCCACGGCTTTCCGCGAACTGGATCAGCTGACTGAAATTGGGATAATGCGAAGAGAAGGGCAGGGGCGAGCGGTAAAGTATGAACTAATCCTTTAATAGGGTTTCTTTATGGACAAAAAAGAACTCAGCGAACGCGACATCTGCAGTAAGTTCATTACGCCTGCGATTCTGAAATCGGGCTGGACCCAGGGCCAATTTCGAGAAGAGGTGAAGCTGACGGACGGGCGTGTCGCAGTACGTGGAAAGATGGCGGCCCGCATCAAGAATCCTGAGGCTAAGGGCGGTCCAAGGCGAGCTGATTATGTTCTCTATGCTGTCGTTCTCCCAGATGGGTTTCTGTTTGGCGACGGCATCAAGGGTACGTTGAAAAAACTGCTCCTGCGTGACTGTAAGCTTCACACCGTTGTACGACTGCCCAAAGGCGTTTTTGCGCCCTATACCACCATCAAAACCAACCTGCTCTTCTTCACCAAAGGCGCAGTGATAGTCGACGGCACCGAGAATTTCCATACCGACACCATCTGGTTTTACGAGCATCCTTACCCGTCGGGGTACAAGAGCTACTCCAAGACGAAGCCGATCCGTTTCGAGGAGTTCAAGCCCGAGCAGGAGTGGTGGGGGAGCGAAGAAAACGACTTTGCCGACCGCGAGCCAAACGAGTTTGCCTGGAAGGTAGACTTCAAAACCAAACGCGAACAGGCAGAGGCGGCGGCTGCGCCGCACTGGCAACGGGCCGAGCAGTTGAATAATGAGGCTGCTGCACTGGAAAATGAAGCGCGTGACATGAAGAGCAGCCTGGTTGGTTGCACCGATGCTACATATCGGGAAAAAGTGGAAGCCCAGATTGTTGCCCTGCGCGAGCAAGCCGAGTCGTTGAGGCTTCAAGCCCGCGATGCCCAGGCCGCCGGTGACCGTCTCTACTGGCCCATCTACAACCTCGACCTAAAGAATCCCAACGCCCCGGAAGAAGAGAGCCACGATCCCGACGTGTTGCTGGAAAAATTCAAAACCCTTCTGGGGCAGATTGAGGAGACCGAGAATCAGTTGAAAAGCGAATTGGCTGCTGCTTTGGCGCATCATTTCGTTGGTGAGGAAGCCTGATGGATGCACAGCGGTTCTTGGCCGAGTTTGGGTATATTGCCAATGCGCCGGGAGGCGTGGCGCGGTTGCGGGAGATGGTTCTCTCTTTCGCTGTGCAGGGCAAGCTAGTGAAGCAGCAGACCACGGACGAGCCTATTTTAGAATGGCTTTCTCGAAACGATGCTCAGAAGATCGAATTAGTGAAGCAAAAAAAAATTTCTAAGCAAACAGCCTTTGCCCAGATACCGAAAGATGATCAGCCCTACCAGTTACCCTCTGGTTGGACGTTTGTACGGCTAGGTAGAATAACGACTAAAATAGGATCAGGCTCTACACCTCGAGGCGGTCGAGAAGTATACGTTAAAGAAGGAATATCCTTTCTTCGCTCTCAAAATATTTGGAATGATGGAATTAGGTTTGATGATGTCGCATTCATTACCCCAGGGGAACACCTCCGCATGTCAGGCACTGCGGTTCAGAGCACAGATATCCTTTTAAATATAACAGGTGCATCATTGGGACGCTGTGCATTGGTTCCCACCGATATTGGAGAAGCTAATGTGAGCCAACATGTCTCGATTATTCGTCCAACTGATCCGGACATTCGAGATTATTTGCACCTATGTTTACTCTCTCCGTTCGTCCAAGCAATGATCTGGGGGCGTCAAGTAGGAATGGCGCGTGAAGGCCTCAGCAAGAAAGTGCTTGAACAATTCGAAATCCCTCTGCCCCCAGTCAAAGAACAATCTCGCATCGTCGCCAAAGTCGATGAGCTGATGGCCTTGTGCGATAAGTTGGAAGGGCAGCAACAGGATCGCCGCACGCTGCAGAACAGCCTGCGTCAGTCCACACTGAAAGCCGTCGCTGCCGCTACCAGTCCGCACGAACTGCAAACCACCTATTCGCTTCTTACCGAAAATTTTGGAAGGTTGTTTCAGACTCAGGAGGATGTTTCCGACCTCAAGGATCTGATTCTTGATTTAGCAGCCAATTGTCTATTGTCTGAGCCACGCAGTGATGATGGTAATCCTGTGGAAATTCTTGAAGCAATAAGCGCTCAGCAACGTGCAGAGCTAAATGCCAGAGAATTGCGAGAGATCGGCGCGTTACCAAAACCAATACACGAAAATAAACGTGCTCGTCTTGCACTTGGCCATATTGTGAAGCTAGTTTCAGGGCAGCACTTGTCACCAGATGAATACAACACGCTTCATGATGGAATTCCTTACATAACCGGTCCTGCCGAATTTAAGGATAGCCGCCCATGTCCTTGCAAATGGACAAATGAGCGGCGCTCTATAGCAAGAACCGGGGACATCCTCATCACGGTAAAAGGTTCAGGGGTCGGAAAAACTGCGCGATGTGATCTGGAAGAGCTTGCTATAAGCAGGCAATTGATGGCGATTCGGCCTCTTGGCCATGTTAACAGCGTTTATTTGTCCATTTGCATCGATTCCGCAAAGAGAAAATTTCAAGCGCAGAAATTTGGAATTGCTATTCCCGGGATCGGCAGAGAAGAGGTGCTTGGTCTTCAAATCCTGTTGCCGAGCATTGAAGAACAGAACCGCATCGTTGAGCGGTTTAAGTCGCTGATTAAATTATGTGCCTCGCTGGAAGCGCAGTTGCACTATTCATCGGAATTATCCAGTCACTTCGCTAATGCAGCTGTTTCCGGCATCACCGGTGTTACGACCGAACAAGAAGAGGACAAATCCGTGAAAGTTCCCCAAACTGAACTAATTGCCCCGCTACGACTTGGCAAAGCACCCGACATCAAAGCCCAGGCCCCGTTGGCCACGATTCTCGCTCGCAACAATGGCGAAATGGGCGCCAATGACCTGTGGCAACGTTTCGGCGGCGAGATCGATGCCTTTTACGCCCAGCTTAAGATTGAAGTTGCCTACGGCTGGATTCTGGAACCCTCTGTGGCAGAGATGCGCGAGAAGTCCACCACTGCGGCGGGGGCCTAAAATGCAACTGCAACGCCTACGCATTCCAATCTTCCGTAACCTGCGGGATATGGAGATTGTGTTCAACACCCACCTGGAGGCTGCAGCCGATTCCTCAGCAGATACCCCTCCACTGTCAATCCGCAGCCACGCCCTGATTGGTCAAAACGGCACCGGCAAGTCCAACCTGATCGAAGCCCTCATTACCATCTTTCGCGATATCGATCTCGACCGTGAGGCCCCCTTCGATTACACCCTGGAGTACAGCATTCGTGGCCATTCCGTACGCATAGAGGCAGACATCTCAAAGCAGAAACGGCCATTTGTCTGGGTGGACGGAGAGCAGAAATCACAGGACTATCTCATCAAGAACGATCCGCCTGACAAAGTGCCTCGTGACGAACGGCGTGGTCCTCGGTTGCTGCCGACCCACATCTTCGCCTATTACTCCGGCCGCAACGAGCGTATTGAAACGCTCTTCAAGGAACACCAACAACGCTTTATCCGCCGCATGGAAAAGCCGACGGATGAAGTATTGCCTGCGCAACTCCTCAGCAATTTCTCGGCTTCAGCCTCAGATATTCAGGCTATCGAAGCCACCCAAAAACGCCAGCAGAGCAGCCTGAGGAAATTGGGAGATGACCGGCTACGTCGCCTGTTTTACTGTCGTGGCGGACACAGCCAGCTGGTGCTGTTGGCATGCCTGCTTTCGGATGATCCGGTTTTCAAGAAAGTGATGAGTAACCTGCATATCGAATCATTGGAATCGGCTCTATTCGTGCTGAAGGAACCTTATTACCTGCGCGAAAAGCGACGCAGCGGCAGGTTCGATGAGAATGAACTCAATGAAGGTGATCCTCGCTTTTGGTATGCACGCGGCAACGTAGTTAGCGAATTTCTCGACAAGCTCTGGCAGGTGGCCTGGGCGCCTATTGAGCAGGAGGCGACCAAACCAATCGATTTCCGGGGCCGCACCGAGAGACAAAAACAGCTCTACCTCTATGTGTCTAGCCAGGAGAAGCTCAAACAACTGGGGGAACTGGTCGGCAGTACTGACAGCTTCTTCCGTTACGCAGAGGGAGCCTACATCGGCGACCTCATCGACGAAGTGCGCATTACCGTGAAGAAGCGCGACGAGCACGGTGGTAAGGTGAGTTTTACCCAGCTGTCGGAAGGTGAGCTGCAAATGCTTACTGTGCTGGGGCTGATGCGCATCACCCGCGAAGACCACTGCCTTTTCCTGCTTGATGAGCCCGATACTCACCTCAACCCGATCTGGAAGCTACGCTACTTTGACGACATCGAGGGAGTATTAACTGCAGCCGATGGAGCGCTGGTGCAAGGTGAGTCGCAAATACTCATCACCACGCACGACCCCATGATGGTGGGGAGTCTCAAACGCGAACAGGTGCACATCCTGCGAAGTGAGGGGAACCGTACGGTGGTAGATCAGCCCGACACTCACCCCCAAGGGATGGGGGTGACAGGCTTGCTCAAGAGTGAACTCTTTGGTTTAGCGTCCACACTGGATACCGAAACCGAACGGCGCCTGTTCCGCCGTAACGAGCTGTTTGTGAAAACACCACGCACGGCGGAGGAGGATGCTGAGCTTAGCCGCTTGAGTGCCGAATTGGCCGACCTTGGCTTTTCAACTGCCGACTTCCGCGATCCGGATTACGCGCTTTTTGTCCGCAAGATGTCACAGCATCGCAAGTTCAGAAAACCTGTACTCACCCCGGAAGAGCAGGCGGAACAAGACGCCATTGCCGATTCGATCATTGACGAAATCCTGCGTGAGGAGGTTGCTCAGTGATCTGGATTGATCTCAAGCATAAACTGCCGACCGATGCAGACTTGCCGGCTGACGTGCGTTGGTCGCAAGCGGATTGGGATGCCTGGCTGGCCGAGTCACAACAGTTCGTTGCCGTACTGGCTTGGCTTGACGATGCCGGACAAACCAAGATACGCAACCAGTATATCGATGACCATAGCGCACACTGGGGTAAGCTAAAGCCCTGGCTGAAGGCCTTATCAGGTGGGAAATGCTGGTTCTCTGAGGTAAAGGAATTGTATTCACACTATGATGTTGAGCACTTTCGCCCGAAGAAAGAGGCAAAAGAGCTTGATGAAACAATACGAGATGGCTATTGGTGGCTAGCATTTGATTATATGAATTTTCGTCTTTGCGGGAATGTTGGTAATAGGAAAAAGGGTGGCTGGTTTCCATTAAAAAATGGATCACTATGCTCAACGTATGTAAACCGATGTGAAGAATCCGAGACCGCATACTTCATAGATCCAATAGATGATAATGACGTCTCGCTTATCGCATTTGATGAAGAAGGTAAGATGGTCCCTGTTCCAGGTAGTTTGCAGTGGGAGCAGGATCGCGTGACGGAGACAGCCAAACGACTCAAACTAAATGAGCATGTAGAACTGGCAGAGGCTCGTCGTAAAGTGTGGAAGAAGATGGACATTCTGATCAACGATTTTCTCAACGCGAAATCTCGCTGTGGTGCTGGTAATAATCCTGCGGTTAAGGGCGAATTGACACAGATTCGAGCTCGCATTCGGGAGATGCTAAGACCTGAAGAAGAGCTTACGGCTGTTGCCAAATGGTGCATTCTTCTTCGGAATAACCCTCAATTATCCACACTGGTAGGTTTATAATGAGAATCGTTGCTGGAGGCCTTAATGGCCTCTACCTCGAAGAAATTCACACCAACTCGATTAAAGATGCGATCTGGGTCAAAGCGGCAATAGCTTATGCGAATGGCCATCCGAAAATTTTCGACGACTGCTGGAAGAATGGCGTTCCTCTCACCTTCTATGGCCGTTACGACAGCAGCGCGCCTGTCTCAACGAATATACTTAAAACCTTTCTCGACCGAAAATCCCCAAGTTTCATCTGCAAGCTAGTCCCTGACATTTTTCACCCGAAGGTTATCTGGTGGGGAGGCTATGGGGCCTACATCGGCTCAGCAAACCTTACAGATAACGGGTGGGTGGGCAATATAGAAATGGGAGTATTCTTCTCACAGGAAGATCTAATTGCAAATAATCTGGAGACCGAGCTTGATGATTTTTTTGAACAGGTCGATGCAAGGGCGCATTCCCTGACAAAAGAGATTTACGATGAAATTTGCGATCTTGAATCGAAAGAATTCAACGCCAAGAAGTCACGTGGCAATGAGAAGGCTACATTTGACAAGAAAAGGATAATTCCCAGGCTTCCACCACTCCAACAAGTTCCACCCAAAAATAGTAACGAGCGCAGACGTAATGCTTTTCTGAAGGAGTGGCGCGATACCCTGCAGATATTGCGTGACATTGCCGACCGTGTGTCTAGCCCGTCTAATCAGCCTGCTTGGCTTCCTCAGGATACTCCAAAAGGTGTACAAGCCGATCAATTTTTGCATGCCTTCTATTACAACCATGTGCTGCAGGGCCAACGAGCCACGCATCATGAACTTCACGAGAAAAATGCCAAGAATCCAGAGGTTGCCCTGAAAAATGCAATTTCTTGGTGGAAAGGGACACCCACAGCACCTTCTTGGGAGGATGCCAACATTAGGAACTCGCGGGTTGTAAAAGACAAGTTAAACATAAGAAAGATACAAAATCTCACGGAAGATGAATTTCTTGAAGTTTGCAAGGAAGTCCACGCGCTCACTGACCACTGCCTTCGAGTTAGAAACAGCACTTTCGGTCTTCCTGCCAATCAATACACAGAAAAGGCAGAACGTATAAGGATTCTCGGCCATTATCTATGGGTACAAAGAACCAATAATAATCGCAACGTTGTTGATGTGTTGAAGCACGTTCTCTACGGGGGAAAGATTGAAGATGTTCCTGATAGAATCTGGGAGTGCATTTCGTTGGATGAGTTCAAAATACCGCATTTAGGCATCAGCAGTTTAGGCGAAATTGTCGGCTGGGCATTGCCTGACACCTACCCTCCGAGGAATGGACGCACAAGCAAAGCTTTGAGGGCATTGGGGTACAAGGTAAAAATACACTCAGAATAAATCGTCGTTTATGGGGCATGAATATGAAATATGTCATGGTCACTAACTGGGAAAACCATTGGGACAATCTTAGGAACAACCGGACTCAGTATAGTCTGGGGATGCTTAAGTCTGGGGTTGATCCGTCAAGTCTACCTGAAAGCGCTGAGACTGTTTTTATCAAATTGAAGCCTGTTACGAAAGTAGTTGAAAAGGCATGGATTGGGAGGAGCTATAATTTTCACATAAATCGCAATAAAATTGAATTCTCAGTAGAAATAGCACACCCGATAACCTGCCCCGATCAGTATGCGCGCTTCTCCGAGGGGTGGTTTCAGGTCAGCGACGAAGTGAACACGAAGAGTGAGTTACTTCCGGGCTTTATGCTGAATCTAGGAAGCACAAAAGACTGGCGGACGTTTGAGAACGATCTATACATGCTGCTCAAATGCATAGGTATAAATGACGCCTACAAATACGAACAGACCGATCAACGTGGGAAAGCGGATGGTTACTTCTCTTTTGGCAATTTGTCAGTTTTGTATGATTGCACCCTGGAGTCAAAATTCGAAAAACTGAAGAATGTTCAGATCAGCAACTTCTGTGACCAGCTAAAAAAAGACAAAATCGAAGTTAAAAGCAGAAAAATCACCATTGGACAACATAAAAAGGCCGTTTGGATCATTACCAAATGTCGATCCTCCCACCAACTTGACCAGATTGATGATGTCAAAATCAAAGAAGTATCAGTTTACGATCTCGTCGATCTGTATATCAGAAGGATCACTTCTGAACTTGATTCGGAAGGGCTCGAGGAAGCTCTTACTAAAATTGGCCAAGGGTGATTTGCATGGCGAAGATTTTTAAAGTTCATACCGATGAACTGGGACGATTAATCGCCTGCCTGCAGAAGTCGATGTACGGGGTAAGCCGAACAGCCTTCACGCAGGAGCTGCCATCTGAATTGCGCTCAGCTGCTGACGGGGACATTGTCTTTATTAGCGAAAGGAAAATAAGCGGGAATGCCTTGTTTGGGCCACTCTATATTGTCGCCAACAGACAGGGGGTTGTACCGGCAAGGAAGTTCGGAAGCTGGGTTGAAATCGATGTCAGAAGGAGTGACCCTAAAGAGCTTGCATATTGGGTTGATCTTGAAAAGAGGAATTATTGTTTGCTCTTTGATAAAGTGCTCAGTGACAGGATATCAATTGTCTGGCCAAATGATTGGGTGCGGATTGGTCTTCAGCTTCCCTCTTGGGGAATAGTAACTGACGATAACGCACATAAGTTGATCGATTTCGCAATTTCTAATGAACAAGAAGCACAATCATTCTTCCAAAAACATAACTTTTGGTAGATTTAGGATTTATAGCTCCAGCGGTGACGGAGGCGGCAGCGCTGGTGGATAGTTTGTTGACTAGGAGAAGCAGCTTGATTATAGCGAATTGTCTTGTAGATATCGACCGACTTGGCGAGATTATCCAAGAGGCAAAGAAGCTTGCATGGGAATATAAAATGCTCACCGGCAAACCCCTTGGGATAACCGGAGAAGTTGCAGAGTACGAAGCCGCTCGACAACTAAACCTGCAGCTCTGCGATGCCAGGCAAGCAGGCCACGACGCTACCCAGAAAGGTCTTGCTGGGGAAAAGAAGATTCAGATCAAGGGGCGCTGCGTTACGTCAAAGAAATCAGGGCAGCGTGTACCAAGTATCAAGCTCACGCACGATTGGGACTCCGTGATGCTCGTGCTGCTCGATGACAACTTTGAGCCTATCAAAATACTTGAGGCTGAACGATCAGCTGTTGAGCAGGTGTTGACGAAGCCCGGCTCAAAATCGAGAAATGAACGCGGCTCTATGTCCATCAGCCAATTTAATTTTATTGCTCGACAAGTCTGGCCAAAGGAGGGGTAATATGGCAAATCTACCTGGCCCGCAACCTGATATCAGGTTCTGCCCAATCTGCAAAGGTGACGTGGAAAATGTGCCAAGAAGCAAGATGCGATCTAAGGGCTACACCAGGAAAGATGGCACCGTATCTGAGCATACGCACACCTATGAATGCAAATCATGTGGCACAAGATTTGAGATTAATCAAGATCGGTAGGTGGTCGATAAAGCTGGATTAGGAGTGGACACAAATCACGATGATCTTTGGTTTCATTCGACATATTCCCCTCAGCCTTCAGCCTGTCAAAATAGTTTCAGTTGACGACTATCAATTTCAGTTAAAACTGTACACCAAACTGTACACCAAAATCCGAAAAACATGGTAAAAATGGTTGACATGGGCAGGCAGGGCGTGATACCTAACTTCTTAATATAGCTGTAAGTTTGTGAATTCACAGGTGAAACGGGAAAGGGTTGGAGGGACCTCATAACCCGAAGGTCACAGGTTCAAATCCTATCCCCGCAACCAAATAAACAATAGGCGCCCGGTTATGAACCGGGCGCCTATTTATTTTCTGTGGTCTGGCACCTCAGGTGCATGTGTTGTGCGTACCAGAGCCTTTACCAGGCTTTTCCCTCCTGATCGGATCACCTAGTGGCGGAGCTCCAAAAGCGCGCTGTAGTCCACGACGGCACCGTCCTCGGTAAGCCAGGGAACGCCACCCACGACGAACCGCGCGCGTACCGTACCCCACCGCGGCGCAAGAAGGTTGTGGAACCCTTTCTCGTTGAAGGTCGCGGACCATGTCCTTTTTCCAAAATCTATCTCCAGGATGACTCCTTCCTTCGCATACTTGAAAACCCCGCCGGTTTCGAAGGCTTCCTGGAAACCATCCATGGTGATCAGCCGAACGACGAACGGATGGTCGTTCACGTTGATTTCAACGTCGCCGAAGTCCGGCAGTACGGAGGGCAAGGTGCCGGCAAGCGACATTTTGCCCGATTGGTTGGTGCTGTCGTAACGCCCATCAAAGGATGTCACATGCGCCCGGAGGTCGTCCGGGGCCGGTTTGTTCCACCGCCAACTGAGATTGATGTCGTGGTTTAAGACGGTGTAGAACGTGTACAGTTGATTCACTCCGAGCACCAGCCTGGCTTGCGTGACGCCCGCCAGCAGGCGACCGTTGAAATCGGCCTTGTCGATGGCGAGGTCATAGGTGGCCGAGCCGAAATCAAGGCTAAGACTCACGCTGGGTTTCGCGCCGGGGTTGCTTTGGAACTTCCAGACTTTCCCGCTGCGGTGCCACGACCCATTCCCGGATGAGGACCACGAGCCGCCGGCGACCTCGATGGTGACGCCTTTGGCGGGATCGAATAGTTCCGCAGTCATAGGAATGCGCCGCTCCCTTCCATCCTCGTCTACCCAAGCCAGGCGACCGGCCTGGACAACATAGTGGCTGTAGGGTGCGCCACCATCGCTGCCACCGGTGCCGTTGACGATGCGGCCAAACGCACGGGCAGGAGGCAGGGCCGTGCCGCTGATCCCGCCGCCGGACGAATTGGGAGCGGAGAGCGCCATGCTGATGGCGTCGTCATCGCAGTATTCGCCGACACGGCAGGCCATGTTGATTCTCCAGGTGAGGCACCACGGCAACTGGCTGCTGTAGGCGGTAGGAACCCATGGGACCTTGCCTTCCGCGGCAGCGCTTGCTACCGGGTGCAGCCAGTAGGTCCGGATCCTCATGCGGTCAAAGCACTTCCTGTCCGAGCAGGCGGGGGTCGTGGCGTACGCCGCCAATGTCGTTCCGATCCCAGTGGTGGTCTTGGTGTTCCAGCTGAACCTCCCGTCGTAGCCGACCGAGATGTTGTTCTCAGCCCCTATCGAGAAGCCCTTGAGTCCGACTTGCCCCCCCATGCTCATGCCGGCATTCACCTGGATCTCGTTGGTGTGCCCCGAACCGGTCATGCTCTCCGTGGCCAGGGTGTAGCCGATCGTCCTTTTGCTGGAACTGGTGGCCAGTACGTCGGTGGTGCAAGTGGAAGTCGTGGATTTACACGGATACCACGTCGTGCCTCCGTCCCCCGCCCTCGTTTCCCAACGGGCATCGTTCTGCCAGTTCAGGATTTCGCCGTTGGCGAGATTTTTCGGCGCCATCCAGTAATCGAGGTTCGCGGCGTTGTCGTACACGTCGCCGTAGTTGAACGATCCCATCCCCTTGAACCACGGTTTGGTGTCCTCCGGGTACTCCGCGGTTTTGGAGACCGGATCCCGCAGATCAAAGTCCTCCAGCACGTAGTCCGGGCGCCCCTTGGTGGAAATGGTCTGCAGGTCCATCTGGTAGCCCGTGCCCTGGTCGATCAGCGCCGTACCCCCGATCGAGGCGTCGGTCCGGTAATCGTAGGCATACAACGTCGAGTTCTGCACGTACACGTGGGGTGCGCTGAAGAGCGCCCAGCCGCGCGTGCCGATCACGTTGTAATTCTGCTTTCCGGTTCCAAGTTCGTCTGAAATTGCGACCGTCACGCTCGACTTGGTTCCAGACTCCTTCTCCCAGGTGTGCTTGTAGGTTGCATCGAAGCTCCTGCTGAAATGCAACATATCGAGAAGCCCCACCGTTATCTTCCTGCCGACCGATACCGATGCCGTATTCTCCATTACCGTCGTGGTTTCAGTGGTGTTCGTCGTGCTCCTGTTGAAGTCCACCCCGGAGAGCTCGCCGATGAGGTTGCTCCCTTCCGGGAGCCCCTGGCGGCTGAAGGGGGGCGAGCCCAGAATCACCCCGACGAGGGTCCAGTACTTCTTGCTGATGCTTTCCGTGACGTTTTCGATCCCGGCGGGAGGAGGCGTGGGCTTCGTTTTGCCGTCGGTATCGACGAAGGTACAGGCCGGAACGGCGTCGATGTGCTGTGGGACCAGGAAATCGGAACCAAACGCGAAGGGAGTCTCGGTGATCCACCAGTTATAACCTCCAAGGAGGGCGATATATTGTCTTACCGCCTGCCTGTCGGGATAGCTGGAATTGCACTTGAACTCGGACCAGGGATAGACCATGAGGCTGGGATTTACGTGGTCAAAGTACTTGACCCGCGTGCTGTCCCAGGTCCAGGTCCCCCAGCCGCCGTCGATGGAGGTATAAACGTACTCCGCATGACGTGCCGGGTTGTGGTTGGAAGAGGTGAACTGCTCCCCTGATTGTCCGAAGAGCTGTACCGCGGGGGCGAGTGCACCGGCTGCCAGATCCTCGTTGTCCCCTGCGTTCCCTTTCGCCTTGGTTCCAACCGACAGCGATACCCGTCCTCTCCAGTGCCCGCTGGGGTCGTACAGGCCGCTGTCATTGGAGCCGTTGTGAATCTTGGACTGGGATTGCGAGCCGAACTTCCCGTTCCAATCCACCGCGTCCAGGTGATCGTAATAGTAGTGCTGGCCGGATATGTAACCGTAGGCCACAAGGATTCTCTGGCCGTCAGGCGTGTTGAGCGTCACTGCGTCCAGCGGCTCGTGCTGGGTGTTGGTGGTGAACGGGACGGCGTGATAGGTTCAGGATGTGCCGTCGCCGCTGGTATAGACCCCGCTATTGGTGAAGAGATAAAGCTGGTTGTCGCACACGGTGATCGCCGCCCCCGAGCCCCACCCCTTGGCCGGGGTGTCGACGCGGGCCGAGCCGATGGCCACCTTGTTGTACTGTACTACCTCCGTGTTGCCACCACCCTTGCCGCCGGGAAACAGGAGCCAGTGACCGTCCGGGGCGTCGGTGGTCGGCGTCAGATCAAAGGCGGCAACGTAGGCGTCCATCCCCGCACTGTGATTCGAGCCGTCGGCGTCGGCCGTAAAGGCGACGAAGATCTTGTTATCGAAGACGGCCAGTCCCTCGGCGGCAAACGTCTCAACGGCATCCGCATTGGTTCCGTACTTGGGGATCCAGGTGCGGCTCGGCCAGGGCGTGGTGAACGCCGGCAGGGTTATGCTCTCGGAGTCGAACTTCCAGTCCCCGTCGGCGTGCCCCCTGGCGTATCTCAGTTCATTGTTGGAGTAAGCGTTCCTCAATATCCGATGGAGTTTTCCGTTTACCAGGACCATCCGCCCCGGAGACCCCCATGCCTGCACGACCGCCAGCAGGAGCATGGAAACACAAAGAAGCATGGTCAGCAGGTTGCGCAACATGGGCTTTGCCGCCATGGGAGCGAAGCCATGCTCTACCGATGTCACGTTTCCTGTGCCAATAGGCTTTCTTCCTTCCGTCCGATTCGGCAGTCTCATCGTATCCCCCTTTCTTGGCACTACTCTTTCCCGTTTCCCTTTCCCCTCCGGTGACGTCACCATAACCCGTTTCTAGCGGGATGCACCTTCACCTCCTTCCGTCCGCTTATCGGAGCTAAACGGGGCGCATGCTGCCTGTGCGTATCCAAACCGGGCAAGGGAATACGGTACGCGTTGGCTTGGAAATCCCAGGTCCAGAGCGCGGAGCTGGACATAATCCCTCCATCGTTGCCGGTGCAGCTCCCGTTGGTTCCCAGAAACGGTACGTTCTCCACGGTCCGGGACTGACAGCTCAAGGGCTTGTCCGGACGCACGTAGAGACTTGCGCCGGGGCTTCGGCGGCCACCGTGTAGTGACAGTTGCAAGATTTACGAGCAGTCGGGAGGCCGGGAGGCTAGTGTTGGATAAATGCAAGATGGGGCAGTTGAAAGAGGTGAAAAGCTCCGCCCGTCAATCACCGGCACGATGGTCGACAGGCTTCGCATATGGGCGTCGCCACCACTTCAGGGGCGTTGACGGTGAGGATCGGTGTCGGCCGTCGGGACTTTTCCATTTCTGCGCCGATGAGTTGTTGGCTTGCCGACAGTGTTGTCCTCGGCTTAGCGAGCTCCTCTCTAAAATGCTGCGCTTCGTGCGGGCAGAAAAAAGGCCGAGTTGCCGGCAGATAATTCGGTGGCAGCCCGACCATCTTCCTGAAGGAAGACCCTGTACTATCCGCCCCAGTCCTCACGGCGGGGTTGGTTTTGTTAAACTGATACTACCAGTTTTATGGTTGTCAACTTCACTCTGTCTTAGTTGGCTCGCGTCCTTTGTCATCTATCAGTACGATGGTGTACGCCGATCAAGAGCCAACGAATCATTACAGACACAGCTCCTCTCTCTCAAGTCATTTTAGTATTTGCGGCTTCTTTTTTCGAAGTCAATAGAGGGGGACTTCACTACACTGCAGATTCCTAATATTTTGTCTCAGTCTCGGAACCGAAGCTGCGGAATACGCTTGTCAAAATATCACATTGGGAAAGCGCCGGACGGCCAGTTAGCTGAAACAGCTGACTGGCCTTTTTGTTATCCAGACGCAGATAGTGAGCAGGTGTCAGATCATCTTGCCGCGAGCTTTGCGGTGTTTTTCATGGTTCTACGCCCCAGTACCAACTCCTCGACCTGCAACGGCTGGGGCCTTTTCGTGTGGGCATTCTCGCGACGGGCCTCGGCTTCGATGTTGTCCAGGGTGGCGATGAGCCGGTCGCTGCTGGTCACCCGATAGAATTTGCCGAGCCGCTCTCCTATCCCGGAGAGGTCAGCCCCGCCGGGGAAGACGATGACTCCATAAACGGGCAGCCGCCAACTGCCACGGGTATTGACCACGTTCATCAGGGTCATCACGTACTCACGTACCTGGTGGTACGGATTCACCCCCCAGCTCGCCTTGATCGCCACCGCTGCGCGGTTCCCCGGCCGGCAGTGCCACCCGGTATTCTCCACGTCCCCATCTGCGAAGATGCTGCCGGAATAGTTCTTCGCTTCGATCACCGCGATGCAGTCCTTGCTGATCACCACGCTGTCAATGAAACGGCTTACCTCTTTTCCCATCGCGACGTCAACCTGGTGCAGCACCCTCCACGCGTCCGATTTCGCCTTCGTCGCGGAGGCGAGTGTTTCCCTGAGCTCGCGTTCCAGCGCGTTCTCGAAGGGGGTGGAGATCGCGTTGGTGAGGGTTCGTGACGCCTCCTCTTTTTCCTTTCCCGATGCGCTTCGGTATCGTGTCACTTCGCTCAGCAAGGCGGCCTTTTCCCGGCCCGTCTGTTCCAGCTGTTCCCTGAATTGCACCACCTGCGCTTGCCATTCCTGTTCGATGGAATGGATTATCGCTTCGGCAGCGAGCTGCTGTTCCCTGTCATGGTGCAGGGTGGCCTCTAGCTCCTTGATCCGGCCGATAAGGACCTCGAACTGGGCATAAGAGGCCTTTTCCTGCTCGGCGATCTGGGCCTCTTTGTCTTCCATCCGGCGCAGATATTTGTCTGCGTTGGCAATGAGGATGCGCTCCCTTTCCAGAGCGGCCCTTCCCTGGATCAACTTTATCTTGATGAAGAGTTCCAGAATCACCCACACCAGCAGGGCGGCTACCAGGCTGTTCACCGTGGTGGTGAGGTAGGTCTTCCACAGGCTGTAGTCGCCGAAGGGATCCTTCAGCCACTCATGGTAATCGTCCGCGAAGCTCGCCGGCATGGTGCTGATCGTGTAGAGCCTTCCGATGATGGGGCGAGGCGCCTGTGAGCGGGACGCGACGGCGGGAACGGGCAGGCGCAGCAGGATAAAGGGATAGTTGACCAGGTTCTCACGAGCGGGAAGTTTCCTGACTAGGAGGTTGGGGGAGGTCGTCATCAACACCTTCTGGTCCGGGCAATAAAGGGCGTCGGTGCGGCAGTCCGTGACCACCAGGGCGAAGATGCTGTAATTTCGGTCCAGAAGCTCCTGGAGCGGTCCTCTCTGCTTTTGGATCAGCATCGACTCGACGGCTTCAGGAAGGACGCTTGTGAGCTTGGATGTTTTGAGATTGGTATGGATACTGAGCAGGGTCTTGTTGAGGACGTAGTCGTAGTTCTTGTGGTTGATAATGAACGCGAGCCAGAGCGAAACGCAGATCAGCAAAACCAGTCGCAACACAACGTACATCGTCCGTCTCATGGGAGGGAAGGTGGCCATGGCGCTCATTATAGCATGGCGGGCCGGCAATGCCGCCATTAACTGCGGCCTGACCCGGCCCGGGTCAGTCCCTGGCGTGGCACTTGTTGCACAGGCTGCGCTGGAAACGGCCGAAATGCGACGGGGCGCGATCGTACATGGCGACGCGGTACTCCGCCCTGGTCTTGCCGCCGGCGGCGCCAGGGTCGCTCCCCTGGTTGACAGCATCGGTGCCGGGGTAGCCGCCATTCACCGTGAGGACCGTCTCCTTCGTGTTCCACCTGGTTATGGCGTCGAAGGCAGAGGCGTGCGCCCGGTGGCAGGTGAGGCACATGACCTTGTCGTCAGGCTTGGGACCGGCATGGGAGGTGGTGATCGAGGCCAGTTGCTGCACGTCGGTCAGGTCGCCGCTTTGGAAGGGGACCAAAGAGGTGAATGCGCCGCTCTCGTTGCCGCTCAGGTCGCCGCTTTTCACGTAATGGTTGTAGGTCTTCGCTATCGCCTCACCAAGGGCGACCCCCGAGGGGTGGAGATGGGCGCTCCCTTGCCAGTTGGACAGCCCGCTGTGGCAGTTCAGGCACCACTCGCTGCTCCCCTTGCCATAGGCGACCCGGGTATCACCGCTATCTTCGCCGCGGTTGTATTCCCGTGGGGCGACCGCGATGGGCGGGTCGTAGACGAACTCGTGGCTCGTGCCCCTGGTACCGTATCCCCTGCCGGCAAGCAGACGATAGCTCCCGACGGCATCTGTGGCGCTTGGGGAGGCGCCATATGAGCCGGAGTCGGTGACCGGATTACCCGACGCCGTTACAGTGCCTGCGCTGTCGGTTACCCGGTAGTTGCCGTGCGGGTCGTGGCAACTGATGCAGGAAAGGGCATCCGAGGGGTAGGTCCCGCCGGGGGATGAGGTGAGTGTTGCATCGGGAAAGTACCCGTAAGCCGGCGCGGCGATGTTGTGGCCGTGCCGCTCTCCCGGGCTCACCGCGCGCGCTCCGTTGGCTTCGGACCAGTAGTACTGCTTGGTCAGGTAGGCAAAGTCTCCGCCGGGGGTGAGCGAGGCGGGGGGGACCCCGTGGGGAGGGGCCGGACTTGTAGCGACCTGGTAGTCTTCAGGTCGTGCCGCCGCATGGCAGCGCAGGCATATCTCACTCGTTGTGGCGCCTGGCTGCAAAGCGGAAAAACTGGCACCCGCCAACGAACCGTGGCAGCCGTCGCAGGCCCCGGTCCAGCCGTTATGGAAGCCAGCATTCCCATCGGCGATATCGACAGTCAGCACCAGCAAAAAAGCGATGGCAGCCTTCATTCCTCGCATAGCCTGTCCCCTTTCCCGCGGCAACAAGAGGAAGGTGCTCTCTCGGCCCGATGATGGACTCATCGGGGAGAACGGCTATAACTTGAGGCGTTAGCGAAGAGAAGGTATGGCTGTGCGCTTGAGACAGAAAAACGCCCCGATCAAGGGGCGCTTTGTTTTAGGAGCACGGAACGGACGGGTGGCAGGTAGAAAGTTCGCCGGGAAATTTACTGTTTGTAAGAGTCGTTCTCATGGCATTTGTTGCACAGTGACCACTGGTTGGTCGCGTACTGGCTCGCCGGTCTCCCATACATCCCTTGCTGGTATTCAGCCATGGTCTTGCCGGTGGACGCGGGCCCCGACTGCCCCTGCAGGGTGGGGGCATCGATTCCGGGCCAGGAGCCTGCCACGGTGAGGTAGGCCCCCTTGGCGCAGTTCCAGCGGGTTGCGCTGTCCCAGGCGGAGGCGTGCGCCCGGTGGCAGGTAAGACAGGTCACGTTGTCATCGACGGAGGGGCCGGCGGTCGAGGTGGTGGCAATGGCGAGTTGCGTCGCGTCGGAGGTCCCTTCCTCGAAGGGGACCATGGAGGTGTAGGCGTTGGCGACGGTCCCCCCGAGGTTTCCCGTGGCGATGTAGGCGTTGTAGGTGGCGACGACGTCGGCCGGGAGCTTGGCGCTGTTGCCGGAGGGGTGGTTGCCTACCGTGTCGCCGGGGTAGGAGGAGTGTGTCAGACCGGCGTGGCAGTTGCCGCACCATTCCGACATGCCCCGGCCATAGGCGACCCTGGTGTCCGAGGTGCTCTCCGACCTGTTGTAGGTTGCGGGAGACACGGCGGAGGGCGGATCGTTGACGAAGGGGGCCAGGGGGTACGAGGCGGGCGCATACCCGGCTCCCGCCAGCATCCGGTAACTCCCGACCGCCTCGCTTGCCGTGGGGAGGGCGCCGTAGGAGCCGGAACCGGCAATCGGCTTGCCCCCCTTGGCCACCGTGCCGCTACTGTCGAGGATGCGGTACCCGCCGTGCGGATCATGGCAGCTGATGCAGCTGAGGCTCGCAGAAGGGTACGTGCCGCCGGGAGCCAGCGCGTTGCGGGCGTCCTGGAAATACAGGAAATCGTTGGCGATGATGTTGTGCCCGTGGGCATCACCGCTGCTGGAAACCGCGAGGCCGGTGGCGGGGTCGACCCAGCTGTAGTTCTTCTGCAACCAGGCAAAATCGCCCCCGGGAGTCAGCTGGACCGGCGGCAGCCCCAGGGGAGGCGGTGGGTTCGTTGCCACCCGGTAGCTGTCGGTCGGGGTGGAGCCGGAGTGGCAGATGAGGCAGGTCGAGCTCGGGTCCGAGCCCTGCAGCAGGTACCGATTCGCCGACCCCTTGGTACTCGCCGCCATCCCGCCGGAGGAGTTGTGTACGGTGTGACAACCGTCGCAGGCGGCGACCCCGCCGCTGTGAAAGGCGAGGGCGTTGCCTGCTCCGGCCGCAACCAGCAGAAATGCGGTCAAAAATTTCGTGGGCACCTTCATGCCTTTTAACCTTTTTGGTCATCCTGCCGGCGATAGACCGCCTTCTGCCCGTTCCCCGCGATGACGAAGGCACCGTTGTCGAGCTTGCCGTAAAGCGATTTCACCGTTCCCTGGATCGATATGTCCAGCCTCACCATCCCGTTTTTGTCGTCCTGCCAGGTGAACTGCAGCGAGGGGTAGCCCTTCACGACGAACACCCCGGTATGGTCGGCCTTGAAATGGACCGTCTCCGGTACCTGCGGGTTGGCCCAGGTGCCGACGACCCCGTAGGCCTTGTTACATCCTGAGGCGACCACCAGCATCATCAGTACGGCTGCGGCCAGGCAAAAATGTTTCATCTCGTTCCTCCTTGGGGTGATCGTCCCGTTGCAGCGGTCAATACTTCTCGCCCATGACGTTGAGCAGCTTGCGCGCATTGACGTGTCCCTTCCTCGCTGCCAGGCGCAGCCACTTGACCGCTTCGCCGTGATCCTTTGGGACACCTTCTCCGTTTGTGTACATGAGCCCCAGGTTGAACTGGGACTGTACATGCCCCTTTTCCGCCCCCATGCGGTACCACTTGGCCGCCTCTTTCAGGTCCTGCGGGACTCCGTCCCCCTTGTCGTAGATCATGCCGAGGTTGTACTGGGCCCGGAGGTGGTTCTTTTCCGCGGCCTCGGTGAGCCAGCGGATCGCTTCCTTCTTGTCAGCGGGGACTCCTTCTCCCCTGAAGTACATGATGCCGAGAAGGTAGCACGAGTCTCCGCCGTGGTCGGCCTTGAAAAGCCGCAGTGCGGTGGGGTAGTCGTGCTGCTGGTAGGCCCGAAAGGCCACGCTGAAGCCGGGTTGGGGGGCTGCCCATGAGGTGGCGGCCCAGGCCAGCATGAGGATGGCGAGCCATCCATTGCAAAGCATGCGTCTCTTCATAATTCAATCCTTTGCGTTTTCCGCAGTACGAGGGGGCGATTCCCCCCCTCATGTCCTACTTGATGAGTTCGAAGAACTGGGCGCGGGAGTTGTTCCGGTCCGCTATGCCAAGAAGGCCGCCGTCGCTCACGCAGATCTGCGCGGGGTAGTAGAGCTGCCCCTCCTTCCATCCCAGGGCGAGCAGTCGCCCGGTATAGGTGCCGTCCGGTCCGAGGGTCACCAAGGAACTGCCGTTTTGATCCATAACGAAGATGGTGCCCCGGCTGTCGGTGGTCAGGTAGGTGGCGAAGCTCACGTACTCCTTGAGGTCCTTGGACAGCGGCTTGAATTCGGCCCCACCCTTGGATGCCGCGTAGACCACGGAGGTGAGGCTGTCCAGCAGCAGGAGGTCGCCCCCGCGGGTCAGGGCGAGGTCGGAGCAGAAGCCGGCTTCGGCAGGGAAGGGGAGCTGGCGCTGGAAGTTGCCGCTTGGGTCGAGCTCCAGGACCCTTCGGCCGAGGATGTCGAGGAGGTAGACCTGGTCGTTTGCCCCTACCCTGAAGCTGCGTATCTGAGGGTCGGGGGCAGGGACGCCGTGCAGGTCAAGGTATCCGACGAAGCTTCCATCCCCCTTCAGGTGGGCGATGCGGCGCAGTTTGCCGTCCAGGGCGTAGATGTCCCCTTTGGAGTCGAGTTGCAGCCGGGTCGGTACGGTCAGCTGCGGCACTTTCACCTCGCTTCCCCCGGAGATGCCGGCATCCTTGAAGCTGTATTTCAGCAGGCGGCCGTTCCCCGTGTCGGCGACTACAATCCCCCCCTTGGTATCGCAGGCGATCCCCTCGGGGGCGGCGAGTGCCCCCCCCTTGTCGTCCAGGTAGACCGCGGTCACCTGCTTGAGCCGCTCCGCCGCCGACGCGCCGGTGGCGGCGAGGAGCACGAAGCCGAGCACGGCGTATTTCATGAAGATTCGAGACATGGCTTTTTACCTCTTGTACTGGTCATGGCACTGGGTGCACAGATCGCTCGTGGTCGGGAACGGGATGAAGTGCTTGTATTCGGTTCCGTGCGCGCGGTGGCAGCTCAGGCACTGCATGGTCAGGTTCTTGTTGCGCTTGTCCTTGATCTTGTCCCCGATGGGGTGGGTGGAGTGCTTCTGCCAGTCGTGGCACTTGCCGCAGACGTCTATGATGGACGGCTTGTTGGTCAGGAACTGGCTGTTCGATGCGTGGGGGTCGTGGCAGGCCATGCAGTTCCCCTTCTGGATCGGGTCGTGCTTGGTGAGCGACTTTTCCTGCCTCTGGATGGTGTCCTTGTGGCAGCTGCCACAGACGGTTATCAGATCCGCCTTGAGCAGCCCCTTCTCTTTGGCCGCGTGGGGGTTGTGGCAGGTGAGGCAACCCTGCTTGCCCAGCAGGGGCCAGTGCACCTTGTTCTTCGCGAAGGTGGAGTTCACCATGTCGCTGTGGCACTCCTTGCAGAGCTCGGAGCCGCTGCGCTTGGTCTGCAACGGCGAGCTTGAGGTGGCATCGTTGTGGCACTGGCTGCACATCTTGCTGGCTACCGGCTTGTGCACGTTGTTGTAGAGGAGGCTCGGCATGTCGGAGCCGTGCGGGTCGTGGCAGGCGGTGCAGCGCGCCTTGGCCACCGGGTAGTTCATGTGCTGCTTTATGAAGATCGGCTTGTCCACCTTGTGGCAGCCGGTGCACAGTGCCGGCACCTCGTCCTTGAGCAGGAAGCCCGCCTTGCTGGAGGCATGGGGGAGGTGGCAGGTGAGGCAGCCGGTGGTTACGGGGCTGTGCTTGTGCTTCACCTTGGCGAGGGTGTCGCCCATGGCCTTGTGGCAGTCGAGACAGAGCGCGTTGCCTGCGCGCAGCATGTTGAACCTGTTTTCCGAGGCGTGCGGGCTGTGGCACTTCATGCAGTTTCCTTCGGCAACCGGCTTGTGGCTGCTGCGTGCGTCAGCCGGGATGACCGTGGCGTGGCATTGCGCGCAGATCTGCTTCGAATCGGCGGCGAGAAGCTTACCGTGGGACGAGGTATGCGGGTTGTGGCACCCGGTGCAGTCGCCGGACTTGACCGGGGTGTGCACGAACGGCTTTTTCACCGTCTCCTGGATGTTGACGTGGCAGTCCATGCAGACCTTACCTGTCGCACCGGGTTTTAGCTTGAACATCAAAAGGGCGTTATCCTGCGCCGCGGCCGAGGCAACGTAGAGCAGGGCGAGCAGGATCATGATGAGTATCTCGGTGTGTTGCTTCATTGCTGACTCCTCTCAGCGCTTCTCGACGATATGGCAGTCGTCGCAGGTTCGTGCCGCAAAGGGGGGATGGAGCGTGTCCTTGAAGAACTTGGAGTCCTTGGACGCGTGCGGGTTGTGGCAGCTCACGCAGTTGATCCCGTCCGGGTTGATGTTCAGGTGGTCCTTGCCAAACTGTTCCGACTTCAGGTCGTGGCACTCGCTGCAGGTGGTCCTGACCGGCTCGGCCAAAAGGGACCCCTCAGCGGAGAAGTGCGGCCGGTGGCAGGTGGTGCAGTCTTTCTGTGCAGGCTGGTGCGGCGTTTCCTTCCCCATCTTCTCCTTGATCTGCTTGTGGCAGGTGAGGCAGAGGTCCGGGCTCGGCGCGAGCAGCAGGCGGTTCAGCTTGGACTTGTGCGGGTTGTGGCACTTGGTGCACTCCCCTCCGTTCATAAGGGGGGCGTGCTTGCTCCCCTTGCCCTTGAGCCCCTTCTCGATGTCCAGATGGCAGGAAAGGCAGAGCGTCTCCTGTTTCTTGGCCAGCATCCCGGGGGTGTTGGACGCGTGCGAGTCGTGGCACCCAAGGCAGTTCTTGCGTTTGAAGGGTGCGTGGTTGGAGCCTCCGGTTTCCTGCTCCATGAGCTTTGCGTGGCACTTCGCGCAGAGGTCGTCCGCGGGAGCCTTGAGCAGCGCACCCTGGGCGGAGGCATGGGGGGCGTGGCAGGCCACGCAGTTGCCGTTCAAGACCGGGGCGTGCGTGTGGTTCTTCTTGAAGGCGCTCTCCTTGTCGCTGTGGCAGCCGTAGCACACCGTGTCCATGCGCGCCTTGACCATACCGTGGATGTTGGAGCCGTGCGGGTTGTGACACGATGTGCAGTCACCCTCGGCGAACGGGAAGTGCACGTCGCTCATGGACTGACTCTCCTTCACCTTGGCGTGGCACCCGTAGCAGAGATCCGCCCCCTGGGCGACCAGGAGTTTCTTCCCTGCCGCGTGCGGCTTGTGGCAGGAGAGGCATCCCTTCCCCGTGGTGACGGCGGCATGCGGGGCGGTCATCCCGGCCCCCTTTTCCTTGTGGCAGCCGATGCAGAGCGCGTTGCCGTCGCGGACGGTGAGCTTGGAGAACTCCGAGGTGTGCGGGTTGTGGCAGGAGAGGCAGTCCCCTCCGCTGAACGGGGCGTGCTCGACGCTTCCCCCCATCTTGAGTTTCGTAGCATCGTGGCACTGGTAGCAGAGCTCGCTTCCTTTCTGGGTGACGCCGAAGGGGTTGTCCGCGGCGGGGGCGTTGTGGCAGCCGTCACACGACGCGCTCTGCACCGGGTCGTGGACGCTTCCCTTCAGGAGCTTGGGCTTTTCGGAGGAGTGCGGATTGTGGCATACGGTGCAGCGTGCCTTTTCCACCGGATAGCCGCCGTGGGCTTTTTTGAAGCCGGCGCCCTTGCTGTCGTGGCACGACAGGCAGAGCTTCGGCTCCGCCTGGGCCAGAAGGTTCTTCTGGTCCGAGCTGTGGGCGACGTGGCAGGCCTTGCAGCCGTCGCGGGAAAGCGCCTGGTGCACAACCTTCTTCTCGAAGAGTTCCTTCTTGTGGCACTGGTAGCAGACCTGGTTCCCGTCACCTTTCAAGAGCCGGGCGGACTGGGATGCATGGGGGGAATGGCACAGGGTACAGCTACCGTTTTTCAAGGCGCTGTGCACGTTCGCCTTGTTCATCCCGATCTTATCCTTGGGGTGGCACTTAAGGCAGAGCGCGTTTCCCGACTCCTTCAAAAGGAGCTTGGGCACGATGCCGTGGCGCAGGTGGCACTCCTCGCACTTCTGTTCCTTGACGACCGGGTGCACGTCCTTCATCCCGAGGTACTGCGTCGCGAACTTCTTGTGGCAGTCAAGGCACCCCTTCTTGGCGAAACTCATTGCGGCGTGGCTCGGGCTTGTGCACAGCACGATGGCTGCATAGAGCAGGGCTGCGACGACGCCGACCGGAATCCCGTATTTACTCTTCTTTCCCGACATGGTCTCTCCTTGCTCGCTCTACTGCGCCGGTTCCGCCAGGTAGAGCTTCACCTGGTATGCCTTGCGGAGCTTTTCTCCCCACTCCTCGATGGATTTGTTCACTTTCTCCCCGTAGAGCTTCTTGGCGATCTCCTTGCGAGCGCTCTCCAGCGGGGCGGGCTTGGCCGGGATCACGTCCTGTACCGCCAGCACGTAGCTGTACCCCTCTGGGCTCGTGTAGAGCCTGAAATCGCCACCTTTCGCACCGGCCAGGGCGAGCTGCACCGCCGGGGCCAGCTTCTTGGTGATCCAGGGGGTGTCGCCGAACTCGAGTCGACCCTCGCTTCCCGCCGGCACCTGCCCTGCGGCGTTCGCTGAAAGCCACTGGAATTCAGCCCCTTTTCTCAACTTCTCGGCCGCGCTTTCGGCGTCCTCGCCCTTGGCGAACACGAGCTCCTTCAGCTTGATCATCTCCGGGGAGGAGTAGTCGGCCACGTGTGCCTTGTAGTAGTCCTCCACCTCGCCGTTGGTCACCTTGATTTCCGGCACCACTACCTTGTCGATGAACATGCCGAAGACGATGGAATCGCGGTACTTCTTGTTGGCGTTTTTGTACTCATCGCTCCGGTCGATCCCCTGTTTGAGCGCTTCCATCTTGAAAACCCTTGCCAGGAGCATGTCTTCCAGTGCGGGGACCTTCCCTTCGTTCACCTTCTTGATCTTGATCGCCTCGCCGATGCCGTGGAAGAATTTCCCCCTGATGGCGGCGGCTAGGTCGCCGACCGTGATCGGCTTTTCACCGCGGATATCCGCCACGACCCGACGGTCCTTCAAAAGCTTGTCGAAGCCGGGGCGGGGCGCCTCGAAGTCGAGCTTGTCCAGCACCTTCTTGTGCAGGGTGACGTACTTTTTCTCCAGGTCCTTCCAGTACTGGTCCAGGACCTGGTTACCCTTGAGTTCGAGGGCGCGCTGGGTCGCCTCCTCGAGCGCCTGGTCGTTCCCCTTCGGGAAGCGGACCTCCTGGAGTTCCACCAGGGTGAACGCCGGCCCGACCGGGAGCACCGCGGTCACCTCGCCGTCCTTCATGCGGGACAGGGCCTGGGCGATCTGGGGCAGAAGCCCCTTGGGCTGCACCCATTCCCCCTCCTTGCCCCCCTGGACCTTGCCGGCGTCGATCAGCTTGTCGGCGAGTGCATCGAACTTCCCGCCTCCCTTGAGCTGCTCCGCGAGTTTGTCGGCGTCATCCTTCTTGTCGAACTTGACCGACCTGATCTTCCACTCCTTGACCAGGTCCTGGTAGATCCGGTCCACGACCTTCTGGTCCGGTTTGACCCCATCGAGCTGGTGCCTCTTCAGGATTTCGCCGAGGCTACTTGCCGAGAAGTCGCTGATCCCTTTTTTCGCCTCGGGCAACTCGTCGAGCCCCATGTTGAACCCCTCGGCCATGATGAGCCGCGCGCTCACCAGACGATCGAGCACCGACTGGTAGTTTTTCTTACCCGCCTTGGCATCGGCGCCGGAACCCGTCCCCTCGTGAATGCTTCCGAGGGCATCGGTGAACTCCTGCATGAGGATGGGGTCATCGTTCACCAGCGCGATCGGGGTCTGAGCGAAGCGCGGTGAGAAGGTCGGGGCCTGGAGCAGGACCGTCACCCCCTCCTTCTGGGGGGCCGGCTTCCCTTTCTCACTGCTTCCCTTTTCCTGCACGGTTTCCCGGGGCTTGGCGCTCGGCGCGGCCGGCGCCTTTGGGGCGGTGGCGGCTGCTTCGCCGGCCCAGGCCGGGGTTCCAGCGCAAAGTGCCGTGATCAAAAGTAACTTCATCGCATTCATGTTCATGGTCCCTTCCTTCATGTGTGTAGTGCGGTGCACTGCTGTCCGTCGTGCTCTCTGCCCATCCTTACGCCGCGGCGCGCTTGCCCGCTAGCGGCCGAGGCTTTCTTCAACCGCCTGGTGCACCATCCCGGCGGCCAGGGCGCTTGCCGTGGCTATCCTGCCGATATCGAAAAAGCGGACCCGGTCCATCCCGGTCCGGTGGTCGCCCATGGACCAGACCGCCCGGCGGCTGCTCCGCTCCAGGAGCAGCGCGGAAAAGTCGACCTTGGGCGCAGCCTGGGCCCCCTGCAGGTCCTCGAAGTCGTTGACCTCGCCGGTGAGGATGAGGTCCGTGCTGAGCATCCCGAAGAGGAGCTCCGCGTCTGCCAGCGACACCCCGTCCTCCATGATGATCCGGTAGCGCAAAAGGTCTTCGCGTACCGTCCCCGGCTCGATCACCTGGAACCTCCCCTGCCTGACCAGCTCGCCGATGAAGTGCAGCGCCAGGATCTCGCCGGCGTAGCCGTGGCTTCCCTTGTCGAAGAAGGGGAGCACGGCCACCCGGTAACTCCGTCCCGGTTCAAGCGGGCGGGCGAGGTACACGGAGTCCGATCCCAAAGACACCCTCGGAATTGGCTGCGGTTTTCCTCCGGTCAGCGCCTCAGCCAGCAGTTGGATCGCCCGGTCGGTCACCTCCTGCGGCCTCCTGACCAGCCCCACACCGAGAAGGCCAGGGGCGTCGTTTCCCGAGAGCGCAACGCTCTCCATGTGCACGATTCTCGGGGTCTCCTCCGTAGTCACCAGGCGTGAGGTGAGGGCGACCCGGGGAGGGAAGGGGGTGCGGTAGAGCTCCACCTCGGTAATGAGCACCCCTCGCGCCCCGGTCTCGCGGCGTAGCGCCTGCGCCGTGGCCGCGTCGACCCCCCCCACATAGCGCAGACGGTGCCGCGCCATGAACTGCTCCAACTGCGCTTCCGGTAGGATCTTCATGCCCCGCATGGCAAGGCGCCTGGCGAGCTCCTGCCGCAGTTCGGTGACCGGTGCTGTCCCGCCGCTCAGGTTTTGCAAGGGGAGGATGGCCACGCCCCCCTCTGCGTTGCCCGCCTCGTCCCCGGTCCATGCGGCACGGCGCAGCGGAGCACAGCCGGCGACGAGCAGCACGAGTAGAAGGGCGACGAGGCTACTGAAAGAGTTTCTTGATGGCATCGTTAACCGCCCGCTCGGTGATGTCGTTCATCGGTTCGCCACCGCCGCCGAAGAGCCGGTCCGTGATGCCGATTCCCCCCATGGTGGTCGAGGCGGACCAGACCACCTTGCCGGTCTGGGTCTCCAAAAGCTGGAAGCTGAGGGAGATGCTGTTGGCAGCCGAGCTTCCGGAACGGACCTCCCCGTACTCTTTTACGGTGCCGGTGATGACCGCGTCCGCCTTGATCACCCCCGCCACTTTGGTGAGCTCCTCGGTGCTGGGGGCCACCGGGTTGCTGATGCCGACCCTGCTGATACCGCGGGCGACTTCGCCCGGGGGGATGACGTACAGTGCGCCGGTTGCCAGGAGCTTGGTGGTGAAGACGTCTCGGACCCGCTCCGCAGCAGACGTCTCGCGGGTCAGGTTGGCCAGCGGCATGATGGCGACGGTGTGCAGGGCCCCGAAGTCCATGTTGGCGTCGCGATACACCTCTGCTGGACCGGCACAGCCGGCCAGGGCAAGAAGAACGAGGGTCATGATTGGCGGTATCCATCGCTTGGGCATAGCTTGCTCCAGTGTGCGTTCCTTTCCTAGAACGAGCTCCTGAGCACCGCGCTTATGGTCTGCGAGCTCTCGGTGCCGGAGGAGGAAGAGGTGTTGAGTCTCTGATAGGACGCATCCAGGGTGGTGCGCGGTGTTATCTTCCAGGTGAGCCCCGGGGTCAGCATCTTGCTCTTTTGCTGGTTCAGCGAGGCCAGGTTCTCCGAGTAGGCGAAGTTGAACTGCAGCGTGCCGTCGGGGAACGGGGACCAGTTGATCCCGTAATTCTGAAAGGTGGTGCCAGCCTGACCGCTTTGCTGCAAAAGCGAAAAGGAGCTGGTCAGGTAGAGCGTGGTAAAGGGGCGATAGGTGAGGCCGATGTCCTCGCGTTGTGTGCTTATGGACGTGTCGCTGATACCTGCACCGGTGGCTAAGGAGCTGTTCCAGCTGTAGTTCGCGTTGAGACTCAGGTCGCCGCGGGGCTTAAGGTTCACCCCGAAGAGAGCGTTGTAGGCCCTGATACGTGCTCCGCTGTCGGTGCTGGACAGGCTCAGGCCGCCGCTGGCATTGAGGTTCACCCCCTGGTAGAGCTCCGCGGTGTTGCTGATGAACACGGAGTCAGCGCCGCTTGTCTTTCCTTGAAAGGACTCCCGGCGACCGGAGTAGGTGATGGTGTCGCTCAGGGTCGGCAGGGGAGTCATGCGCAACAAAGCGCTGTAGACGAAGGCGCCCCGGTGCCCCTTCGGTTCCTCGCTGTCCTCCCGGGCTCCCCTCGCGCTCCCCGAGAGCCAGTCGTTGAAGCGGTGCTCCGCCATGAGGGCGTTACTCACCGTCCATTTGGTGAAGCCGTTGGGCAAAGAGCTGGTCAGGAAGAAGGAGCCGTCGTAGTAGAGCGCCGGTGAGTCGGTCAGCCGGATCTTCACGTCCGTGTTCAGCATCTGAGAAAGGATGGTGCTGTTCTTCTGCACCGCGAAGGCCTGGATTTCGGTGACGAAGAGGTTGAAGGATGAGGGGAAGCCGATGATCCCGGGGGGGACCTGCGCCGGGTCGAGCGGCGCGGCGACCACCTTCAGGTAGCGGGTGGCGACCGGGGTGAACTTGATCTCGAAGCGGTTCTGGAACGGGTCCAGGGTGAGCCCGGTGACGGTGCTGACCTGGGTCCAGGTAAGGTTGTCCTGGCTTTGGTAGACGGTCCAGGTGTACTGCTTGGCGATGGCGTCGGGGAGCCGTTTGCCGTTGGCAGTGGCGACCCAGACCAGCACCCGGTTCACCGTGGTCTGCGGGTTCTGGAAGTCGAAGCCGAAGTTTCGCTTCACCTGCGGTCCCGGCTGCGGGCCGAGGTCGATCCCGGCGCTGTTATCCACGTTGCCGTCCATGAGCAGCGGGGAGCTCTCCAGTGTGGCGAGTTCGGGGACCACGTACTGCTGCCCCGGGCCGGTAAGGGCGGCGAGCCCCGAAAACGGCAAGAGCTGCCGGTCCACCATGCCCCGGCCGTTGGACGAGGTGGCGGTTCCCTGCTCGCTCACGTTATAGGTGGAATAGAGCGATACGCGCTCGCCGAAGAACTGCCCGCTGTAGCTTGCCGTGCCGGTGTTGGACAGCTGGGATACGTCGAGCCCCAGGAGCCTGTCCTTTTGGTCGTTGTAGTTGAAGAGGTATTTTAGGTCGAGGTTCTTCACGTTGTAGGTGATTCCCAGCGTGGCCCGGTCGTTTATGCTGTCCTCCACCTGGCGCTGGCCGTCAAAGGTGTTGATCCTGGTCAGGAGGAGGCTCATTGCCGGAAGCCCCTCCGGCCGCCACCCAAGGGAAGCGTGGTACTCCTCGTTGTAGCGGTCGGGAAGGGAGGTCCCCGCGGTGGAGTCGCTCTCCTTTCTCTTGCTGTAGCCAAGGCTTGCGTTCAGCATCGGGCTTCCCATGAGCAGGTCCACGCTCGGTAGCGACGTGGTGATAGAGGAGCGGGCCTCTGACCCGTTGGCGGTGAGCCAGTTGCGGTCGCTTTCCCACAGGTAGCCGGCGCGCAGGGACAATAGCGGGAGAAAGCTCTTGTTCAACATCAGGCTGTACTTCTGGGTCAAACCGTCCCCCTTCTGGGCGCCGCTGGTGCCGGCCGCGTCCCGGGTCTGTGACTGGAGGTGGCTGTAGTCCCACTCCAGGTAGCCGTTGAGAAGGTCCGCCGAGGCACGTTGCGGCTGCAGCAGGCTCCCGAAGAGGCAGACAAGGCAGGCGTTGGCTAGTCGCAGTGCTGCCCCTTTGAACGTCGTGCCGTGCACCGGATGGTCACCTTTCGCCCATCAGCGCGAGCCGGTGCGGGGGCGCGGGGAGCTCCAGCTCGTTTTCCAGGCGGTAGCTTACCAGGTTAACGAGCTGCACCCGCCTGCGCGCGGGGTTTACGGCGTAAAGCCTGTTCTCGTCCGCGTCGATGGTGAGGTACGCCGGGCTTCCCCCCAGCGGCACGGTGGCGATGGTGTTGAAGGTGAAGGGCTCGAGAGCCTGCACCCACGCATCGGACTTGCGCCCGGTGTAGACGATGCCGGAGCGCTGGTCGACTTTCAGGGCGCACACCCCCATCCCCACGTAGTACCTCCGCTGCTGTGCCAGGGTGAAGGGGTCGAGGACGTCCAGGTACGAGTTGAGCGCGTGCACCACGTAGAGCTGGTCGCCGCTGCGGCTGAACGCGCCGTGTCCATCTCCGGGCGCGCTCCCCACCGTGGCGCTTACCGTCCTGCGTGCGAGGTCGAGGACGGTCATGGTGCTTGCGAAGCTGTTGAATACGTACCCTCTCTGCCCGGTGGGGTCGATGAGCACCGAGGAGGGGGCATCCCCCACCGCCAGGCGCCCCGTCTCGAAATACCCCTGCGGGTCCACGAAGCTCACCGTGTTGGAACCCTTGTTGACCGACAGCAGCGTCTTGCCGTCTGGGGAGAGGGCTAGTTCTTCCGGGGAGTCGCCGGGTGTGAGCCTGATCCTGCGCACCTCTTCGCCTGTGACCATGTCGATCACCTGCAGAGCGTCATCCCCGGAGAGGGCGACGTAGGCGCGCCTGCGCTGCTGGTCGAATATGAGGCCGCGGGGGGCCTTGCCGGTGGCGATGAAACCGGCGACCTCTGCAGACTGCTTGTCGAAGACGGCGATGGCGTTGGCCTCGGGGATGGTCACGTAGCCGGCCAGCCCGACGACAGGCCTGCGCGGCTCACGGACGGTAAACACCGGGGTGAATCTGAAACCGGCCCCGATGGAGTTGTCGTAATCAAAGGAAAGCGAGAGAAGGAGCGCTTTCTGTTTTTGGACCGTGAAGGGGGCGTTGATCGTCACCCGTTCCGGTGCCTGCAGGGCCGCGCTCCCCTCCTCGCGGCGCAAAAGCGGGTGCGAGATGCGCAGGGCTAGGCCCGTGTAGCTTCCCGGGGGGAGGGTGGATGAGCCAAGGAAACGCTGCCGGGTGAGCTCCGCAGGCCTCACCTCCTTAAGCGCCAGGGAGACGGGAAACTCGGCACCGTCCTCGCGCACCGCGCTGATCCCTTCCAGGGTGAAGCTCAGGCGCTCCGCCGCCGGAGGAAAGGGGCGGGTGTAGAGATAAAGCTCCCCCTCTTCGACGAGGGGCTGCCGTAGTGACACGAGTTGCGTCTGGCATCCGGCCAAAAAGGCAGCTAGGACGATGGCGATGAGACGTATCTTCATAGGGGGGCACGCTGCCGGGGCGGGGCCCCGGCTTTGGGATCATACGATTTCCGTGAGAACCGGGCTGGCCCGAGGGCCAGCCCGATTGCGGCATGGTGAGGCGCTAAGGCCTCGTTAAACAAAGTGCTTTGTTAGTCCTTGGCGTGGCACTTGTTGCACAGGGACCGCTGGTAGGTGGCGTAGACGGTAGCCGGCCTCTGGTAGAAGGTTGCCTGGACTTCGTTCATGGTGCGACCAAGGCCGTAGGACTGTGCCGAGGTGTTGGTGGAGTCGGTGCCGGGGTAGGCGCCTGCCACGGTGAGGAACTCGGTCTTGTTGGTCCAGCGGGTCATGCTGTCCCAGCCGGAGGCATGGGCCCTGTGGCAGGAGAGGCACATGACGTTGGAGTTGCTGTCGGCGCCACCTTTCTGGGAACCGTCGTTGACGGCGTGCAGGGCCAGGTTGGCGCGGTTGTTGGTCCCCTCTTCGAAGGGCACCATGGAGGTGTAGGCGCCGGCCACGGTGCCGCCGAAGTTGCCGGAGCTTACGTAGGCGTTGTAGTTGGCAAGGATGTTCGCACCCAGGGTGGAGTCGCTGCTGGCCGGGTGGATGAGGCTGGTGCCGCCGTCATAGTTGGCGGTGGAGTTGTGGATGTTGGTATGGCAGTTGGCGCACCACTCGGACATACCGGTACCGTACGCCACACGGGTGTCGGTGCTCGCCTCGGAGCGGTTGTAGGTGGCCGGTGCGACGGCATACGGAGGCAGTGCTGCAAACGGCTGGATGCCGGCGACGCCCGCCACGGAATCCGGGAGGTATCCCGGGCCACCCAGCAGACGGTAGACGCCGACCGCCTCGGTGGTGGTCGGAGCAGCGCCGTAGGAGCCGGAGCCGTTGATCGGCAAGGAGACCGCTACATCGTTGGCTCCGTTGTAGCCGGTGCCCGCGACGACGGGGCGCTGCACGGTGCCCGCTGCGTCGACGATGCGGTACTTGCCGTGGGGATCGTGGCAGCTCGAGCAGGCCAGGTTCGCCGCGGGGTAGTTGCCGCCCGGGGCGGTGGTCAGTGTGGAGTCGGGGGTGATGCCGAAGTCGGCGGCGACCACGTTGTGGCCGTGGCGCTCGCCAAGGCTGGTGGTCGGGGTACCGTGGCTGTTGTAGTTGAAGGTCTCCTTCACCCAGGCGAAGTCGCCGCCGGGGGTGTAGTTGGTGGGGACCGTGCCGCCCGCGGCGGCGTCGGTGGTCATGATGTGGTAGCCCCCCGCCTTAGCGGAGGTGGTGGCGTGGCAGTTGAGGCAGGTCGAGCTCTGGTCGCTGCCCTGGAGCAGGTAGGTGACCCCTTTGAGCTGGGTGGCGTTGCTGCCGGTGCCCATCGCCTTGTTGCCGGAGGAGTTGTGCATGGTGTGGCACCCGTCACAGTACGCCACGCCGCCGTCATGGTAGGCGAAGGCGCTGCCGGAGGCCAGAAGGGTAAGGACCGCTGCTGCTGTCAAAGACTTAGCTGCTTTCATTGTGTCTCCTTTTCAATCCAAAAAATGCAAAGATTAAGTTACCAACTGCACCGTTTTGAGTACTGTTCGCTTCTTCTCACCCCCCCTTCGTGCTGGTCGCTGACGGCTGGGTCTGGAATACCCGGTAGACGCTGACGCCCCTGGCCCGGCTCTGGGCCACGTAAACCCGGTCATGGTTGACGACGAGTTCCATAGGAGCAATGAGGTTACCCGGCTCCAGCCCCCTAAAGCCGAACTCGGCCTGGAAACTGAAATCCCTGTCGAAGATCATCACCACGCAGCGCAGGGTGTCCGCCACGTAGATGTTCCCCCGCTCATCGGAGGCGATGCCGCTTACTATGTTGAACTTCCCAGGCGTGCTGCCGCGCATGCCGAAGGAACGTACTTGGTGGCCGGGGGTGACCAGGTAGGCGGAGAAGAAGACCGGCACCGTGAAGAGGAGATCCCCCTCGTTGTCCACGCTGAAGCCGACCATCCCGGATTCGCTTATTTGTTTCTTGCTAAACCCGAGGATGGTTCCCAGGTCGTACCCGGAATCGAAGCTCCCTTCCCGGTCGGTCAGCGCCACCTTCATGGTGTTCCTGTCGACTAGGTAGAGGTGATCCCCGTGCCAGCTGATGGTGTCCGGTACGAAGTCGGTTGCGTACTCGGGGGGGAGCCCCTTCATGGTAAGCCTCGCCTTTGGTTCCCCCCGGTAGTCGCAACGTGTCACCGCGTAGCTTGCGTTGGACCGGGATAGGACGAAGATCTCGCCGCTGTCTGCCACCGCCACCGCGGTTATGTTGCCGAAATCGCCGTTGTCGCCGAAGCGGTACACTTCCATGCCGCTGTCATTGAAGACCCGTACCGACCGGCCGGCAGGGTCCGCGACGTAGGTCTCCTCGCCGCGCCGGTCGACCGCGAGGTTGACCCAGTTGTATGGGATCGCCCCGTTGAAGTCCGAAAGCGTGTAGAGATAGGCCGCTCTGAAGAGAGCCGCCGGGGCCGGGGACGCCATGGCGGTCAGCAAGATGAGAGAGAGCAGCATGCCGTGGTAAATCTTGTACATGTGGAACCGATGATCATCCTGGGGACGACGCATGTGGCGGAGCACCACTGGTGTCCGAAGCATACGACACGCGCCATTTCCGGAGTGTTGCCGCAACGTTGCCATTTGGTAATGTGTGTTCTTTACCTAAAGAGTTGGGTTTGGTGGGGATAATAGCTGAAGAAGCCTTACCGGAATCTGTTGCCGACATTACCATTTGGTAAGGTTGCTGCGGGGCATGGCCCCGACGCGCAGGCATTACGGGCAGGAAAGAAATGGTGCGGCAGGGCGAGGTTACGGCAGGGCGAGGTTGACTGGGGAAGGTCGGGGCGGAACTAGGCGTCGGGCGGGGGAGGGGGGAAGCGGAGCAGTATGGCCGTGCCGTGATCCGGGGAGCTTTTGACGGAAATGGTCCCGTGATGCAGCTCCACGATGGATTTCACGATGGACAGGCCGAGTCCGGAGCCGTCCGGATGCAGGGTCCGGTGCCGGTCCCCGCGGTAGAACCGGTCGAACACGCGATCCACTTCCTCGGGCTTCATGCCGTGGCCTGAATCGCGCACCTGGACCTCCTGAGAGCCGTCCCTGGTGGTCAGCGTCCGGACCTCGACTACGCATCCGGGCGGGGAATACTGCAGCGCGTTCCCGACCAGGTTGCTGACGGCCCGTTCCAGCATCTGGGGAGCGCCGTACATGAGTCCGCTGCCGCTGTGGCTGATCACGATCCCTTTGTCTTCGGCGACCGGTTCGTAAAAAGCGCAGACTTTCTCAATCTCCTTGGTCGGATCGAAAAGGACGAATTTGAAGCGCTGGGTGGGGTGATCCGCGCGGGCCAGGAACAGCATGTCGTCGATCAGGCGCGACAGACGATGATACTCCTCGACGTTTGACTCGAGAGCCTTTCTGTATTCCTCCGGGGGGCGGTCGCGGGTAAGGGCGACCTCGGTTACTCCGAGCAGGTTGTTTATGGGGGTGCGCAGTTCGTGGGCAAGGTTGGAGGAGCTCTGGGAGAGCTTGGTGAACGACTCCTCGAGCCGCCCCAGCATCTCGTTGAAGGCCGATGCAAAGTGCCTCAGTTCAACCGGCCACTGCAGGGGGTCGAGGCGCTCGCTGATCCGTTCTACCGTTATCTGCTTTGCCACTCCAGTGATGTCACGCAGGGGCGACAGCGCCTTGCGTGCGACGAGGACTCCGACGCCGGTTGCCGCCACTATCCCACTTATGAAGATGATCACCAACTGGACCTGCTTCTTGCGGATGGCCTTTATTTCGGCGGTGACGTCGAGGCCTATCTGTATGATGCCGCCCGTAGGATGCCCGACAGGCTCCAGATCGCAGCTGATCAGGTATTCCCGCCCGTTGGCCGCATGCAGGTAGCGGGTGGTTATCTGGCGGGGGTGGGTCAGGACGCAGTGGAAGAGGCTCGACGGGAGTACCTGCGACATCCCCGGCGTCTCAACCAGAAGCCGTCCGGAGCTGTCCTCGATGCGGATGTAGTACTCCGGGGTGGCGACGTTGATCCCCTCCCACTCGATGTCCTTGCGGATGGTTTCCAGATCGCCGGGACGGTCGGAAAAAAGAGTACGGTAGGTTTGCAGTCGCGCCTGGACGAAGTCACTGTCGGCCTGTTCCATCACCTGGTACATGGACCAGGTGATATAGGCGATACCGCCCAGGAGGGTTATCACCGCGGACAGGATGTAGAGAAGGGTGAGCCTGCCGGTGATGGATAACTTTTTGAAGAAACTGCAGGGGCTGCTAGTGCTCTTCCAGGACATAACCGACTCCACGGATGGTGTGAATCAATTTTTGCGGGAACGGATCGTCCACCTTGGTGCGCAAGCGCCGGATTGCCACATCCACCACGTTGGTGCCGCTATCGAAGTTCATGTCCCATAACTGATCGGCTATGACGGTTCGGGTGAGCACCTCTCCCGCACGGCGGGCCAAAAGGGAGAGCAGGGAAAATTCTTTGGGGGCGAGGTCGAGGCGGGTCCCGGAGCGGAAGGCCCGGTGCCGGTTCAGGTCGATGGTCAGATCGGCGATCTGGAGGGTATCCTCGTTGCGCAGGGGGCCGCGACGCAGGATAGTGCGCACCCTGACCAGCAGTTCGGCAAAGGAAAACGGCTTCACCAGGTAGTCGTCGGCACCCAGTTCCAGACCTTTGATACGGTCGGTGACGGTATCTCTCGCAGTCAAAAACAGCACCGGGAGTCCCTTGCCGTGCTGGCGTATCTCCGTCACGACGGACCAGCCTGAGCGCTCGGGGAGCCCGACGTCCAGGATGACGAGGTCGTAGGTTCCCGTGAGGACCAGATGCAGGCCGTCCTCACCGTTATGCGCGGTGTCGACGACAAATCCGTTTTCGGTGAGTCCTCTTTTCAGGAATGTCGCTGTTTTTAACTCGTCTTCTACGATCAAGAGGCGCATGGATTATCTCACTGCCACATTGAATGTGGCTCAATCACAGGTGCCCTCCATCTGGTTGAGAAAATTACATTGTATGTCAGCCTTGCAAAACGCAGATACAGTTCAATTCGATTCTATCCTTTAAACAATATTTTTTTCAACGTGTTTGGAGCAAACAATGGCAGAGAGGTGCTATCTCTGTAAGAGGTGGCTAATGTTGAGGCGCTGGATTTTGCCAGTAGCCGGAAGGTCACACATTCAAATTCAGTCCCGGCAACCAAGCAATTACATCCGCGCATATCAGTTTTTTCCATTCTTTCGATTTGGTGACCCTGTCGGCACCGTAACCAGCTAGTTCTCCCCCGCTTTCTATATCGTGCGATATAGGAATTCTTCCCCTTCTGGTGTAGGAAAATATGCCTATCGAGTAATTGTGCCTAACTTGGTTTTATTGTTAAATAACAGGCAAATGCACCAGTAGGTATCTGCACGGACACCCGCATTTATATTTTTTCGAAAACTTTATATGACGTATGACAGCAGGGGATGCCGACTTGAGTTTCTCAGAGCAACGGAAGGCAACGCGGTTCGACGGCGGGATACTCCTTGGTTGATCGGGCAATGGATCATTAGTATTTAATTTCAGGAGGGGAAAATGAAGAAAAGGGTATCGTTCCTGCCGATGGCTGCCATACTTCTAGTTGCGGCTCCGGCACTGGCTGCTCCATCGACCTGCCAGAAGGCACAGGCTATTATTAATCCAGGCAACCAAGTAGGCGTCAAACCAGGTTCAACGGTTTTCCTTGATGGCACCAACTCAAACCCCAAGGACAACGTCGCCTGCGCATGGCGCTCGCTGGATTCCCCGGCGATAACGATCAGCAATCAGAACACCTGCAACGCAACGTTCACGGCGCCAGAGGTAGGCCCATCCGGACAGACATACAATTTTGAGCTGAAAGTCACTTCGCTGGAAACCGGTTGCTCGTCCCAGGTTGACACTAAAACGACCAGCGTTTCGGTCCTCAACACCAACCATCCTCCCGTGGCCTCCGCCGCGGTTGTTGGCGGTGTTCTCCCATACAGCGTGAACGAGGGGGCCCTGGTAACACTGGACGCCAGCGGTTCGTCGGATCCCGACGGCGGCGCCTTGTCCTATTCCTGGACACAGATAATTGATCCGGCCAATCCGGTTACGGCTGTGACCATCAACAACCCCGGGGGCATCTCGGCCACCTTCACCGCTCCGCCGGAGCAGTACCCCAACGGCGAAACCCTGAGATTCCGCTTGACGGTTTCGGATGGATACCTTAGCAACGCGACGGACGTTCTCGTTCAAATCGTGTCGGTCAACGTTGCGCCCACCGCAAAGGTGTCTTGTCCGGAAACGGTGAACGAAGGGGATCCCATCACCCTCAAAGGCCAGGACTCTTCCGACCCCGACGGCGGTCCCTTGACGTACCAATGGAGTCAGTTGGAAGGGCTCCCCAATGCCGACCTGAGCCAGACGGATCTGACCGCTTCTCAAATGGCATTTGCCGCGCCCAAATTAAGCTCCTTCCCCTATGACAAGATGTCTTTTGGACTGACAGTGACCGATAACGGGAAACTCACTGCCGATGCCTCCTGTCAGGTGAAGGTCAATGACATCACGCCGCCGGTGATCAATGGGGTCCCTGAAGTTGAGGTCGTCAAGGAAGCAACCTCGGCGGCGGGAGCGGCGGCAACCTTTGCCCCCACGGCGCACGATGCCTACTACGGTGACGTGGATGTCATCTGCGACCCCGTAACCGGCAGCACCTTCCCTCTCGATGTTACGACTACAGTGAAATGCAGCGCCAGCGACTTGGCGACGCCTCCCAACAAGGCGGAGGCTTCTTTCACGGTCAAGGTGGTGGATACCACCCCGCCTGAGCTGACCTTGCCCGGCAATATCGGACCGACTGAAGGCAACACCCTTGGGGGTGCTACCATCAATTACGCCGATGCCGTCTCGGCACTCGACCTAGTCGACGGGAAGGACGCGGTGAGTTGCCTGCCCACATCCGGAGCGGTTTTCCCGGTTGGAGCAACTACGGTGAATTGCAGCGCCAGTGATGTCCACAAGAACCAGGCAAGCGGAAGCTTCTTGGTGACCGTAAAGGATACAACGCCGCCTGCCGTCGCATTTGCAGGGAACATCGCCGACGGCGACAGCTTTTATTTCGGGCAAGTCCCGGCTGCGCCGACCTGCACTGCGAACGACATCGTTTCGGGAGCGGTGGAGTGCCAAGTTTCAGGCTACAGCACCTTAGTCGGTTCGCACACCATGACCGCAACAGCCAAAGACAAAGCCGGCAACACAGGAACATCGACTCGAACCTACACAACTGAACCCTGGACTCTCAAAGGGTTCTACAACCCGGTTGTGATGACCAGCGGCACCCTAAACACCGCCAAAGGTGGGTCGACCATCCCGCTAAAATTCGAAGTGTTTATGGGCTCGACTGAACTGACCAATATCTCGTCAGTTTCCAGCGTCCAGACACAGGTAATAGGCTGCACTACTGTTGCGGGTACGGAAGACCCTGTTGAAGCAACCACCACCGGCAGCACTGCGCTCAGATACGACACCACGGCAGGTCAGTTCGTTTTCAACTGGCAGACACCAAAAACACCTGGCATCTGTTATGCCGTTACCGTCACCACGCTCGATGGCTCGAAGATTATTGCCAACTTCAAGCTGAAATAACCATCGCTGTATCGATTGTAAAAACAGGAAAGGCGGTCGCCGGTATGTCGGTGGCCGCCTTTCCTGTTGTGCGCCAGGCAGCCATAGGCTTCGAATAATGCCCCCCTATCGGCGCCCAAAGATGACCCAGCTGCAGCATCGTGTCACCCGTTAGAGGCAGCAGGTGGGGCTCGGCAATGCCTGGGTTAAAGTGCTTTTTGCACAGAGACGTGTGGCCGCACACATCAACAATGCTCATTCTACCCATCTCTTCTCAATGCATGATAGTCTCCAAGGTTCTACCGTAGCCGTCATATGCAGTCAGGCTGATCCAACGATTGGTTATGGTGAAGGATTGGCCGCCCTCTGTTACCGGATTCAACATGAATGACTTGCTGTGTTCCGATGTTCTTAGGGAGAACTGTGCCTCGGCGAAACTGTCGGTATCATTTGAAATACGAACATACAACCAACCATTGGTAAACCCGGTAGGCAGAGTCCAGGCTATGGTGACGTTTCCGCCGTTGAAGTTCTTTAGTTGTTCCAGGGTCGGCGAGCTGATCGCTGGGAAGTCCGCTACCTTCAACTCCGTTGAGAGGTATGGGCGTTTCATGATCTTCTCGGTGTAGGTGGCAACCAGTGTGGCATCTTGATAAAGTTGAATGGTGTAGACCGCGCCACTATCAGGAATTTCTTCGATTGCTTCATCCGACATCGGGAATAGTTCTTGGGTGGAGAGGAAACCACTCGTCTGGTTAGACAAGGTGATAGGAGTGGTGAGTCCCGCGCCGCTGACTACTGCTGAGGTGATTCCTCTTTCTCCACTGTCATCCACGTATATGCTCAATCCTGTGGTATCTGAGGCGGTAGAGACATCGTAGGATGCTCCCGCCATGACACCGACGTCGGCAATTCGCTGGTCCCCCTGCATGAGCCATACGCCGTTCTTTTTCGTGACGTGCCACGGTCTCGGACCATCAAATATGGGTTTGCCGTCAATCACGACTTCAAAAGCGACTACGCAATTGTCCTGGGCTTCATTCATCGACTGCAGTGAAATGTTGGTGAACGAGACACCAACCATTTTCTGGTCCGTGGTCCGCTCTGCAAGGAACGCCGCCAGATTCCGGCCGGAATGCAGAAAAGTGGACTGATCGAACAGGTTTACCATGCCTGGGTTTGTGGCGTTCGGAAGGCCGGTTGCAAAGAACTCGGAAAATGCTTTGAACTTGTCGCTAATGGCTTGAATGGCAGTTACTCCCGAGGCTACCCCGGTCGTATCGCTAAGGCTACCCGTATATGTGCCTGAAGTGATGTCGGAAGTCATCGTCTGCTGCGTTATTGCGTTCGTGATAGTCGCCACCTTGGTGTCAGGATCCGTTGAAACTCGGATCACATCCAGAGCAGCATCAAGACCTGAGTGATCGGTACTAAAGGAAGTTCGCAACAAGTCGATTGAGTTTGCAACTCCCACTGCCTGGAGTGTTGGCAGTAGTTTGGCCTTAAGGGCCTCTGTCTCAGCGGTCAACCCGGAAGCCGTAATAGTTGAGAAGTTGCCGCTCTCAAAATACGTCTGCGGCATGGAGCCCGCTACGTTGGCAACGATAAGGTCGGTGAGCGGCGTGACGTTGGTGTTCTTATTCACGTCTTCCGCCGTTGCAGCCGAGTAGAGGTGATATTCCTGTTTACTTGCATAGCCGTCGGCGCGGACCATGAATGGGGCCTTCATCCCTGATACATCCACCGAGTACTTGCCGTTAGCGGCAATCGACACAGTTTTGGTGACAGCTGTGCTGTCTTTCAATGTCACCGTTCCGATGATCGGCACACCCGCTGCGGCTGTACCGGATATTCTTTCTACCGTTTCGTTTCCGCCTCCGCCACCACACCCTGCAACAATTGCCACCACCGTTACCAGTACGAACCACCCCCACGTTCTTTTCAATAGTGTTCGCATGCTGTACCTCCTGTTGTTGGTCCTGAACAAAAAGAAAGCGAGTCTGTAGTTGTCTAAGCAGTGTACGCAAAATGCACTTGCACCGACACAGGCGATAAAAGCTGCCTCTGCTAGAGGACATCCGTCCCCAAAGGGTTGCGCTCGCCGACATGCCGGCGAGCCGGGTTGACGATGAGGTTTCCCGTCGCAGTAACAACCTCCTTTCCAAGAGATAGCGGGCGCCTTTTGGCGCGGGAAGAAAAAATGCAGATCGGTGTTGATTCGCGGTGGATAACGGGCACGGATGAAGGGAGATGTGAGGAGGGATGGGTTCGGCTGTCGGATGTGCCCGGCGTCATGTTTGCTGCGTGCAAGTACGTGTCGGGAGACGGGGGAATGTGCAAGCGCGGCTGCCAAGACCGTGGTTGGTCAAGCAATGACGAATGGGTTGCCGGGCGGTTGTCGAAGCTTTATAGAGGGAGCAGGAGCAGGCTGCTCAGGCATTGCGTTCCCTCGAAAATTACATTGGCAGCTAGACACATACTCAGCCATCCTGACTGCGCAACCAGGTAAGTCTTCCATGTGTCAAACATTTGTCAAGTGTCGCTGGAACGGGGAGAACTGATTCAGTAAAAAGGCGCCTGGTTTCCACCAGACGCCTTTTTATGCTTTGCGGCCAATTGCAGCTACTCCACCGACTACGGTGGAGGTGTCCTTTACGCCGGGACTAATCCTGCACCGGCACGGGGACTAGCAGTGCGTCTTCATCTTCCGCCGTCTCCGGCTCCGCTCCAAGGTCTCCCTCCCACTTCGCGACGACGGCGGTGGCGATGCTGTTACCGATCACGTTGGTGGCGGTGCGCCCCATGTCGAGGAACTGGTCGATCCCTATGATGAGCAGCAGGCCCGCTTCCGGCAGGTTGAACATGGGGAGCGTCGCGGCAACGACGACCAGGGAGGCACGCGCAACGCCCGCCATCCCCTTGCTGGTCAGCATCATGACGAGGAGCAGGGCGATCTGCTTGGAGATGGAAAGCTCGATGTTGTAAACCTGGGCGATGAAGATGATGGCGAAGGCCTGGTACATCATGGAACCGTCCAGGTTGAAGGAGTAGCCAAGCGGCAGCACGAAACCGGACACCTTTTCCTTCACGCCGAAACGCTCAAGGGATTCCAGGGTCTGGGGATAGGCCGCCTCGCTGCTCGCGGTGGAGAAGGCGATCATCATCGGCTCGCGGATCAGCTTGAGGAGCGTCCAGGTGGAGTTGCGCAGGAACAGGTAGCCTGCCCCGATCAGCACGGCCCAAAGCACGACGAGCCCGATGTAGAAGCTCCCGATGAACTTGCCGTAGGTGGTCAGCACGCCAAGCCCTTGCACCGTGATGCAGGAAGCCATTGCGGCAAAAACACCGAGCGGGGCGAAGCGCATGACGTAGTCGGTGACCTTCAGCATGATGTTTACCAGCTCTTTTACGAAGGCGACGACGGTCTTGGTGGCGTCATCCTTGAACGAGGCGATGGCAAACCCGAAGAAAACCGAGAAGATCAGGATCTGCAGGATCGAGTTCTTCGCCATGGCATCGAGGAAGCTGGTCGGGAAGATGTTGGTGACGAAATCCTTGAAGTTGAGCGCGGCAACGTTGAGATTGGTGGTGGCACCGGCGGCCGGGGCAGGGAGGGACGTGCCGACGCCAGGCTGGAACAGGTTGACGAACGTCATGCCAAGCACGAGGGAGATCACCGAGGCACACAGGAACCAGCCCATGGCGCGCACACCGATCCGCCCGATGGCTTTCGAGTCGCCGTTGCCTGCGATGCCGGAGACGATGGTCCCGAAGACCAGCGGCGCGATGATCATCTTGATCAGACGCAGAAAGACCGACGATATGATGTCGAAGTACCCTGCAATGGTTTTGGCGGCCTTGGCGTCGGGCGCGTAAAGGTTACAGAAGTAGCCGACGACGATGCCGAGGATCATCGCCACCATAATGTACAGGGTCAATTTGTTCTTTTTCATACCGCGGTCTCCTTCAGGTTGAATTGCATTGTTTGTCCCCATGTCACTGCTTTACATAAAATACTTTTCTAGATCCTGCAGTACCCCACTGATAGCAAGAGAACTGCCAATATGGCGTCTAAAAGGTAATTTGCCGTAATTGCAGGAGTTACCAGGAACAGGGGCAGGGTAGGAGGTGTTCAGGGGGGTATAACCTGTGCGCGGCAGGGTGGCGTTTGCGGCTGATTTTATTTGCGATTACAGGTGGTTGAGGCGTATTTTGGAAGGTTATAGGAAAGGCGCAGGTTATAGGGGTTTTCGGGGGGGGATGGCCGCGGACTCCCTCGCGGCCGCTGAGGCGGCGCGAGAGGGTAAAACCACGTTGGGTGATGATGATTACGGTGCGGAATCTCCTGTCTTTTTAAGACGTTTGCTCAGTGCGGGTTGTGAGATGCCTATGAGCCGGCAGGCGATGGACTGATTTCCCTCAGCCCGGCGCATCGCTTCGGCAACCAGAAGATCGCTTACCTCGTGCAGGGGCGGCAGCGGTTCGGTAGGGACGAAAACGCTCCGTTGTCCATGTGCGTCAAGGCGCACCGGCCGGCTCTGGTCTTTGCCAAGCACCCGTTTGAAGGTCTCCATGGAGAGCATGTGCGCCTCGTGGCGGCTCATCGCGTCGTACACCAGCGCCCGCAACTCGCGCACGTTGCCCGGGAAGGCATAGTTCGTCAGCAGAACTGGGAGTTCTTTCGGGACGGTGGGCTTCTTCTTGTTGAGCTCCCGGGCTGCCTCGTCCAGGAAGTGGTCGAAGAGGAGCGGGATGTCGTCCGGGCGCTCCCTCAATGCCGGGATGTGTATGTGGTGACCGCACAGACGGTAGTAGAAGTCCTTGCGGAACTCTCCGGCGGCCTGCTTGGTGGCCAGGTCGTGATGCGTTGCCACGACCACCCGTGCGTTCATCCGCTTCGGCACGTCGCTGCCGAGGGAGAAGTATTCGCCTTCCTGCAGCAGACGCAGCAGTTTGACCTGCGAGGTGATGGCGAGGTCCCCGATCTCGTCCAGGAACAGGGTTCCGTCCGCCGCGCGCTCGATCATCCCGCTGCGAGGAAGTTCAGCCCCGGTGAAGGCACCTCTTGTGTGGCCGAAGAGCGTGTCGCTGAAAATCTGGTCGTCGAGCCCCGCCACGTTCACCGAGACCAGTTGTCCGGGGCGGCGGCTTACCTTGTGGACCGCCCGTGCGACGAGTTCCTTCCCCACGCCGCTTTCCCCTGTGATCAGAATCGGCTGGCTGCTCCCGGCCACCGCTTCGATGTAGCGGAAGATGGAGAGCATGGCGCGATCGGCCGTAAGGATATCGGCGAAGGCCTCGGCGTGCTCCAGCCGGTCGCTTAGAATCCGGGACTTCATCTCGGAGTTTTCCCGCTGCAGGTCGATCATGCGGATGGCGCGGTGGATCCCCTGGATCAGGCGTTCCTCCTCCACGGTCTTCACGAAGAAGTCGAAGGCCCCCTTCTGCATGCACTCCACGGCGACGGAGACCTGGTTCAGTCCGCTCAGCACGATGACCGGGACGTCCGGATGCTGCTCGATGATGGTAGGAAGCAGATCCTGTCCTGTGAGGTGCGGCATGTTCAGGTCGAGAAGCACGAGGCCGATGGGGCGTGACCGTAGCAGCTCCAGGACCTTCCTGCTATCCGAGCAGCGCACTACGTTGTTGATGCCTCCGGACATGGCGAGTGTCATGCTGATGCTGCGCAGCCATGCCTCTTCGTCGTCCACGAGAAGGATCTCGAAGGATGGGGTGAGTGACTCGATCATGCTCATGCTCCTTGCAGGGCGGGAAGCGCCACCCGCACAGTGGTCCCTTCGCCCGGCCGCGATTCGAATATCATGGTCCCCTCGTGTTCCTTGATGATGGACGCCGAAACCGAGAGCCCGAGCCCGGTGCCTCCCGTCTCACGTTTTGTAGTGAAGAACGGATCGGCGATGCGGGAGAGGTCTTCCTTAGGGATGCCGACTCCCTCGTCCCGGACCAGCAAAAGGACCTCTTTGCGTTCGGGATCGTAACCGGTGGTGAGGACGATCCCCTTTGACGGATCGGGGAGCGCCTGGCAGGCGTTGAGGATGAGGTTCACCACCACCTGTTCGATGCGCTGGGCGTTGCCCCGGACGGCCGGAAGTCCGTCGGCAAGATTGGTGACGACGTTGCCGGTAGTCTTGCGGATCGAGTTGTCCACGAGCCTTAGCGCCGCCCTGACTACGTCGTTTAAGAGCACCGACTGGTCCATCTCCGAGGTGTCCTTGCGGGCGAAGTCCTTCAAGTCCTCCACGATGCGCTTGATGCGCGTCGCCCCGTCCTGCATCTCGTCTATGAGCAGCGGGATGTCCTCGCGGAACTGTGAGTAGCGTAGCCCGCCGATCATGAAATCCCCTTCCTGCCGGAACCTTTCCTCAAGGTGCTCTTCGGCCGAACGGAAGATCTTCTTCAGTACCGGGAGGTTGTAGAGCAAAAGCCCGGTGGGGTTGTTGATCTCGTGCGCTATCCCGGACACGAGGATGCCAAGCGACGCCATCTTGTCCGCCTGAATCAGTTGCTGCTGCTGCAACTGCATCTCGCGGGTGCGGTGTGCGATCTCCTTTTTGAGCGTGCGGTTGATGTAACCGATGGCGCTCAATAGAAGTAAAAGCGGCAGCGCCGTGATGGCGGCGTATGTGACGATTTTGCGCCAGGAGACGGGGCTTGGTTCCAGCGCGCCGAGCCACTTGTCGTGGATCTTCTCGTAGCGCCCGGTGTTTTTCAGGATGGTGAGCCCTTCGCTGAACTGCGAAAGGATCTGGTCGTTACCCCTTTTGACCGCATAGGCATACGGCTGACCGGCGAAGAGCCTCCCCACCGGGACGATATTGGAGAGGCCGAACTCGCGGCTCAGGTATAGCCCGGGAAGGTTGCCGACCAGGGCGTAGTCGTGCTTTCCGGCGGCTAACTGGCGCAGGGCGTCCACGTGGGTGTCGACCGGGAAGATCCTGGCGCCGATGTTCTTTTCCAGGAGGTAGTCGTGCATCATGCCGCCGTTTTGTACGAGGACATCCTTTCCCTTCAAGTCGTTCAGGTCGCGGACCGGCTTCGTGCCGCGGCGGGCGAACACCGATTGGTTGATGATGGAGTGGGGTGGCGAGAACTCGTAATCCTTGGCGCGCACATCCGCCTGGACCATCCCCTGGAGGATATCCACCTCGCCCGTCTGCAGCGCCCGGCGCATCTCCTCCCAGCGGCCCAGGCGGATCTCCACAGTCATCCCCATCACCTCGGCAATGGCGCGGGTCAGGTCTACGTTGAAACCGGCAGGGTGGCCGTCCTTGTCGATGAACTCATAAGGGGGATAGTTGTGATCGCCGCCGACGACGATGGTCCCGCCTGCCGCAGCCCATCCGGAGCACGGCACGAGCAGTAGCAGGGCCGGCAAGAGAAGGGCCGGCAAGAAGCGTCGCATGTAAGATAGGAGGTAAGCCATCGTGTACCGGGAACGAATCAAGTGGAGCTGGTTCTCCTGAGTGAGGTGGAGCAAACAGTTCGTCATGAAGAGATAGAGGCGCTGACGAGCGTACTATCAACCGACGCGTCTGCGCAAGTAGAAACAACGGGGATTTCGGTTCCAGACGGGCATGATCTTCCGCTTTCGACGTCCATAGTTCCGAAGGGAGAGGGGAGCCGCTGTGCGCCGACCGCGGTCCGCTTTCCGGTTTCCGCTTGACAAAATATAGCTTGCTATATATTTCTATAGCCCGCTATGTATTTGCTGCCGTCCGGATCGGAAGGCAACCAGAACGAACCTAAAGGGAGGATGCGTGCAAGACTTTGATGTTGTCATTATCGGCGGAGGGCCCGGTGGTATAAACGCGGGGATCATGTTGAGCAAGGCGGGGAAAAGTGTCGCGTTGGTTCAGGAGGAACCGGAATCTTTCGGCGGCACCTGTCTGAACCGCGGCTGCATGCCGACCAAGTCGCTGCTGAAGGCCGCCACCGCTTACCGATATGCCAAAGATGCTGCGAAGTACGGCCTGGAACTGCATGTGGGGCCGGTCGACCTGGAAAAAGTGCGCGCGGTCACCGATGGGGATCTCGGCATGTTGCGCGGCGCGGTGCAGGGGATGCTCGACCAGGCCGGGATAACCGGTTTTCGCGGCAAGGGGTCTTTCGAATCGGACCGCGTGATCGCCGTTACCCGCAATGACGGCAGCAGGGAAATGCTTCATGGTGAAACGATCATCATCGCCACCGGCTCCAGGCCTAAGGAACTCTCCATCGCGCCCTTCGACGGAAAGCACATCCTTTCCAGCGACCAGATGCTGGTCAACACGGAACTGCCGGAGAGGCTCCTGATCGTTGGAGGTGGCGCAATCGGGTGCGAGTTCGCCACTCTTTACCACACTTTCGGAAGTGACGTCATCATCGCCGAGGCGATGGAATCGCTGCTGCCAAGGGAGGACTATGAGGCCGGCAAGGCCCTGCAGGCCGCCTTTGAAGCGCAAGGGATCAAGGTGAAGACGGGCACGGCCATAGAGCGGTTCACCGTCAAGGACGGCAAGGTCAGCGTGGCGTTTAAAAACGGCGAGGTCATCAACGGCATCGACAAGGTCCTGGTCGGTATCGGACGCAGCGCCAATGTCGAGGGACTGAACGTGGAAGCTGCCGGAGTTCGGACGGAAGGGGGCGCCATAAAGGTCAACGATCTGATGGAAACCGAGGTCCCCGGTATCTACGCCGTCGGCGATGTGGCCGGTGGACTGACCTTGGCGCATGCCGCGGAAAAGGAAGCCCAACTGTTGGTGCAGAACCTCTTAAAGGGAAGCCGTCGCGCACTGAACCAGCAGGCTGTGCCCCGGGTTGCCTTCACTCATCCCGAGGTGGCCGCGGTTGGGGCCTCGCGCGAAGGGAACGGGGTGAAAGCCTACACGTTCCCGCAGGTGCCCAATGGACGCTCGGTGGTGGACAAGGTCGCCCCTGCGTTCGTGAAGTTTTTCGTGAAGGAGCAGACTTCTGAGATCGCCGGAGCGGTCATCATCGGAGAGGCTGCGACGGAAATGATCCACGAAATGGCACTGGCGGTGGAAAACGGCCTGACCCTGCAGCAGGTAGGCGCCACGGTCCACGTTCATCCGACCCACTCGAAGAACATCCTGCAGGCCATTCACGGCTGCGTGTGAGAAATTCAAACCGTATGTCTTTAGGAAGCGCTCCCGGTATGGACGACTGGGGGCGCTTCTGTCGTGGGGGATGGCGGCAGGGGCATTGCTGAGGAAACGTATGTGTGTTGTCAAAAGACCCGCAGCGTTGATGTACTGGCAGATGTCTTCATAAATCAGCTTTGAAAAGGCTCGGCAACATGTTAGAAGAGGCGCAGGACCTGCTTTGCGCCGCATCTAAGCCACCTTTTGAACGGGCAGGTGCTCTCAAAGCGCTGCTTTCATGACGACCGGGGTGAAGGAGAATGACTGTAGTGGATAAAAATCTCTGTTACAAGATCAACCGACTGGCAAGGATGCTCATGGCGAAAGTCAATGAGCAGACAAAGCCGCATGGCGTTACACAGGGACAGCTTCCGGTACTCTGTTGTCTGGACGACGAAGGGGGACAGACGCAGGCCGAGTTGTGCAAAAACATCCAGGTCGAGCAGCCCACCATGGCGAACACGCTGAGCCGCATGGAGCGCGACGGGCTCATCTACCGGGTGGCATGCGATCAGGACCGGCGGCAGTCCAAGATCTTTCTGAGCGAGAAGACCCTTCCGACCGTGGAATTGCTGCAAAGAAAAAGTGACGAAGTGGTGGACCTGATGACCCGTGACATGTCCGAGGCGGATGTGGTGGAGTTCAAACGCCTGGTCAATATCGCGATGCGCTCCTTGGAGCGCTGAGGACGCACCTTCGTTTGGAACCTTCCTCCGTCCCTGCTCTTGCTGCGGCGACCGGGACGGCGGGAGATATCGCTGGTTGCTGCGATCCTGTCAGGGACTGCTTCAGCTCCAAGGGGTCCTTCTGGATTCTCATATTGAAACGCGGACGCACTCGTTGTGGCCCGCGTTTTTTTTAATCGGCGTTTCGGTTGCTTATGTCTATGCGGAATGTGAGCGAACAGATTTCTGTTGAATGTTCCGTTACTTGCTGATATCAGAATATTTGCATGTCTTCTGGCGCCGCATAACTCCCCACCTCCATACCAGGCGATATCGTCGTTGAACAAATACCAGTAGGAAAAGGAAGGCAGCCCGGATGCACCTCGATTTTCCCATAGCGGTAACAAGTGCCTGCCGCACTCCAGGCAGGCGTTTCAAAGCTCTCTCCCTTCAAGTCGTTATGGCGGCGCTTTTCCTCACGGCCCATGCCCATGCCGAAGAACCGCTCTCCCTGGATGAGGCGGTAGCCACCGCACTGAAAAATCACCCGCAAATCCTCGAGGCGAAGGCGAACCTTGCCGGTGCCGAGGCACGATCCGGCCAGGCCTTTGCCGGCTATTACCCCCAGGTAAGGATTTCGTCGGACTGGAGCAAGGGACGGTCCTATTTTCCGGTGAAGCAAAGCACCCTGGAGTCGGACGTCACCACCGCAACGCTCTCCGCCAGCCAGACCATCTACGATTTCGGCAGGACGGCCGGGGCGGTAGAGGCCGGCAGGTGGAATCGCTCCGCCGCATCCGATGCGCTTGCCGTGACGCGGCAGGATGTCTTGTTCCGGGTAAGAAACGGTTTTTACCTGCTGCTCGCCGCGGGAAAACAGGTTGACGCGGTGAACGAAACGGTTCTCGCGCGCGAGGCGGTCTTCAGGCAGGCACAGGAATTTTTCAAAGAGGGGCTAAAGGCCAAGGTGGATGTGGCGCGGGCCGAGGCCAACCTCTACGCCGCGAAGACCTCTCTGATCAGGGCGCAGAATAACCGCGACCTGGCCAAGGTCGAGCTCGCCAACGCCCTTGGAATTGCTTCCTTGGGAGAGCGTAAACTCGCCGCTCCGCAGGTCGCCCCGGCTGAGACGCCTGAACTGGCGGCGGCACAAAATGATGCCCTCGCCAATCGTCCCGAGTTGAAGCGCTTGGGCGCACTGGAAAACTCCGCCCAGGCCTCCCTCAAAACGGCGAAAAGCGGTTTTCTTCCCGTTCTCTCCGCGACGGCAAGTTTTGGCTACGCGGATCGGGACCTTCCCCCCTCCAGCAACGTGTGGGGCGTTGGCGTAAACCTGACCGTTCCGCTCTTTTCCGGATTCGCTACCATGGAGCAGGTCAAGGAGGCTGTAGCGCTAAGAAGCGCCGTCGCGGCACAGCAGGAGGGCGAACGGCTGCAGGTCGCCAGGGAGGTGGAAGCGGCTTGGCTCGGGGTCAAGGAGGCCGATGCCCGCATGGTATCGACGGGAAAAGAGGTTGCCGCGGCCGATGAGAGCAAGGCATTGGCTGAAGGGAGATATCAGGAAGGCGTCGGGAACATCATCGAGGTGACCGATGCGCAATCGCAGGCACTCGAAGCGAGGACGGCGCAGATCCAGGCCCTTTACGATTATCAGATAGCCCTTGCGCGTCTGGACAGGGCGGTAGGTAAAGACTGAGAAGAATTTCGAGAAGGAGTGGTATATGGCGCTGATGAAAACACTGGCCGCAAGGAAAAAGTACCTCTTCTGGGGCGGCTTCCTGGTCGGAGCGGTGGTACTGCTGAAACTGACGCTGCTCGCCCCTCGTAAGGTGCACGCCGTGAAACTTGAAAGGCGTGATCTGACGGAAGAGGTCTACGGCAACGGCACGGTCGAGGCAAAGGTCGTCATCCCCGTTTCCAGCAAGATCACCGGCCGGATCGTCGAGGTTTTCGTCGACCAGGGTGACCATGTCCGGCGCGGACAACTGCTGGCAAGGCTTGAGGATGGCGACTTCGTGCAGCAGCAGAACCAGTCCGAGGCGGGCGTTAAAAGGTCGGCCGCCAACCTGGACGTGGAGCAGGCCACGCTGAAGAAGGCGAAGGCAAACCTGGTCCTCGCGGAAAAGAACGCCCAGCGCTACAAGGCGCTGGCCGAAAAGAACCTGGTTTCCAGGCTCGAGGCCGAACAGTACGAGAACGCCTTCCTCGTTGCCAGGGAGGAGGTGGCCCGCAGCACCGCCGCACTCGAATCGGCGCGGATGGAGCAGTCGGTTAACCGGGCGGGTCTCGGATTTGCCAAGAGTAAGGTGGGCGACACCATGATCTACGCTCCGCAAGACGGCGTCATCATAACCCGGGACCTCGAGAAAGGAGCCACGGTGACCCCGGGGATGGCCATCTTCACCATAGCCGATCCCGGGACCGTCTGGGTGAAGGCGAACGTGGACGAAGCGCTGCTGAAGGGTATCGCCGTCGGCAACAGCGCCCTCATTACGCTTCGCTCCAGTGCCGGTCACCCCTGTGAGGGGAAGGTGGCGCGCCTTGGGCGGGAAAGCGACCGCGTGACCGAAGAGCTCGAGGTCGACGTGGCATTCTGCGAAGCGCGGCGGAGCTTCCGTCTCGGCGAGCAATCCGAGGTCTACATCGTCACGGGAAACAAGAAGGGCGCGGCCTCGCTCCCCTCCGCGACCTTGGTCTCCAGGGAACAGAAGCGTGGCGTCTGGGTGATAGCCAACGGCAGGCTCGTCTTCAAACCGGTCAAGGTGGGCATTGAGGACCGCAAGGGATTCTCCGAGATCGTGTCGGGGCTCGACGGGAGCGAACTGGTTGCCCTGGCGCCTCAACCGGAGATGGCGCAGTTTGCTGACGGCCGGAAGGTGACGCCGCAATGAACCTGGCGATCCGTGACATACGGTTTCACCGGGGACGTTTCATATTAACCTCGATCGGACTAGGCCTGCTGCTCGGGGTCGTGATGAGCATGGGAGGGATTTACCGCGGCCTCTTCGCCGACGCCCTCGCCGTGCTCCACTCCACCAAGGCCGACCTCTGGGTGGTGCAAAAGGATACGAACGGACCGTTCGCCGAGAGTTCACGCATCCCCGAGGACATCAAGTACCGCATCAAGTCGGTTCCAGGTGTGGCGGAGGCCTCGCCGCTCTCCTTTCAGACCATCCAGATCGAACGGCAGGGAAAACCTTTCCGCTTTTTCCTCATCGGCTACGATCTGCGCGGCATCGGAGGCCCCCCCGCGATCCTTGCCGGGCGCAACATCCGTCAGAAGCATTACGAGATGGTTGTCGCCAAGGCGATGAAAATGGCGCTTGGCGAGAAGATCCGCCTCGGTCTCCATGAATACACCGTGGTGGGCATCACCGGCAAGGTTGTCTCCTCAAGCGGCGACCCGGCGGCGTACGTGAGCCTCGCCGATGCTCAGGAGATCCAGTTCAAAAAGGACAACGACGCCATAAGGAACAACAGGGAACGTGTTGCGGCCGATCTGGACAGGATGCAGAACCTGACCCAGGCCCAGGCGCAATTACTCCAGAGGAACGTAAGCGATCTCACCGAATCCACCCATACTGTGAACACCGTGGTCGCCCGGCTCGCTCCAGGGGCCAGCCTGTACGAGGTGCAGCAGCGGATAGAGCGCTGGAATCACTACCGCGCCATCTCCGATGAGGGGCAGACCAAGATCCTCACCAAGGGGATGATAGAAAAGGCGCGGATGCAGTTGGGGCTTTTCCGCATCATCCTGCTGGTGATCTCGGCGGTCATCATCTCGCTCATCATCTACACGTCGACCCTCGACAAGATCAGGGTCATCGCAACCTTGAAACTGATCGGATCGCAGAACCGGGTCATTATCGGGATGATCCTGCAGCAGTCGCTTCTCATGGGCGTGATCGCCTACGCGGTCGGCTACGCACTGATCTCCCTTACTTACGAAAAATTCCCGCGACGCATCGTCCTTGAGGCGTTCGACCTGCAGGTGTTGTTTGCCATCGTCGTGGTTATCTGCACGGTTTCCAGTTTCGTCGGCATCCGCAAGGCGCTCAAGGTCGAGCCTGCGGAAGCGCTTGGTGGGTGAGCATGTACGCAATCGAAGTGGACAACGTTACGAAGATCTACGGCAAGGGCGATACTGCCGTTACCGCGATATCCCAGGCCTCCTTCCAGGTCCGTCCCGGGGAGCTTGTGGCGATCTTGGGGCCTTCCGGTTCGGGAAAGACCACCCTGCTGACCGCCATCGGCCTCATCAACGAACCGACGCACGGCAGGATCATCGTCGACGGCGTGACCGTCGCCGACGACGGCTGGGTGCCTGGGCTGGACTTGAAGCGCATTCGCAGAGAAAAGCTCGGGTTCATTTTCCAGGCGCACAACCTGATCCCATTCCTGACCGCGCTGGAAAACGTCATGGTGGCGCTCGAGATCAACAAGTTCCCGAGCGGCGAAGCGAAGGGGAGGGCGGAGCAGCTTTTGAAATCCCTGAACCTCGGGCATCGTCTCGGCAGTTACCCGATGGCGCTTTCAGGCGGCGAGGCCCAGCGTGTTGCCATCGCAAGAGCCTTGGCGAACAAGCCGAGGGTCATTCTCGCGGACGAACCTACCGCCGCACTCGACACCGAGAACGGGAAGAACGTCATGGCGCTACTCAAGTCCCTGGCGGTGGAGAATCATTCCGCGATTCTCGTGGTGACGCATGATCATCGCATGGTGGAGGGGTTCGACCGGATCTTCGAAGTGCGCGACGGCTCCATCATCCGGGAGACGTGCGGGGCGGGGTAGTTTGATAGGACTACAGTGCGGGAGTCAGGTGCCCGCGCGGCAAGTGGTGTTGATACCGGTAAAGCAGTCACATCATTATCCCGGAGGCGGAGGACCGCCTCCGGGAAGACTCGTTTTCTATTTCAATAAGCCGAAGGTCGGCTTCAGCGCGTACACCTTGCCACCTCTCCCCTCAAAACGCTGGTCCTCGAGATGGGGTTCCGCGTCTCCGAAACACAAGAGCCCGCCAGATTTCAACATCCCGGCCATCCGCGCCACCAAGGCCTGCTGGGTCCTGGGATCGAAGTGATCGAACACCTCCCGGCAGAAGACGGCATCGTACTTCCCCTTCAGGACCCACTCCGCGGACGCGAGGTTGAAGGGAAGGAAGGAAACCATGCGCCTGATTTCCGGAGCTATCTGGTAAACCTCTTCACGACAGGCAAGACGGGTGAAATATTTCTGCCTGAAGTGCTGCGGGACGTTGCGGAGGCGCTCCGCCGGGTAGTTGCCGGCCTCCGCAAAGGCCAGGGCGGAAAGATCTATGTCTGTGGCGAGGATCTTTACCGAACGGACGTCGCCGTTTAGTGCGTCGTGCGCGGTCATGGCCATCGAGTACGCTTCTTCGCCGGTTCCGGCGGCACAGCTCCAGAGCAGGGCTCCCGGGATGTGCAGCCCTTTGAGGTGCTCTCTCAACGCTGCGAACTGATGCTGCGCCCTGAAGAAAGAGCCGGATTGCGCGGCAAGCGCCCTGGTGAACTCGCCCAACTCGTTCCCGTCGCCGATCAGCACCCGGTCCAAGTATTGGGAGAAATCACGGGAGTAGGTTGCGTCGACGCGCTGCGACATGCGGTTATACACCAGGTCTCTCGTGTGGTGACCGAGCATGACACCGGTGCTGGAGCGGAACATGGCGCGGACGCGGTGAAAATCGTTGCTGGTGAATTCGTATTGGGTAGTCATGGCCTTTCCCCCTTGGTCGGACGACCAGTTGCTGTCGCTTAGCTTCATGGATGGTCAAGCGGTGTTTGTCGAAATGTTTACAAGATGCGCTCCCATGTTTACGGTGGCCGCAAAAAAACCTGCCGCAGCTGTGGGCTGGAGCGGCAACTCGTTGTAATGACGGCTTTCGTACAGTAAAAAAGTAGGGTGGGAGAGGTGGAGTGACGGCAGGACGGCCTTTTAATGATGTAGGAGAAACTGTGGCATGCCACAGCTTGCTTGCAACACTTTTGTGGCATGCCACACCCAGTTACAATGACTCACGGTCGGAAGCAGGGGGGGGATTGGTCAGTCATGGGGGGGAGCCGCGCGGTCGCGTAGTACCTGCCAAGCGGCGGGCGCAAGTTCTTTCAGAATCCCGGTGCGGCATAGCAAACCGGCGCATCAACGGGCGCCAACAGCGCTTCTGTATTCTGCTGCAATGGCCTACGGTCCGATCACGGACGTAACGCTTGCATTCGGCTTCGGGGTCTGATATAGCTCCGAGTCCCGAAATCCTGCAGATGCATGCGGCAAGGGGCTGCCCGCGTTGGGCAACCCCTTTTTACTGCCCGCTCCATGGAAGTGAAGCATGTCGAAAAACGGCAAGTTGAAGAAAGCGAAGAACGTGGAAAAACGCAAGCTCCAGATGGAAGAAGCGCTGGAGTGTATCCCCCTCAAAGAGGCCGCCCAGAGCGAACCGGTCCATGTCGTCCCCGTTACCACCGAAGCGCCCGTAGCGCCAGCGGGGAGGCAGCCAAAACAGTGCGTTTTCGAACCCTGCCGGCGTTACGTCGACGCATCCTGCACCGTCTGCCCCTACTGCGGAACCCCTCTCCCCGGCTAACGCTCCGTTATTTCCTTTCTCCTTCGCGTCCTACACTCGGGGGGCGGCACACCTCTCAGGCGAGCATGGCCAGCGCGCCGAGTTCACTGTCCGGCTCCTGGTCCTGATCCCTCAGGTTTTCCCTGATAGCGGCAAAGGCGTCGATGTGGCTGATGAAGTGATCGAGCAGTACGGGGTCGAAAAAGGTCCCCTTTCCCTCGCTCATGATCTCCAGCGTTTTCTCTCTCGAGAACGGCGGCTTGTAGGGGCGTTCGGAGGAAAGGGCGTCGTAGACGTCGACTATGGATACGATGCGGGCGAAGATGTGGATCGCCTCCCCTGCCATGCCGTTCGGGTACCCGGTGCCGTCCCATTTCTCATGGTGCTGAAGGGCGATGATGTGTCCCATCTCCAGGGAGGGGTAGCTTTTCGCGTGGCTCAGGATCCTCCCCCCGATCACCGTATGCAGGCGCATGATGTCCATCTCCTCCCGGGTGAGCTTTCCTGGTTTCAGCAGGATGCGGTCCGGGATCCCTACCTTGCCTACGTCGTGCAGTGGGGAGGCGAAACGCAAAAGCTCGCAATCCTCATGGCTTATCCCGGCTAATTGTGCCAGAAGCTCCGACATCTCGCTGATGCGCCTTGTGTGCAGTCCCGTTTCCATGTCGCGGAATTCGGCGGCCCGCCCAAGCCTCAGAGTGATCTCGTATTCCGCCTCCTGAGCTATGGCGAGCGCCTTCCTGAGGTCTGCTGTCTTGCGCAGCACTTCCGCTTCGAGGTGCCCGCTCAGGTCCTTGTAGAGGTCCTGGAGCTTCTTGCTCTTTAGCTGGTTCATCGCGCGCAGGCGCAGTTCCTCACAGTCGTAAGGCTTTGCCACAAAGTCGTTCGCGCCAATGGCGAGGGTCTCCTTCACGTCGGCCCTGCTCGTCGTGACGATGATGACCGGTATCTCGCGCCATGTAAGGTGCTTTTTCAGGGTCCGTAGCGTCTCGAAGCCGTCCATCTCAGGCATGTGCAGGTCGAGGAGCACCAGGTCGAAATCGGGACTTTTCTCGATCTCCAGCAGGGCAAGCTTGCCGTTTCCTGCCGTGACAACTTGGCCGAGGTCTTCAAGCAGGGCGACTAGCAATTCCCTATTCATCTCCTCGTCGTCAACTATCAGTATTTTTACCTTGTCGTACAAGTGGCACTCCAGTGGTATTTTCTGTACGTTATCCGATGGGAAGAGACGAAAGCACAGTCGGTAGTTTTATCGACGTTACGTGCGGCTTTCTTTAATGGTTAATGAATGCTTCACCCTAAACCGACGCAACGCGGCGCCCACGGCAACAGGAACCGGTGATGACTCAACAAAAAAGGGGGCGCCGTTCGGCGTCCCCTTTTCTTCGTCACGACTTGGACAGGAAACCTTAGATCCTGCCTTTACGGCTTCTTTCCACGTCCAGATCATCCTCTATGTTCTTTTCGGCCTTGCCGATGTTTTTCTGCACTTTACCGGCTACTTTTTCCCCCTTGCCTTCGGCTTCCAGAGAAACGTTCCGGAAGGCGCTGCCGATACTTTCCTTTACTTTGCCCTTTGCTTCGTGCAGGGCACCCTTTGTTGTATCTTTTGTACTGGATCTCATGATCCACCTCCGGGCTTACGCCGTTCGTGGTGCTTGTTTGCGTCCGTTCTCTCTTTTGCTACAAGAAAATTTTATCACGGAAGAACCATGAAGATACAGACCAATATGTGGATGTTACTGCGACGATTTTTGCTGAAGCTCACTCCTCTTTTTCAAAAACAGGTGGGACGGTGAAGATACTCCTCCAGGGGCGGGGCTGGACCTTGCGGAGGTCCATCTTGTAGTCGGAAGGGGTGGGGTCGCCTGAGCAGTCGTACGTCCCGCTGTCGCTGTTGGGCGTGCAGCAGACCCAGAGGCAGGCCCCCGCGGCGTTTCGGTACCCTAACAGCAGTTGGTTCCGGCTGCAGCGCAGCACGAGTGGCGGGGCGTTGCCGGGGCCGCACTGGTTGAGCCCTGTCAGTGCATCTCCGTTTGCGGTGAATGTCGAGAGTATGATGACGGTCATAAGCGCGCTCCGTGCGATGCGGTGCATGCGATACCTCCCTTGGCCGCCGTGCCGTAGCGGGTCACGGCAAGTATAGGCACAGGACTGGGTTAGGCAACCCTGCCTCCGGGGTGGGGCAGTACGAGTGGCCGGAATCCAATTCGACCCTGAACATTCGAAAGATCCCGAAAAGTAATTTTGACATTGAACTCATGATCAATTATTATTTTTGTTCGTTAATTCTAGAAGTGATGTGTGTTTGTGCCCTCTGAGAGTGGGATTCTTGTAATGCATTGGTTGAAATCACTACCGATTCATCTTCTGATTGTGTGCATGTTGATGATCATGGCGCTCCCCTCGGTCGCCCTGATTATCCATGCCGGGCTGCAGGGGCGCGCCGACGACCTGCGCCTCTCCACCCGTGCGACCACCTACCTCCTTGACAACATAGCCTCAGAGCTCAACAGCAAGGTCGAGGCGGCAGAGCAGACGATGGAGCTCCTCTCCCTCATGCCGCAGGTGCGTAGCAAGGAAGCCGCCGCAGTTGACCAACTGCTCGCCGGGCTGCAGAAAAAGTTCCCTATGTACGCGAACATCATGATAGTGGATCGCCAGGGGATGACCTGGGCGACCGCACTGCCCAGTGGCAGGCCGGTGTCCCTCGCGGACAGGAAGGCCTTCAAGGACGCCAGGGACAGCGGCCATTTCTCGCCCGGGGAGTACACCGTGGGGAGAGCCAGCAAAAAACCCATCATCAACTTCGCCTATCCGCTCAAGGACGCGACCGGCGCCTTTGACGGGGCGATCCTCTTCGGCATCGACCTCACCAACGTCGGCAACCTGCTGGAGGCGGCCAAGCTCCCGGCCGGCACCTCGTTCGGCATTTTTGACCACAAAGGTACCTTTCTCTATAGAACCATCGACCCCGAAAAGTTCATCGGCAAGTCGGACCGGACCAACCACTTCGAGAAGATGAAGAACGGGCCGGAGGCGGGGATCATCGACATCGTCTCAAACGACGGCATCCATCGTCTGTCTGCCTACCGTAAAATCCGGCTCAGACCGGAGCTTCCCCCCTACGCCTACATCAGGGGGGGGACACCGGTCGACATCATGCTCGAGGGGGCGAACCGGGAGTTCATCCTCAACCTGGGGGTCATGTTCCTGATCCTGGTCTCGGTATTCTGGCTCAACATCTGGCTCAGCAAACGGCTCATCGTGAACCGGATCAGCGCCTTGGAGCACGCCTCGCGCGCCCTGGCCGGTGGGGACCTGGAGGTCAGGGTCGGACAGGATGCGGGAGGGGGGGAACTCGGGAGGCTTGGGCTTTGCTTCGACGAGATGGCCGAGGCGCTTTGCTTCGAGCTGCAGGAACGGATGAAGAAGGAAGATGTGCTGCGGGAGAAGTCCGATCTGCTTGACCTTGCCCACGACGCCATCGTTTTGCTCGATATGCAAGGAACCATCCTGTACTGGAACCAGGGGGCGGCGGCCATCTACGGATACGCGCCGGAAGAGGCGATCGGTAAGGTGATCCACCCGCTTTTGGCGACCCGCTTCCCGAAAGCGCAGGAGGAGGTCTACGAGGAACTGCGCAGCAAAGGGCGCTGGGAAGGAAGGCTCACCCACACCACGGCTGCGGGCGCCGACATCGTCGTCAACAGCAGGTGGGTGCTGCAGGTCGACAGGGAAAACCGCCCGTGGCGCATCATGGAGATCAACAGCGACATCACGGAGCGTGAGAAGTCGCAGCAGGAACTCCTGAAGATGCAGAAGCTGGAATCGCTTGGGGTACTGGCAGGCGGTATCGCCCACGACTTCAACAACATCCTGACCGGCATCATGGGGAACATCACCCTGGCCCAAATGACCCTCGATGAGCCGGAGCGCGGGAAAAAGCTCCTCCAGCAGGCGGAGAAGGCGTGTCAGCGAGCCTCTGAACTCTCCACCCAGCTCCTCACCTTCGCCAAGGGTGGGAAGCCGATCAAAAAGTGTGTTGCTGCAAGGCACTTGATCGAGGAGGCGGTGTCCCTCGCGCTGCGTGGGACGAGCGTGCTGAGCGTCCTGGATATTCCGGGCAACCTGCACCTGATAGAGGTCGACGAGGGGCAGATGCACCAGGTCCTCAACAATATCGCGATAAATGCGGTGCAGGCGATGCCGCGGGGAGGTACCTTTACCGTGAGCGCCATGAACATCTCCCTGGCCGACGAAAACCGTTTCGCCCTTCCATCCGGGGCTTACGTCAAGCTACTGTTCACCGACACCGGGTGCGGCATCTCGGCAGAGGATCAGAAGAGGATCTTCGATCCCTATTTCACCACGAAGGGGGGAGGGAAGGGGTTGGGACTCTCCTCAGCACACTCGGTCATCACGAGGCATGGCGGTTACATCACCGTGCACTCGCAGCCGGACCAGGGAACCACCCTTGAGATACTGCTGCCGGCCGCCAGGACGGAGGCCGCAGCGAAGAAGGAACCGGCACAGGCGCAGATGGCCACGGTAAAGCACACGGCACGCAAGGTCCTCGTAATGGATGACGAGCAGATGATCCGCGATCTCATGGCCGAGATCCTCGCTGCTTTGGGATGCACGGTCATTACCTGCTGCAACGGCAGCGAGGCGGTGGAGTTCTACACCGCCGCCATTGAGGACGCTGCACCCTTTGATGCGGTGATCATGGATCTGACCATACCCGGGGGAATGGGGGGGAAGGAGGCGGCCGGGCACATCCTGGAGATCGACAAGAACGCCTGCCTCATCGTCTCAAGCGGCTACTCCAACGACCCGATCATGTCCGATTACGCCGCGTTCGGTTTTAAGGCGACCATGGCGAAACCTTACCGCGCCTCGGAAGTCGCCGCTGTGTTGGCCGACCTTCTCCCGTCTCTTCCTCACTGAGTTTACGCCATACCCCGCTCCTGCCCCGTGCATGCCTCACCCCTTGCCACATCGCACTCCTCGCGCTCTTTTGCGCCCGATCTTGGCTCCCTTGCCTTTTTGTAGTTGAAAAAAGAAACGCTTCTGCAAAACTCTGTGGTTGGAAAATTCCAATCTTTCAAGGGAGGCGTAAATGGCAAGCGCGATGTTTTGTCGGCAATGTGAGCAGGCGGCCCGCGGGGTGGGGTGTGACGTGATGGGAAACTGCGGCAAGGACCCGCAGGTTTCGGCACTGCTGGACCTGATGATCCACGGGCTGCAGGGGGTTGCACTCTACGCGAGCGGGGCGAGGGAACTGGGGGCGAAAGACCAGGAGGTGGATCGCTTCATGCTGGACGGACTCTTCACCAGGGTCACCAACGTGAACTTCGACCCCGAAGACATCGCCCGGCGCCTGCAGAAGTGCTACCAGATGAAGGAGAAGGCGAAGTCCCTCTACGAACAGACCTACCGGCAGCAAAAGGGAGGAGAGGCACCGCAATTGACCGAGGAGGCGGCCCTGTGGCAGCCCGCAGCGGGGACGCAGGCGCTAATCGATCAGGGGAAGGAGCACGGCGTCCTCACCTGGCACCAGGATCCTAATCTTCTCTCCACCATCGAGATCCTCATCTACGGGCTCTTGGGCATGGGAGCCTTCGCGTGGCACGCCGCCGAGATGGGGAAGGAGGACGATGGCGTCTACGAATTCATCCACCGCTCCCTCGCCGCGACGACGAACGGTGCGACGCCCCTCGAGGAGTTCGTCAACCTCTCCCTTGAGTGCGGCAAGTGGAACCTGCGCACCATGGAGCTGCTCTACGACGGCCACGCCGAGAACTTCCAGGCTCCCGAGCCGATGAAGGTGAACCTCGGGACGCGCGGCGGGAAGGGGATCGTCGTCTCTGGGCACGACCTCCCGATGCTGGAGGAGATCCTGAAGCAGAGCGAGGGGAAGGGGATCTACGTCTACACCCATGGCGAGATGCTTCCCGCCAACGGCTACCCCGGGCTCAGGAAGTACCCGCATTTCGCCGGACACTTCGGCACCGCTTGGCAGAACCAGGCCCGTGAGCTCCCCGACTTCAAGGGGGCCATCGTCTTCAACACCAACTGCATCCAGAAACCGGACCCCTCCTACACCGACCGTCTCTTCACCTGGGGCGAGGTGGCCTGGCCCGGCATCCCGCACCTCGAAGGGCACGATTTCACCCCGGTTATCGACAAGGCCCTCGCGCTACCCGACCTGCCTGAGAACCCGGGGCAGGAGATCCTCGTGGGATTCGGACACGAGGCGGTGTTCAAGGTGGCGGGGACCGTGGTGGATGCGGTGAAAAACGGCCTGGTGAAGCGCTTCTTCCTGATCGGCGGCTGCGACGGGGCGAAGGCGGGAAGAAACTACTACACGGAACTGGCTGAGAAGGTGCCCAAGGACTGCGTGATCCTTACCCTTGCCTGCGGCAAGAACCGCTTCAACCGGCTCGAGTTCGGCGATATCGGCGGCATCCCCCGCCTGCTCGACGTCGGGCAGTGCAACGACGCCTACTCTGCGATCCGCATCGCCGTTGCACTGGCGGACGCCTTTCAGTGCGAGGTGAACGACCTTCCGCTCTCCATGATCCTCTCCTGGTATGAGCAGAAGGCGCACGTGATCCTGCTCACCCTGCTCCATCTCGGCATAAAGGGGATCCGGCTCGGTCCCACGCTGCCGGCCTACGTCTCGCCGGCAGTGCTCGACTTCCTGGTGCAAAATTACGATCTCGGCCCGATCACAACGCCGGATGAGGATTTGAGGCACGCGCTGGGGCAATAACGAGGTGAGAATAGAGACGGAAAAAGGCGTCCGGCATCCCCGGGCGCCTTTTTCGTGCGGCGCGGCGATTATCATTAACGTTTTATCCTCACCGGCCGATACGATAGGGGTGTCTGATCCTGTATCGCGTGAGACTTCCCTATGCAACTTTGGCTCAAACTCCTATTTAGCTACCTGGCCGTCATCTGTGCCACCCTCATCCTCGCCGTTGGAGGTATCAGCGGCGCCCAGCATGTCAAAGACAGCTTCAATAAGGTAAACCGCGAGGTGATCCCGCATCTGCTCGCCTTGAAGGATCTGCGCTACGCCGGGTTGCGCATCGTCTCCTCCTCGATGGAGTACGCCTTTCTCACGACGGTGACGGGGGAGGAGCACGGGAAGCGTCGCGGTGACGCACGGCAGGAGGAGGTCCGGCTCATCGAGGAGGGGAGAGAGCGGTTCCTTATTAGCCTCGCCGCCTGCAGGACCATGCTGGCGCAGGGGAGGAAACCGCACCCCATCGAGCGGACCGGAAAGGCCCTGCTCGCGGCGTCCCGGGACTACCTCGCCGTCGTCGATGCGCGTTCTTCGTCGCGGCGTTTGCTCGACGCGAAGGAGCGTTTCGAACGCGCGGAACAGGAGTTCCTGAAGGAGGTGAACTCCGCGCACGACCAAGAGATGGGAACCCTCGGCCGCCATGTGGCCGGCACCTTCGAGAGCCTCACCAGTGCGCTCAAGTTGTTAGCGGTCCTTTCGATTGTCGCCATTATCGGCGCCCTTGCCTCGGGACTCGCCATCTCCCTCTCCATCTCCCGCAGGATGCGCCTCCTCAAGGAGGCGGCACTCCAGGTCGCCGCGGGGCGACGCGACATCGTGCTTCCCGTGACGGCGCACGACGAGATCACCTCCGTCTCCATGTGCTTCAATGCGATGGTGGAGAGACTCAGGGAGTACGACTCGGAGCTTGATGCCGCCAACAGCTATCTCGACAGCGTCATCGCCACCATGCCGGAGGCCCTGACCGTCGTTTCCGGCGACGGCATGATCCTCGACGTAAACCGCGCAACGGAGCTGATGTTCGGTTACGCGCGGGAGGAACTGGTCGGACGTCCGTTTGCGGACCTGTTCCTGGAGCGGCACAGGGGCGAAGCCCTGGTCGCCACGGTGACGGCGAGTGCGGGGCTGGTCGAGGAGGAGGCGATGCTTTCTTCAAGGGACGGCCGGCAACTGCACGTGAGCCTCAGCGCAACCATGCTCGACCACAACGGGGCGAAGGAGCGCTTCCTCTGCCTGAGCCACGACGTCACGAAGCGCAAGCAGGCGGAACAGGAGGTGCATAACCTCGCCTACTTCGACCAGTTGACCGGCCTCGCCAACCGGACCCTGTTCTACGACCGCACCGCGCAGGCCCTTGCGCGCTGCCGGCGCTACGGTGAATTCTTCGCCATCCTCTTCTTCGACCTCGATCACTTCAAAGACGTGAACGACACCATGGGACACCACGCCGGGGACGCCCTGCTCCAGCTCGTGGTGCACCGTATAAGCGGCATCGTGCGTGCAAGCGACACCTTCGCGAGGCTTGGTGGCGACGAGTTCGCCATCCTCTGCTCCTCGGTAACAGGCCCCGAAGGAGCGGCAACACTCGCGGAGAAGCTCCTCGCGCTCGTGAAGGACCCCTTCGAGGTCGACGGCCGCCAGATATACACCGGGGCGAGCATCGGCATAGTGCTCTTCCCCGAGGACGGCTCCGACATCGCCACGCTCCTTAAAAACGCCGACCTCGCCATGTATGCGGCCAAGGGGGCAGGGGGGAACCAGTACCAGTTCTTCTCCGAGACGCTGAACATGAAGGCGCAGGAGCGGGCCGCCATCGAGCGGGCGTTGCGCGAGGCGCTCGAGAAGGAGCAGATCTCAGTGCACTACCAGCCGCAGATTCAATTGAAAACTGGGAGGGTGGTCGCCATGGAGGCGCTCGCCCGCTGGTACGATGAGAACCTGGGCGCCGTGGCCCCCGCCCGCTTCATACCGGTCGCGGAGCAGACCGGTCTCATCAGGGAGCTGGGGGCGTGGGTGCTGAAGACGGCATGCGCGCAATGCAAGCAGTGGCACCTGAACGGGCACCCCATCGCCATCAGCGTCAACGTCTCGATAAAGCAGGTCATGCAGGAGGATTTTTCGGAGATGGTGGTGGAGACCCTGCTCGAGACCGGGCTGGAGCCCAGGTTCCTCGACCTGGAGCTCACCGAAAGCATGCTGATGGACAACGCCGCGGAATCGGTGGCGCTTCTGCGCATGTTCAAGTCGCTGGGTGTGAAGATATCCATCGATGACTTCGGGACCGGGTATTCCTCCTTGAGCTACATGAAAAACTTCTCCGTGGATCGTATCAAGATCGATCAGTCCTTCGTCCGCGACATCACCATTCGCGAGGACGCCGCCGGCATCGTGAAGGCCATCGTCGCCATCGGTCACAGCATGGGGGTAACCGTGATCGCGGAAGGGGTCGAGTCGAAGGAGGAGGAAGCAAAGCTCCGTGCGTGTCACTGCGACGAGGTGCAGGGGTACCTGTACGCGAGACCGATGCCCGCGGCTGAGGCCGAGGCGTATCTGCGGGCGACGGATCGGTCCATCTCTTAATGGCGTCCGCGCCTGATGGTAAGGGGTGCTGGGGGTAGCTGCAGGGGGAGTGGTATTTCCCTGCGCCGTAAATGCCCCGGCGCAAGGACGGATGGTATTGCTGCAATAATGACAAAGGCACCCACGATGGCGGGTGCCTTTGTTGTTTTCGGAGATTGGTCCTTCAGTCAGCGCATCAGGAACCTACGGCTTCAGCACGCTCGGCTCGAAGTTGTAGGTGGCGAAGTAGTCTTCCAGGGTCTCGGCACGGCGGATCAGTTCGACGCTGCCGTCGGCGCGCAGCATGAGCTCCTTCGGGCGCAGACGCCCGTTGTACTGAAAGCCCATGGCGTGACCGTGGGCGCCGGAGTCGTGGATCACCACCAGGTCGCCGTCCTCGATCGGGGGGAGCTCGCGCTGGATGGCGAACTTGTCGTTGTTCTCGCACAGCGAGCCGACCACGTCGTACACCTCGCTGCGCTCAACGCCTTCTTTGCCGAGGACGTCGATGTGGTGATAGGAGCCGTAGAGCGCCGGGCGCATGAGCGAGGACATGCAGGCGTCGAGGCCAATGTACTTTCTGTAGGTGTCCTTGCTGTTGATGGCGGTGGAGACCAGGGCGCCGTGCGGGCCGGTCATGAAACGGCCGCTCTCCATGAACATGGCAGGTGCGTGGCCGTGGCGCTCGCGGAAGGCGTTGAAGAGCGCGGTGATCTCGGCGGACATTGTGTTCAGGTCGAGCGCCTTCTGATCCGGGCGGTAGGGGATGCCGAAGCCGCCGCCGACGTTCACGAACTCGAAGGTGATGCCGAGGGCCGCCTCGACCTCAGCCGCCACCTCGAGGACCATGCGCGCCGTCTCGACGATGTAGGTGTAGTCGAGCTCGTTGGAGGCGACCATGGTGTGCAGGCCGAAACGGGTGGCGCCGCGCTCCTTGGCCTTGCGATACGCCTCGACCACCTGCTCGTGGGAGACGCCGTACTTCGCCTCCTCCGGGTTGCCGATGATGACGTTGCCGGTGCGGCGCGGGCCCGGGTTGTAGCGGAAGCAGATCAGCTCGGGGAAGACCGGCACCTTGTCCACGAGGGAGATGTCGTCGAGGTTCAGGATGCAGCCGCCGTCCTTGGCCGCGAAATCGAACTCCTCACGGCTTGTGTTGTTGGAGGTGAACATGATGTCTTCGGGCTTTGCGCCGAGCTCACGGGCGAGGATCACTTCCGGGATCGAGCTGCAGTCGAAGCCGAACCCCATTTCCTTCATGAGCTTCAGGATCTCGCGGTTCGGGAGCGCCTTGACCGCGAAGAATTCGCGGAAACCGGGGATGCCGGAGAAGGCCTTGACGAGGCCTGCGCCTGTCTCCCTGATGCCGGTTTCATCGTAGATGTGGAACGGGGTGTTGAAGTGCTTGTCGATCTCGGGGAGCCTGGGGAACAGACGGTCTTTGAAAGAAGCGGACATCGGCATGATCGTGATTCTCCTTCGCAGTATTTAGATGGTTTCTGTTGCGTTCGATATATCAGTGACGGCCGTTGCCGTTGTGTTCGGTAAGATCCACCCGCCTGGTCTCCTTCACCGTTTCCAGGACCACCTGAGTCCTGATCGACCTGACTCCCTCGAGGGCTCTGATCTCCCCGAGTATCCTGGCTAGGGTGGTGTGGTCGGCGGTTCTAAGCTTGACGAGGAACCCGTCCGGGCCTACCACCTGGTGCACCTCCTGGACCGAGGGGACCTCGGCGAGCGCCTGTGCCGTCGCTGCGCCGTCGCTTTCCACCTGCACGAAGGCGGATAGCCCCTGGTGGAAGCAGGCGGGGTTCAGCCGCACCTCGTATCCCTCGATGATGCCGCGCTCCTCCAGCTTGCGGATGCGCTCCAGCACCGCCGACGGCGCCATGCCGACCTGCCTTGCGACTTCGGCGTTGGGTATCCTCGCCTTCTCCTGAAGGATTTCCAGTATGTGGATGTCTATTTCGTCGAACATTCTTGTTTACACCTTTCTGGACGAATTTTATTCATATTTGTGAGTAGTGTAAAGAATTATTTTCGGATAGGGGCACGGCAGGCGTTGGTCGTGTCGTTTTGTGTAGCGCGACGGGAGCCGCGGCCGGTAAAATGGGGATATGCAGGAGGAAAATCAGCGGTATACGGCTGTTGAGGAGGCAATAGGAGGACAACATGAAAAGGATGATGTTACTTCTGGTGGTGATCTTCTTTTCGCTGGCCGGAAGCGGTGCCGCGCACGAGAAGAAGATGGCGCAGTCGGCGGTAAAAACGATCATCGTCGTACCGAACGACATACAGTGGCAGGCAGGTCCCCCGGCCATGCCAGGCGCGCAGATGGCCGTGCTTGAGGGGGACCTGTCCAAGCCCGGATTCTTCGTGGCGAGGCTCAAACTGCCGGCGGGGGCGCGGATAGCGCCGCATTTCCATGACAACGTCGAGAGGGTGACGGTGATTTCCGGGACCATCAAGCTGGCAATGGGCGCGACGCAGGAAAATCCCGTCCTGCTCCCGGCGGGGAGTTACTTCTCGATCAAACCGAAGACGGTCCACAACGCCTGGGTCGAAGAGGAAACCGTTGTGCAGATCTCAACGCGCGGGCCATGGACGATGCACGCGGTGAAGGGGAGTAAATAGAAGACATAACCTCCATGGAGGCATGAATGAAGAAGGGACCAGCCTGCGGGTTGGTCCCGTGCTTCGTTACGCCTCGATCACAGTGTCCGCCAGGGGCAGATCTTCAGTCTCGGCCTCAGGGTCGGTGTCCTTCTGCTGCTTGCGCAGCACTTTTTCGTCCTGTTTCTTCTTCCGGTCCAATTCTTTTTGACGCTTCTGAAACTTGAAATTCGTGTGTGCCATGGGCGCTCCTTCACAAAAAAGATGCGCTTCGTGTCGCGCGGACAATGTTTTTTTCTGCACAGCTTTTGAATCAAGCCGTCGGGACATACTGAATTACCGTCATTGAAATAGCAAGCAGTTTCAATTTTTTCAGAATCGGATCATATGTTTATCTCTCAAGTTGCTGTTTGCATAGGGTATTATACAAGGCCAAGTCCGTATTACTCTTTATCGCTTCGTATGCAAAAGCATAAAAATGGTTACCGTTGACGAATTTATTTCGTAAACACAGGTATTAAATAGCTTGCTTAAGTTATCCATAGCTGTTACGGTGGCTTTTAAATTCGGCACGTTGCCGAACACAATCAGCAACACTTGGAGAAAGAATCACATGGCAAACGGTACTGTAAAATGGTTCAACGACAGCAAGGGGTTTGGTTTTCTGGAGCAGGAGAACGGTGACGATGTTTTCTGTCACTTCTCCGCGATCAGCGGCGACGGGTTCAAATCCCTGGCGGAAGGCGATAGCGTGACGTTCGACGTCGTGAAGGGACCGAAAGGTCTTCAGGCCGCCAACGTGCAAAGGGTTTAACCGCACGATCAAGCCTATGTCCAAAAGAAGTGGCCCCAATGGTTTAATGCCAGGGGCCACTTTTGTTGCAAGCCTCTCCGCACCGCCCTCCCGGCTCAACCGCCGATTCGACTTTCCTGGCCACTCCTGAACCCGGCGTATCCTTCTGCCGTCACAACTCAAGTGGCACGATGCCTCCCGAAAATGTCCTTGGGGAATAGGGGGTACCACGCAGTCGGGTAATCGTTGATTGGGTGCTGCCCCGTGGCCGTAAGTTGCCTTTCATGCTGCAGACAAAAAGGGGAATAAGATGTCAATCAAACGCGGGGATGTCGTGGGTCATTGCGCAGCTGTCGAGTGGGGCTCGGGCAAGGTCGTCGAGGTCACGGCGAAGTGGGTCTCCATCCATTTCAACGACGGGGTGGTCAGAAAGATCGCATGTTCCCACTTCGAAAAATTGACGCCGGCGGAGTCAAGCTCATTCAAGCCGGTTCCGTCGGTGGCGCCCAAAGTCGCCGTCGAGGCTGTAGGCAAGGTGAAAAAGCGTGCGGGGCGCAAGGCAGCCTGATAAGCGCCAGGCGAGAAGACGCAGGGCGACTTTAACTAAAGCAAAAAAACGAGAGGGATCAGCCATGACGGTGATCCCTCTTTGCGTTATGGGTGAGGGTGCGGTTACGCTGCTAACCGGTGGCGTGCCGCGAGCGCACCTGCCGTGCGGCGTCCACCATGTTGGCAAGTGACGCCTCGATCTCTGGCCAGCCTCGGGTCTTCAGGCCGCAATCCGGGTTGACCCAGAGCCGTTCCACGGGAAGGACCTCGCAGGCGAGCTCCAGCAGCGCGACCATCTCCTCGATGGACGGGACGCGCGGGGAGTGGATGTCGTAGATGCCGGGACCCACGTCGTTTGGATACCCCTGCTGCCGGAAATTCCCCAGAAGCTCCATCCGTGAGCGGGACGACTCGATGGAGAGGACGTCGGCATCCATGGCGACTATGGAGGCGAGGATGTCGCCGAACTCTGAGTAGCACATGTGGGTGTGGATCTGGGTCTCGTCCCTCACCCCGGAGGTGGCGAGACGGAACGCCTCCACCGCCCACTCGAGGTATGCGGACCACTCGCCGCGCCTAAGCGGCAGCCCTTCCCGGATGGCAGGCTCGTCCACCTGGATCATCGCGATCCCCGCCTGTTCCAGGTCGGCCACCTCGTCGCGCAGCGCAAGGGCGATCTGCCGGCAGGTTTCCGAGCGGGGCTGGTCGTTGCGTACGAAGGACCACTGTAGGATGGTGACTGGGCCGGTGAGCATCCCCTTCACCGGTCGATCGCTCAATGACTGGGCGTAGCGGCTCCAGTCTACGGTCATCGGGCGGGGGCGCGCCACGTCTCCGAAGAGCACCGGAGGCTTCACGCAGCGCGACCCGTAGCTCTGGACCCAGCCGTTTTGCGTGAAGGCGAACCCTTCCAGCTGCTCTCCGAAATATTCCACCATGTCGGTGCGCTCGAACTCACCGTGTACAAGCACGTCGAGCCCGAGTTTTTCCTGTTTCTCGACGCAGAGCCTGATCTCTTCCTTCATGAAGACCTCGTACCCTGCACCGTCGAGGGAGCCGCTGCGCCACTTGGACCGCGCTTCGCGCACCTGCTTTGACTGCGGGAAGGAGCCTATGGTGGTGGTGGGGAGAAGCGGCAGGCCGTAATGTTCCTTCTGACGGGCGATTCGAACAGAGAACGGAGAAATGCGCCGCAGCATCCCGTCGGTCACCTGTTCAGCCCGGCGCCTGACTTCCGGGTTGGAGGTCGCCGCGGCCGCGCGCCTTCTTGCCAGCGCCGAGGCGGCCTGTCCCCAGAAAGCGTCTTCAGGTTTTTCGCATTCCGCCGCGTCGGCCAGGGCACGGACCTCGGCCACCTTCTGCGCCGCGAAGGCCATCCAGCTCTTAAGCTCCGGGTCGATCTTCATTTCCGCGTCCAGATCGACCGGAACGTGGAGCAGCGAGCATGAGGTGGCGACCATGACGCGCTCGCTTCCAAGCTTCGTTACGGCTTGCCGGATCGTCCTGTGTGCCTGATCCAGGTCGCAGCGCCAGACGTTGCGGCCGTCGACCACGCCAAGGGAGAGTTTCATCTGCGTGGGGAGCGCGGCAAGCACGGCATCGAGCTCGGCCGGGGCGCGGACGAGATCGATGTGCAGCGCCTCGCATCCCGATGCCGTGACGAGGGAGAGGTTGTCACCGATCGAGCCGAAGTAGGTGGCGATCAACAGCGCCGGTCGTTTCGGGCAGGCGCCGAGGCGGGCGAGGGCGGAGCTGTAGGCTTCCCGGCTTTTGGCGTCCAGGTCGAAGCAGAGGCCAGGCTCATCCAATTGAAGCCAGGAGACCCCGTGACCGGCAAGCAGCGCGAAGAGCTCCTCGTACACGGGCAGGAGCCGCTCCAGAAGGTCGAGCGTGTCGCTTCCGGCGGGAGCTTCTCCTGCGAACTTGGAGAGCTTCAGGAAGGTGACCGGCCCCGGGATGACGGGGCGTGCCGCGATGCCGAGCGCCTGCGCCTCGGTGAGCTCCGCCATGATCTTGGTGGGATCCAGTTTGAAGGCCTGGTTCGGTTCTAGTTCCGGGACGATGTAATGGTAGTTCGTGTCGAACCACTTGGTCATCTCGAGAGGGGAAAGGTCGATCCCGGCGCCGCGGTCCTGGATGCCGCGCGCCATGGCAAAGTAGCGGTTCAGTGGCGTGGCGATTCCGGCAAAGCGCGGGGGGACCGCTCCGACCGTTACCGCCATGTCCAGCATGTGGTCGTAAAGGGAGAAGTCGTTGCACGGAATCTGGTCGACCCCGGCTTCCTTCATGAAGTGCCAGTGACGGCTGCGGATCTCCTGGGCCGTGGCAAGGAGCGACTCTGCCGGAGTGGCGCCGCTCCAGTACGCTTCGAGCGCCTTTTTCAGATCCCGCGTTATACCGATTCTCGGGTGACCTAACACAGTTGCAAGCACCGCCATAATTTGTTTCTCCTATTGTCTGTCTATGACTGGTAACAAGGTGCCGTTGTCCGACAAGTTGAACATTTTAACAGCTTCGGCGCGATGTGCAGCTTAAAGAGGGGGAGCACTGCTTCGTTGTCAGATTCTACACTGGCAAGCCCGTACACGATGGAAGGCACTTCTGCGGCTTATGACCACTGCGGCGCAATTTGTCATTGACTACGTCCGGCATCAAATATAATGTGTTCCCGGTTCTTTACCGTCCGCATGCCTCGGGCGGGCGGGTCGCCAATCATACAGATCGCGGGGTCCAATACATCATGAGGAAATACCTGCTGCTGCTTCTGGTGCTGGTCTGTGCTTCCACCTCGGATGCCTCGTTGAAAGGGACGCATCGCTTCTTCTCCGAACCTTTCAAGAGCGGCCCCGAGGTGACCAAGACCTGCGCCGGTTGCCATGACAAGCTGACCAAACAGATCATGCAGACGGTGCACTGGAACTGGGGCAAGAAGCAGACGATCAACGGCAAGACCGTCGACTTCGGCAAGAAGAACGCCCTCGGTAATTCCTTCTGTCTTGCCGTCCCGTCCAACCTGTCCGCATGCACCAGTTGCCACGCCGGTTACGGGTGGAAGGACAGCACCTTCGATTTCGGCAACACCGACAATATAGATTGTCTCGTCTGTCACGAGACGAACGGCGCCTACAAGAAGTTCCCGCTGGGCTCGGGACACCCGGTCTACCAGGGGGAGAAAAAGGAATTCCCGCCCGGAAAGGTGTGGGAGCCTGTCGATCTCCTCGCAGCGGCGCGTTCCATAGAGCGGCCCTCGCGTGCGGCGTGCGGCGCCTGCCACTTCTACAGCGGCGGCGGTGATAACTACAAGCACGGCGACCTCGACTCGACCCTTGCCAATCCGAGCGGCGACTACGACGTGCACATGGGGGCAAAGGGGCTCACCTGCGAGTCTTGCCACAAGGCGCCTGACCACGACGTGAAAGGGGAGGCGCTTTCCGTTTCGCCCGGCTCCGGTCCCCGCGCCATGGGGTGCACCGACTGTCACAAGGGCGACGTTCATGCCATCAGGATCTTGAACATACACATGAGGCGCGTCGCCTGCCAGACATGCCACATCCCGACTTACGCCAAGGGAAGCCCGACGGTGCTGTCGTGGGACTGGTCGGCCGCTGGTAAGAGCGCCCCCGAGGGGGCAGACCCGCTCAAGATCTACGACAAGGCGCGCGGCGAGCTGGTGCTCGGCAAGGACCTCGTGCCGACCTACATGTGGTACAACGGGACGGTGGAGCGGGTCTTCATGGGTGACAAGATCGATCCCGGCAAGGTGGTGCGGCTTTCCGCCCCTCGCGGCGACCGCTCCGATCCGCAGTCGAAGATCTTCCCGTTCAAGGTGCTGAAGGCGAAACAGCCTTATGACCTGGAAAACCGTATCATAGCCGTCCCCAACATCTTCGGCCCTGCCGACAGCGAGACGGCATATTCCGCTACTTTCGACTGGAACAAGGCGATCGAGGCGGGGATGAAGGCGGCCGGGCTTCCCTACAGCGGGAAGTACGGCTGGGTGGAAACAACCACGGTCTGGTCGCTGAACCACATGGTGGTGCCGAAGGAAAAGGCGATCAGGTGCCGGCACTGCCACGGCGAGAACGGACGCATCGACTGGAAGGGACTCGGGTACCCGAAGGACCCGCGCGGTTAGCCGTCAGGATATGCAAGGAAACGAAAAGGGATCAGCCGGAAAGGCTGATCCCTTTTTTTATCGCCACAGATCTTGCGGGAGCTTTCCTCCGTTTAGAAACAGCTCCCGGTACTCCGGGTTTTCGAGAAAGGCAATGACCCCGGTGCCGAGCTCGATGCTGCGGTCGTCAAGACCGCATGAAAGAAGTCCAGCGGCAAGGGAGGTGAAAGCGGCATCATAGGCCGCCTTGCGTAATAAGTCGGTAGGCACCAGGCGGTCCTCGTCACTTACCACCGGGGCGAATGCTTCGCGACAGCATTCGCTGTCCAGAGACGTTATGGCGCGGCAGGCGAGGGGGCGTACCGGATGAACGCCGCAGGCGCCGTACTGATCCAGCAGCGGGCAGGACATCCTCTTCAGTATCCGCTCTTCGTCGTCCATCCATCGCGTCCAGGAGCGGTGCTGCCCAAGCCGTTTGCGCAGTTCGTCCAGTTCCCTTTGAGGAGTCTGCTCTACCAGCCGTTGTGCGATGATCATCGCCTCCGGAAGCAATATGGCGACGTTCAAGACGCAGCAGTAGGGACAGCCCGCGGTGCAGGCCATGGGGCGATCGCTGCAGATCGCTTCTGCTTCCTCGGCGCAACCCGAAACGGCGGCAGCCAGGGTGGCTTCTGTCGGAGTGCCATCCAGTAGCCGCAGCACCTTTTCCGTCGTCAGGCGGCGAAACTCCTCTTCATGCCAGCGGTCGATATCTCTCATACCGGATGATTCTACAGGAAGAATCCGCCGTGTCACCTTGTGAAATTTCATTGTGCAGGCTGGAGGCGCTAGACCTCTTCTGTCATAGAATACTTATAAATATTCTTTGACTTTATTCCTTGGCTAAATTAATCTTTCGCCAATTTATGGCGGTTTCCGGTTTCTGTCTGAGACTCGGGCATAACCAGAGAATTTATTGCAACGTGAGGTCTTGAATGAGCGCTGTTCGCATTCTTTTAATGGCTGTTGTGCTGACATGTTTCACTTTCTCTTCCGCTGCGTTTTCCGAAACAGATGAAGCGGCGATGTTCGCCCAGGCGAAGAACCACTACCAGGAAAAGGGGTACTACTACGCCTCGACCTGGCTTGAAAGGATCCTGAAGAAATACCCGAAGACGCCCCAGCGCGAGGAGGTACTCCTGATGCTGGTGAAGTGTTACACGGCGACTTCACGCGATGAGAAAGCCGTCCGGGCCGTTAACACGCTTCTGAAGGATTACCCGAAGGCCGCCGACAAACTCGATCCTGATGTCCTGAAACTGGTTCAAGAGAGGGCGCAGCAGGAGCCGCCCAGGCTTGCGGAGCCCCAGGAAGCTCCGAAGCCTGTGGCCAAGGTACAGCCATCGCCTTCCGGCGCGGCTAAATTAGCTGTTCCGGCTGTTCCCGCAGCATCGGTTGCCGTCTCTTCCTTGAAAGCACCAGTCGAGGGGGCACTTCTGGGTGTTGGCGGTGTCGTGCCGGCGGAACAGAAAAGGGATGATAACGCAAGGGCTGAAGCTGAAGCCAAGGCTGAGGCCGCCGCAAAGGCCGCGATGGCAAAAGCGGAACAGGCCAGGTATGAGAAAGCCCGGGCCGAAGCGGCTGCCAAGGCGGAGCAGGCAAAGGCCGAGAAATCCAAGGCTGATCCGGTTGCCAAAACTGAAGCAGCGGCCAAGGCTGAACAGGCGAGAATGGAGAAAGAGAAAGCCGAAGCGGCAGCAAAAGCTGTGGCCGCCGCAAAGGCTGAACAGGCAAGGGTCGAGCAGGCTAAAGCGGAGAAGGCTAAGGCCGAGGCTGCGGCCAGAGCTGAAGCAGCGGCCAAGGCCGAACAGGCGCGAATAGAAAAAGAGAAAGCCGAAGCGGCAGCAAAAGCCGCGGCCGCCGCAAAGGCTGAACAGGCAAGGGTCGAGCAGGCTAAAGCGGAGAAGGCTAAGGCCGAGGCTGCGGCCAAAGCTGAAGCAGCGGCCAAGGCTGAACAGGCGAGAATAGAAAAAGAGAAAGCCGAAGCGGCAGCGAAAGCTGAGGCCGCTGCAAAGGCTGAACAGGCAAGGGGCGAGCAGGCTAAAGCGGAGAAGGCCAAGGCCGAGGCTGCGGCCAAAGCTGAAGCAGCGGCCAAGGCCGAACAGGCGAGAATAGAAAAAGAGAAAGCCGAAGCGGCAGCAAAAGCTGAGGCTGCCGCAAAGGCAGAACAGGCAAGGTTCGAGCAGGCTAAAGCCGAGAAGGTTAAGGCTGAGGCTGCGGCCAAAGCTGAAGCAGCAGCCAAGGCTGAAGCAGCGGCCAAGGCTGAACAGGCGAGAATAGAGAAAGAGAAAGCCGAAGCGGCAGCGAAAGCTGAGGCGGCTGCAAAGGCTGAACAGACAAGGTTCGAGCAGGCTAAAGTCGAGAAGGTTAAGGCTGAGGCTGCGGCCAAAGCTGAAGCAGCAGCCAAGGCTGAAGCAGCGGCCAAGGCTGAACAGGCGAGAATAGAGAAAGAGAAAGCCGAAGCGGCAGCGAAAGCTGAGGCGGCTGCAAAGGCTGAACAGACAAGGTTCGAGCAGGCTAAAGTCGAGAAGGTTAAGGCTGAGGCTGCGGCCAAAGCTGAAGCAGCAGCCAAGGCTGAAGCAGCGGCCAAGGCTGAACAGGCGAGAATAGAGAAAGAGAAAGCCGAAGCGGCAGCGAAAGCTGAGGCGGCTGCAAAGGCTGAACAGGCAAAGATCGAACAGGCCAAAGTTGAGAAGGCTAAGGCCGAAGCGGCCGCGAAGGCTGAAGCGGCCGCGAAGGCTGAAGCCGTGGCCAAGGCTGAAGCCGCTGCCAAGGCTGAGCAGGCCAGGATAGAGAAAGAAAAAGCCGAGGCGGCAGCGAAAGCTGAGGCGGCTGCAAAGGCTGAAAAGGCAAAGACCGAGCAGGCCAAAGCGGAGAAAGCTAAGGCTGAGGCTGCGGCCATGGCTGAAGCAGCGGCCAAGGCCGAACAGGCGAGAATAGAGAAAGAGAAAGCTGAAGCGACAGCAAAAGCCGCCGAGGCGGCTGCAAAGGCAGAGCAGGCAAGGATCGAACAGACGAAAGCCGAGAAGGCTAAGGTTGAAGCAGTGGCGAAGGCTAAGGCCGTGGCTCAGGCGGAGGCAGCAAAGGCTGCAACCCTTGCAGTTCCCATGGAGGATCCTGCCTTGGCAGCAATTCCGGAGCCTCCCACAGCACCTCCTGTTGCCGTGGCAGCACCTGTGGCTGTTGCTGGGGGCGAGTCGGCAGCGGCTACGTACACCCTCGATTTCGGCTCCTTCGTGCTCAAAAGGGACATGATCGAGATCAAGAAGAAGATCAGGAAAGCAGGAATGGTACCTGTTGTAGTGCCTGGTCCCAGGAAAAAGGAACAGATGAGCCGGATCTACGTCGCCGAGTACACCGAGAAGAAGGCGGCGGACCATATGATACAGAAGCTGCGCAAGGCGAAGGCGGACTGTTTCATACTTCAGGATCGCCGGGGAAAATTCAACCTCTACGCAGGCTCTTACTTTGACAAGCCGAGCGCCATCGAGGAACAGGTGCGTCTCGCCCGCTTCGGCATCACCACTGAGTTAAGGCAGCTGTCGGTTCAGGTCCCGACCTTGCAGCTTACCGCCGGTTCCTTCGAAAGCGAGGACGCCGCTGCGAGAAGTGCAGGTGAACTGGAGAGGGCAGGAGCTAAGGCGGTCGTGGTGCCGCGGCCGCGCTAAGCCGTGACTTACTTCGGATCGAGGAGAGGCAGCCGGTTGGCTGCCTTTTTTCGTTGGTAAGGCTACGGTTCGCTCAGGACTTCTCTTACCTTGCGGGCCAGCGCCTTCATGTTGAATGGTTTCTGGATGTACTTAACATCGGGGTCGAGAACGCCGTGCTGAGAGATCGCATCGGCGGTGTATCCGGACATGTAAAGGCATTTCAAGCCGGGCCGCGCGGTGAGCAACCGGTCGGCAAGCGCCCGGCCGTTCATACCTGGCATGATGACGTCCGTTAACAGCAGGTCGATCTCTCCCGGATGCTGCTCGGCGGCTTTGAGCGCCTCATCAGGGGATGAAGCTGCGATGGTGCGGTATCCCTGCAGTTTGAGCATGTCGGTTGTCATCCGCAGAATCTCGGGCTCATCTTCCACTACGAGGATCGTCTCCTCTTTCCCCTGCGAGGGCTCCTCGCTTGCTTCAACTCCGATCGGCATCTCTTCTCCGCCATGGCGCGGCAGATAGATGGCGAAACTGGTACCTTGGCCAGGCTCACTGTACACGTGGATGGTCCCCTGGTTCTGCTTGACTATGCCGTAGACGGTGGAGAGCCCAAGTCCCGTTCCCATCCCCGGCCCCTTCGTTGTAAAGAACGGTTCGAAGATCCTCTCGACCGTCTCCTTTTCCATCCCACAGCCGTTGTCGGTAACAGTGAGGCTCACGTAATCTCCAGGATGAAAGTCCGGGTACTCCTGGCAGTAGGTCCGGTCGAGGGAGATGTTGGCGGTCTCTATGACCACTTTGCCTGATCCCGTTATCGCATCTCTTGCGTTGACGCACAGGTTTGCAAGGAGCTGGTTCAACTGCGACGGGGCCATGAGCACCGGCCATAGTTCTTGTTGTGGGAGCCACACCAGTTCGGTCTCTTCTCCGATCAGGCGCTTTAGCATCGCGATGGTGTCGCCTATCTGCGCGTTCAGATCGACCACCTTCGGGGAAACTTTCTGCCGTCGGGCAAACGCCAAGAGTTGCTGGGTCAGGTTCGCCGAACGCTCGGCAGCCTTGACGACCTCGTTCAGCATGCCCGATACCGTCTGCTTGTCGTCGCCTAGCTCGTGCAGTGACATTTCTGCGAAACCTATGATGACAAGCAGCATGTTGTTGAAATCGTGAGCGATGCCACCCGCCAGTCGGCCGATTGCCTCCATTTTCTGCGCCTGCAGGAATTGCTCTTCCAGCTTTTTCTGTACGGTAAGGTCGGTGTGGGTGCCGGTCATCCGCAGGGCGGCGTTCACCTCGTTACGCAACACCACCTTCCCTCTGGTGAGTACCCATTTCCAGTCGCCTGACTTCGTGAGAAGGCGCTGCTCCATTTCAAAGATCTCGGTTTCGCCTTCCATGTGTGCCTGCAAGAGTTCGCGGGTGCGTGGGAGATCGTCCGGGTGCAGCAGGTCTGTCCACACCGGCCGTGAAAGCTCTCCCTCTCCGGGGGCGTAACCTAGGATCTCCCATCCCCTTGGACTCAGGTACGTCGCCCCGGTCACCATGTCGATATCCCACAGGCCGTCGTTGGTCCCCTCCAAAGCGAAGCGCAGTCTGCTTTCGCTTTCCCTAAGGGCTAGCTCCGCTTTCCTGCGCTCAGTCATGTCCATGACGCTTGTGATGAAATAGAGCGGGGCACCGCCGGCGTCCCTGAGCAAGCTGGAACTTCCCATGCCCCAGAGGATCGAACCGTCTCGGTGCAGGTAACGGGCTTCAAACCGGAATGACTCCTGTTTACCGTTCACGGTCAGCCGTCGCTGTTCCAGGAACTGGGCGAAGTCGTCCGCCTGCATGAAGCTCGACAGCGGGTGTCCCGGCAGTTCCTCCGGATCGTAACCAAGCATCTGGGCGAAAGCGTCATTCACCATCAGCAGCACCTCGTCAGTCGTCGACAAGGAGTATCCCGACGTCGTCCTCTCGAAGATGGTGCGAAAGCGGTTCTCGCTCTCGCGCGAGGAGGCGTAGAGTCGATCCCGCGCCCGCCCGGCCTGGTACACCACACCGCAGAGGGCGGACAAAAAAAGCGCCGCGGCAAAAATTGTCCAGCCGAAACGGCGGTCCAGTTGCTGCGATATCCTCCTTAGCCTTTTCTGCGAAAGGGTGTCTATTTCGTTTGCCTGCAGCTCCAGTTGCTGGAAGGAGACCCGCAGCGCCACCTCGTGGGCGGCACGTGCCGTTCCTCCTTTTTGCCACTTTGCCAGGATGGTCTCGAATCTGCTGACGCTGTCGTTGAAAGAAGCAGCGGCGTCCTTATGGTCGGCGCCGAGCCGCATGGTTGCCCGGTCCAGGGAGGAGATGGACTGGCGCAGCAGGGCAAGCCCCTCGGCTTGGCCAAAGGAGGAACCGGGCTGGCCGGCGAGCGTCAGGTGCAGAAACCCCTTGCTTAGGTCGATGCGGGCCTCGCGCAGGTCTTCCACTTCGGTCAGGGCAGCGCGCAGGGTCTGTCGTTGTTGAAGGTCGAGCCAGTAGACGGTGGTGCAGACGAGAATGGAGAGGAGTACGGCGCTCCCGACCGATAGCCAGGAGTGCGAGCGGATGCGCTGATGCAGAGGTGCGGCCGTCATGGCCTCGGCTCCGATTTCCCCTTTGCCGTGGGGGGGAGTTCGTCCGCGGTGAAACCAAAGCGTGAGACCAGTGCGAGATGTTCTTTGGTGCCGATGTAACCGTCGAGCGCCCGGTTCCAGGCCTCAAGCAACGCCCGGTCCTCTTTCCTGAAGGCGAAGGCGCCAAGGCCAAGCGAGTCGCTATCCACCCTTGCGGGTGCCTCTGCCGCTTCGACCTGCTCCTTTGAGTGCTGGGCGATCCACCGTGCCGTAGGAGATGAAATTGCCATCCCCGCGGCGAGGCCAGACGTCACTGCGGCGAGGCCGGTGAGTGTATCGGGAACGGCAAGGAGTCTTCTTGATGGAACGCCTAGACGGCGCAAGGTGTTTTCTTCAACGGATCCGTTGAGGACGGCAATGGTTACGTCGTGTGTCGCAAGCTCTTTGTAGGAGTACAGTCGGAGGGGATTGCCGGCAGGAACCAAAAGCCCCGGCCTGACCTGGAAGGTCGGCGCGGAAAAGGCAACCTGCATTTTTCTTTCCGGTGTGACGAACATGCCCGCAGCCACAACGTCGATGCGGCCGGCTTCCAACTCGGTAATGAGGGAACCGAACTCGGCCTGGCGCCAGGTAATCTGATCAATACCGATGGTCTTCGCGATGTGTTTCGCGATCTCGGGCGATTCCCCGGTCACCGTGCCGTCTTGGGTAACGAAGGCGTAGGGAGCTTCCACTGCATAACCGATCCGGATGGTCCCGGCGTTGCGCAGCCGGGCGAGGGAGTCATCCCTTGATACGTTTACCAATAGCCACACCGCTGCAATCGCAACGATCAACACGAGAGGAATGCTGTATGAGTATCCGCGCTGTTTCAAGGGAATCCCCGCCGCAGATGTGTTGAGACAGGGCGGCCTGGATGGCGGCGTCTCTGTATCTGGCTCTGGTGCAGAGTGGGCAACAAGGGATGATTATCGCACCAGTTGGGAGTAAATCAAACAGGTGGGCGGGTGATGAGCAAAGCGGGCGAGGTGCAAGGCGAAAGGTGTGGAACTCGAAGGGGGCTGGCTCCGAAGGTGCCTGCCCCTTGCTGTGGGGTTACAGGAAAAAATCCGGTTCCTTGCGGCGCGAACAACTGTCGACAAGCATCTGCCGCCTCTCCGCAACCGACGGGTGGTTCATGGTCCGCGCACCGGGGGGACATACCCGTGTGCAGGCGCAGCACTTGATGCAGCCGGCGGCGTTGGTCCTGACGGCATCGCCGACCTCTATGACGAAGGTCGGGCAAATCTCGGCGCAGGCACCGCAGAGGGTGCATAGACCTTCATCGGTGTCGGGGGCGGCACCGCCTAGTGGCGGCCTTTCCTTGTACGGGAAAGCTCCGGGGATTTGCGGTTCACGCCGGGAGGGATCGGCCGCGGCGCGTGAGGCGAGGGTGCCGAACTCGACGGCCCGGCCCAGGTCGTCGCGGTCCGGGCGGCCCAAGGCCACGGGGTGGGAGTCGGTTGCATAGGAGTGTTCGCCGATGAATGCCCCCGCGGCTGATACGCTGAAGCCCTTGGCGCGACAGACGTCGGCCATCTCCAGGAGGGCGTCCTCGAAGGCCCGGTTGCCGTAAACTGCGGCGATGACGACGGGCATGCCGGCGGCCTGGAGCCGCTCGATGCGCTGCAGGAAGAGCTCGGGCACCCTCCCGGCGTAGACCGGAAAGCCGATGACGGCGATTCCTTCGTCCAGGGTAAGGTCGATCCCTTCCCGTACCCGGGTGAGGTCGTGATGGAGTACCTTCCCCGTACCGAGCCCCTGCGCGATTGCTGTCACCGTTTTGCGCGTGGCCCCGGTCGGGGAGAAATATATGAGGTGGATGGTCTGGTTCATTTTATCTGTGCTAAGGACGGGACCCCGCCCTTTACTTTCATCAGGCTTGGCGTGCCCCGGCAGCCTCGGCAGCCTCGGCGTTGCAGCGTTCGACGGAGTCCCTGAGCCAGGCAATCTCCTCGGGGTGGAACTCCTTGGAATATTCGGTGCCGACGTTCAGAGCCCAGTGCAGGGGCGGGGTGGTGCTCAGTGCCAGCAGGTGGCCGGGGACCTCTATGTACGGGGTCTCGGCGTCCCAGGCCTGGAGGCGCTCCAGGGTGCTGAAAAGCATCAGGTAGTCCTTGCCGTCCGCCTCGGTGATAAGCGGCAGTACGCCACCGGACTTTTCTACCTGTTCACTCTGCTTGAGGATGGGGACGAAAAAAGCCGAGTTAAGGAAGAGGTCGTAAAACTCGGACTGCTTCTTGCCGTCCCTTAAGTTCTGGCGCAGGTTGACCAGCGCCTCGTCAAACTTTTCCATGCAATTTCCTTTTGCGTTTCGGTTGTGGTCAATTGGTCACGGGCACCATACCGGATGGGGTGGATCATTTCAAGGTTTATATGGATACTTCGATGGTTCAGCCATCCCCCAGCCGGTCGAGTAGCATGCCCTGGTACTCTTGCAAGAGAACGTCCCACGTGAAGTGAACTCCGCAGTTTTCTTTATGGCGGACGGAAGGCGGATGCGGCGGGTAGCTGTGGCGGGAACGGTGGGGGAGACCTGCGTGCTGCGCCCCGTGCGGTGGTACGGCTTGGGCTCCAGGATAGGTGCCGCCGTCAGTCGGGATTCCGGATGTTAAAACCAGATGGGATCGCTTACAATTAGTCTGGATGAAATGCAAAGCTTGGAGCGGGGGGCATGCACGTCGGATGAAACACCGTCATCTGAAGATCAGGCTGGTCAAGAGCGAGTGGCTTCGTTACCTGCTCATCGGCATCGGGCTTCTCTCCCTCGCCGGCGGCGTTGTCGGGCTTTTTCTTCCTCTGGTCCCGAGTGTCCCCTTCCTGCTGGTCGCGGTCATCTGCTTTTCACGCAGTTCCGAACGATTCCATACCTGGCTTGTGGAACACAAGCACTTCGGGCCGATGCTCAAGGAGTACCTGCTGCACGGCTCGATCCCGCTGCGCGCCAAGTGCCTTGCCATCGGCGCGATCTGGATCTCGTTTCCCGTTACCACCTTCCTGTTCGTGGACCGCATCTGGCTGAGAATCGTGCTCCTGTCCATCGCCGCATGCGTGACCATCTACCTCGCGGTGCTGCCGACCTCCGCCCGGCGCGGCGCTGAGCGCCGGCCGGGAAAGAAGGCTGGCAGAGGGGACGGGTAGTGTGAGGTTAGAGTTCAGTCGATCTTGAACTGCCGGACCCTCGACTGCAGTTGCGCCGCGTTCTGGCTCAGTTGCTCAGCCGCTTCCGCCGAGTCGTGGGCTGCCTGGGTGGTCTGCTGCACCACGTAGGTGATCTGCTGCATGTTGCCGGAAATCTCGCGCGTGGTCGCCGTTTGCTCTTCCGCCGCGGTGGCCACCTGGTTTATCTGCTGGGTCACCTCGCCGATGCACTCCATGATCTCGCGCAGCGCCTGCTGCGATTTCCCCGCCTCGGCGCTTCCCTTTTCCACCTCGGCCACCCCGGCCTCCATGGAGCTCACCGCGGTCCTCGTTTCCTGCTGGATCACCTTGATCATCTCGGCGATCTCCTTGGTGGCGCGGGTGGTGCGCTCGGCAAGGGCGCGCACCTCGTCGGCGACCACTGCGAAGCCGCGGCCCTGTTCGCCGGCACGCGCCGCCTCGATGGCGGCGTTCAGCGCAAGAAGGTTCGTCTGGTCGGCGATGTCCTCTATGGTTCCAAGGATCTCGCCGATCTGCTCCGAGCGCACCCCGAGGCCGCCTACCGTCTGAGCAGATTCCTTTACACGCTCAGCGATGTGCTGCATCGCCTCGATGGCCCCGGCGACAACCCCCGCACCCGATGAGGCGGTGGTGTTCGCCCGGCGTGCGAGCTCCGCGGCACCGGCACAGTTGTGTGCGATCTCGCCGGAGGTCGTTGCCATCTCCTCGCCTGCCGTGGCGACCGAACCGATCTGCCCGTGCACCTTGTCCGCGCCGTCCGCCATCACCGCCGCGGTGTCCGATAGCCTGTTCGAGGCCATCGCCACCTCCTCGGCCGAATTTCTCACCTCGGCTACCACGTCCTTCAGTTGGGCGGCCATGCGGTTCATGTCGTCGGCCAGCATGCCGAGCTCGTCGTCACCAGCATGGTCGATGTACGTCCCAAGGTTTCCCTCTGCGATCAGGTTGACGCCGCGCGCCAGTTCGCTGACGGTCCGCTGCACCGACCGCACCAGCACCAGCATGACCGCCCCGCCTACCACGAATACGATAAGAGCGATCACCAGGCAGTTCACCAGCACGCCGCGCAGGGCCGAATCGATGCGCTTCATGGAGATGTCCGCCCCCATCACGTACTCGGTGCCGTCCGCACCGCGCGCCGGCACGAACAGGGAACGGAAGACGCCCCACTTGTCGGAATACTGGTCGTAGTGCGGCTTGCCGTCGGCAAAAGCCGCCTTTAGTCCCGCGCTTGCGTCCTCATAGGCGTCGAAAAGCTTGCTCTGTTCTCCCTTTTCCTTTTCTTCGCGCGTGTAGCTGGAGGAGGAGAACACAATCTTGCCGTCCTTTTTCACTGTCGTGTAGATGTAGTTGAGTCCGGCCCCGTTTGCGTAAGTGGTGAGCCGATCGCTCAGTGCCTGGAACTCTGCGGGGGTAGGTGGGGTCGTTGCCATCCTGGCGTGGTATCCGTCCGCGACCATGCGCACGCCTTCGACGCAGGTGCGCAGTTCGCGGTCGATGTCCCCCAGGATCTCCTTCTTCTCCGCATAATAGGTATGTACCGTGAAGGCCGTCGTGGTGAGGAGATTGAGGACGATCATGGCGCCGAAAAACTTGGTGGATAACCGCGTCGAGGTGAAACCTTTCATGCTATCTCCTGTGCCTTGAGTGGTCGATGGCCACCTTATCGGTCGCGGGAAGATCAATCTTTAACTATTCGATCGAGGAAAGTGAGGGGAGGAAAGGGATGGAGCCGGGGGAATGGAAGGGGGACCGTACCCGGTCCCCCCGCTGCCTTACTTTTTGTGCTTCATGGCTACCTTGATCTTTTTGATGTCCTTGCGCATCATCGCCACGTCCCTCTCCACGGTGAGCATCTTCAGGCGCAGGTCGGTGATCTGCATGGCGAGCTTCTCGTTGGAAGGGACTTCCTTTACCGGTTCGGCGGCCGGGGCGGGCGCGGAGACCGCGACCGGTTCAACGGATGCGACCATGACCGGAGCGGCTGCAAGAGCCCAGCCTCCGACATAGCCGGCCATCTTGCCGTCTTCGGAGGAAACCTTCACCCAGCCTCCTGAGCACTTCTCTGCGCTTACCTTGGTTTCCTTCTTGAGGATAGCCACCACTTTCGCCTTCTTGCTGGGGCTCTTGCGCAGACGGATTTCGGGCGCGGTCACCGTGCAGTTGGTGCTTTCTGCCAGTGCCGGGGCGGCGAACGCGGCTATCGCCGTTGCTGTGAGGATGATGCTGCGGATCTTGATGCTCATGACGTCTCCTTTGGGTATCGGATTTAGGACCTCTACGGTCGAAGTAAGCGGTACTGCATGAAGTGCTGTTTTGGGGGGCACACACTCAGGTAGGATAATACCTTGTCGTTAAAAATATTCAATAAAAAAGTATCAATTTGATGCGGAGTGTTTCTCAGTCAGTGCCAACTCTGTTTGAGCAGACATCCTTCTCGCCTGCTTCAGTTTTGCGAGTTCCACCTTGCGCATGATCTCGTTGTACTGCGAGATGCTGACGTACTCCCCTGTCAGATCGCGTCTGGCTGTGTCTGCAACCTCGGGGAAGAGGCTCATCGCCGAGTGCAGTTGACCATACTGGTAACAGGAGATCTCACAGCTGTTCGCTTCTTTATCCTTTCTGAAGCCTGGGTTTGCTGCGAAGAGGGCGATAATTGCGATACAGAGGAAGAGCAAGAAGGGGGTCTTTTCCATTGAACTCTCAATGCCCCTGCTGCAGGGCTCCTTTCGGAAGTGTCTGGCCGGTCTGTTTTGTATCGGCACAGGGGGGGGCTTCTAAAGCAAAAAATAAGGGCAGCATCGGAATAGTTCCGGTGCTGCCCTTGTCAGTCAGAGCTGCGCTTCTGCTAGAACCTTTCGAAGTCCGGGTCCTCATGCTCCATCTCGAGGGAGAGTCCGGCGCCGGCTGCCTTGCGCCTTGCGGCGGGGGGGAGGACCTTGGCCGATTGTGTGAGCGGTTTCTTCGTTTGCACCTGCTTCACCTTCGGCTTCCCCGCCTTGGGTGCTGCATGCTCACCACCTTCCATCTTGAAGAAGCCGATGACGTCCTGCAACTGCTCGGCCTGGCTGGAAAGTTCCTCCGCGGTGGAGGACATCTCTTCGGCAGCCGAGGCGTTTTGCTGGATGACCTGGTCTAGCTGCTGGATCGCCTTGTTGATCTGCTCGGCGCCGGTATCCTGCTCGCGGCACGCCGCCGAGATCTCCATGACCAGCTCCGCGGTCTTTTGAATGTCGGGTACCATCCGGTTCAACATCTCCCCTGCGCGCTCCGCGATCTCGACGCTGCTGGAGGAAAGGTTGGAGATCTCGGCCGCTGCCTTCTGGCTCCGCTCGGCGAGTTTTCTCACCTCGCTTGCCACAACCGCGAACCCTTTGCCGTGCTCGCCGGCGCGCGCCGCCTCGATGGCGGCGTTCAAGGCGAGAAGGTTCGTCTGCCGCGCGATCTCCTCGATGATGGAGATCTTACCGGCGATCTCCTTCATGGCGCTCACGGTATGGGTTACCGCTTCGCCCCCCTCCTTGGCGTCCTTGGCCGACTTGGAGGCGATCTTCTCGGTCTGCAGCGCGTTGTCCGCGTTCTGCCGGATGTTGGAGGTCATCTCCTCCATGGAGGAGGAGACCTCTTCCGCGGCGGCCGCCTGCTCGCTCGCCCCCTGTGACATCTGCTCCGAGCTGGAGGAGAGTTCCTGGCTGCCGGACGCGACGTTGTCGGCGGCTCCCTTCACGTCGGTCACCACGTAATTCAGCTTGTCCAGCATCGCCTTCAGGGCGATCAGCAGTTCGTCCTCCGGGGAGCGCTCCGTGAGCTTCAGCGTGAGGTCGCCTGCGGCGATTTTTTGCGCCACCTCGGCGATGTCGCGGTTCGCCTTGGCCGAGCTGTTCACCGCGGCCGCGATGGTGTCGAAGGTGTGCTTTACCTCCGAGGTGTCGCTGTCGGCGGGCTCGGTGGTGAGGGCGACGTTCACGTCACCCTTCGCGAGTTTTGCCAGCCCGTCGACGAGTTTCTGCGTCTCCTTGTCCTGGTAATCGGCGATCTTTTTCGCCTGGCGCGCCGCCTGTTTCACCGAGGTGAGGTCGGTCACCACCTCGAAGGCCCCGATCACCTTGCCGTCCTTGTCCTTGATCGGGACGCCGGTGTAGCTTATGTCGAGATCCAACCCGCCGGGATGTGCGTCGGTCTCGCGGGTCGCATCGAGCGCGGTAGTCATGGCCTGGGCGCAGGCACAGTTGGCGCTCTTACAGTCGGAGGTTTTGAAGTGGTCATAACACTTGGTCCCGAGTACCTGCTCCTGGGTTTTTCCGCCTACCTTGGCGCCCAGCTGGTTCATGTAAAGGACGTTGAAGTCCTTGTCGATGATCATGGCGGGAGCCGGCATGTTGTCCATGAAGCCGACCATCGTGGTCAGGGAATCGTTCACCCCTTGGATGATCTCGCGGTAGGCACCCTGATGCTTCCCGGCATCGGCGCGGGCGGTGAGCCTCCCCTCGGTCGCGGCCTGTGCCAGATCGACCGTGTCGCCGTTAAGGGTCTTGATGACTTCGGCACAGTGGTTCACCGCACCGGCCAGCGCATCGAAGATCTCTTTGGCTCCGCCGGTATCCGCGTCGCCCTGTGCGGTCGCGATGGTGAAGTCGACCTCACCCTTCGAGAGCTTCTCCAGGCCGTGCACCAGTTTCCTCGTTTCCTCCTCCTGGTAATCGCTGATCTTCTTCGCCAGCCGTGCAGCCTGCTTCACGGCGGTCTGGTCGGTCACCACCTCGAAGGCGCCGATGATCTTTCCGTCCTCGCCGTGCAGCGGCAGCCCGGTGTAGGCGATGTCGAGATCGAGACCGGCAGACGGGTGTGCGTCGGTCTCGCTGCTTGCCGCATTGCCGCCCTGCATCGCACGCCCGCACGCGCATCGGTCCGTCTTGCAGTCACCGGTCTTGAAGTGGTCGTGACATTTGGTGCCGACCACCTGTGCCTGGGTCTTGCCGCCGACCTTCGCACCCACCTCGTTCATGTACATGACGGTGAAGTCGCGGTCGATGATCATGGCCGGCGCTGGCATGGTGTCGAGAAGACCGACGAGACGTGCGATGGTGGCGTTCACCCCTTCGATGATCCTGCGATACTCACCGCGGTGTTTCCCCGCGTCGGCGCGCTCGAGGAGCTTGCCGTCGACGGCCGCTTTTGCGAGCATGTTCGCGTCGGCGGCCATCGCCTGGACCGCTGCGATGGTGACGTTCAGGTTCTTCGCCAGGATGTCCTTTTCGGACTTGGCCTGTAACTGAATGGAAAGATCGCCCGCCGCGATGCGCTCCGCCGCCCTGGCGGCCTCGGCGATGTTGGCGACCATCTGCTTGAACGCTTCGGCAAGCTGGCCGGTCTCATCCTGGCTGTTGACCGCTATGGCTGCTTCCACGTCCCCCAGGGCAAGGTCGTTTGCCGCGGCTATGACCTGCCTTATGTTCTTGCTGATCCTCGAAGCGACCAGGTAACCAAGGAGCAACACCGCGGCCGCGATCGCCAGGGTGATGATCGTCATTTTCCAGCGCATGTCGTTGATCACCTGTTGCAGGTCGTCCATGTAGAGGCCGCTGCCGACGACCCATCCCCAGGGCTTGTAAAGTTTCACGTAGGAGAGCTTCTGCACCGGGATCGTCGAGCCGGGCTTGGGCCAGAGGTATTCGACGATGCCGGCCCCCTTGCTCTTCGCGACGTTTGCCATCTCAACGAAGATCGCTTTTCCTTTGGAATCCTTCGAACCGCCCTGGTCCTTGCCGTCGAGTTCCGGCTTGATGGGGTGCATGATCATGACCGCGTTCAGGTCGTTGATCCAGAAATACTCGTTGTCTGCGTAGCGCATCTGCCTGATGCGGTCCATCGCCCGCTTTTTCCCTTCTTCCAGCGTGAATTCGCCCTTTTGCACCCTCTGGTCGTACTCCGCGATTATTTCGACCGGTATGTCCACCACCGACCGCAGCGTATCCTCCCTTTCGGCCAGTATCCTCTGGTCCAGTGCGGGTAACAGGTAAAAGAAGTTCACCGCCGCTATTATCACGACGGTGCTGAGCGATACGCTCAGGACCTTCGCCGCAATGCTCCAATCTTTGAAACTTTTGATCTTCATCTCATCTCTCCCCTTGTAAGCCAAATGGTAAAACTGGCTATGGAACACGCATAGTCATAGATAGGACAACCATGGATGATTCATCGGTTATCTGTGGGGGAATTGAATAGGAGAAACAATATGGAGATCTGCGAAAAGGAAGGTAGAATGATCGTGCTGTGCGGTTGTGACGGAGGAGAGTAGAGGCTGTGAGCATCCGTTGCGCGGCAGGTATAGGAGTAGTGGCAGACAAAGAAACGCTAACAGTGATTTAGCGGTACAACGAGGGACGGCGGCGCGTTCGCGCCGCCGCTCAGAGATCTACTTCCCGGGGATGGTGATGCACAGGCACTGGGCCTCGGCGTAGGTGGTGTCGCCGCGAAAGATGCGGCCGTGCACCATGATCTTTCTCCCTTCCACGGATACGACGCGGCTCTCCACGGTCACCACCTTTTTCAGCGGGAGCATGTTGCGGAAACTCACGTTCAGGTTCCCAACGACGATCGGGTACCCGGCCGCCCATGCGGCAAGCCCCAGTGCCTCGTCCATGATGGCGGCGACCGCGCCGCCGTGGGCGTGTCCCGGCGGACCCTCGGCTTCAGGGCCGAGCCAGAAGTGGGCGTGCAGGTGCTTCTCCGCATCGCGGTAGTAGCGGGCCCGGAAACGGTCTCCCCGGGCGTCGCCGGAAACGAAACGAAGCGAATCCCCTACCAGTGCAGGTGCGTCGAAGGGGACCCAACCCTCGGCGCCGCTCAAATCTATCTCGGTCTGCTCACAGGCCTTCAGTACGGTTGAATTGGACACGGTGTTTTTCTCCTCCCGGTATTTTACGTATACGTAAAGGGCGTGGGTACCATAACAGACTTTGCCGCGGAAATAAAGTGGGCGTTGCGTCGCACGTCGGAAATATGATGACGTCGGCATAAGTTTAATGGTATCAAACGTTTGCCGCGTAGGCTGGTGTGGTTTCTCGTCAGTGGAATTCAGTTGACAATCTCACCGTATACATCGTAAACAACGTCTCACGGGGATGCAGCGCCCCATGGAGCGGACATGCAAGAAGACGTAATGACAGAAAACCTTCGCACCGAACTTGCCCGAATGCAGGCGGAGAACGCAAGATTGCGACGGCTTTGCGACGAGCAACAAAGCGAGCTGAAACGCCTGTCCAACAGCGAGCGGCGTTTTCGTCACCTGTACAACGAGACGCCGGTGATGCTGCATTCGATCGACCGAAACGGTCTCCTGCTCGACGTCAGCAACCACTGGTCCGAGGTGCTGGGGTATTCCCGTGACGAGGTTGTAGGGCGTCGCTCGAGCGACTTCCTCACCTCTGAGTCGCGGCGCTACGCGTTGGAAGAGGTGTTGCCGGAATTCTTCCGTACCGGGTCTTGCCGCAATGTGGAGTACCAGGTGATCAGTAAGAGTGGCGGCATCATCGAGGTGCTGCTCTCTGCTTCGGCGGAGCGCGACGCCGCCGGGGAGATCGTGAGGTCGCTGGCGGTGATGACGGATGTCACAGAGTGGAAGAAGGCGAAACAAGCGCTCAAGGATAATGAGGCGCGTTTCCGGATGATCGTCGAGACCTCGCAGGAGGCGATCGTCGCCGCCGATTGCCACGGCCGGCTTACTTACATCAACCGGCAGTTTGCCGACATGCTCGGGCGCGAGGTGCCCGAGGTGATCGGTCACCCCTTCCTCGAGTTTGTCGACGAGGCGCTGCACGACGAGACCGCGGCCCGCCAGAAGAGCCGGGAGCATGGGGTGGCGGAACATTACGAGACCATCTTCGTGCGCAAGGACGGCTCCAAGGTATGGGCCAGTGTCTCTGCGAAACCGATTCATGACGGCAAAGGTGTATTCGGCGGTTCCTTCGCCATGATCTCCGATGTCACCCGCAGAAAACAGACCGCGGAGGAGATCGAGGTGCTGCACACGCACCTGTCCGCGCGCGCCCTCGAAATGGAGACTGCCAACGAGGAGTTGGAGGCCTTCAACTACACCGTTTCACACGATCTCAGGCGCCCTTTGACCGCCATCAACGGCTACAGCCAGATCATCCTCGAACTCTTCGGTGGGAACCTCGACCCGCAGTGTCGCGACTACGTTCAGGAGATCCTGAACGGCAGCATCAAGATGAACCACCTGATCGACACACTGCTCAACTTCTCGCGCCGCTACTGCGGCACGCTGCAGCGGGAAACGGTCGACGTGACCGGCCTTGCCGAAGAGATCCTGGCCGAGTTGAGGCTGTCCGACCCGCAGCGGCGCATTAGCTGCCTGGTGGAGCCGGCGATGACGGCACAGGCCGATTCCCAACTCCTCCGCGTGGTGCTCGACAACCTTCTCGGCAACGCATGGAAGTATTCGGCGAAGAAGGAGCAAAGCTGCATCGAGATCGGTGTCGATCGCTCGCAGGGGAAGGACGTATTCTTCATACGCGACAACGGCGCGGGGTTCGACATGAGCAAGGCCGCGCAGCTTTTCAAGCCCTTCCAGCGCCTGCATGATGCCGACGACTTCAAGGGAACCGGCATCGGCCTGGCGAGCGTGCAGCGCGTCATCCAGCGTCACGGCGGCCAGATCTGGGCCGAGGCGCAGCCGGGAGAGGGGGCGACCTTCTTTTTCACGCTGGGGGACCAGCAAAACCACAACGGGGGACAGGCATGCTGACACGGCAGGAAGCGCTGACAAGGATAGGGCGGCTGCAGCTTAAGTTGCAGGGAAAAGGGATGGACGGGGCGCTCTTCATCTACCCGATCGACGTCTATTACTTTTCCGGCACCAGGCAGAACTCGACCCTCTGGGTTCCCGCTTCGGGTGAGCCGCGCCTTTTCGTGCGCAAGAGCTACACACGGGCCAAGGCCGAGAGCTGCATCGACGACACGAGGCCCTTTCCCTCCAGCAAGGAATTTCCAGGCGCGTTCGGCGAGGAGGTCAAAAAGATCGGCTTCACCTTCGACGTGGCACCGGTGCAGCAGTACCAGTACTACCAGAAGCTGCTTCCGGGATGCGAGTTCGTAGACATCTCCGCGGTGAACCGCGAGATACGCTCCGTGAAGTCGGCCTGGGAGCTGGAGCAGATCCGGCACTGCGGCGTCGAACTCGGGCAGGTCTTCCGCGCCGTGCCGCAGTTTTTGAAGGAAGGGATGCGCGAGGTGGATCTCGCCGCCGAGTTCGAGTACCGGCTGAGAAAGGCGGGCGGGGAGGGGTACGTAAGGATGCGCGCCTTCAACCAGGAACTCTTCCAGGGGCTTGCCGTCTCCTCCGCAACGGCGGGCGATACCGGCTTCTTCGACGGTGCCGTCACCGGCCAGGGGATGTCCGCGGCCTCGCCCCACGGCGCATCTGCCGCTCTCATCCCAGCCGACGCGCCCATCCTGATCGACTACACCGCGGTCTTCAACGGCTACATCATCGACATGACCCGCTTTTTCGTGATCGGAAAGCTCGACCCGGAGCTAGAGCATGCCTTCGGTGTCGCCGTTGCCATTCAGGATTACCTGGCGCAAAACCTGAAGCCCGGTGCCATCTGCGAGGAGCTCTTCCTGAAGGCCCTGGAGATGGCGACGGACGCGGGGCTCGCCGAGCATTTCATGGGGGCGCCGGGCGAGAACGCGCGCTTTGTCGGGCACGGCGTGGGCCTGGAGCTGGACGAATTCCCGGTGCTGGCCCAGGGTTTCAAGGTGCCGCTGCAGGTGGGACAGACCCTCGCCATAGAACCGAAGTTCGTCTTCCCCGGCAAGGGGGTGATCGGCATAGAGAATACCTTTGCTGTCACCGAAAACGGGGGGGAGAAGCTCAGCGAACTGCCGGACGACATCGTCTATCTCTGAGTTTGTCACGGGTAAAGAGACGGGAAAGGGCAACGGTCACAGCGTTGCCCTTTTTCTTTTGATCACTCGCGACATTCTCTTAGGCTCCTCTCCCCTCTGGAGAAGGTGCCCAAAGAGCGGGTGAGGGCGTTGCCACGAAGTGGGAAACTGCAGCTGACGACGCCCTGACCCTTACCCTCTCCCGGAGGGAGAGGGTATGTGGATGTTATGTGACGGAAGATAATGACTACTTGAGTTTTGCAGTTTTACCGCCTTTCGGTTCAGATATTCCCTTTCCTGTATGGCACGCTGGCGTTATAGTAAAAATATTGTAGATTTATCTCTCCTGTGACTGTCTGCAGCAGCCCGGACACAGAGTAACTGACGCGTGGGGAGGGGGCATGAGGGATGTGTTTGTCGTCGAGGCGTTGAGGACGCCGTTCGGCTCCTTCGGAGGAGTCCTCTCCGAGCTGGAGGCGTATGCCCTGGCGGGGACGGTAATGCAGGCGCTTCTCGAACGGAGCGCTCTGGAGCCCGCGGCCGTGGACGAGGTCATCGCGGGGCAGGTCCTCACAGGCGGGTGCGGACAGGCCCCGGCAAGGCAGGCGATGCGCCGGGCGGGGATTCCCGACAGCACCCACGCCATGACCATCAACAAGGTGTGCGGCAGCGGTCTGAAGGCGATCATGCTGGCGGCCGGCTCCATCATGCTCGGCGACGCAGAGGTGGCCATCGCCGGTGGCATGGAGAGCATGTCGCAGGCCCCCTTCGCCCTCAAGAAGGCCCGTTACGGCTACCGGATGGGGCACGGGCAACTGCTCGATTTGATGCTGTACGATGGCCTCCAGGACCCCTACTCGGGGCGTCACATGGGGGAGATCGCCGAAGAGGCGGTGAAGCGGCACGCCCTCGGGCGCGAGGCGCAGGACGAGTTCGCGCTCCGCTCCTACCAGCTTGCCCAGGAAGCGGTGTCAGAAGGGATCTTTGCCGACGAGATCGTCCCGGTGGTGAAGAAGGGAAAGCACGGCCACGGCAGGGAAACGGTGAGCGAGGATGAGGAGCCGTTCCGGGTGGACATAGCGACGATCGCCGACCTCAAACCCGCCTTCGGCCGTGACGGCGCCACCATCACCGCCGGGAACGCCTCGACCATCAACGATGGTGCGGCCTTCGCGCTGCTGGCCGGTACCGAGGCGGTCGAGCGTTACCGGTTGAGACCGAAGGCGCGCCTCGTTGCGTATGCCACCTGCAGCATGCATCCCGACCAGTACACCGACGCGCCGGTCGGCGCCATCAAGGCAGTTTGCACGCGGGCCGGGATCGACCCCGACGAGATAGATCTTTTCGAGATCAACGAGGCCTTTGCCGCCGTGCCGCTGATCGCGATCCGTGAGCTTGGGCTCGACATGAAAAAGGTGAACGTGAACGGCGGGGCCTGTGCCCTCGGGCACCCGATCGGTGCAAGCGGCGGGAGGCTCGCCGCGACCCTGGTGCGCGAGCTGCAAGCTAGCGGCAAGCGTTACGGCCTCGCCTCGCTCTGCATCGGCGGCGGCGAGGCGGTGGCCGCAATTTTCGAGCGGGTGTAGGGGCGGAGGGGAGCATGTTCAAGACAGTGGGGGTGGTAGGCATCGGCCAGATGGGAAGCGGCATAGCGCACGTCTTCGCCCAAAACGGCTGCCGGGTCGTCGCCTACGATCCCTCCCCGGCGCAGGCGGCCAAGGGGCTTGCCGGCATCGCGCAGAACCTCGAGCGCCAGGCGAAGAAAGGTGTCGTCTTCGACGCCGGCATCGACGAAATCCTTGCACGCATCACGGTCGCTTCCTCGCTTGATGAGTTCGGTACCTGCGAACTGATCGTGGAAGCGGCCACCGAAAACGAGCCGCTCAAGCTGGAGCTCTTCCGCACCCTGGATGGCATCGCCCCCGAGCACGCCATTCTAGCCTCCAACACTTCTTCCATCTCCATCACGAGAATCGCCGCGGCGACCGCGCGTCCGGACCGCGTCATCGGCATGCACTTCATGAACCCCGTGCCGGTCATGACCCTGGTCGAGGTGATCCGTGGCATCGCCACCAGCGAGGAGACCTTCCAGGCCGTCGCGGAGGCGGTCGCCTTCCTCGGGAAGGAGATGGCGACCTCAAAAGACTACCCCGGCTTCATCGTGAACCGCATCCTCATTCCGATGATCAACGAGGCGGCGTTCGCGCTTTACGAGGGGATCGCCTCGGCGGAGGACATCGACCGCGGCATGAAGCTTGGAACCAACCAGCCGATGGGGCCACTGCAACTTGCCGACTTTATCGGGCTCGATACCGTGCTCGCCATCGGCAACGTCCTCTACGACGGCTTCAAGGACCCGAAATACCGCCCTTGTCCCCTGCTGGTGCAGATGGTCGACGCGGGTTACCTCGGACGGAAATCGGGCCAGGGCTTCTACCGCTACTAGTCCCTCCCGTCAACGGAGTCTCCACCATGTTTCTTGAGCTCACCGAAGAACAGCGGCTCATCCGCGACACGGCGCGTGCCTTCGCCGCCGCCGAACTGGCGCCGCTGGCGGCCAGGCTCGACCGGGATGGGGACCGTCCCGCCTTCGTCGCGAACCTGAAAAAACTGGCCCAACTGGGTTTCATGGGGCTGGACGTTTCTGCGGCCTACGGCGGTTCCGAGGCGGGCGCCGTCGCATTTTCCGTCGCCATGACCGAGATCGCCCGCGCCTGCGCCTCGACCGCGGTCACCGTCTCGGTCAACAACATGGTCTGCGAGGTGATCGAGGCGATCGGCTCGCAGGAGCAGAAGGAACGCTACATCCCCTGCATCTGCTCAGGCGACTGCATCGCCGCAAGCTTCGCCCTCACCGAACCCGGCGCCGGGTCCGACCCTGCCGCCATGGTGACCACCGCGCGCCGCGACGGCGACCACTTCATCCTCGACGGCACCAAGGCCTTCATCACCAGCGCCCCCTACGCCGGCGTCTTCGTGGCCTGGGCGGTCACCGACCGGGACGCCCCCAGGGGGGAGGGGATCAGCTGCTTCCTCGTGGAGTCCGGGACTCCGGGCCTCATCATCGGGAAGGAGGAGGATAAAAGCGGCCAGCGCGCCTCGGCGACCTGCAGCGTTACCTTCGAGGCGTGCAGGATACCGGCGTCCGCCCTGATGGGCGAGCTGAACCGGGGCTTCAGGGTGGCGGTAGGGGAACTAGCCGGCGGCCGCATCGGCATCGGGTCGCTCGCCCTCGGCATCGGCCTCGCCGCGATGGATTTTGCCACCTCGTATGCCGCGCAAAGGTCCCAGTTCGGCCAGAAGATCTCCAAATTCGAGGCGATCCGCTTCATGATCGCCGACGCCTATACAGAACTTGAGGCCGCGCGCCTTCTGCTCATGCAGGCCGCCTACCGTAAGGAGGCGGGAAAGAGTTTCGCAAAAGAGGCATCCATGGCGAAGCTCTACGCCACCGAAGCCGCCAACCGGGCGTGCTATAAGGCGGTACAGATGCTCGGCGGCTACGGCTACCTGGGCGACTTCCCCGTCGAGCGCTACGCCCGTGACGTCCGGGTCACCTCGATCTACGAGGGGACGAGCGAGATCCAGCGCCTCATCATCGCCCGCGCCATCCTGGACGGCCTCTCCTGACGCCTTACTCCTCGCGTTATAAAGCACCACGTTTCCCTTGACTTCTACCGCCCAAGCAGCGACACTCCCGGACGGCGCCGGAGTGCTTCCGGCCGCCAAATTACTCACGTGTAAAGGGCAAAAACATGCAGCTTAACCCCATGGAGGATTTCCAGCGGGACATCTCCTACCGCTTGCTCAAACAAAACGACGGCACGGCGCTGCTCGCCGCGACCATGAAAGACCGCTTCCACGACCTGGTCATCGAGGTGAAGGTCGAGGTGGCGACCCTGAAGATCCTCTCGGCGTGGGCCGAGTTCCGCAAGTCCCCGACGTGCGACTGCTGCAACGCCACGGCTAAAATGGCCGGTTTGAACGGATTCGTCATCGGCCGCGGCCTCCAGCGCAAGCTCTCCGACGTCCTTGGGGGCTCGCACGGGTGCGGCAACCTGCGCACCGTCCTCATGGGACTGCTCCCGCTCGCCCTCAACCTGGGTGCTGCCGCCGGGGTGACCGACGAGAGTGAGATGATGGACGCCATACACGAGAAACTGGTCGGCACCTGCGCCGGCTACGTGACCCCTCCTGCCGGGCGCAAAGGGGACGCCGCATGAACTGGTACCTGCTGACGCTTTTACCTGATGCGGTTGCCGCCGGAGTGCCCGCTCGAGTGAAGGACGATTTCACGGCGGCCTTCCGCGCCGCGGGCGGCCCGCGCACCATGGCCCTTTTCCGCCGTGAGTCGGAAGGGGCTTTGGAGCTCTTTTTCACCCCGGAGTGCCCCCGTCACGCCATGGACCTCCTCGAGCGCTACGGCGCCACCCCCTGCGACGCACCATCCCTGCTCGGACTCGAACTCCTGGTCGGCCATAACGAGATCACCTACTACCTCACCACCTGACAAGCCCCGCCGCCACCCCGGCACTTTCTTGAAAAGGAAGGCCGCTCCGGTACAATGTGAAGGTTTTTTAACCGATATCATTAAAGGAGCGTGCCATGGGAGAAAGGCTGAAGACGTTAGGCGTACTGACCGGCGGCGGCGACGTGCCGGGACTCAACCCGGCGCTGAAGACCCTGGTGACCCGGGCCTCGGAAAAGGGGTACCGCGTCATCGGCATCCGGCGCGGCTGGGGCGGCCTTTTGGCCTACGATCGCGACGACCCGGAGTCTTGGGAAAAGACGATCATCCCGCTTGACCGCCAAGAGGTGCGCACCGTCGACCGCACCGGCGGCACCTTCCTGCATACGAGCCGCACCAACCCGGGCAAGGTGGCGACGGCCGACGTACCCGCTTTTCTACGCGGTGCCGATTTCGACCCCGCCGCACCCGTCCACCACGATTTCACCCCCACATCCTGAAAAACCTGGAGCACCTGGGGATCGATGCGCTGATCCCGATCGGGGGCGACGACACCCTGAGCTACGCCGAACGGCTTAACCGCGAGGGGGTTCCCATCGTGGCGATACCGAAGACCATGGACAACGACGTCTTCGGCACCGATTACTGCATCGGCTTTTCCACCGCGGTGACGAGGAGCGTCAACTTCATCCACAACCTGCGCACGAGCGCCGGTTCCCACGAACGCATCGCGGTGGTCGAGCTCTTCGGGCGCAATTCCGGGGAAACCTCGCTCATCTCGGCTTACCTGGCCGGCGTGGACCGCGCGCTCATCTCCGAGGTCCCCTTCGATATCGAGCGGCTCTCCGCGCTTTTGCAGGAAGACAAGCAGGGGAACCGGAGCAACTACGCCATGGTGACCATCTCGGAAGGGGCCTCCATGGTGGGGGGGCAGATCGTCGAGTATGGCCAGGAGGACGCCTACGGCCACAAGAAACTCGGCGGGATCGGCGTCGTGGTGAGCGAGGCGGTGAAAAAACTCACCGGCTCCCACATCATCTACCAGCAGCTCTCCTATCTCATGCGCAGCGGGGCGCCGGACTCGCTCGATCTCATGGTCGCGTACAACTACGCCAATATGACCATGGACCTCATCGGCGATGGGATGTCCGGGCGGATGGTCGCCATGCAGGGGGGGACCTACCGGCACATCCCGATCAGCACCATCATGCAGGGGGAGAAACGGGTGGACGTAGCGGAGCTGTACGACACGGCGGAGTACCGCCCCAAGGTGCGGCACGTGCTCGGCAAGCCGATGTTCCTTTACTGAGGGGCTTTAGGAAATGCCGGTGAAGCATGCGTGCCTTGGTCTCGAAGCAGTGAGCATGACATCACGTCCCCCCCTTTGCGAAGGGGGGGCAGGGGGGATTTGCTTTTTGAACCTTTACTGAGAAGGATGCGCGATGATCGAGATCGACGGGAGTATGGGCGAAGGGGGAGGGCAGGTGCTAAGGAGCGCGCTGAGCCTTGCCTGCCTGACCGGCCAGGGCTTTCGCATCTTCAACATCAGGAAGAACCGCGAGAAGTCCGGCCTCATGCGCCAGCACCTGATGGCGGTACAGGCGGCGGCACGCATCGCCTCGGCCAACGTCGCCGGTGACCGCCTAGGCTCTCCCGAACTGAGCTTCCTTCCCGACGGCATCGCGCCGGGAGAATACAGCTTCGACATCGGGACGGCAGGGGCGGCGACCCTGGTGCTGCAGACCTTGATCCCGCCGCTTGCCTCGGCACGAAAGACAAGCCGCGTCATGGTGACCGGCGGCACCCACGTCCCCTTCAGCCCTTCCTGGCACTATTTCTCCGAGATATTCTGGCCCTCCATCACGGTGCTCGGCGTGAGGGGCGAGCCGCTTTCACGCTCCTTCGGTTTCTATCCCAAAGGGGGAGGGCGGATCGGCTGCACCGTGGAACCGGAGGTTGAGCACGCTCCCATGACCTCCACGGAAAGAGGAAAGTTGACCGGCATCCGCATCGTCTCGGCGGTGGGAAACCTTGCGAGGAGCATCGCGGAGCGGCAGCTTAAGTCCGCGCTTTTGGTCCTGCGCGGGAAGGTGGAGCGTGGCATTCCCATGGACATCGAGGTGATCGAGCCGCAGGTGTTCGGGCAGGGGACCTTCCTCTTCATCAAGGGGGAATACGAGCATGGCACCGCAGGCTTCACCGCGCTCGGCGAGCGTGGCAAACCGGCGGAACAGGTGGGGAGCGAGGCCGCGCTGGAGTTTCTGGCACACCACGAAAACGGGACGCCCGTCGACCCGCACCTGGCCGACCAACTCATCATCTACCTCGCCCGTGCCCACGGGAGGTCGGTGTTCCGCACCTCGCGCATCACCAGGCACCTCACCACCAACCTGAGCGTCGCCGGCCTCTTCCTGGAGCTTGCAAGCAGCATCGACGGCCGCGAGGGGGAGCCCGGGACGGTGACCATCACCCCGACAGTCCCGAGGGATTGAACGAGAAAAGGCGGCCTCCCGGCCGCCTTAACTTTTGTTCTCACGCGGTGATGATCTCTCGCAGACTCTCCTCTAGTACCTCTCGAACCCCGCCTGCAGCAGACTCTCGTTGGCCGCCATGTCGAGGCTTACCCCCGGGTACTCCCGCACCTGGATACCTGCGCGCGTGAGCTTCTGCGTGTTCTCCTTCCGAGGCGCCTGCTGCTTCGCGGTCCCCGGTCTCCTGATCTGCTGTTCTCCCCCCGCGCCCACCTTGAAGAAGGCGATGGTGGTCTGCAGCTGTTCCGCCTGGGAGGCGAGTTCTTCCGCGGTTGACGCCATCTCCTCGGAGGCACCGGCGTTTTGCTGGATTACCTGGTCCAGTTGCTGGATGGCGCGGTTGATCTGCTCCGCTCCGGAGTCCTGTTCCTTGCACGCAGCCGAGATCTCCTGCACCAGTTCCGCGGTCCGGTGGATGTCCGGTACGAGCGCCTGCAACAGGTTCCCGGCATGCTCGGCCACCTCCACCGAGGTGAGCGACAGATCGCCGATCTCCCCCGCCGCTTTCTGGCTACGCTCGGCGAGCTTTCTCACCTCGCTCGCCACCACCGCGAAACCCTTGCCGTGTTCCCCGGCGCGCGCCGCCTCGATAGCCGCGTTCAAGGCGAGCAGGTTCGTCTGACGCGCGATCTCCTCTATGATCGAGGTCTTGGACGCGATCTCCTTCATGGCCGCCACCGTTCTCGCCACCGCCTTGCCGCTTTCGCTCGCATCGCCGGCAGATTTCACCGCGATCTTCTCGGTCTGCATCGAGTTGTCCGCGTTCTGGCGGATGTTCGAGGTCATCTGCTCCATCGAGGCGCTCGCCTCCTCGGCGCTCGCTGCCTGCTCGCTTGCCCCCTGCGACATCTGCTCCGAGGTGGCGCTCAACTCCTGGCTGCCGGTGGTCACGTTGTCGGCGGCATGCTTTACGTCGCGCACCACCCGGGTCAGGTTCTGCACCATGTTGGAGAGTGCCTGCATCAGCCCGTCGTTCTCCGAGCGCTGCTTCACCTCGAGGAGAAGGTTGCCGTCGGCGATCTCGCCGGCGAGCCTCGTTGCGTCGTTGTTCGCGTCGATCAGCAGGTTCAGGCTGTGCTTGATGTCGTTGAAGTCGCCGTAGTAGGTCTCGGTGATCTTCTCGGGGATGTCACCCTTGGAGATGCGCTCGAGGTTACGGGAGGTGACGTCGATCGGCTGGACGAACGCCTCGATGAGTCGGTTCTGCCCGGCGATGAGCTCGCCCCACGCCCCCTGGAACTGGGCCGCGTCGCCGCGCGCCGCCAGTTTCCCTTCGCGTACCGCCTGGATCAAATCGTTCATCGCCACGCTCATCCTGCCGATGGTGGCGATCATGACGGAGAGGTTCTTGCCCATCAGGTCGTGCTCCGACTTTTGGCTGACCTGTACGGTGAGGTCGCCGTGCGCCACCCGTTCGGCAGCGAGGGACGCCTCCTTTATGTTGTCCGCCATGTTCCTGAAGGAGCGCGCCAGCGTGGCGATCTCGTCTTTGCCCTCGGTGTCGATTACCACCTCGACATCACCGAGCGCCAGGCGGTCGGCGCAGGCCGACAGGGCGCCCACCGGACGGCTTATGCTGCGGGTGATGCAAAAGGCGATCAGGCTACCGATGGCGATGGCGAGAAAGGCGAGCGAAACGGCAAAGGTGCGGGCGCTGGAGGAAACCTTGACCGCAGCCAGGTAGCGATCGTCGATCCCCTGTTCCTGGTATTTGACCAGTTCGTTGAAGGCGCCCTGTATGGCCGCACAAAGGGGCGCCCCCTCCTTGTCGAAGGTAGTCGCCGCGCGGGTGCTGTCCCCCGCCATGGCGAGATCGATGGCCTGGTTATTCGCCTTGCGGGCGTTGTCAAGCGACTGCTTAGCCTTCGCGATCAGCGCCTTCCCCTGCTCGGTCTGTTCCAACTTTTCCAGCTGGTCCATCGCAGTTTTGTACTGTTGCCGCGTGAGCTCGATCTTCTTGTTCTCCTCCCGTCGCGCGGCCGGGTCGGAAGCGAGGACCATGCTCTGGATGCTGGAGACGATCGCGGTTACGTTCTTCGTGGCCTCATTGGCCAGCTTGATCTTGGCATAGTCCTTCTTGACGATGGTTTCCATGCCACGGTCCATTCTGAGCATGCCGAAGACGCTGATGGCACCGATGGCAAGGAGCAGCAGAAGGATGATGCCGAAACCGACGCTCAGTCGTACCCCGATCTTCATGTCCTGGATCTTCATACCTTTCTCCTGTTCTACTTTTTCGTGTATTTGCGCTGTCTTGTACAAACCTCGACCGGGTGGCTATGGCAAGTAAAACTCTTCAAGTGGCGAACTGTCTATACCTATCGTCAGTGTTGTCGGCGACTTGAGTGTATACGACAAAATAAGTAAGGAAAAAATGTGAAAGCGACGAAGAGGATCGGTTTTATTTCAGGAGGTTCTTGTTTTATAAGATTGGCTGCAGCGACTTGAAAGGAAATGGGGTCAGATGAGGGTGGCGAGCTGGTCGATCAGGGGAAGCTGGCTGGGGAGTATCTTCTCTCTTGCGGCGACGAAGTCGAACCACCCGGCGCGGTCGACTTCCGGGAAGGTGGCTTCTTTTCCGGAGCGAGGCGGCCACTCCATGGTGAAGGTGTTGCTGACGATGAGTTCCGGATTGCAGTCGCCGGTGAAAGCCCATGCCCGCACCAGTTTCCCCCCGGCCTGTGTGATCCCGGCCAGTTCCAGAAAGGGGCCGGTTGCCTCGAGTCCGGTTTCCTCGAGGAATTCTCGTTGTGCCGCAGCGAGAGGATCTTCTCCTTCCGGGTACTCACCCTTGGGGATGCTCCAGGCGCCCGCGTCCTTTTTGGCCCAGAACGGGCCGCCGGGGTGCACGAGGAGCAGTTCCGCTTTTCCTTCGCGGAAGCGGTACATGATCAGTCCGGCGCTTCGCTTCGCCACCGGCTAGAACGCCTGCCCGCGCGGCAACTGCCACCCCTTGACGATGGCGGTGACCCTGATGGCGATCACGGTGACGGCCGAGACAGTCAAGTTGACAGGAGTGGGGACGGCGGTGTGGTGCAGGAAATAGAAGAGGGCCCCGCCGACCACGCAGGCCGAGGCGTAGATCTCGCGCTGCAGGATGAGCGGGATCTCGTTACTGAGCGTGTCGCGCACGAGCCCCCCGCAGGTAGCTGTCATCACCCCCATGATGATCGCCCCCATGAGCCCCAGATTGAAATGGAGCGCCTTGGAGGTGCCGATGACGAGGAAGGTGCCGAGGCCAAGTGCGTCCAGAAGGAGCATGGCCCGGTTCATCCTTTCGAAGCTCGTGGGGGTCATGAAGACGATCACCGAGGCGGCGACGGCGAGGTAGAGGTAGAGCTCGTTTTTGAAGCAGAAGGGGGGAGTGTCGTTCAATAGCACGTCGCGGATGACGCCGCCACCGGTGGCGGTGACGATGCCTAGGACGATGACGCCCAGGAGGTCCATGCCGCGGCGCACGCCGGCAAGTGCGCCGGAGGCGGCGAAGGCGACGGTCCCCAGGAGGTCGAGGGCGTAGATGATCGCTTGCTGGTCCATGTAAAGAGCGGTTCTCCTTCGGAATTTACGGCGCTGCGCTTGGGGCTACTCCTCGGGCTCCTCGTAGTGCTGCCCGGGCGCCTGGTAGTCCTCGACGTCATGCCAGAAACGATGCTGCAACTCCTTCATGAGCGGCTCGAGGCTCTTGCGGTCCGCGGCGCTTATGGTGATCGCGCCGTACTTGCGCGTTAGCTGCCGCACCTTCATGAAGGCGAGGGGATCTCCCTTTTTCAGCTCGGGGAGGAGGTCCATCTTGTTGAAGACGAGCAGCATCGGCTTCTGGCTCAACTCCAGCTCGCCCAGGATGGTGTTCACCTGGTTTATCTGCTCCTCCATGCGCGGGTTTGAGCAGTCGACGAGATGGATGAGAAGATCCGCGTCCTTCAACTCCTCCAGGGTCGCCTTGAAGGCCCCCATGAGCGACTTCGGGAGGCTCCTTATGAAACCGACCGTGTCGGTGATGATCACCTCGCGGTCCATCGGGAAGCGCAGGCGGCGCGAGGAGGTGTCCAGGGTGGCGAAGAGGAGGTCCTCGGTGAAGACCTCGCTTTTTGTCATCGTGTTCAGCAGGGTCGACTTGCCCGCGTTCGTGTACCCCACGATGGAGATGATGGGGATCCCAGCCTTCACCCTTTTCTGGCGCCGCTGGTAGCGACCGTTGGAGAGCTCCTTCAGCTCGCGCTCGAGGTGCGCGATCCGGTCGCGGATGCGGCGGCGGTCGATCTCCAGCTTGGTCTCACCGGGGCCGCGCCCGCCTATCCCCCCCATGAGCCGCGACATCTGCACGCCGCGTCCGGAGAGTCGCGGCATCAGGTACTTTAACTGGGCGAGTTCCACCTGGACCTTGCCGTCCTGCGTTGTGGCGCGCCGGGCGAAGATGTCTAAGATGAGCTGGCTGCGGTCGATGACTTTCAGTTCGGTAAGCTCCGAGATGGAGCGGACCTGGGTCGGGGAGAGTTCCTGGTCGAAGACGAGCATGGTCGCGCCGAACTGCAGCGCCTTGATCACCACCTCGCGGATTTTCCCTTCGCCCAGGAGGTAGCGCGGGTTGAACTCCTTGGGACGCTGGATGACGGTATCGAGGACGCCCACCCCGGCGGTACGAGCGAGTTCCTTCAGCTCCTCTACGGAGTCGACCGCCTCCTCGAGCGGGCGCTGGGTGACCGAGATGAGGATGCCGCGCTCCTCGCCGGTCCCCACCATCTTACCTTCCTTGAGGCCGCGCTCCATGGTCTGTTCGAGGGTCTCCACGAAGCTGCGGAAATCGAGGTCGAACTTCTGGAACGGTACCGAGGCCTCCACGTGGTAGGGGAGGGTGCCGCCGTTGGCCGGGGTGAGCGCCGCGGTCTGGATGGAGAAGCGGTCCGGGTTCTGGGTGAGCTGCAGCGCGGCGATCAGGTCCAGACGTAAAAGCGAGAGGTCGGTCAGGTCGTCGTCGGTGAGCGTTTCCCCCTTAAGGTGCGTGTGCACGAGGCGCACCCCGCGCAGAAGCCTTCTGCCGAGCGGGTATTCGTCGAGGGCGGGGATCATGATGCCCCGCTCGTCCCCGACCACTACATAGGCGACCTCGCCGATGCGGCTTATGAGGATGCCCAGTTGGCGCCTGATCTCCAGCGAGATGTCGGAAAGCTCGCGGGCGAGCTCCAGCGAGATCACCTCGCCCGGCTTGACCCTGCGGCGGTACAGCCTCTCGAGCCTCTTCACCTGGCTTGCTTTCAGTCCTGTCAGATTACCGTGCAGTCCTTTGATGGTGCGCCTCCGCTACATTCCGATGATGTTGTAGCCGCAGTCGACGAAATGGATCTCGCCGGTGACCCCGCTTGCGAGCGGGCTGGCAAGGTAGAGGACGGCGTTGCCGACCTCCTCCTGGGAGATGTTGCGCCTAAGCGGCGCCTTATCCGCCACGTGACCGGCGATCTGGCCGAAGCCGCCGATGCCGGCGGAGGCGAGTGTCCTCAGGGGACCGGCGGAGACGCCGTTGACTCTGGTGCCTTCCGGCCCCATCGCCTCGGCGAGGTAGCGCACCGTCGCCTCGAGGGCCGCCTTGGCAACCCCCATGACGTTGTAGCTCGGAAATACCTTCTGCGCGCCGTAGTAGGTCATGGCGACGATGCTGCCGTCGCGCCCCTGCATGAGCGGCGCCGCTTCGCGCGCCATGGCGATCAGCGAGTAGGTGCTGATGTCGAGTGCGGTTTGAAACCCCTCGCGGGTGGTGTTCAGGAAGGAGCCTTTCAGTTCCTCCTTGTTTGCGAAGGCGACGGAATGGACCAGGATGTCGAGCCCCCCCCATGCCTCGCGGATCTCGCCGAACAGGCGGGAAAGTTCCTCGTCGCTGCGCACGTCGCAGGGAAGAACCAGTTTGCAGTCCAATTTTTCCGCGAGCGGCGCCACCCTCTTGGCGACCGCCTCGCCCGCGTAGGCAAGGGCTATCTCGGCTCCCTCGCGGTGCATCGCCTCCGCCGTGGCCCAGGCGATACTCTTGTCGTTGGCGACTCCGAAGATGAGCGCCTTTTTCCCTTCCAGTAAACCCATGAACTCTCCTTGCAATATCGCGCGGCAGATTAGACTTCTCTATTCTACCGGCGAACGTATAGCGGCCCATAATAATGAAAAAAGCGGGGGTTGGCAAGCGATATGACTGTTTCTTAAGGAAGCCGCGGCGGAGTGCTGCCGCTGTGGAGGCGTGCCTGACGCAGGTGTCGTAGCGATTCAGGAGATATACAAGCGCCCGCCCCCGCCTTCGGGCGAAGCCGAGCTGGCGGACCGAAGCCCTGCGGTGGGCGTAGGCCCGCCGGCGGACCGCAGCCCATGTGGGCGAAGGCCGGGACGGGGAGGGGGAAGGGGGATAAATGGGAGGCGCCGGTCCCGTAGCTGCTACAGTTGCCGGTTGATCGAATCTTCTTCTTTCTCGATGGTCGCCTCGCGGGTCTCCCGCACGGACTGCTCGATCGATTTCAGGCGCCGGTCCATATCTTCCAGCATGGCGACGGCGCGGTCCACCCGCCCCTTGATGTTGAAGATCACGAAGGGGAGGATGAACCAGATCACGACCAGGAAGAAGCCGATGATGCTCATCATCATCATGAATCCGCCGAAGATTTCCATAGGGCCCCCGTTTAGGAAGGGATGGTGCTGCATTGTGCCTGCTCCAGTGCCCGGGCGAGCTGGTCCGGGCAGGATGTGTCGCCCTGGCAGGCGATCCCCTTGAGGCGCTCGATGGCCTCGGTTACCGCCATGCCGCGAACGAGTGCTGCCACCGCCTGGGTGTTGCCGGCGCAGCCGTCCACGAAATGGGTCGAGACGATGACGCCGTCTTCGATCTCTATGTCTATGCGGGAAGCGCAGCTCCCGGAAGTCTTGTAGCTTACCTTCATCTCTGTTGCCTCTCCTTTTACAGCACAAAATTTATATGCACGGCGACGCGCGCGGCGCATCTTAGCCCCGGCCATATATGCCTAACTTTGGGGAAATGTCAATCGGGGATAGTCAGCGCTTCGGCAAGGGTGAGCCGTTCCGGGCCCGGATGTTCCTGTAAAAATAGCGCGTTGACGGTGGCGAGCATGGTGTTCAGCCGTTCCAGGTCGATGACCGCACTTCCGGGGATGCTGGGAAGCCCCTGGAAGTTTTCGGGGCAGAAGTCGACCGACCTCTCGCCTTCGCGTTCGAGCAGAAGCGGCAGGCCATGGGTGCGGCAGATGATCGGGCGTGCGTTATAGAGAAGACAGAGACCGTCGTGGAGCAGCGGGCAGGGGGAGTTTTCGTCCGAGCGTGCGGCCTTCGAGCGGATCAGTGCGGCTTTTTCCGGGGGAAGTTCACGGAGCGCCTCTCTGAGCGCGGCGGCCTCGACGGCGAAGATGGATAGATGGCGGCAGCATGCGTCGCATCCGGCACGACAGGCGATGTGGTCACCAAGGGCAGAGAAGGTACGGTCGCACAACTCGTCCACGCGCGCGACCAAGGCGCGGTAGTTCGCAAGTCCGGTCATGCTCACTCGGTGCCGCGCAGGCTCTTGCTGAAATCTTCCATGAGCTGCTTGTTCAGGTAGAAGTAGGGTTTTTCGATGGTGCCGCTGAAGCCGAAGCTCTGGTAATTCATCATCACCGGATCATCGGTGCGGCCGCTTGAGACGTAACCCTTGGCGTCCGGGTCGATATCCAGCAGGAGTTTCATCGCCTCCTGCCCACCCATGCCGCCCGGGATGTTCAGGTCCAGGATCACGGCTGCGAAGGCGTCCCCTGATTGGTGCCGTTCGCGGTACAGTTCGACGGCCTGCGCACCGTCATTGGCGAACTCGACTTCGAAACCGTAACGTTTGAGAGTTTCGCCCGCGACGAATCTCACCATTTCGTCGTCGTCCATGACTAATACTTTGGCCGCTCGCGTTTCATTTCCCATAGTAAGTTACCCTGGTTAGCCCGTTGTTAAGATGGCGGAGACGTGCTATTAATCTATAGCCGGTATGTTAGGAACTGGCAAGCGACTTTTTTAATAAAGCTAGCAAATCTGCTGAAGGAGAACGAAATGGCCAAGGTGAAGTCGCCGGTGACCGCCGCCATCCGGGTTTTGCGACAGGCCGGAGTGTCATTCGGCGAGCATCCGTATCAATACGAGGAGAAGGGGGGCACCGCCGTCTCTGCGCGTGAGCTGGGCGTGGAGGAGCACTGCGTCATCAAGACCCTCATCATGGAAGACGAGAGCAGGGCCCCGCTGGTGGTGCTGATGCACGGCGACCGCCAGGTCTCGACCAAGGAGCTTGCGCGCGCCATCGGCGCAAAGAGTGTCGCTCCGTGCACCCCCGACACCGCAAACCGCCATTCCGGGTACATGGTGGGGGGGACCTCCCCGTTCGGGACCCGGAAGCAGATGCCGGTCTACGTCGAGGAGACGATCCTCGAGCTGCCGCTTATCTATATAAATGGTGGACACCGCGGTTTCCTCGTATCCATGCCTCCCGCCGAACTGGTGCGGGTGCTGAAACCGGTAACGGTAAAGGTGGGGATCTAGCTGTGGGAGGCAGTCTCGCCGCAGCCTTCCGGGAAGGTGCCGCGCTGCTCGCCGCCGCCCAGGCCTTGGTGGTCACCGCCGGGGCCGGCATGGGAGTCGATTCCGGCCTTCCGGATTTCCGGGGGGACACAGGCTTCTGGCGCGCCTACCCACTTTACCAAAGGCTCGGCATCAGTTTCGTCGACGCCGCCAACCCCGATCACTTCGAACACGATCCCGCTTTCGGATGGGGCTTTTACGGGCACCGCGCCAACCTCTACCGGGACACCGTCCCCCACGCCGGTTTCGCACTGCTTCTCGAGTGGGCCGGTCGTTACCGGCTCGATCTCTTCGTCGCCACCTCCAACGTGGACGGGCAGTTCCAGAAGGCGGGCTTTGCCGAAGAGAATATCCTTGAATTCCACGGTTCCATCCACCACCTGCAGTGCACCCGTCCCTGCTCGGAGCGCATCTGGGACAATAGCGAGACCTTCCGCATCGACGAAGCGACCATGCGCTCGGACCACGTCCCGCTTTGCCCCCGCTGCGGCAGCGCCGCGCGCCCGAACATCCTCATGTTCGGCGACTACGCCTGGGTGGGGGAACGCACGAGACGCCAAGAGGAGCGCTTCCGGCAGTTTCTCTCCCGCCAGTCGGGAAGGCGCATCGTCGTCGTGGAGCTGGGCGCCGGTACCGCGATCCCCACCGTGCGCGCCGCGAGCGAGCGGATCGGCTCGCTTTCCGGCGCGCGCGTCATCCGCATCAACCCGCGCGAGCCGCAGATCCAAAGACCTCACCTCTCGCTCCCCTGTGGGGCGCTTGAAGGGCTCTCCGGTATCGAGGATGCGTTGAGCGACGCTCGCGGCTGAAGTTCCACCCTTTACGAAGGTTCATCGGAGAGTTTGGGAAGTTGGGATATCGCGGCCCACGAGGCGCTGCATCAGCCCAGGCGTTCCCCCCTTTGCGAAGGGGGGGCAGGGGGGATTTGCTCTTGTTGGCGCCCACTCATCCTAGCCAATCGTCCATTTCCATTTTCAGCCACTCAACCCTCTATTTCCCGTATACGCCCATCATAAAAAACCCTTGCGTTTTAAATTCTTAGTTGTTAGTATGCACAATTTTTAGGCAGACAAGGAAGTTTTAAGATATGCAAAAGACGGTGGCCATCGGCTCCCTTACCTTGAAGAATCGGGTATTTCTGGCCCCCATGGCCGGTATCACCAATCTTCCCATGCGCATCATCGCGCGCGGGGAGGGGGCTTCGCTCACCTTCACCGAGATGGTCAGCGTGAACGGCCTAACCCGTGAAGGGCAAAAGAGTTTCGAACTGTTGAAGACCACCCCCGAAGACCGTCCCATCGGGATGCAGCTCTTCGGCGACGAACCCGAGATGCTGGCCGAGGCCGCGCGTCTTGTCGAGGGGTATGGCGAGCTGATCGACATCAACATGGGATGTCCGGTCAAGAAGGTCGTCGGCACCGGCGCCGGCAGCGCGCTCATGAAGGATCCGCTCAAGGTTGCGCGCATCGTAAGAAGCGTGCGCAAGGCGACCGTGCTTCCCTTCACCATAAAGATCCGCACCGGCTGGGTCTGTGGCGATGACACCTTCCTCGAGGTCGGCAGGATCGCCCAGGAAGAGGGGTGCGACGCCATCACGCTGCACCCGAGAAGCCGGGCCCAGATGTTCGAGGGAACGGCCAACTGGGACAAGATCGGCGAGCTGAAGAGCACCCTTACCATCCCGGTGATCGGCAGCGGCGACCTCTTCAGCGCGGTCGACGTGGTCCGCATGCTTGAAATGACCGGCTGCGACGCGGTCATGGTGGCCCGCGGAGCGATGGGGAACCCCTGGCTTTTCCGCGAGGCGCTCGCGCTTTTGGCAGGTGAAGAGCCGGTGCCGCCGACGGTGGCGGAACGTCTCGCGCTGGCCCGCAGGCATTTTGAACTCTTCGCCGAGTTCGCGGGGGGCAGAGTGGCCCTGATGGAGATGCGCAAGCATCTGTCGTGGTACTCCAAGGGGCTTCCAGGCGCCGCGCAGTTTCGTGCTGCGGTGAACCGGATCGAAACTGCTGCCGAACTTGTCGGGGCGATGGAGGAGTTCTTTAATGGCTGAGCGGCTGGAGAACTATTACGCGAACGTGGTCGATAGCGTGGGCGATGGCGTCATCGTGCTGGACAACACCGGCGCGGTGACCCTCATGAACCCCGCTGCGGAGGAACTGGCCGGCGTCTCGAAGCGCCAGGCGATGGGGAACCTGTTCAGCGATATCTTCAAGGACGATGCCGCCCTTAACGAACTGGTGGCGAAGACGGTGGCGACCGGGATGTCCGTCGCCGACCACGAGAACATCGTGCTGAAGCGCTCCGGGAGGGTGACCCCGGTAGGCACGAGCACCTCTCCGCTACTTAGCTCCTGCGGCGAGAGGATCGGTACGGTAGTTCTTCTGCGTGACCTGACCAACGTGCGGGAGCTTGAGAGCGCGGTACGCCAGGCGGACCGTCTTTCCTCCCTGGGGGCCTTGGCCGCGGGACTTGCCCACGAGATCAAGAACCCGCTCGGCGGGATCAAGGGGGCGGCCCAACTCCTCGAGATGGAGTTTCCCGACAACGAGGACCTGCGCGAATACGTGCGGGTCATGTTGAAGGAAGTGCATCGCGTCAACCTGATCGTCGAGGAGCTTCTGGGGCTTGCCTCGCCGGGACGGCTGAAGCTCGGGAAGGTGAACCTGCATCGGGTGCTCTCCGACATCGTGCTGCTGCAGAAAAACGCCTGCGAAGGGAAGGAACTCTACCTGCAGCAGTATTTCGACCCGAGTATCCCCCCGATTCTGGGCGACGAGTCCCTACTTACCCAGCTCTTCTTGAACCTGATCAAGAACGCTATGGAGGCCGTCGGGACCGGCGGCGTGGTAAAGGTGACGAGCCGTGTCCTTGCCGACTACGCCATGACCCAGAAGGGAGAGCGGCGTGCGCGCATGGTCGCCATCGACATCTCCGACAACGGCCCAGGCATCCCGCCGGACGTCCTGAAGGACATGTTCACGCCGTTTTTCACCACCAAGTCGCAGGGGACCGGTCTGGGACTCGCCATCTGCCAGAAGATCGTCTCCGAACATCGCGGCATGATCCGCGTCGATTCCGACCCCGCGCGCGGCACCGTCTTCACCGTAATGCTGCCGCTCATTCAGTAACGGCCGTTCTACGTTTTATTAACCAGCCGTTCTACGTTCTATGTTCTACGTTCTACGTTGGAAGCAAAGAGGCTTCTTGCGGACTTACGGAACTTGGTATATGAGCGAGGACCGGCAACTTTATACTCAAACGTCCTGTGTTCTCCCGTTTTGAAGCATCGTTGCTTCAAGGTTTCAACTTAGAACGTAGAACATAGAACGTAGAACCGGTTTCAGGGAGTTTTCATGTCCATTAACAACATCCTCGTGGCTGATGACGAAGAGAGCATGCGCTGGGTCCTTTCCAAGGCCCTGAAAAAGAAAGGCTTCAACGTCGAGCTCGCAAAAGACGGCAACGAGGCGCTCAAACTCATCAAGGACAACAACTACGACCTGGCGCTCATCGACATCAAGATGCCGGGGGTGACCGGCCTCGAGCTTTTGGACCGGGTCAAGGAGGAGCGCGCCGACCTCATGGTGGTGATCATGACCGCCGAGGCGAGCATGAAAAACGCCGTCGAGGCGATGAAGCGCGGCGCCTACGACTACCTCACCAAGCCCTTCGACCTGAGCGTCGTCGACGCAGTGGTGGAGAAGGTGAGCCGGGCCCGCGAGATGACCTCGCAGGTTTCCCTCCTTAAGGAAGAGCTTGCGGACCGCTACCAGCTCGAGAAGACCATCATCGGCAACTCTCCAGCCATGCGCGAAGTGTACAAGACCATCGGCAAGGTGGCCCCCTCCGACGTCACCGTGCTGGTGCAGGGTGAGTCGGGGACCGGCAAGGAGCTCATCGCCCGCGCCATTCACTACAACTCCAAACGGCTGGGTAAGCCGTTCGTGCCGCTCAACTGCGCCGCCATCCCGAAGGAGCTTCTGGAGAGCGAGCTCTTCGGCTTCGAGAAGGGGGCCTTCACCGGCGCCACCGAGCGCAAGCTAGGCAAGTTCGAACAGGCCAACGGCGGGACCATCTTCCTCGACGAGATCGGCGACATGCCCATCGACCTGCAGGCGAAGATCCTCCGGGTGCTGCAGGAACGCGAGATAACGAGGACCGGAGGCAACCAGAGCATCCAGGTCGACGTGCGCGTCGTGGCGGCGACCAACCAGGACCTCGAGGAGAGCGTCCGGAACAAGCAGTTCCGCGAGGACCTCTACTACCGCCTGAACGTGATCCCGATCCAGCTCGTGCCGCTGCGCGACCGCAAGGAGGACATCCCGCTCCTCGTGCAGTACTTTCTGAACAAGATCTGCGCTGAGCTGGAGGCGCCGCTCAAGCGCTGCTCCTCCGACACCGTGAAGCTTCTCACCGGCTACAACTGGCCCGGCAACATCCGCGAACTGGAGAACACCATCAAGAGGGCCGTGATCCTCTCGCCGGACCCGCTGCTGGTCGCCTCCGATTTTCCCGGACTCAGGAGCCGTCCGAGCGAAGGAAAGGGGGAAGAGCTGTCGCTTGAAGGGATCGTCGATCTGAAGCTGCGTACCTGTTTCACCAACATGGAGAAGATGGAGAGCGGCGACGTGCACGCCATGGTGCTGGAGCAGGTGGAGCGTCCGCTGATCCGTTTCGTGCTGGAGAAGACGCGCGGCAACCAGGTGAAGGCCGCCGATATCCTCGGCATCAACCGCAACACCCTGAGGAAGAAGATCACCGAGCTCGGTATCGAACTGCGCAAGGATTAGCGATAAAGAGTAACCTCAACCCGCTTAAAGGAGGCTGCCGTGACCCTGATGGAAAGGTTCTTTCTGGAGAAAGAGAGCGCACAACTCGTAGTCGTGGACGTACAGGACAAGCTCTGCCGGGCCATGGACGAAAAGGTGCTCGGTAAACTGACGGGCAACATCTCGATCCTGCTTGATGCGGCGGCCGAATTGGGGATTCCCGCCCTCGCCACCGAGCAGTACGTGAAGGGGCTCGGGGAGACCGTCCCCTCCCTGAAGGAGAAGCTCTGCACCCCGAGCCTTGAGAAGATGACCTTTTCCTGCTGCGGCGGGGAGGGGTTTCTTGAGACGCTGGAGAAAACCGGCCGGCGCCAGATCATCCTGACCGGGATGGAGACGCACGTTTGCGTGCTGCAGACCGCGCTCGAGCTCTTGTCGCGCGGCTACGTAGTGCACCTCGTCGTGGACGCGGTGATGAGCCGCAAAAAGCACAACTGGGAGATCGCACTGCAGACCATGACCCAGGCCGGTGCGGTGATGACCTCGACGGAATCGGTCCTCTTCCAGCTTCTGCGCGTGGCGGGCACCGAGGAGTTCAAGAAGCTTTCTAAGCTCGTGCGGTAGGCGGCAGCGTGCTGACGTAGTGGTCGATCCGTTGCCGGTCGACTTCGGAGATGTCGACGAACTGGATGCCGAACCCCTCGTCGATAGTGGATTTCTTGCGGGCTTTGGTGGTGTTTAGCCAGGCGACGCGTCCCTTCGCCTGGACGATGGTCCCCACCGGCTCGGGAAGAACGAAGATCAGCTCCAGCATGGTGTCGAGCTCTAGGTCCACGTCGGCGGCGAGGTAAAGGCCGTTCTGACTCAGGTTGATGCAGTAGCCGGAGAGGGTGAGGTTGAAGGCGCGGAACTTTACGTTGAAGCGGCAGCTCCCCCTCCTGTCGCGGCGGTCCACGGCAGGGAGCCATTTGCGGGCCGCTTCAAGGAAAATCATGCGATCCAGCGGTTTGGTGAGCACATCGTCGCACCCTGCCCCGAGGCAGAGCTGACGATCGGCCTCCTTCCCTTCAGAGGCGATGAGAATCACCGGACTGGAGAGATGGGGGTCTTTTTTTATGGCGCGGCAGCACTCGGCGCCGTCCATGAGGGGCATGTGCAGGTCCATGACCACCAGGTCCGGACGCTCCTGACGGCATATCTGCAGGGCGTCCTGTCCGTTTCTGGCGGTGGAGATGTCGACTGCGGAGAGGGAGAGGAACTCCTTCTCGAGTTCCAGGAACATGCTTACGTCGTCGACCAGCAGGACCTTGTGCGCCACGGGTGCTCCTTCTTCAGGTACAGGGGGATTTGAAAGGTGCGGTCTTGCCTTGATGGTTCTTCGAATACTTGGGACGTGGAGCAGCCACTGCCGCTGCACGAGCCCCAGAGTCCCCCCCTTTGCGAAGGGGGGACAGGGGGGATTTAGCCGCGGTTAGCCCAAGCATGCAGTTAAGCCACCGCGTCAAATCCCCCCACTCCTACCTTGCCAAATGTAAGCTGACCCGAGCTGAGACCAGCCCGTGTTCGGTTACTTTTTCGCCAGGACCTTGGCGATCATGTCGTGGTTCAGCCAGAAAACCGGCGCCTTCGGATCCCAGGAGCTGTTGAACATGAGCGCCCCAACGCCGGTGAAGACGGCGCGGGAGAGAACGGCGCAAACGATCTCCTTCGGGTCGGCGTTCATGCCGATCAGTTCGGCCGAAGTGTTCAGCATGTACTCCTGCTGCGCGGGGCTGTTGTGCTGCGGCCAGCTGTCGAAATCGCGGGTGCTGGTGATGAGCTCGGAGGTGAGGTAGGTGTTGGCGATCTCCAGCAGCTGGTCGACGGTAGTCCCTTCGTGCAGCAGTGACTGGCACTCCGCGACGACCGAATCGACCCCTTCGTTTCTGAGCGCGCCCATGAGGGGGTAGAGCGAGTTCTCGACGCCGAGAAATAGGGCGCTCGAGTTGGTGAGGATTTCCGGGCAGTTGTACACGGTCGCCTTGATACCCTTCTCCCACGCCTCGATGGCGATGTCCTCAAGGCGGATCTTGGCCCACCCCTGCAGGTAAGGGGTGTAGGACTGCCAGGTGCTGACGCCGTCGATAAGCACTGCGGTGCCGTGGTAGCCGTATGCCGCGTAAGTCACCGGGAACTTCTCCCTAAGCCCTGTGGTTGCATCGATCAGGTAGCGGAAGGTGTCCGCGGTCACCTCGTTGAAGCTCGCGTCGCACAGTTTACCCATGTCGGAGGTCCAGAACGACTCGGAGGAGAGGAAACGGTCACCCTGTCCCTTGAAGAGCTTGTTCAGGATCGGCATGAAGACGCGGGCGCGCGGGATGCCGCCGGCCATGGTGTGCACCACGAGGAGGTTGCACCCGGCGGGAAGCATCTTCTCGAGTTCGGCGACGACGGCGGCGAGATTTTTGCAGAAACGCTCGGTCCCTTTTTGCTTGGAGTAGGCGATCTCGGAAGGATCGAGCTTGACCGAAGCGAAGTCGTCCGGCTTGACCCCCTTGAAGCGGTCCACCGGCGCCACGCCGTCCTTGCCCGGCTCCATGTCGAAGCCCGCCTCAAGCGGGATGTTGATGATCTTGCCGCCGAGGTTTTCCTCGGCCGTCGCCAGTTCCTCCGCGTTGAGCGCGCGCAGCGTGTTGTCCGCGTCGCGCCGCCCCACGGTGGCGCCGATGATGGTCATCCCCTTGGCCTTTGCCTCGTCCACGATGCCGTTTGCGTAGCCGCGACCGAACAGTTCGCCGCAAAGAAACAGTACGTCCCCTTCCTTGAATCCGGCCGTTGCCGGTACCTCGGTCATTGCATGGTATCTGCTCATTTGGTTTCCTTTCCTTGCGTAGTATGCTCCTCCCCGGATGGGGGAGGCGAGGAGGGGGGATCGATGCTTCGGACCGCTCCCACTCCCTGATCCTCCCCATCCCGGCCATCGCCCACCGTAGGGCTTCGGCCCGCAGGCGGGGGAGGGAATCTGCTGAAGACTAATATTCTTCCCTGTTGCTGAGATTGTCGAAGCGGGTGAACTCGCCGCGGAAGGCGAGATCGACCGTGCCGATCGGACCGCTCCTGTGCTTGCCGATGATGATCTCCGCCTTACCCTTCAGGTCCTCGTTCTCCTTGTCGTAGACCTCGCCACGGTACACGAACATGATGATGTCGGCGTCCTGCTCGATAGCGCCCGACTCCCTCAAGTCGCTCATCATCGGGCGTTTGTCGGTTCTCTGCTCCAGGCCGCGGTTCAGCTGCGAAAGGGCGATCACCGGGATGCTAAGCTCCTTGGCGAGCCCCTTGAGCGAGCGGGATATCTCCGATATCTCCTGCTGCCTCGATTCGCTGTTGGCGCCGCCGCGCATGAGCTGCAGGTAGTCGATCACGATGATGCCGATATCGTGCTCGGCCTTGAGTCGCCGCGCCTTGGAGCGGAGCTCCATGACCGAGATGGAAGGGGTGTCGTCGATGAAGATCTTGGAGTTGTGCAACAGGCCGGCCCCTTTGATCAGCTTGGGCCAGTCGTTCTCCTGCAGGTGCCCGGAGCGCAAACGGGTGAGGTCTACGCGCGCGGCCGAGCACAAAAGCCTCTCCACCAGCTGCTCCTTGGGCATCTCCAGGGAGAAGATGGCGGCCGGGTACTTCTTGTCCGCGTCCACCGACGCGTACTGGGCGACGTTCAGGGCGAAGGTGGTCTTGCCCATCGCAGGGCGTCCCGCGATGATGACGAGGTCGCCGGCGTGGAAGCCTGCGGTCAGCTTGTCGAGGTCGGTGTAGCCGGTCGGGACGCCGGTGACGAGCTCCTTCTTCTCGTAGAGAAGCTCGATGTTCTTGATGGTGTCCTTGAGGATGTCGCTGACCTTGTAGTAGGAAGGCTTCAGCTTGTTCTCGCCGATCTCGAAGATCACCTTCTGCGCCGTGTCGAGGAGGCTTTCGACCTCGACTTTGTCCTCGAAGCCCTGGCTCACGATGTCGGTCGCCGCGGTGATGAGCTTGCGCGTGATGAACTTCTCCTTCACGATCTTGCAGTAGTAGGAGATGTTCGCCGCCATCGGGACGAAGTCGACCAGCGTGGCGAGATATGCGCCGCCACCCACCTCGTCGAGTTCCCCCTTCTTGCGGAGGATCGTGGTGAGCGTGATCAGGTCGCACGGTTCGTTTCGCTCGTTAAGCTCGATCATGGCGCGCATGATCTTCCGGTGGCTCTCCCTGTACAGCTCGTCCGGGGTGAGCACCTCGAGCACGCGGTTTATAGCCTCGTTGTCCACCAGGATGCCGCCCAGGATGGACATCTCGGCTTCGATGCTCTGGGGCGGCAGTTTTCTCATGTCAGCTTGGTTCATGCAGGTCCTCAAAAACAAAAAGCAAAAGCGGTGCGTCCCGGGCGGCAGGGCCGGACGGGGGCGCCGGAGCCGGTTAGGCCCAAAGGCGGAATACTACCTGTTAGCGACGCTTGGGTCAACAAAATTAATGGTTTGCGGCAGGTTTGTCGTGGCGGTTTCGCAAGCTATTACGGCGTGTTGCGCTCAGACACCGCACTCCTTCAGGAAGGCGAGCGATTTAAGTTCCCGATCGAGGTGCAGGTCGATGGCGGGGTTAAGGAGGAGGTCCGCCTCGCGCAGGAGGGGCTCGGGAAAGATCACGGCGCCGAAGCGGCCGGTCTGCATGGCGCGGGCGAGGAGCGAGGCGGTCTCTTCCGACACGCCCCTTACGCGCAGATCGGGCTGGTATCCGAGGATCTTGAGGAGGTTCACCGCGAAAAAGCGCCGGTCCGAAGGGGAGGCCTGGTCTTCGTTCAGTCGTTCCAGGTAGCAGTAAAGCAGGCGGAAAAGGCGCGGGCTCGGCTCGTCTTCCGGGGTGAGGCGTTCGACGAGTTCGCAGGCGTAGGCGGCGCAGCCGATTCTATTCAGGTCGGCCCGGATGCCGGAGAAGACGTCGATGATGTCCGCGCTGGAGAGGGTGGCGAGGCCGGTTCCCGTGTGCAGTTGGAGTTTCAGGTGCGCGAACGGCTCGAGGGCGCCGGCGAAGCGTTTCTTGCTCCGTTTTGCTCCGCGCGCCACCCCCTGCATCTTCCCATGTTCCAGGGTGAACAGGGTGACGATGCGGTCCGCCTCCCCGAAGTCGGTGAGGCGCAGCACTATCCCTTCAGCCTCGGTGTTTTTCATCGCCGGAAAGGTAACATGCGGTGCATGGGAGAGTCAATGGGCTCATACTCCTCCCCCCGGAGGGGGGAGTCCGGATGCTATTGCCCGCGCAACCTGTGCATCAAAATCCCGAGGTAGCGGTTCAGGGGATGGCTTCTCGGGAGCGACTTGATGGGAGGGGTGCCGCGGGTGCCGCACCGGGCGAGTTCGGAGAGGAATTCCTGCCCGCCCCCCATCTGCACCCCCTTGCGCAGCGTCTCGAGCCCCTGTCCCTTTTCACCGTTCAGGATCTGGATGCGACCGAGGTTCAGACGGATGCGCAGGTTGTCCGGGTCGTCGCGCAGCGCCTTTTCCGCGAGCTTTTGCGCCGCGGGGAGTTCTCCTCCGCTCTTTGCCTGGCTATAGGCGAGGTCGGAGGCTGTTTCCGGGGAGTCCTCGATCGCCTGGGCCTGTCCGAAGCAGCAGCGCGCCAGGAAGTAGAGCCGGCGGTGCAGCGCCTCGATACCCTTCTGGCGCAACTCCTCGGCGTCGCCCCCCGGTTCGAAACGGTCCACCTTCTCCATGACCAGGAAGGTGGTCGGTGGTGTTCCGTCCGTGAAATCCTCGCGGTGCAGCTCGGCGAACGAGCAGGGGGGCTGCGGGAAGTTCACGTCCCCCTCGTAACGGCCGTGCACCACGGTGAGGTAGATCCGCTGGCAAAGGGGGAGCGCCTCCCTGAACACCGCTTCACCCCCGCAGATGAAGAGCTCCTCGTCACCATCTGCCGCGGCGATCCCCTCCTGCAGCGTGCGCGCCACGATGACCCCTTCGGTCTTCCCCATGGTCCTGCTCACTACGATGTTCCTGCGCCCCTCCAGGGGATGACCTATCGATTCGAAGGTCTTTCTCCCCATGAGGACGGCATGCCCCAAGGTCAGGTTGCGGAAACGGGCAAGGTCGGCGGGGATGTCCCACGGGAGCTTTCCGTCGACGCCGATTACCCTGTTGTCCGACATGGCCGCGATGATGGAGATGATCATGGGACCTCCGGTGCTACTTGAGTCGTCTTAGCGCAGCGTCACCACGGTCACGCCGTCGCCACCCTCGAAACGCTCGCCGGTGCGGAAGGATGAGACGAGGGGGTGGTCGGAAAGGAAATTCCGCACTCCCTTCATGAGCGCGCCGGTACCCTTGCCGTGCACCACGCGCACCTCGGACATCCGCTCGAGCGAGGCGTGGTTCAGGAAGGGCTCCAGTTCGCCTATCGCCTCTTCGACCCGCATGCCGAGGAGGTTTATGTTGCTTGCGGCCTCGGCCTGCTCCGTTTCCTGTTTGGCGCGCTGCTTCCGTACCTTCTTCGGCTCTTTTCCCTTGGGCTTTAACAGGGAAACCATGGCGACGTCGAGCTCCATGCTCCCGGCCCGCACGCGCACGCGCTCCCCGCGGCGGTCTACGGAGAGGATGGTGGCGTCGCAGTTGAGCGGCTTCACGAAGAGGACGTCCCCTGCCGCGATTGCATCGGGATCGACGCTCTCCTCCGGGTGGAGGCGGTCGAGTGCCTCCTCCACCTCGCGCGCCGCTTGGTCCAGCTTTTCCTTCGCCTCGCGCGCCTTCTCCCTTTTTGCCTGGTCCAAGAGGGAGGCGACCTCCCGTCTCGCTTTTGCGATGATCTCCTGTGCTTCCAGAAGCCCCTTCTCGCGGGCGTCCTGCACGAGTTTCGCCGCCTCGTCGCGCCGGTCCACGAGGTTTCGTTCGGACGCGGCCACTTTCTCCTCACGCTCGTCGAGCTCGCGCAGGGTCAGCTCCAACTGCTCGCGTTTCCCTTTGAGGTCGCGCAACAGCGCGTGGAAATCGGCCTCCATGGTGCCGATCATCCCGCGGGCGAAGGCCACAACCCGCTCGGGGAGACCATAGCGGCTGGCGATCTCGAGCGCGTGCGACTCGCCCGGCTCTCCCACCACGAGCCGGTAAAGCGGCGCGAGCCGGTCGCGGTCGAAGGCCATGGCGGCGTTCACCATCCCTTCCTCGCGCTGCACAAAGCCGATGATCTCGGTGAGGTGCGTGGTGGCGACGACGAGCGCTCCCTTGTCGTGCAGCTCCTTAAGCACGGCACAGGCGATCGCCGCACCCTGTCCCGGCTCCGTGCCGGTCCCAAGTTCATCCAGAAGGATAAGGGTGCCACGGTCGGCGCCTCGTAAAATGCTCGATATCTTGGAGATGTGGGCGGAGAAGGTGGAAAGGCTTTCCTCGATGGACTGCTCGTCGCCGATGTCGACCAGGATCTTTTGCACAAGCGGCAGCACCGTACCGGGGTGGGCCGGGACCGGCATGCCGCAAAGCGCCATCACGCTCAGAAGACCGGCGGTCTTGATGGCGATGGTCTTGCCTCCCGTGTTCGGCCCGGTGACGACCATGACGCTGTTGTCAGAGGCGAGCTCCAAGTCTAGCGGCACCACATCCTTTCCCAACAGGGTGAGAATCGGGTGGCGCGCCGACTTTAGCAGGATCCCCGGGGTCTCGGCGATGACCGGCGTCTCGCACCTTAATTTGTCGCTCAAAGTCGCGATGCAGTTCAGGATATCGAGCCGTACCAGCGCCTGAAACTGCTCGAGGAGTTCCTCGGCATCCTCGCGTATCCAGTCGCAGATCTGGCGCACGATGCGGATCTCCTCGGCGCGCTCGTCGGCCACCAGGTTCTCGAGTTCGTTGGCAAGGCCGATGATCTCCAAGGGCTCCATGAAGGCGGTCTCGCCCGAGTTCGAGACGTCGTGCACCACACCCGGCACCATCCCCTTGGAGTCCATGCGCACCGGAATGACCCAGCGCCCGGACCTCTGGGTGATGAAGTCGTCCTGCAAAAAGATTGCGGTGTGCCGCTCCCGCACGATCTCCTCCAGGCGCCGCTTGATGCGCGCGGTGATTCCCTTCTTCTTGGAACGGATATCGGAGAGCAGCGTCGACGCGGTGTCGAGGATCTCCCCATCCTCGTTCACCGTATGCTCCAGGGGTTCCAGAAGGTCGGGGAAACCGCTTATGGAGCCCGCCGCGGCGAAAAGGAACGGGACGTCGTTTCTGAAGGCAAGCTGCTTCGATATCGCCGTCATGACGCGCAGGGTGGGGATGAAGCGCTGCAGGGCGATCGGGGCGATGACGGCACCTTTCGGACGCACCGCCTTCACTTGCGGCGTGATGTCCTCGAAGGGGGAGAGCTTCAGCGAGATGCCTTGCCTGGTCAGCCTGCGGATCTCCTCCACGAGTCCCAGGCGCTCCTCTATGGCGCGGCGATCGGAGAGGGGGGTGACGGAAGATACGCCCAGGTGCGAGGCTTCGCAGTGGGCAAAGGCGGCGGCGGTATCGAGGATCTTGTCGAATTCCAGCCGCTTGAGGGTGTCCTTGTCGATCATGTAGATAACTCCGGGTAGATAACAGGCAAAGGCCAAGGGGATGAGCTGTGGCGCTCAGCCTCCTTGGCCTCTTGCAGATTTTGTTGATGTGCCGGCCTTTTAGTGCCTACAAAAACCAGGCGACCGGGCTGAAAAGCCGCTCAAGAAGCCGCACGGTCCAGCCCCGCTTCTCGTGTTCATGCAGCACGATGCGGCGCGTGCCTGCAAAGTCGGCTTCGAGCATTTCCGCGACTTGGCTCCCGAAATCGCGGCTGTCCACCACCACGTTCAGCTCGTAGTTGCGGTGGAAGCTTCTAAAATCCATGTTCGCCGAACCGACCATGGCCCAGTCGCCGTCGATTAAGAGCACCTTCGCGTGCAGCACGGCGCTGTCCAGTTCATGGATCTCGACCCCGTTTTTCAAAAGCTGCGCGTAGTAGGTCCGGCTCACCAGACGCACCAGGGGGACGTCGTTTTTATACGGCAGGAGCAGTCTCACAACCACGCCGCGCCCAGCGGCACGCAGAAGCGAGCGCATCACGCGAGGCCCGGGTACGAAATAGGGGCTCGCGATGGTGACGCTCTCGGATGCGCCGGCGATGGCGACGCGGAAGGCGCTCCTGATGAAGCTCCGCTTGTGATGCGGTCCGCCGTTCACCACCATGACCTTGGCGTCGCCGGTTATCTCCGGCATCGGCGCCGGATCACAGCCGACCGGGGGGATGCCGGTCTCCTCGGTCCAGGTCTCCCGGAAAAGCCGGAGCAGTTCGATCCCCGCCTCACCCTCGATCTTCAGCCCCACGTCGCGCCACTTCGTCTGCTTTTTGCCGAGTCCCGAGTAGACGTCGGCGATGTTCATGCCGCCGGTGAAGACGCACCATCCGTCGATGATGACGATCTTTCTGTGATCGCGCTTGTCGAACCAGGCGATCCCGCGGCGAAATGGGGGCGGGTTGAACGGGGCACAGTGCACACCCCGCTTCGTGAGGTGCTTGAAGAAGGATGCGGGTGTTTCAAAGCAGCCGATGTAGTCGTAGAGCACATGTACCCGCACACCTCGCCAGGCCGCTTCGATCAGCGCGTCCGCCACACGGCGTCCGGTCTCGTCGTCGGCTATGGCGTAGAACTCGAGGCAGATGCTCGTTTTCGCCCGGGGGATCGCTTCCAATAGCGCGGGGAAGAACTCGGAACCGTAGCGGTACAGCGTGGCGCGGTTGCCCAGAAATGACACCGCCTCTGTGTTCTTCCTGAAGAGATCGAAGAACCTGGCGGTCCGGAACAGGAACTGCTTTCTTTTGCGGCGCACGCTGGTCATAGATCGGGAACCTGAAAGCGAAAAAGCGCGGAAATAACGTCGAGCATTACTTCCGCGCTTCGGGTGCTGCGGCTAAGGGGAAGACCCGTTAGACGGAGACGACTTCTTTTACGGCGGGGATCTTTTCCTTGATGGTTCTCTCGATCCCCATCTTGAGTGTCATGGTGGACATAGGGCAGTGGCCGCATGCGCCGACCAGGCGCACTTTCACCACGCCGTCATCGGTTACTTCTACGAGTTCAACATCGCCGCCGTCCGCCTGAAGCGCCGGCCTGATGTTTTCCAGAATGGCTTTGACTTCTTCTGTCATTTACTCCTCCATTTCTCTGTGGTTTACAACACGTATGAGTCTATAGGATTTTAGTGATAAATGCAAAGCTCCAGTTAGGCTCCGTACTTACTCCTTGCCGTGCACGCCAGGCGTGGTGAGCGGGTAGGGGGAGAGTACCTCTTCCAACTCCTCCTCGGTCAGGATGCCGCGCTCCAGGATCACCTGGCGGATGCTGTTACCGGTCTTGGCCGACTCCTTGGCCACCTCGGCCGCCGCCGCGTAACCGATGCTAGGCGCGAGCACCGTCGCGAGGCCGACCGACTGGTCGAGGTAGCTGCGGCAGCGCTCTTCGTTCGCGCTGATCCCGGTGATGCAAAGCGTCGTCAGCTGGCGCAGGCAGTTTTTGAAGATCTCCATGGAGAAGAGCGTGTTGAAAGCGATCACAGGCATCATCACGTTCAGTTCCAGCTGTCCGGCCTGCGCTGCGAGGGATACGGTCAGGTCGCATCCCATCACCTGGAAGCAGACCATGTTGGTCACCTCGGGGAGCACGGGGTTTACCTTGCCCGGCATGATCGAGGAACCGGGCTGCATGGCCGGGAGGTTGATCTCGGCAAGACCGGTGCGCGGCCCCGAGGAGAGAAGCCTCAGGTCGTTGGCGAGTTTGATCACGTTCACCGCGGCCCCCTTCACGCTGGAAGAAAGCGCCACGAACGGGTCCATGTTCTGCATCCGCTCAACGAGACTCTCGCCTCGTGTGAGCTCTTCGCCGGTTTCGCGCGCGAGCCCCTCGACGATCAGGTCGATGAAGGCCTCTTCCGCGTTCAGGCCGGTGCCGACCGCGGTGCCGCCGATGCCGAGCTCCCTTAAGCCGGGGAAGGCACGCTCTATCCCGGCGCGGTTGTTCTCGACGGCGATGCCCCAGGCCGAAAACTCCTGCCCGAGGCGGATCGGTACTGCGTCTTGCAGGTGGGTGCGTCCCGACTTCAGGATGTGATCGAATTCCATCCCCTTGCGTGAGAGTGCCTCGGAGAGGTGTCTCAGCTCGCCGTCCAGCTCCTGGGCAAGTTCAAGGGCGGCCAGACGCATTGCCGTCGGGAACACGTCGTTGGTGGACTGCGCCATGTTGACGTGGTCGTTCGCGTTCACCCTGCCGTACTCGCCGAGCTTTCCTCCCAGGATTTCGTTCGCCCGGTTTGCCAGTACCTCGTTCACGTTCATGTTGTGCGAGGTGCCCGCGCCGGCCTGGAAGGGGTCGACGACGAACTGGTCCGTAAGCGCGCCCGAAAGCGCCTCGTCGGCCGCCTTTACGATGGCCTCGCCGAGCTCGCGGTCAAGCCTCCCCGTGGTCATGTTGGCCTGCGCCGCGCACTTCTTGATCCTGATGGTCGCGCGGACCAGCGCCCGGTGCGGCTTCAGCCCGGAGATGGGGAAGTTGTTGATCGCCCTCTGTGTCTGTGCGCCGTAATAGGCGCCTTCGGGGACCTCTACCGTCCCCATGGTGTCCTTTTCGATGCGGTTTGCCATGAACAGCTCCTTGTTCGATGGAGCACAGGTGACATAGGTGCGTCCCTGTCTCGCAGTCTGGTGTATCAGTGTACCAGATCTGCCAGTGTCAGCAGCTCTTCTGTGGTTCTTGTTTCAAGGACGGCGCACCCTAATGTCTTGGGGACGGCAAGATCGACGTCATAGCGGTCACCGACAAAGAGCGTCTCGGAAGGAAGGCAGCCGATTTGGGAAAGGATGTCGGTGATGATGGCGCGGTCCGGCTTCGGGATCCAGTAATCCTCGATGGTGAAGACCCGGTCCATCAGGCCGGTGATGCCGATCCGTTCCATGATGCGCCCGGAAAGGTCACGGTTGTTGTTGGTGTAGAGGTGCAGCCGGTAACGCTTTTTGAGTGCGCGCAAAAGTTCCTGTACGCGCGGGTCGGGCTTTAGCAGCGTTTCCGGTGTGCAATTGGCGGCGAAGCGGCGGTGCAGCTCCTTCAAGGTCCCCCCGAGGGCGACCACGGCGCGGCTCAGGGTGCCGCCTTCCTGGTCCTGCTCGCGTGTCTGCTGCAGCAGCTTTTCCGCCTCTTCGGGCGGGACTCCCTTGAGGTCGGCCACGTAGTTGATGGCGCTTTGGTTCACCTGCTCACCCAGGCGCTCCTCCTGGTACAGGGTCCCGTCGAGGTCGAAGACGATCGCCTTGAGCGCGGTGGTCACAGCCCCATGCCCCATTTCCTCATGCAAAGAAGCTGCGGCTTCTCAACCCCCTTTGCCTGGATGAGGACCTTGAAGGTATCTCCCATCCCCCCCTCCGGGAGCATGAGTTTCTTGATGGCGAGACGGTGCTTCAGGCTTTCCTGCTCGTCCTTCGCCTTGGCCTCGAGTTTCATCAGCTCCTCGATGAGCCCGACGCCGAGCAGGAAGCGGTACTGTTCGCCGTACCAGGCGCTTGCAAGACCCGCCTCGTTCCCCGCCTCGATGAGGGCGCTGAAGTTGATGTGGGTGGTGATGTCCTGCTCGCCGACCTGGCGGTACGGGTCCTCGTTGGTGGAGTGCTTGTAGTAGCAGAGCAGGGTGCCGTTACGCCGCTGCGGCGTGTAGAGTTCTTCGGCTAGATAGCCGTAGTCGACGGTGAGCACGAAGCCGCGTTCCAGTGCCTTCGCGGCGGAGGCGATCCAGGCGGGCGCGGCAAGGTTAATCTCGGCCCGCTGTCCAGGCATGAGCCTCACTTCGAACCGCCGCAGGTAGTTTTCCAGTTCGGCGGTGGACGGTGCGAGGAGCTTTTCGCGGAACCCCTCCCCGTCGGCCGAAACGAAGATCTCCTTGAGGCCCGACTCCGTCATCTCGACGAGGTGCACCGGCATGGCGTCGAAGAGCTCGTTGGAGATGATGCAACCGGTGAAGGAAAGCTCGCCCTTAGCAAGCTCCTCCGGGGTGCTCCAGGCGAGATGCTCCGCATGGCGCTCAAGACGCGAGGCCTGTGCCTCCTTGAGGGAAGGCTCCTTCTCGATGAGGCGGTAGGTCAGTGCGGCGTAGAGTGCCGGGTTTTCCTCGGCGGCGGCGTCGAGGATGTCCTGGGCCAGTTGCCCCCCGCCGGCGCCCGCCTCGGCCACGGTGAAGGAGGCGGGGGTGCCGAGCAGTTCGAAGAACCTTCCGATCTCGCGCGCGATGAGGCGGCCGAAGGCGCTGTGGACGTTCATGCTGGTGTAGAAGTCCCCCTCGGCGCCCACCTTGCGTCCCGGCGAGGTGTAGTAGCCGAGGTCCGGCTCGTAAAGAGCGGACTCCATGAATGAAGCGAAGGTGATGTCACCGCGGGTGCGGATACGTTTGAGGATGAGTTCGGCGAGTTTGGTCGTTGCAGCGGCGTCAGCCATCAAAAGCCCTCCTGAATCTGAAGGTCTTTTTATATACGGAACGAAAATGCTTGTCAACGCGGGAGGGGGAGGGGGTGAATCAGGCACCGCGGTAGAGGAGGGCGGTGGCTTGCGCCATGCCTGCCAGCTCTTCCCGAAGTTCGGCAGGTGAGATGAGTTCGGCGTGCGCGCCGTAAGAGAGAAGCCAGGAGAGAATCTCCATCTTGCCGCCGGCATGAAAGCTAAGGAGGATCGATCCGTCCGCCTGCTCATCGATCTTCTGCGAGGAGTGCCAGATGCGGTCCTTTATCGCGTGGGCGATGGAGGCGGAGAAGCGGACCACCACGTCCATGGGAGACTCTGCCACGATGCCGAAGGCCTCGCCAAGCGCCTGTCCGGGGCGGTACCCCTCCGGGATCTCGAAGCGCTCCTTCAGCGTTTCGACGCCGCAGATGCGCTCGATGGCGAAGGTGCGCAGCGCATCGCGCTGCTGCGCGTACCCCATAAGATAGATGCCCCCCTTCTGGAAGAGCAGGGTGTACGGATCGACCTTGTAGTCGGAAGGCTCGGCGCGACCGGGGGAGCGGTAGGAGATGACGATGCTCTGCTGGTAGAGGAGGGCGTTGCGGATCTCTCTTAGGTGGTGGGCGCAGCGCGAGTAGTCCCGCTTCCCCTGTAAAAGGGGGAGCGAGACCTCGGCGATGCGTTCCATGTGGGCGGCAAGGCGCGGCGGCAGCACCGAGTTCACCTTGCCGAAGACGCTCTGCATGTCTTCCATGAAGGGGGTTCCCTTCAATGGGTCTAGTTGTGAGCGGAGCAGGGACAGGGTCATCAGCTCCTGGAGCGTGAAGCTGATCGGGGGGACGTCCTTGAAGCGGGTCAGGAACCGGTACACCTTCTCGCCGTCCTGCCAGTCGGAGATGAGCGGATAGCCCGCCTCCTGTATGGCGACCAGATCGCGGTGGATGGTGCGCTTGTTGACGCCGGCCTCCTCGGCGAGTTCGGCGACGGAGATGCCGTGGCGCGCCTCGATGAGCCGGATCACGTCGTGGACCCTTCCTGCCTGGGAGTATTTGCGCGGCGGACGTCCCTTTCCGGTCACGGCTGCTCGGGCTGCTGTTCCGTGGTCTTCGCCTTCGGCTTGCGGCGACGGCGCTTCTTTTTCGCCGCTGCATCCCCCGTAACGGCTGCCTCACCTGACGGCGCTTTCTCCTCCGCGGCGGGCTTGGCCACCTTCTGCTCCGGTTTCTCCTTGTCGGAACCGGACCTGCCCCTGCCGCGGGACTCTCCGCGCCCGGGCTTACCCCCGCGCTCGCCGGACTTGCCGCCACGGCCGCCGGGCTTGTCATCGGTGCGGCGCGGAGGCCTGGCCGTCCTCTTGTAGTCGTGGACGAACATGTCGTCCTCGGCCCACTCGGTGGGGATCTTCTGCTTGATGAACTCCTGGATCGCCTCGATGAAGAAGGCGCCGTCCTCGTCCGCCAGCGAAATGGCCATCCCCTCGGCGCCTGCGCGTGCGGTGCGCCCGATGCGGTGCACGTAGTCCTCGCAGTCCTGCGGCAGGTCGTAGTTGATGACGTGGGAGACACCTTCGATGTGGATGCCGCGGGAGGCGACGTCGGTGGCGATCATGATCGGGAGGAGGCCCGCCTTGAAGTCGGAAAGGATCTTCATGCGCTTTCGCTGTTCGACGTCTCCCGAGATGACCCGGCAGGGGAACTCGTTGGCGTTGAGGCGATCCTGCAGGTACTCGGCTTCGCGCTTCGTGTTCACGAAGATCATGGTCCGGTCCATCCCCTTCTTCCTGAGCAGCCCCAGAAGCAGCGGGAACTTTTCCTTGCGGGATACGTGATAGAGCACCTGCTCGACGCGCTCGGCGGTCATCTGCTCGGGGGTCACAGAGACCTTCTCCGGCATGTTCATGAACTCGTAGGCAAGTTCCATCACGCGGGTGTTGAGCGTCGCGGAAAAGAGGAGGTTCTGGCGCTTGTCGTAGGAGGGGAGCCTTCTAAGGATGAAGCGGAGGTCCGCGATGAACCCCATGTCGAACATGCGATCCGCCTCGTCGATGACGAGCGCCTCGACGTCCTTCAGGGAGTAGACCTTCTGCTTCAGGTAGTCGATGAGGCGGCCCGGCGTGCCGATGACGATGTCGGCGCCGGCCTTCAGCGCGTCGCGCTGCTTCATGTAGTCGACGCCGCCGTAGATCGCCTGGATGTTGAAGCCGGTGTGCTTACCCAGCGTCTGGGCGTCCTTTTCGATCTGCACAACCAGTTCGCGGGTGGGGGCGAGGATCAGGGCGCGGGGATGATGCTCGGCGCCGGTTTTCTGCTGGTTTAGCAGGCGGGTGAAGATGGAGATGAGGAAGGTGGCGGTCTTGCCGGTGCCCGTCTGGGCCTGTCCCGCTACGTCCTTGCCCGAGAGGGCAAGCGGCAGCGCCTTTTCCTGGATCGGTGTGCAGTCTGTGAAGCCGGTCTCCTCGATCCCCTTCAGGACCACTTCCGGCAGGTGCAGCTCGGTAAATTTCATGCTGTTGTTTTCCTTTTTTTGCCTTATTTCAACCGCATATAATTAACATGCCGTGGAAAAAATGGCAAGGAAAGCGTCGGAAAACTGTGAGAGACCGGGTTTGGCTTGCAGTGGGACGCTGAGCCTAACCTGATTGTGTGCCACGCGAGGTAGGAAAAACATGCCGGCCTTTCCCTATGGTTGTCTTTGCACCTTTGCGTCTTTGCGTGACAGCGCTTTTTGTGCTATGTTCCCGGCGACAAAATACGCAAGAGGTACCGATGACGCAATCCTTCATCCACATCGACTCCCCCAACTACCTGAAACTCGAAGATCTCCCGAACCCGCCCAACTGGCCGGGCATCTTCGGCAACGACAACAAGCTGGCCCTGGAAATCGGCTGCGGCGTGGGGGACTTCATGCTGAAGACCGCGCTGGATAAGCCCGACACCAACTTCATTGCCATCGATTTCTACAACAAGGGGTGCGACAAGACCTGCCGCCGCATGGACCGCCACGGGGTCACCAACGTACGCGTGGTGCGTGACGAGGCCCGTGCCTTCGTCACCGAGCGCATCCCCAAGGGGAGTCTCTCCGCGGTCTACATCAACTGCCCCGATCCCTGGCCCAAGAAGCGCCACCGCAAGCGGCGCCTGGTGAACCGCGAGTTCATCGAATTCCTGCTCGACTACATGGTGCCGGGAGCCGACTTCTACTTCGCCACCGACTTCGACGACTATGGCCTCGACGTCGCCAACGCGCTCCCGGAGATCGCCGCGCTTGAGAACCAGTTCGCCCCCGATCTCTACCGCCACGAGTTCCCCGAGTACCACCTCTCCAAATACATGCGTAAATTCATGGCCGAGGGGAAGCAGATCTACTTCATGCACTACAAGGTCAAGTAGTACGCCTGCTCAGAACGCGAAGAGGGGGACCCAGCAACAGGGCCCCCCTCTTCGTATTTAATGCATCAAAGCTCCTACCCTACCATCCGCGCCAGGTGCCCCTTTAGCGTTGCTTCGAAATCCGCCTCGCGGTCGCCGTGGTAGACAAGCGACGAGCCGATCTCGGCGGCTAAGATGGCGAACAGGTACTTCTGCGGCAGGCGCGAGATCCTCTTCGCGTACCTAGGTTCCTCCCGGAGCATCCTGGGGAGGTGGGAGAGGATCGCCTTTTTGTAGATGGGCTGCATGCAAAGCTGCGGGCGCTTCTGGAAGAAACGGTAGATGGTGGCGTAATGCTCGTTTATCTCGCCGCTTAGCGCGTCGGAGATCTCGGTGCACAAAAGCCCGGGCTGCTCGCGGTGCCGCTTGAGGATCAGCTTCGCCTCGTCCGCCGCCCGCTGCTCGAGGATCTCCAGGACGTCCTGCACGTAACGCTCCTTGTGTGCCAGGAACTCGGCCTCGCTCAAAAGCAGGTTAGCGATGATCTCGTAGGAGGACGAGATCACCCCGCACTTGTTGGCGGAGGCGTCGCGCATGATGATGACCCCCTTCTTCTGCAACTGAACGCGCGCCTCGGGGGTGATGAACGAGTTGGCTCCCTCGACGATGGCCCCAGCTGACGGGGCGCCGCTCGGCAGGAAGTAGTTCTGCCAGTTGTCCTTGTCGATGGTTTCGGGACGTCCCCCCGCCGGGATGAAGAGGTCGGTCTTCACGGTGAAGGGGAGGCTTGCGTACACCCTCGAGAACTCGTCGGTTGAGATCCACTCCTCGCGCAGCCCGTCGTTTGTCTGCGAAACCTTGCGGTAAAGCTCGCGCAAACCTTCGCGCCGGCTGCCGCTTCGGTAGAGCAGGAAGCCGCCCGGGTGCAGCGCCTGCGGATCAAAGGCGTCCAGGTCCTGCTTCAAAAGGATCCGCGAGAGCTCATGGCGGTCCGCGCCGTCGGGATCGCACAGGGCGGCGGTGCCGTCCAGGATGAGCTTTATAGCCACGTTGGGTGTGCGCTCCAGCATGATGCGCATGGCGTTTCCCGCCACGTCGCCGTTCGGGCCGCCGGTGAACTTCACGCTGAAACGGTCGCGATAGATGTCGGTGCCGAGCTCCGCCATGGTAATCTCGGCGAACTTCACCACACCGGTTGACGTGACGCCGTATTCCTTGTGGTTTATCCCGACCTCCTTGCTCGACATGATGCCGATCCCGAGGATGTAGCCGCGCCGCTTGGACAGGCGGGCGATGTTCTCGATCATGGAGTCGTGCATGTTCTCATCCGGGCCCAGTTCGATCGGCTCGTCCTCGCGGTAGTAGTCGACCACCGCAGGGGAGCGGGCGATCCCGTGGTCGGTTACGAAGATGTCCAGGAAGGCGTGGGTCACGCCGTGCTGCAGCTTGTAAAGACGCCACGTCTCCATCTGGCGCTCGCTTCCCCTCTGGAGGTCGGAGGCGTCGAGGATGAGGACGAGTTTCGATCCCCCTTCGTAGATGTCCTTGTTCTTTAGGTGCTGGGTGTGGGCGAGGACGAAGTTCTCGCGGAATATGGTGTTCGCGTTGGTGATGAAATCGTCGCCGTTTCTAGCGATGACCGTGCGCCAGCCGCCGCGGGCGATGTCGGAGAAGCCTATGTGGTAGCCGAAACCATAGCGGCTGAAGAAGAAGGTCACCCGGAATGGGGTCGCCTGCGGCAGGTCGCCGGTGAAGGCCGCCCCGAGCTCGGTCAGGTAGGTGGGGGAGAGGCGGAAGGCGATCGCCTGCTTCTCGAGGACGAAGAAGTTGGTCTTCAGCGTGTGGGTGATGAAGATGAGGCAGCAGCGATAGATGGCGCGCCGCACCTCGTCCAGGTAGCGATGCCCGGTGTTGTAATCGTTCACCGCCTGCAGTGTCTCCTGGAGCGTGGAGCCGTAGATCTGGCTGCTCTCTGTGATGGCCGGGTCGAAACGGGCCTTGAAGAGCTTCACCATTTGCAGCGACATCTCCGGGTGCGCATGGAAGGCGCTCTGCACGTCGTCCAGGCCAAAACGGTCCGGCTGGTTGTGGGCGAGGTTCGTGTGGCAAAAGGCGATGAAGGCGTTGACGAGGGAGGCTTCCTCGCCGGTCATGAGCCCCGCGGTCACGAACTCGCGGTAGGTGTAGCTCTTCGTCGAGACGATCTGGGTGTTGTAAAGCTCCTGCTGCAGCTTGCGAAAAAGCTCCGATCCCGGCTCCAGGGTCTCACCGGAGCGCCGGTTCACGAGGAAGGTTCCCAGGAAATAGGGGTGGACGCCGTTCGATATGGTGAGGCAGTAGGCGCGGTTCACACCAAGGTCGAGCCGGTTGAACACCTCCATGAGCTGCAGGAGGAATTCCTTCTGGGGCGGGTTCGCCACCGCGAAGTGCACCCGCGATATCTTCACGTCCGGGGTCGACTCGACGTACAGGTACAGGCCACCGCTTCTGGTCGCCTTTTGCTGTAATTGCAGCACCTGGGCCACGCGCAGGGGAGAAGATATCCTCACGTAGTTCTCGTTGTTTAGCCAGAGTATCTTCAGGAGCCGGTCGAACTCCTTCATGTCGAACTCGGGATAGCTGCGGCGCAGTTGTGCCGCCACCTTGCGGGTGAGGGACGGGGGAAGCTGCACCTCTCGCCACGCCTTGATGTCGTCGTTCGCCTTGCGGTCGAACTCGAAACGCTGGATCTCGAGCGCCTGCGTCATCTCGGGCATCGGGCCGTCGGAGTGGGTGATCATGGCATAGGAGATCTCCCGGTCCTGGAAATGACGCAGCGAGTCGTAGAGCGACCCCGGCTCGTTGACCCGGGCAAGAATCAGGCTCTTGTCACGGTCGGCCAGGATCAGGCGCCGGTTGGTTTTCAGGGAACGGAGCTCACGCTCAAGGAGCTCCAGCGCCTCAGGCTCGTCCTGCATCGAGTTGAAGAAGAATGGTGTGATCTGCTCTTTGAGCCATTTGCGGTTCTCAATAAGCTCATTGGCCCTGATCGTTCTGGCATTGGCCTTGCTGCTCATGCTTCATTCCCCTTTGAATGAGATATAAGAGATATGCGTCACAAGTATATCAGCGGGTAAAACGTTTGCTCGACCTTTTTACCGACTCCGGGTGTGGCTTATTGCTTCCACCGCAGCCTGGTAGTTATTCTCGATAAAGTCGCACCTTGGAGGCGCCGGCGCTCGCTTCACGAACCGAGTGCTACGAAAGCAGTTGAAACAGGTATCTCTACTGGGTATGATGCTGCGGTTGATAAAACGCTGGACGGAGGGGTAGTGCAGAGATATCTGACCGCAGAGGTGCCGGGAACGGGCGGCATCATCAAGAACAGCCCGGAAGACTTCATCGTGGAGGAGGTCCCGGCCTATCAGCCGAGCGGGCAGGGGGAACACTGCTTCGCCACCGTTGAAAAGCGTGGCATCACCACCCTCGAGGCCGTGCGCCGCCTCTCGAAGGCCCTCGGCGTGCAGGAACGCGACATCGGCTACGCCGGCATGAAGGACGCCGTAGGCATAACCAGGCAGGCCATCTCCATCCCGCGCGTCGCCCCGGAGAAGGTTCTCGCCCTCGACATCCCCGGTATCAAGGTGCTCGCTGCGGTGAAACACGGCAACAAGTTGCGCCTTGGGCACCTGAAGGGGAACCGGTTCGAAATAAGGGTACGCGACGTGGCCCTGGGGGCGCTGACAAACGCCGAGGCAGCCTTGAAGGTGCTTGTCGGGCGCGGGGTTCCCAACCGTTTCGGCGCACAACGCTACGGCGTGCAGGGAAACACCCATGACATCGGCGCCGCCATGCTGCGGCGAGATTTCAAGGCCGCCATCGACATCCTGATCGGGGACCCTGAACAGGTGAGCGACGAGCGTTGGCGCGAGGCGATAAGCGCCTACCGTGCCGGCGACCTGGCCGGGAGCCTCGCGCTCTACCCCGGCCACTTCCGCGTTGAGCGGGAGCTCCTCTCACGTCTGCTGCAGCGCCCGGACGCCTTTGAACGGGCTTTCCATGCGGTGCAGCCGCGCATGAAGCGTCTTTACCTCTCCGCCTTCCAGTCCTCGCTGTTCGACGCAGTTTTGGAACAGCGGCTCGAGACCTTCGACCGGGTCGAGGTGGGGGACGTCGCTTTCAAGCACGAAAACGGTGCCTGCTTCCTCGTTCAGGATGCCGCTGTCGAGGCGCCGCGCGCACTCTCTTTCGAGATCTCCCCCACCGGCCCCATGTTCGGGTGCACCATGATGGAGGCGCAGGGACTCCAGGGGGACCTCGAAGCCCGGATCCTGGCGGGGGAGGGTCTCACTCCGGAGAGCTTCAACCTATCCGGCGGCCTGCGCATGGAAGGTGAGCGTCGCCCACTCAGGGTACCGCTCTCCTCGGCTTCGGTGCGTGAGGAAGGAAAAGATCTGCTGTTCGACTTCTCGCTGCCGCGCGGCGCCTACGCGACCTGCGTGCTGAGCGAGGTTATGAAGGACCACTAAAGACAAACCCGTACTGGGTGAAGGAGTATTCCTGTGGCAAAACTGCACCTGTTGGCACCAGCCAAGGTGAACTACCGGCTGGACGTGCTGGGGAAGCGGCCGGACGGATACCACGATCTGCGCATGGTGATGCAGCGGGTCGACCTGTGCGACGAGGTCATCATCTCCCTCAACGATGTGCCGGGGATACGCGTTACCTGCGGCAAGAAAGGGGTTCCTGACGGTCCGGGCAATATAGCCTGGCGCGCGGCCGATGCGCTTTTGCAGCTCTCCGATAAGGCCGTGGGGATTGACATTGCCATCAACAAGCGGATTCCCGTTGCGGCCGGACTGGGAGGGGGAAGCAGCGATGCCGCCACCGTACTCATGGGGGTGAACGACCTGCTCGACCTCAATCTTTCCGACGAGCGCCTGATGGAGATCGGCGTGAAGCTTGGGGCCGACGTCCCGTTCTTCATTTTCAAGAAAACAGCGCTCGCCGAAGGGGTCGGGGAAAAGCTGACCGCGATGGAGTCCATGCCTGCTCTCTGGGTGGTGCTGGTGAATCCAGGAATCCATGTTCCTACCGCTTGGGTGTACCAAAATTTGAGGTTGACAACAAAGCAGGCCGACTTTATAATCCGCGGTTCATACAGCAGCGCCGCAGAAGTTGCCGAGCTTCTTTCCAACGACCTTGAGCCGGTCACCTGCGGTAAGCATCCCGTTCTGAACGAATTGAAGGCGATGCTGCTTGAAGCCGGAGCGGCCGGTTCCCTCATGTCGGGAAGCGGCGCCACTGTCTTCGGAATCTTCGAAGAAGAAGCGATCGCCCAGAAGGCCGCGACGGAGATAGCCGCGGCACAAGGTTGGTTCTCCGTAGCTGTGAAAACGATTTAGCAAAACCGAATATTGGGGCGTCGCCAAGCGGTAAGGCAACGGGTTTTGATCCCGTCATTCCCAGGTTCGATCCCTGGCGCCCCAGCCAATACTCTAACTAGCTAGAATTGCTAGAGAAAAACAAGACCTTTTACTCCTGTGTACACAAGTGGTTACACGGAGGTAAGAGGTTTTGTCATATCCAACCCACATAATATGCCGTGAAGGCTTCTTCTACTACAGAATGAAGGTGCCGGTAGACCTGCAGCCACATTTCCCCACCAAGTTTATCACGAAGTCCTTAAAGACTAGGGACCTATCTGTAGCCAAGACCATGTTGGTCAACCTTGAGTATGCGGTAAAGCGAGTTTTCACCCTCTTGCGTACGGGTATTCTCGATGAGGCCATGGCTAAGGAGCTAGTCAAAGAAGTATCTCCCACCAAACAGCCGATAGCAGCATACACACAGGCCTTGGGCAAACCCGCAGGTCCTTGCCTATCCAAGATAATCGAGCAGTACATGCTGGAGAAGCAGTCAGAGTGGACACCTAAGACCAAAATGGAAATGGATGGGGTATTCAAGCTCTTGCTGGATATCCAGATGGATATCGACGTAACGACAATAACGAAGCAGACGATGCTTGACCTAAGATCAAAGCTAATGCGGCTCCCTGCAAATCGGTACAAGCGGTACCCAGACCAGACAATTCAGCAGTTGCTTGAGATGTCAGATATCACCCCCATGAGCACCAAGTCTGTCAACAAGCATATAGGCGGGATGGCGGCATTGCTCCGATATTGCACAGATGAGGGCATAGTCCCAGTAAACAATGCTACCGGATTGAAACTGTCGGAGAAGAAACGAGCAGACGAGGACCGGAGCACCTACAGCGTAGAGGACCTGAAAAGAATAGTTGCTAACCTGCCTTTCGACCAAACCACACCTGAGCGGTACTGGATACCCTTGATAGCCTGCTACTCAGGTATGCGCTTAAATGAAATCTGCCAGTTATACGTAGCGGACGTTCAAGATGTTGATGGCGTATGGTGCTTTAGCGTCAACGACACCAAGGACAAAAGGCTTAAGAACCAAGCCAGTGAAAGGATGGTCCCTATGCACCCGAAGCTACTAAAGCTCGGGATGCTGGAATACGTCGAAAAGTTGCGACGGTCTAAGGCTCCAAGACTATGGATGAACCTTACCTGGATGGACATCCACGGCTACAGTAACGGATTTGGGAAGTGGTATCAGCGGTTTAACAGGGAGTATGTAACGGATGATGCCAAGAAGGTCTTCCACTCGTTTCGACATCTTGTGACAGATACCCTGAAGCAGGCTGGGGTCCAGGATACAGTAATCGCAGAGTTGGTAGGGCACAGCCACGGTAGCCATGCAATGACGATGAGCCGGTATGGTAAGAGGTATCAACCCAAAGTGTTGTTAGAGGCATTGAATCTCATAGATTACGGCGTCGAGATTAGACCCTGGAAGGGGTAGAGGTGTTTGGAGAAGTGATGCTCAATACAGCTAAGATGCTCACGTGACTAAAGCATTGAAAGTCTTGGATAAATGTCAACTTTACAGGGTGATAATAGTTGACGAATGCATCGCCATGTATGAGGTAATTACCGCGCCTTGTCGGTAGTACCAAAGGGAACGTCTGCCAACTCTCGTAAGAGAGCTTTTACTTCATCGGTGGGGGCAAGGGGAGGAGTGCTGTCATCGTGTTGCTAGCAAGGAAGCAGAGAGTATGAAAGGCAAATTCCCACTGGGAAATAGAATGCATAATATAGTACCAGGAGAGTCAAGGGATATGGGGCTTCGGAAAGTAAAAGATAACCGACCCCGGGGTACCTTTTGCGGCATGAGTGGCCAAGTGTTCAGGTGAACAGAAACCGTTTCGGTCACTCAAGATCATTTTGTAAAAGGCACAAAACGATCTTTCGTGATCCGAGCCTAAAAGACTCAAGTATCTGTTGTTGCAAGGGGAATTGTATGATAGAAGTTAAGCGTTTTGCCGCAGAATATGCAACACTTTCAGGTTTGCGGTTGTAAGTGCTTAAATAACTCAATCATTTTGAATAGCGCAAGGGATTGTGAATCCCATGCCTTAACTCGACAGCATGTTTCATGCTTACTGATGTTCAATCAGGCACTAGGTGGTGATAATGGACAGCACTGAAAAACTAGCATATACACAACCAAACTATGACTTAATAGTGAAAAAAGCCTATTGGACTATTAATGAGGCGCTGGTTTATCTTGCTTTTTACTATTTAAGACACAAGTCTTACAAGACAGAACAAGAAGCAGAGGCTGAACGTGTAACTGTAGGAGATAACATTTATCATATAATTCAAACAGGTATCAAAGCCAAAGAGTTGCTACTAGCTGAAACTGTTTATGATTGTGAGAATGATAAACAGTGTGACGAAATAAATATACACAAATCCAAAATCAATCCCATATACTTTGTGGTATGGGCTTTGAAAAACAACATTGATATACCAATAGAGTTTATAAACATACTTTTAGATCTTGGGGGGAAGTTTGATAAACGTAGAGATTTGCATACGCATACTGAATCTGACATAGTATATGACGTTGAAGAAGTTAAGTATCCGATATACAAAGGTGTTGAGTTAGAAGATTTGTCAAAAGAAAAGTTCGATGATATTAAAAAATACTATGGGATGTTGCAGGAAGAAGTGAAAAAATTAAATAAAACAATTGGAATAGCAACCAGGATAGGTTTGTTGTTTTATGAGAATAACTTACCTAAGCCTGCCAATGCACCTATTTTCCGAGAAGCTTATAACAAGGCATTCGATGGTATTCCTATGCGCTTAGTGGAGAGAATATACAATTCCCTGCCGGAAGAATACAAAAGTTACACGGATAGATCAGTTAAACCGGATATAAATGAGGACACCCTTGCATCTATCATTGATGCATCTGTTGCGGCCGGATTGATTCGTAGTAAAGGCGAGTTAGCAAATGTCAAGGAACTTGAGCAGAAACTAATAAACTTTGAGCTTGAGGCATTGCCAACTGAGCATCTAAAAGGGATTTCCGGTGCTTGTAGGCGCCTTTATAAAAAATTTAAAGCAGAAGAAGTCTGATAAAAGGTTAGTGTCTTGGTAGTTAGCGGGGAGGTCTCTTGTGGCCTTCCCGTTTTTTATATCAGATCTGCATGCCGGTATCTTTCCAGCTTTCCACCTACCTCCACCCTACACCACCTTTGCAAAATACTCACCCCACCTTGCACCACCTTTACCCACCTTGTCTTCTGAAATCCCCTGTTAACTCCGGTATGTTCCTGACCACCTAAAGCGGCACGAGCCGCAAATCACATCAATACCAAAAGGAGAAAGACATGGAAACAGAAGTGCATAAGTACACGGTGGCAACTGAGGTAGTGGCTGGAGCGGAGCAGCTGATTCAGGTTCAGGCCGAGGTGCAAGGTGAAGTGGCCGTTGCCCAGGAGGTAATCGTAATAGCCCCTCCCCAATCGGCAGAGCCTGCCGGGAATGTTGATCTGGCGAGGCAAGCGAACATGAAGTCCAAATTCCTGGATACTCTTGCAAATCCGAGGTTCTGGTTGAAGGAGAGCAGGGTCAAGGCTCTTGAGGATGCCTTGGTTGTACCGGTTTTCGATGACAAGTCTTTGCAGCAGTTCTTTAATCATGCCATGGATGATCTGACCACCGAGGCGGCCATAAAATCAAGCAGGGAAGGTAAACCAGCCATTCTGCCGACGGAAGAGGAAGGCAAGGCGGAGGCATGGAGCAGGTTCATTGCCCAGGAAAAAAGGCTTATCACCAAGCAACTCAAGAAGGATGGCACAAAGATCACCGAGCAGATCATTGAGGAAATGCTACAGGCCAAACTGGCCACCTTAACCGATAAGCAGGGGCAGTGAATAACCATCTGAATAGCAAGGGGACCGCAATGGTCCCCTATGTCTAGTTCTCAACCTCTAATCAGAAATAGGAGTTTCGATATGACGACCGGTCTTGAAATAAACGTTACGTTGGGAAAAATATTCGGGGAAACATGGGCACGGGTAAGGACCGTAGAGCATGATGGGCGGGTTATGCACATGGCTCATGACATCTGCGGTATCTTGGGCATCAAAAACGTAACTGTTGCGATCCATGGGGTCGATGGCGCGTACAGGGTTGACCTTGAGAACAGAGACAAGGTGTATGTCCCTGAATGGACAACGAGGAGGAGGGTTCACGTCCTCTCCATCGAAGGGGTTTTTCAACTCATCTTTAACAACACCCGATCTGTCAGGTGCAAGGAGATTAAGAAGTACATTGCCTGCCACCACCTCCCTCGTGTTCGCTTTCTGAAGCTTCATCAGTCCACTGAGCGCGATACGGCGTTACTGAGGTGAAGGCATGGAAAAGACCACAGACATCGGTAATGTCGAAAGATTCGTCACCCTATATGGGGACGTCGCCAAGTATTGCAGTAAGATGAAGTCCTGGTATCTCTGGACGGGGAAGCTCTGGAGGCTAGATGAATCTCAGAAGGTGTTGCTCCTTGCCCTGGAAACCGCAAGGAGTATATCCCAAGAAGCAGCCGCCGAGAAGGACATCAATGAGGCAAGGGAATTAAACGACTGGGCCAAAAAGAGCCTTCAGCGGAATAAGCTTACCAATATGCTTGCCTTAACTCAGCCCCGTCTACCGATTAGCCAAGACGTTCTCGACTCCAACCCTTGGCTGCTCAACGTCCAGAACGGGATTGTTGACCTCAAGACTGGTTCACTGTTGGAGCACAGCCCAATTCACTACATGACGAAAATAGCCCCGGTAGAGTATTCACCCGAGGCGGAGTGTCCATTGTGGGAAGCTACCATAAATACCCTCTTCGCTGGTGATCGTGACCTGCTCCGGTACATACAGAAGGTCATTGGCTATTCTCTTACCGGAGAAACGAGGGAGAAATGCTTCTTTGTCTTGCATGGTAGCGGCGACAATGGCAAGACCCTCTTCATCAATGCAGTTATGAGCCTGTTGGGGGACTATGCCGGATCGACAATGATGGAAACATTCATAGTAAGCTTGCCTGGTGCAGCCAGCAGCGACGTGATGAGGCTTAAAGGGGCAAGGTTAGTAATGGCCTCCGAGGCGGAAAAGCAGTTCGCCCTTGCTGAGTCGAAAATCAAGAGGTTGACTGGAGGGGACAAATACACGGCTTGCTTCAAGTTCAAGGAACCGATCGACTTCTACCCGACGTTCAAAATATTCCTGCTGACTAATCAGATTCCTAGGTTTAATGTTACGGATGTTGCCCTAATGAATCGAATCCACCTGATACCATTTGCTGTTACCATATCAAAGGAGGAGCAAGATAAAGACCTCCTGGACAAACTGAAGCAAGAAGCATCTGGTATCCTGAATTGGGCCATCAGGGGATGTCTGTTATGGCAGCAGGAAGGGCTGAAACCTCCTGCTATAGTAGTAAATGCCCTTGAGGACCACAGGTTAGAGATGGACCCTGTAGCACGATTTTTAGGCGAGTGTTGTGTTATGGAACCCAACAGCAAGGTAGGCGTTGATGCGTTACACAAGGCATACAAGACCTGGGCTGCTGATAATGATCTAGATGCCATCGGTCGCAAAGCGTTCACCGCAACGCTGACATCTCGTGGTTATGTTAAAGCGCGAGAGGGCAGTGGGTACGCTTGGTCTTGTGTCAGGCTGAATGATCAACCAACGGAGGATGCTGCTTCTCCTCAGGTGACAGTGTAGTTATGTACATTATGTAGTTTCCATGTTTAAGTTTATATTTTTATAAGGAATTGGAACTTTAATGTAATGAAAGTACATAACTGCATGGACCATTGTTTTTGCGCGCCAGGAGAACGATTCTCCTCTGTACATTGTTAGTGGAAGACGACGCCCCAGTCCTATCAAGAGGATCGGGGCGTTTCCATTTGTATCGGGTGGACAGCCCAGCAACTCCGCCTGCACAGTAAAAGCCGAACGTGCTTGGTTTTTCACCACAAGGTCATCCATGCGCCGGTATTGAGTGGCGTCCAAACGTTAAATTTGATATATAAGAGCTTTCTTGTGTCGGAGGTGCCGTGAACAATCCTCTTAGGATTTGTCTCATTTTCTTCGTGTTTGCAGTGATCCTGGCTCCTGATTGGGTAAGCGCAAAGCGACCTATCCGCTCGATTGACGGCATGGTCACTAAGGCTTCAGATGGAGACACCATCAGAGTATTGGACCCGCTGGGGACTAAGCTGAGAGTTAGATTGTATGGCATAGATGCCCCCGAAACAGAAAAAGCAAGCAAGCGGACAGGACGAATCAGTAAGGTTGGTCAAGCACACGGTGATGAGGCATGGAAGGCCCTCACTGGTAAGGTATTGGGGCAAAGAGTAAAGCTCGACGTCATGGGTATTGACCGCTACAAAAGGCTGGTCTGCTTAGTCTGGCTCGGAAGCAGGAATGTCAATAAAGAGATGGTAGCTGAAGGGTGGGCTTGGGCTTATCGTCATTACCTCGATACACCTTATGCGTCAGAGTTCATAGCAGTGGAAGAAACTGCACGGCAACAACACCTTGGCCTCTGGAAGACGTATAACCCTCAACCGCCATGGGAATTCAGGCGAGTTACGAGAACGAAAAAAGGAATTGGCAATGACCACTTTTGATTTTTCAGGGATTAAACCACCAAAACAGGAAGTTGCACCTGTAGACCCTATTGAGCTCTTCATCAAGGTAAAAGTAACTGATCCAGCAATAAATGACCTCTGGTTAGCGCAAGGAGATGCTCTGAGAGAGTGGCATAAGAACCGGAGTCGCGGAGATATAGGACTCGTGCTTAATACTGGTGCCGGTAAAACCCTAGTTGGGCTTTTAATGGCACAGTCCCTAGTAAACGAAACAAAAGGGAAGGTGATTTATGTTTGCAGCTCCATTCAACTGGTGGAGCAAACGGCAGGGAAGGCTAAAGGGTATGGGTTGCAGTGTACGACGTACTTCAGAGGAGGGTTCAGCAACGACTTGTACAGTAGGGGAAAGGCCCCTTGTATTACCACCTATCAAGCGGTGTTCCGAGGTGGTTCTAAATTTGCCCGAGAAGATGTCGATGCCGTTATATTTGACGATGCTCATGCCGCTGAACATATTATACGAGATCATTTTTCTCTTAAAATAGACCGAAAAGAAAACGCTGCTCTTTACTCGACTTTGATCGCATTATTCAGGGAGTATTTTTACAATATTGGTAAATCTGGAACTTTTGAAGAGCTAGCAACACCCGGATGCCAAAAGCTTCTCTTCGTACCTCCATTCGAGGTTCATCGTCAGTTTAGTGAAATAGTGAGAGTGCTGACTTCGGCAAAACTGTCAAGCAACATTGAGACTGCTTTCCCTTGGGAGTACCTGCGTGACCGGATTGATCTATGTGCATTTGTTATTTCAGGAGGCAGTCTCACCATAACTCCTCCATTTATTCCAATCAGACAGTTACCTTACTTTCGAAAAGAGGTGAGGCGAATCTACCTCTCAGCAACTTTGGGCGCTCCTGATGCATTTACTAGGACTTTCGGAAAAGTTCCAGAAATTATTATAGCTCCTGAGACAAAAGCTGGGAAATGCGAAAGATTAATTCTCTTTCCATCAAATGTAGATGAAAACGATGTGGCGGTGGCTAAGGAGGCAATCAAAGGTAGGAAAACTTTGATTCTTGTACCGACCCGTAAGCGTTCCAAGCTGTGGGATGACATTGCCTACATTCCCGAACAGGAGAAGGTGACGGAATCAGTAGATATGTTTAAGAAAGATAGTAGCACTCCAAAGCTTGTCCTTGCTGCACGCTATGATGGTGTTGATTTGCCAGGGGATACTTGCCGAGTGATGGTTATTGATGATTTGCCCACTGGTCTCGGGCATCTTGAACGGTATATGTGGGAGAGCCTTAACCTCAATAAAACTCTAAGGTCAACTGTTGCCTCCAGGATCATCCAAAGTTTTGGCAGGATATCCCGAGGACTAAGTGATCATGGTGGGGTTCTAATCACTGGGAAAAAACTGGTGGATTGGCTGCTGACTCCTAAAAACCAAGCTTATCTACCACGATTTCTGACTATGCAGATAATGCTTGGGCAGGAGGTTTCTAAAAACCTGAAGAAGGCAGAAGATGTTGACTCTGCCTTAACAGGGTGTCTTGGCAGGTCAGAAGGATGGCTGAAAGCTTATGAACAGTTTATGAATACCGACGTGGAACTAAATGGTGTGGACTCAGAAGAGGAGTCAGTCGCTATCGCAAGTGCTGAAGTTACTTTTGGAGCCATGATGTGGGATCGTAATTATGCAGGTGCTGCTAAGGTCTTTGCTGAGTCTCTTGAATCGACCTTCGCGGTTTCATCGAATACGGGGGCTTGGCATTCACTGTGGCTGGGAATGGCTTATGAATTAATGGGGGATTCGGAACGGGCAACTGGTATGTACAGCAAAGCTCATCAAGTTCAGAAAAATATTCCACAGATATGCACATTTGCTAAGGCTATGTCCGGTAAGGCTTTCACAGATCAGGTGATCGAGGTAGCAAGTCAGTTTAAAATAAATGAAGAAGGTAAGATTTCTCTTCCCAAAACCATAGCTAGTGATCTATCTGCTCTTGATGGGGCTGGAACAAGTAGCCAAACTGAAGAAGCTCTGAGAGCTCTCGGGCAGTACCTAGGGCTTCAGGCTTTGCGGCCGGATAATGAATGTAATACAGGTCCTGATGTGTTGTGGTTGCTACCGGGATGTCCGGCATTATGCATGGAGGTAAAGACGGATAAGAAGGAAACCTCCAATTATACTAAAGGGGATATCGGCCAAATGAATGACCACTTGCAGTGGGTATATGACAACACGGAGAGTAAAGATGTAAGGTTGCTCTTCGTTGGCCCAATATCACCAGCAACCCATGCCGCCAATCCATCTCAATTTGTTTATGTTTGCCAGCTCGAAGAATTTTTGATTTTGGGTAAAAGGCTCATAGCAGCTTTAGAGGACGTTAAAAATTATGCTTTGCCCCTTACGTTACCACAGTGTGTTCAAGATGTCTTTGCCGCAAGAAATCTGCTATGGCCTGACTGTCTTGGATCATTTAAGGTATATAAACTTAAAGATATCAAATAGCCGAGGGAACAACAAGTGATAGCCAAGCCTGAGCCAAGTGCAAACAGCACCTTGATCCTGTACGAAGACTACGATCGAAAAGATGTTCATGACATTCTTGCCCCTGATGATAGCTTTACTCCCCAAGCTGGAACATGGGGACTTCAGGGGCCGATTGGGTTGAAGGATAGACCAGGGGATTACGCCTTCTTTGTGACCCTGGGAAAGGTCCAGCATACAGGGAAAGTCTATGATGACGGACTTACTGAGCAGGGAGTTTTGGCCTGGGATACCCAGGCTCGTCAGGGGTTTGCGTCGCCTGATGTAAAAAAATGGATACGACATGATTCAGACAGGAATTCGATTTATCTGTTCCTAAGGACGTCGGGAGATAAAAAATACACCTACCTCGGACGGTTACATTACATTACACATGATAAGGATAGAGAAAAGCCGGTTCATTTTAAGTGGCAGATTTTGGATTGGGATATCCCTGAATTAGTAGTGGCAAAGATGGGGCTAACCTTCACAGGCTCGGAATTTATTGAACCTCATAAGCCTAAGGTGCTGAACACCTTGCAGATGTCCTCGCCTCCTAAGCCGTCATCGAGAACGGGAGTTGGAACACCTACATTTAAGGGGAAAAGGGATGTAGATTACTCCCAAAAGGATGCTAAAAATAAGAGGCTTGGAAGACTAGGGGAGCTTTTAGTGATCGAGTATGAAGCCAATACTCTAAGGGGGATTGGCCGTCACGACTTGGCTGACCGTATAAGACATGTCGCAGAAATTGAGGGCGATGGTGTAGGCTATGATGTTGAGTCATATGACGAAAATGGTAATAAAAAGTTTATAGAAGTTAAAACTACAAAGGGGGGCATCTCGACGGCCTTTTTTATTTCAGCCAATGAGGTGGCCTTTGGTGAGTTACATCCTGATAGGTTCTTTATCTATAGGATTTATGAGTACAACGAGGAATGCAACTTTGGTCAATGTTTCATAGTTGAAAATCCAGCCGTTGAGAATTTACGACTCACCCCCGTAAATTACCGGGCTGAGTTTTAACATGTGGTGTAACGGGGAGCAGGCTTGTGAACGATTGGATCTTTCAGGAAAATCCCAAAGACTTTGACATAGACGGTTACCTTAGTGCTTTCGACAGGGTAGCGTGGACTATAAGGCAAAGTCATTATAAAGATCAGATTGAGATCGGTGATCGTGTTTTCTTCTGGAGGTCAAAAGGCGGCCAAAGTGGACCATATGGTGTTGTGGCTGTAGGTAAAATAGCGTCGAAGCCAACAAAAATGTTCGACCATCCTGAGGCACTGCCGTACTGGAGGACTAACCCAGAAGAAGAAGTTGCCTTACGTTGCTGGATCAACGTTACCCACTGTGCAATACGAGAAGGCAAGTTGCTTCCTGCTGAGGTCATAGCATCGGATGATGTCCTTAGAAGTCTCAGGATATTACGGCTCCGACAGAATACGAATTACTTGATAGGGGCAGACGAGAGTAACCGCTTAAATGACCTGTATAATAAGGTGATTGACCACCAGGAATCAAGAGTTTCGTCCTTTTCATGGACAATAGAGAGTGAGGACGTTGCTTGGAAGGTTCTGGACAAATCAGCGTTCATACATTGGGGCACAGGAATACCGATAGCGATCAGATCGTTTTTCATAGAAGGGGAGATGGCACCTGGTGAGAAGAGAAATGTTACGCTGTTGCTCAAAGACTCAGAATACCCGGCCCACATAGACTTGGAAACGCCCTCCACTGGAAGGACACGCCTGTTCTGGAACTCAGAGTTCTCCAAGGCCATGAAATCGTCTTTCCCATATCACTATCAGAAATACAACCAAAATCATGAGCCGGAATCTAAGCTAATTATTAGATTCTACCGTCTCGACGGGTATAAGAAGTATAAGGTGTCTTTTGCGGGAGAGGTGACAGAGGCGAGAGCTGCCAAAGATGTAAATGCTGAGGAAGTGGAAGAGAAAGGCCCAAGACTTGAGGGGGGAGTAAGAGAGTACTTTGGGAAGAGGTATGAACGCGATCCTCGCAACAGGCGGGAGGCCATCAGATATCATGGCTTAGCTTGTAACGTATGCGGGTTTAATTTTGAAGAGGCATACGGTGAACGTGGAACCGGATATATTGAAGTGCATCATCTGAAACCAATCAGTACCTTCGATGAAGTGCAGCATGTGGACCCTAGAACTGACCTGGTAACGCTTTGCTCGAACTGTCATCGGATGGTGCATAGAAAGACAGACTCAATTCTCACTCATCAGGAGCTGCAAAAAATCATAAGACGCTAAGGTTCTTTAAGTTAATAGTGCCCATGTGCATTTGAGGTTGCAAAGGAATGAAGGCACTGTCAATAGAGGAGCAAGTTGACGATTTGTGGAAGAAGATATTCCACATCAAATAAAAAGGGTGGTGTGTGTAAACATGTCTATAGAATGGAATGACTTGATACAGATTAGCCCCGATTGGCATGAAAATACGTTAAAGTGTCATTTTAACGAAGATAGTAACAAGCTAACAATTCGGGCATTTACGCTTAAGTTCTCTGGAACTATAAATGATCTTACGCCTTTAGCCGACTCCTTAAGCCAGATCATCCATAAATATGTGTTCGGTAAAGATTATATAGACAAAACAGGAGATATAAAAGCTTTCTCAGCTGCACAAAAAGTATTTGGAAAGATAAATCCTGTCATTGATGGTAAGTACGGGGAACTGCTGCTATTTGCCTTAGTTGAAGGCATTCTGCGTTGTCCAATGATAGCTAGTAAAATTCCGTCAAGCTTTAGGGACCAAAACAAGGGAGGGGATGGCATTTTCTTGGGGAGATATAAACTCTCAAATGGTAAAGAGATTGACGCTACGCTCATAGGTGAGTCAAAGATATGGGAGGAATTTTCTAGCGCATTAAAAGATTCGTTAGAGTCTATAAATAGATTCAACTATTGTAAGAGCAAAAGCAATTTCATTTTACAAGAACTGATAGTGGCAAAGAAAAATTTGTTCGATAATATCGTTGAGGTGGAATCACTTTATAATTGTCTTACTGTTGGTACACCTGAGTACAATAAAAGGACATTAGTTCATCCAGTTTTGATCATGTATGATACTAGCGCCATAAACAATATCGAGAAAAAAGCATCGGATAATGATGATGCAGAATCAAAAATTACTGATTACATAAAAGAAAGACATGTTAAACATGTTGAATTGATAAATTCGAAATTAAAAGATTATGAAGATCTTGAAAAAGTGTACCTGGATTTTTTTATTATACCAGTTAAGAGTGTAGAACAGTTTAAAAACGCGATGTATTACTGCATACATGGCGTTCAATGGGAAAAGTGAGGTTTTAATGCACAGTTATGCAGAAGTGTATCAGAGTGAAGAGCTTGATAGTTGTATATGCTCATTGTTATATAATTTGTTGTGCAAAAGATATAAGCTGACATTTCAAGAAGTAGAGCTTAAAAGAGTACGTAAATCTGGATGGCTTGCCTCGATTTTGGCAGATAGTTCAGAAGAATCACATAGGCATAAATCGCAAGCCTTTGCAATACTTTTGCACCTGACAGGAAATAATAATCCTGAGTATGATAAGTTGTCCTATGTTATCTTGAGTAGGCTCGGCAATCTCGCAATAACAAGGTTGATTCCGTCTCTTTATTTACCAGATTTGGACAACCAAATCAGATTAGAATTTGGCGATATTTTGAACCTTGAAATAGCTTATGAGCGTTCAAAAAGAACTATAAGTAGTGGTAATTCACAAATATTAACTACCGATTTTCAGCTAAGTCTTTGGCAAAATCTTAAGTCAGATAAAAACATATCTATATCGGCTCCTACCTCATCTGGTAAATCATTCATACTCCAAAGTTATATCAAAGAAGTAATATCACATACTCAAAAATTTCACTGCTTATACATCGTCCCAACAAAAGCCATGTTGTCTGAGGTCAGTAATGACCTCAGAAATGCTCTTGAAGGTGTTAGTGTCAAAACAGCCTACCTTATAGGAGAGGTCATAGAAAATGACTTGGGGGAAAGACTCAATGAATCAGATGATGATAAGATTATTTACATTTTAACACCTGAACGGTGTTTAAAATATCTTGAACATTCCGCAAGTAGCAGTTTTAGGCCAACTATTATTTTTGCTGATGAAATCCAAAATGTAGAAGACGAAAAGGGACGCGGCATTCTCTTTGAATATGTTTATGAGCAATTGGCTCGACAATTCGCAGAGGCTAAGTTTATATCTGCAGGACCTTTTATAGGTGAGGCAAGAACCCTTTTTAATAACATTTTTGGACTTGATTGCACCGTCAGTAAAACACTGCTTGCACCAGTTCTTCAAGTGAAAACAACTGTTAAGAGTACCGCGGACAAAAATGAACTTATTGTATACGCGAAAGAAAGCAAGACTAATACTAGAGCAGTAGTGGCAATGCCAGTTGATTATAATTTGAACTATGAATTGAAACGTAATAAAGGTACAGGTATAGCTAGAGTTATTCATTCATTAGGAAACATCGGCCAAAGTATCGTTTACTGCTCACGCCCTGATTATGCCGAAAGCTGGTGTCTTCGGTATGCGCAATCGGACACTCAAAGTGCTGATTATGATGAAGTATCAGATAACGTGAAGGAACTGATAGAGTATTTGGTAGAAGAAATACATCCCAAGTACCACCTGATAGAATGCTTAAAAAACAAAGCTGCATTTCATCACAGCAAGTTACCAGACGTGGTTCGCAGCGAAATCGAAACATGTTTTAAGCTGGGTCTGATTAACACCATTTATTGTACATCGACATTACTTCAAGGCGTTAATCTACCTGCCAATAATCTTTTTGTTTCATCACCGTATAAAAAGAATATCGCTTTATCCAAGTTCGATTTCGGCAATCTGATAGGAAGGGCTGGTCGAATCCGCGACTCATTGTACGGGACTATATATTGTATAGAGGATAACGAAAACCCTTGGGCTGATTCATATTATGATGTGCCGTATGAAAGGCCTATAAAAAGTGCAACCTTTAAATGCCTAACACACATTGAACCTATAATGAAAAATATTTATTTGGATGCAAATGGAATTAAAGAGAGTAACATCAGGAATATAGTCGTTTATTTGAGACATAAATATATGGAGGAAAGCAGCAATGGTTTTGAACAATTTTTGACTAAAAGAAGTGTTCCTGAAGGTGAGCGTGCTAACATAATTAGTGCTTTGAATGATACTATGTGCGGTATGTGGCTACCAGCTCAAATTTTGAGATTAAATCCTACTGTTGATCCGTTGCTACAGAACAAATTATATAAAGAAATTCTGTCTGATGGTATTGAAAAGTGGGTTGTAAATATAAATAGTAATTTTTATAAAATAATTGGAAAAACAGAATTACATAATTACAAATATGAAGAATACAGCTTTTACTGGCAATTTAACTCGATATGTACAAAATTGGACCTTATATTTGATATTAGTAAAGAGTCATTTTTTAAACATGACATTTCATTGACCATAGAAAGTATTGCATATTATTCTTATAGGTGGCTTCAAAATCGTACTTTAAAAGAAATTATTGACAGTACACTAGACTTCGAATGTTACAAGAAAAGATGTATAAATATAGACAACGATGATGAAATTAACAAATCCATAAACAAAGTAATAAGCATCCACTCCAAAATTGTCACTTATTTGTTGGTGAAATATTTTAAATTATTGTGTGACATTCTCAAGTTCGCTATGAATCATGAGCAGCTGGAAAAGTACAAATTTACTTTGTCTTTGCCAGTCATGCTTGAGTTAGGTACCACTGATCCTTTAGCTATTAGACTAATGTCAGCTGGTGTGCCTCGAAGTGTAGCATTGGCAGTTGTTAAATCTTATAAGGCATGCCGTCGCGAAGAAGACATTCTTGATTGGATTAAGCAACCACAGTGTGCTGATAATCTTAAACCTATATATCTAAGGTATCTCAAACATAATAGGTACATGTAAGATGATTTTTTGAAATCTTTGAGGACACAGCATTCCATGAGTTGATCCACAGCACTGGTCATGCAAACAGGGTAGGGAGGAAAGGGGTACTGGAACCTTCTTACTTTGGGAGTCATGAGTATAGCAAGGAAGAATTGGTAGCTGAGATGGGAGCTGCTTTCCTATGTGGTGTAACGGATACAGAAAATAGGACCATTGACAATTCAGCAGCCTATATAGCTGGATGGCTTAAATCTCTCAAGAACGATAGAACGCTAATCGTGATGGCAGCGGCCCAGGCTCAACATACCAAAGATTACATATTTAACAGGAAAGGAGGTGAAGACGACTAAGACTCAGCAGAATAGACCTAGCAAGAATCCCACCTCAGCAGACCAAACTTTTCCATCCACAGTAACATACCTCTCTCTCATTATTCAGAATCATTCGCAGTAATTATCTGTAATCTCACAACTCCTTTTTTAGTTGGACCCCACAGGGATTATTACCCGCCAGAGACATTTGAATCAAGTGCAGCGCCAGAACCATAGAGCCAAGCCACCAAGAGCCTGGCTTTTTCTATTTCCAAGGAGGTAGTCCAATGTCTATGACACCGATCACCCCAACCCTCAAGCTCCACACCCACCAGGACAACGATGGAATTTACATCAACAGCATGATCATGAAGCACAAGGGGAACAATTACCACCTCTACGTTGGAACCAACGACATCATCTACATCTACAGCGAGAGCATTGCCCTGTATGTTCTCACCGTAAACAAAGAGCATGGAATCATCGGGCTAAACGCCTATATGCCACCAGAGCCATTCCCCATCAACAGCTTCTACATACACTCATCAAAGGAGATCAAGGACCTATTTGGCCTACAGTGGGAGCAGCTACCTGCACTCAACATAACCCTGAAACTCATCAACTACCTGATGTAAGGAGGATTACCATGACCATCGACACCTTATTCGGACCAGAAGAAGTACCAGCACCTAAGCCCAGGGTTATCAAGCTCAAGACCATCAAAGCCGTCTACCAGACCATCACCGTCAACGACACCATCACCGAGTACCTCAAGCCCAATACCCGCTATACGTCAGCATCCCAAGTCTTCGACACCTTCAGCTTTCTCAGGCATGAAACGAAAGAGCACTTCATAGCTCTGCATCTTGATGGGAAGAATCGAATCGTGTGCTGCGATATGGTAAGCACTGGCTCCCTTAACCAGAGCATCGTTCATCCTAGGGAAGTTTTCAAGACGGCCCTTCTATCATCGGCAGCAGCAGTAATCCTCATACACAACCATCCGACAGGAGACTCGACACCCTCTACGGAGGACTTTGAGATAACTAAACGGCTGAGAGAAGCAGGAGACATGATCGGAGTTCGTGTTTTGGACCACATCATCATCGGTGACAGCCATTACTCATTTACAGAAAGGGGGCATATATGAAATGCGAGTATTGCGGGAGGACACTAAGGTATGGGGATACGATTCATGGCATCAAGTATGGGACGTTGACCACTACCGGATTCAAGGCAGCATCAGACTCAGCGGTAACGGTGATATGCGGACCATGCGGGAACAAGGTTTACCAGTATGTGTACTCCTCACTTGACACCAAAGCATTGAGCTACCCAACTATCTTCAAAATGGTAACCGAGCTTACCTCCCTTATGAAGAACGGATATAAGCTGATCCAGCACATAGCTAACCTTCCAGCAGCAGACCAAAGAGCCCTTAATCACCTCGTTTCTACCTGTCAGCAAATCAAGTAGCCCCTCCACCAGTAATCCTTCCAAAGTAAGCTTTTGCTAATCCCGCTAGTAAAACCCATATCCATCTGCCTCTAAGTCTAAACACCCGCCACTAGTCAAATTTGGAAGCCGAGTAGCCATTCACACCACTCAGTAATCCCACCACTAATAAGCATCACAACAACTAAGGGCCATAGGCTCTTTTTATGTACCTAAGATCAAAGGAGGTATCACCATGGCAGTCTACAAACGAGGAGCTAAAGCAGTGTACTACATGAACTTTATTGTTGATGGAGTCAGAGTCAGCAGGAGTACCGGCAAGTTCAGTAAGAAGGATGCCAGATTAGTTGAAGCGGTCGAGAAGAAGAGGATGATGGTAGACGGTGCATTGTCTCCGAGGGAGAGAGCAGCAAGGATGCTCTTGAGTGTTGCAATCCAGAGGACCTACGATGAGAGGTGGAAGGACAACAAGGACGGACTCAAGGCTAAGCGATTAGCTGAACGTGCAATAGACCTGATAGGAGACATCCCCCTCAGCAAAATCGAGGACGAGACCATCAAGCGTCTGGTGAAGAAGTTGGAGGACTCAGGTGTCAAAGGAGCCACCATCAACCGATACCTTGCAACGATAAAGACCCTGTTACGCCATCACCAACAACCTTGGGAACATATCAAGCTTAAGAAGGAGAGCAAGGGCAGGATTCGGGTACTGTCCAAGGAAGAGGAGGTGACGGTGGTATCTCTGCTACGGGATAGTGATCACGGAAAGAATAGGAGCTATTACCCGGAAGCGGCTGACTTGGTAGAGGTCCTGGTGGATACAGGATGCAGGTTGAGCGAGATCTTGAACCTCAAATACGAGGACATCAACTGGGATACCAACCTCATCAGCATCTGGATCAACAAGGGAGACAACCCCAGGAGTATCCCGATGACCAAGCGGGTAAGGGGGATACTGCTGGCAAGGCAGGGACGTAGTTCTGTTAAGCCCTTCACGCTCGACATTGACCAAGCACAGAAGGCATGGAGTTGGGCAAGGAAGAGGATGATGCTCGGTGGCGACAAGGAGTTTGTCATGCATGCCCTGAGGCATACCACGGCGACTAGACTCCTTGCCAAGGGTATCGACATCTACACGGTAAAGAGTTATCTTGGCCATTCCACCATTCAGGTGACGGAGCGGTACGCACATTTGTCCCCTGGTAAATTGGCAAATGCAGCTGAAATACTGGATGAGTTTTGATCGCTAAGGCTGGAGGGGCAATCCCCCTTGCCCCTCCAGTCACATCAACATCTATGGAGTTGTATGAACTTACCATCAGAGCAATTTGAAGTCTTAGCCAACTCTCTCCGTATTTTTCCTGAGCGAATATTGCAGTTGGGGTATTACGTAAATGAGGTGCGAGACCCAGAGGAAGGTATTGCTAATATTGAAGCTGCCTTTAGAGATGTACTGAACCAGTTCTATGGAATGATGGGAACCCTTAAAGATTCAGGCGCAACGCAGTCATTGTATGAACATACAGCAATTACTACGTTGCTTTGTCTTAGGCATTCAGTCCAGCACCATTCTGGTAATGTAAGGAATATGTTCCGAGATGTAATTTTAAATCGCATGGATATCAAACTTGTTCAAATAGAGTATGGAGCCTCTGATAAGGATAGAGGCCGGTGTCCTTTTCCTGTTAGTATTACTTGGTATGAAGATTCAGTAATGCATAGTAATTATGCAAAGAAATGGGCAGAAATTGCAAGGTTTCTTAACTTAATAGAACTACAGCGCCAAGCACGTAACCAATCTATTCCGTGGGATAACATATATGTGGATGCAACCTCGATAATTACAGAGGCAGTTGCAACTCTGTGTAAATTGTATAGTGGGCACTTTTCTCCTTCAGGGTATGACAGTAGAGTGTATTATGGTCATTTTATAAATGTCGAACCACTTAATATGTCTGATGTAACATTTATCTGAGGACACCTTCCTACTTGTAATAACTTAGCTATTATTTTTAAAAATCTGCTACTTGTGCTGTTTTTTAAACAGATACTATGCATCCCGCTTCAATCAGAGGACAAATAATGGATTTCAAAATATTAAATGATAAGTTTCTGAGGGCAATCAATCAAGTCCTAGAAATGGATAGTCATCTCTTGGTACACGATATTAACGAGCCATGCATTTCTCACAGATTGGCCATGTACTTGGCTAATGAATTCCCGGATTTCGACGTTGATTGTGAATACAATGGTGATGTAGATGCTGAAAAAGGAAGAAAATACATAAAATTATTGCGCAGTACAGCAGAGGTTCTTGGTCTTGTAGAAGATGCAGGGCAAGCCGGCGAGGTTGTCAACAGATGCATATATCCCGATATTGTCGTTCACAAAAGAGGTAAAAATGGTCCTCATAACAACCTGCTCGTCATTGAGGTTAAGAAAACTTCAAATCCTATCACTGGGGATTGGGACGCAGAAAAACTGAGACGGTTTACATCTGGGGAGTATGAAAACCACTTTGAGTATATGTACGGTGCGTTTGTGAAGTTCACGGTAGGGGGAGATATTGGTTTTGAGCTTAACTGGTTTTCTGGTGGTGAACGTTGGGAGGGGAAATGACCATTGATCGCAGCATCATCCAAGTATGCTCACCCTGAGACCTGGTAACGAGGTTGATACTGCACTTACAGTTGGGAGTTGATGTGTCACCCTTTTTTTACTATATCTATAATGTCAACGTCATAGGAATGTATATCTGATGAAGTGGTTACCAACACAATTGACATAGAAATAGCAACAGAGAAAGTCTCATACTTATGACAAAATAAGCCATCTATTTTACGTCCGAGATATGACCTAACACTGTCATGGTTGTGGTAGTCAATTGAGTTGATGTCAATTCTAGATTTAATATTACTTTCAAAAGAAACTGATAAGAAGAATTCACCAGAGGACAGTATAGCCGATTTGTTAATGTTAAAGTTGTTGATGTTGTCAACTTTGCTGATTGATACGGAATTGATGTTGATTGGAAGTCCTAAATATTCAAGGATGACTTGTTTTTTTGTACTTTTGGTCAGAGCTGTTGCTAAATTGTTATGCAGCCACAAAGGCAGTGGATGCTGATCGAACCCTATGTCAGACAACTTGGCATCTATACTTTTAACACTGGCTAGTTTCGGATAGATAAAAGCTTCATTGAAGTCCTTCACTGACCTGAAAAGGGTGACGCTATGTCGATCATGCAATTCTTCCTTTAATTCAGCAGCAATACCTTCATTGTCACCAAAGTCAGTGACGTTATCGGTGATAAAGGCAACATCATTGTGTCCCATTACCGCCAACTCAGTCGTGACCAAAGCTTCTTTGATTGTTTCCCATATCAGACAGTCACGATATCCTGTCCCCTTTGGTTTGAATGGAAGCTTTCGAGCAAGGTCTCTCTGGACTACTATGTGGTGAGCTATGGTAGGGTAGGGAAGTTTTTTTATTTTGTGCTTCCGGAAGGTGTTGACAAGAGATGTGTTATACTTATCTCTATAGTGTTGCAGAGCCTGGGCGTCGATGTCGTTTGATATAGGTGCTTCTAACATTTCATCAAGTTCAGACATTGCCTTAGAGATGATGTTTAGCCTCGAAGAAACCTCTTCGGTAAATTTGTTAACCACTTCATCAAAAACTACCTGAGGCACGCAAACTATTGACTTTATGAGGGCGATATTGTCTAGCATCACCGAAGTCTGAGGCTTTGTCAGGTAAAAGTCTTTAAAGAAGATATTGGTATCAAGGACTATTGGCATTGAATAATGTCTCCATCTCGCCTGTAGCTTGTTCGCAAGGTATCATATTGAGCTCTGCGAGACAACAGGCCAACGTTGATCACAGCAGATTCAGGTAACAGAGCGGTATGCTCACCTGAGACCCGACATATTGGTTACAGCTGCGGAAGCTCTGGAAATGTGACTTCGTAAGTAAGTGCTTGTTGTCCTATTGAAAATAAGATAGAAATCTGGTTACACTTTTGGTTACACAACACCCACTAAAAGCAGGGTGAAGGTCTTGTGAGTATCTTTGATTTTAGCTAGGTAGCTAGAAGTATCAAGCGGTTACGGTGATCCCGTCATTCCCAGGTTCGATCCCTGGCGCCCCAGCCAATAAAAAGAAGGGCCAGCTTGCAGAGCTGGCCCTTTTGTCGTGTCGACGCCCTGTGTGCTTTGATGGAATTCATAAGAGCGTTTGCGCGTCACCTCAAGCCCCTCCACTCTCTGCGGCATCCCTTTGCTGACACTCTCAAGCCGCTACACGTACCATAGACGTTGATAGCTGACTGATGGGACACGCAAAAACAGCATGACAAAAGGGAGGTATGGCAACATTGGATCCCTTTCAGCGTCCCCCGTAGCTTCCTCTGTAGAGGACCATCGCCCCCCCGCCTAAAAATGGCCCGTCACCTTCGTTAATCAGGTACTAGGTCTCTCCGATAAAATAAATGTCGCTTATTACGGTGTAATCATAGACCGCGGCTGAGTCGGTTTTTTGTGTGTAGAAAAATGGATGCAGATTATTAGCACTGGACGCGAAACCGTCGAGTGGAACTGTGGCGTCTGGTGATTTAGAGTGTGAATATAAACCCTTTACATCGGAAATATAGACTCTCAAATCCCCAGGACGAAAGTCCATTGCATGTATTCTGCGTTGACCTATTGCCTGGGTTAATTGGCCATTATTGTTCACCAATACATCGATAACTTTTAAACCGTTAATCTTTCTTACAGTCCAATTACCAGCTGAACCATTGTCAGCTCTGTATAGACCAATGGATTTAGTACCAACTGCGGGAGTAAATGGATCAGCAGGGTTGTTAGTTAAACCGAAATACACAGTCTTGCCGCCAAAACTCGGAGTAGATCTCGTAGAAGTCTCTTGAAAATAAAAATACAATTTACAATAAGAGCCACCTTGCATAAATATGTTTGGCGTCGTTATCGTATGAGATGAATTAAAGGATGTTTGCGCGAGCGTCAACTGATTGCGGCCACCGCCAGTTGAGAATGAAGCGGGGTTTGTTCCCCCACCAACTGTGACCTCCTTGATATATTGCTGCGTGTTAGCGGCCAATGATGCTGTAACCGAAGTGGTGTCTCTCCAGTCTATATGGACATGAGGCTGAAACAGGTTTAAAGGGGTCTTGAACATGTTAGTATACTGTGCCTCTTGCGGACCCCATACAATATCCTGTTCAGGGCCAACCTGGATAAGAGTGTTCAGTGCCTTATCGTACGGCTGGACACCCCACAAGATAGGTTGAACTGGATTATGCCCATCGTTGGCGCCCCGCAAAAAGACATTTTTATCCAAATACAGATCATTGCCGATGATTTGCACAGGTGCCGCTATTGCAGGCAGTGCGGTTATGGTAATTACAAGTAAGGCAAGAAGGGTGTCATTCATAGCCGTTCTCCTTAAAGTGTCTGCCACGTAGTTCCTTCTTTCAGTATTAGAGTACGGTCGCCTGGATTTAAGTCAACGCCGGCTAAAGCAATATGGGGGCATTTTTTTGAGTTTCACGCGTCCGAATGGCGTGCCAGTCGCCTGCGGTTGCGCCGCTCCCCTGCAAACCGGTTTCCCTCAAAACATCGGCTCTCCGCGCGCCGTCCCGGCAGGCCGACAGCCGGCACCCTAAAAGTCTGGAAGGACCGGCCGCAGACACGGTGAAGCATCTTTGACTACATCGAGCCGTTCTACAACCGGAAACGGATTCATTCCTCGCTGGGTATAGGATCCCAAACTCCCCGTTATCGCCTTGACCTTCTGCCTGCCGCTTCGCCCTCGGATTGGTGCCCGTGCTAAAGTTCTATAATGTGACGTCGATACGTTAAGTGCCTGAAATGACGCCTGCATGGATGGCCGGAACGTGGCTGGAACCAAGATCGCGGTCCGTATCGGCCGGGATCACGGTCGAATATTTTGCGCACCAGGTGCCGTCAAGGGAGAACCAATGGACATTTACATGCAGTCAGCCATCGAAGAGGCAAAAAAAGGACTCGCGGAAGGCGGCATTCCAATCGGATCGCTGCTTGTGCACAAGGGGATCATCCTTGAGCGAGGACACAACCGGCGTGTGCAAAAGGGGAGCTCGATTCTTCACGGAGAAATGGATGCACTGGAGAATGCCGGACGGCAGTCTGCACAGGTCTACCGGGAATCGGTGCTCTATACGACCCTGTCCCCCTGCTCCATGTGCAGTGGAGCAATCCTTTTGTACGGTATCCCGCGGGTTGTTATCGGCGAAAACAGCACGTTTATGGGAGATGAAGAGCTGCTCCGCTCCCGCGGCGTGCATGTGGATGTGCTGCAGGATCAGGAATGCGTCGCTATGATGCGTGCGTATATCAAGGAAAAACCTGCACTGTGGAACGAGGATATCGGGGTGTAGCTGGATAACTGCTAGCCTGACCACCTTGCGACAGCAACTGACCACGTCTGCCACTTACACGGTACTCCCCTCGCCGGTGACGCAACCACGCCTTATAGGTCCGGAAGGCAGGGATAGTCAGGAAACAATAAGAGCCGGCTCGCAGAGCTGGCTCTTATTGTTTGTCGCGTCTGTTGTGCCCCCTTAGATGGCCATCATGCTTATGAAGTTGGACCAGGGCCCCGTGGCGTGCGAGCTTACCGCCCTGATCCTGAAGTAGTACAATCTGCCGGGCGTCAGGTCAGTCATTTCAATGCGGTTGACGCAACCTGAGGTGATATGGTGCCTCCAGTTGCTTTCCGTGAGAGGATCACCCTCGCAGATCCAAATCTCATAGCTCTTGGCCCCTTTGACCGCAGAGCCCCGCGCAACGATTATTTGTCCCTCGTAGACCAGTCTAAAGTTTTCCGTTGCGCCAAGGCCTGCATTGGCTCCAAGTTTAGTGATGGGTTGTTGCTGCACTAGATCAAGTTTCTGCGGGATGTTTGAGTCGTATTTTCCGGTCAGCAACGCCACGCCGTGCAACAAGTTGATGATGTTGAGAGCGTAGTTACGCGCCGACGCGAGTTCCTCCTCCTTCTCAGAGGCACCACCCAACACCTCGCTGAATATGCTGCGGTGTCGCTCGTGAGCCTGCTGAATCTTTTCGAGATCCGGCATCAAGGTGTTAATGCTTTCCAGGATGGACGGATCCTTGGCCAAGTTAGTAGCGAGTTCTCCGGTCTCACGGATCACGTCCTCGCCGCTTCCGCAGTCCTGTTGTCTGTAGTCTGGTCCTCACCTTTTCACTGGTGAGGCCCCAACCCGATGCCATGTTTTGGACTTCGGGAAGTTTCATCTTATGATTTGAATCTTATTTTTACTCCTAGTGTTCCGTACTTTCCATAGCGGATAAGAGCCGGATGTACTGGGTATCTGCACGATGATCGACGGGGCTGCTTGTGGCGGGGCTGTGTAGTGCTGGAGCGGATATGGACGGTCGATGGAGGCAGGGACGCGGTCTGGACATGTTCGAGTCGTTCGCCGGGGGCAGTCGATGAAGCAATGCGAGCATCTCAAGTTGCAGCGGTCCGCGGGGGCATGGAAGCGTTGGATACCGATCGAATGAAGTTTCCACAGTGGCATTGCCGATGGCCATACTCGTTCCTCTATAAACTGCTAACCATGTCGCAGCGTAACCGGGAGTCAAGCTGTGGCGAGTTGTTCGGGCAGAAGTTGATAAGGGAGGCGTGAATACCTAAAAGAGGGAAAATGCGAGGAGGAGTGGAGAACGGCTGCCCCCACGTGCGGAGGGCAGCCGAAGCGGTTAAAGCTGTTGCAGGAGTTCGCTCACCTCAGGGGTGCGCTTGCCTCCCTGGCCGGACAGTATGCTCTTGGGGGTGATGTCTTTGCCGTAGAAGGAGGCATTGGCTTCGTCGTCGATCATGAGGGCTGCGCCGTTAAGGGCGATGCCGGCGAAGAGCCCGCGGCTCCTCGAGTAGGAAAGGATCTCGGCCTTCAGGGTGACGTCGGTGGCCCCTTCGGCACTGCGGCCTACCGGACCTGCCGCCACGGACGCGTCGGCGCCCAGGGTGAATTTACCTTTCAGAGCGCCCTCCACGCTCTTTTTGGTCTTGAAGACAAGGATGAGGTCGGTGGATTCCGCCCCGATTTGCCACCCGAGGCTTCCGCCCGCAATCTTGATGAAGACCGGATCGGTCCAGTTTCCTTTTTCATCACGGACCGTCAGCACTCCCGTGCCGTACCTGCCGCCGACCACGAACCCTACCTTGATCACTCCTGGAATCACCATGACCCCCTGGGCGTTCTGGAGGAGCGCGGGTGGGATGCTTTGCTCAGGGATGGCCTTGATCGCCTTGACTACTTCGATGCAGTCCTCGATCTTCCGCGTCTCACCGGCAGCGAAGGCCGGCGTGATGCTCGTCCCCAACAGCAGGGTAACGATCGCCGCGGTAATCAGTCTTATCGTTCTCATGGATGATATCCTCCTTTGTTGTCACTCAAATACTACAGGTAAATGATACGCCTCCACCCAACTTCGGGCGCGGCTTTTAATTCAGGCATAAAAAAGCCGGGTGCGATATCCTGAATCGCAACCCGGCTGTCTCGTTAGTGACTGGCTCTCTGCCCGTTTATGAGCCGTGTTCAGGTTCGTCGTGGCTGGGAATCGAGAAATCTGCCGAACTCCGCGTCGCTCTCGCGCATGTGGTTGGTGACCCAAGAGCACAAAAACCAGAGCAGGTCAACGCACCCCCTTGTATCCAATCCGCTTCTTTTTTTCAGCAGGGCTATCTCGGTTTGGAAGTGCCGATGCTCTTCCTTGTGAGCGGCGAGTTTCGGATAGAGAGTTCGCTGCATCCAGCGTTCCTCGCAGTTGAACTGCTGAATCGAAAAATCGATCAGGATCTCCAGTACCCCGGGTTCTAACGTGTTGTTTTCGCGGAAATGGTCGTAGCTTTTGTTGAGATACTGCACCAGGTGACGGTGGTACTGGTCGATCTCTTGTATGCCAACCAAATAACAGTCCTTCCATTCAATAATAGGCATACAGCCTGTTCTCCTGTTCTAGAAGTCGTGCCCGGTCGTCCCCCCGCGAGGGACGGACCGGGCACATAAGGATCACTGGTTGGGTGTCAGGGTGATCTCACCCAGAGATGTTTCGTGGCCGGCGGTGACCGATACCGCAGCCGACGAGTACAGGGCGAAGCCGTTCGCGCTTATGAAGGCCTTGTAGCGGTCAGTCTCGCTGGTGCTGGCTGGAACGAAGGCGGAGAAAGGCGCCTGCCACTTGCCGCTTGTATAGGTCGCGAAGATCTGGCCGGCAGCGATGGGGTTGATGTCGTTGGTGGTCCCGCGGTGCTTGACGGAGACGGTGGCGCTGCTCCAGTTGACGGACGGGTTACTGACGTTGCCTGCGATGGAGCCGAAGCTTTCCAGCATCTCCTGCATCTGTATGAGCCTTATCCCGGTGGGCTTGAAGTTGTATTGTCCGCTGTTGCCGCGCTTGACTACGGCCGTGTTGGGGTCGAAGTCGATCATGACGGCGTTGATGACGCCCGGCTTGACCTCGATTGGTCCGAGGATCTTGAGCCCTGATTGCTGTCCACTTGGCGTGGTTAGCGGGATCTTCGTGTTGGGATCACTCGCCAGGACGAGGTAGTTGACCGGATCCTGGTTGCCGCCCGGGTTCGGATCAAGAATGAGGCGAATCTGGCTGTAGGTGCCAGCGGGGAGGGTGAGGTCGCCCAAGGTTTCCTGGCTGAAGCGCAACTGCATCACGTCCACCGACCTGGCGGTGGTGTAGCTTGCGAATACGGGGAGGGCAGGGTCGTTGTCGGCGGCGTTTTCATGCCCCGCGGGAACGAGCCTTATCTCACGGATGGATATGAAGAGGTTCTGGAATTCTTCGCTTTGACGGTCGGTGATGGCAAGCTTGAGTGTTCCCTTGCTGGTGCTGCTGCTGCCGCCTCCGCCGCATCCTCCCAGGTACAAGAGGGCTGCGGTGACGGTGCAAAGGGCGATGAGCAGGTAACGGTAGGAAACAAAGATCTTTCGCATGGTGATGTCCTCCTTTTGTTTGGAGATCCGCTGTTAGTCACGATGATGCTTTTTGTGTCCTTTCTTCTTACCGTGGTCGTGGTGGTCCTTCTCCTTTTTCTTCAGGTAAACCCGCTGGTGGTCCTCTACGTAATAAGGGCGCCCGGAGTCGTAGTAGATGTGTACTCCCGGGGGGGCGGGGATGTAGCCGTTTAGCTGGATGTTGACGCCGACGGTTCCTGAGTGGCCTGTCGTCGGGGTTGCCAGCATGAAGCAGGTGAGAGCTAGGGCAGCTAGTGAGGTTGAGGGTGGTTTCATGCGCATGTCGGATTCCTTTCGGGATGGTATTTGCCCCGTCTTTTGTATCCCGAGTTCAAGCAGGGAATTCTCAGTCTCTGTCTCAAACTCCGCGCAATAAAAAAGCCGGGGCCTAATATCTATTGATATTTCGGCGACCCGGCTGTCTCTGTGAGACCCTGTAGGCTTTCCGTCCCATCCTCGCGGATGGTTTAGTATTGTCGTCTATCGGTGCTGTTGCGGTTTTCGCAGGAACGATAACGCAAGGCCTGTACCCTGTCAAGCGAGCTTTTGCTTGTCTCGGCTGTTTCCTACTGATCACAAGCAGATAGGGGTGAAAAAGACTAAAGTTTCCCGGAGCACTGCCGAACTTTTAATACTGTAAGTGATGCCTTTTGTTGTTCTGTTTATTCCAGTGTAGTACGAGGGGGGAGTATGGTGAGAAGTATCCTTGATATCGGCAACGCCAAGTACAAGATAGACAGGCTCGCGCTATGCCGTTTCAGGGAGGAAGCACGTCGCAACGCCGATGCCGGTGCGGATGAGAGAAAAGGCGAGCCGTGCGACGTACGCCCATCCATTGAGGAATCTCTCGACTACGTCTTCATGGAAGTTATGCAGTTGTACAACGAGTATGCACGTACGGAGAGCCTGGACGTTCTCGTCCGGCTGAAGGACAAACTGGAACAGGTTTCGTTGATGTACAAAAGCGTGGCGCTTGCCGAGGAGGTGCTGAACATCAACAGTTGTCTTCCCTATGAGAGACGGGTTCCCTCCTCTACGCGTTCGGACGACTTCGGCGGCCACTAGCATATAAAGAGTAGCCCTGACTTCTTCAGTTGCAGTGAGCGACAGCAGGTTCGGCTACGGTCTGCTGGTTGCATCCCGCCTTTTCCTGCTGGATGCTTTCCCATTCCTGCGCGAGCTTATCCGGTTCGGTCGTGATCCTTCTGATCAGTTCCAGAAGGGTCTGCTCCGCATTCCCCTCGAAGGCGATGAACTTCACCCCCATCATCGAGAAGAAACAGTGCACCACGCCGACCGTCACAACCATGGGGGCTTGCCCGGGCGCGACCTCAATGGAAAGGGTGCAGGATTCGTTGAGCGGGACCATCAGGCACTCGTCCGCACTGATGAGCGCGCCGCGCAGCGATATGTTTTCAATGCGGCAACGATATTTCATATCATGATGCTTCAGTTCGCCGGGTGCCGTGTGTTTGACCCGGTGAAAACGCCGCTGGTTCATGGGTGAAGCCCTCCTCGCATGCTATGGGATGTTCGGCAGGTTCCTTATCGACCATGATCCATACAAACTGTAGCCGATTTTGTCAACATACAGTTCTGCAACAAGTTTTTTGTGCGGCTCCCGCACGGGACGGGGCGGAGGGCGTTGCTCGCAGGCGAAGTGTGTCGGCATGAAGATGGCTTCGGTGGCGGCAGGTTTTCCGTTGACTTCACAAGGCAAGTATTGTATTAAGTAGCGTTTCCTGGATTTGGGATGCGGATTCCTGAGGTTTCGGCTGGTACACACGCAGCTAATTTATAAAGAAAAGAAGCAGAGAGGGCCGGTGCGTTAATGGAAAACAAGATCAGGGTGTTCAGCGGTAACTCGAATCCGGTTCTGGCGGAGAAGATCTGTGACTGCCTCAAGGTGCCCCTTGGCAAGGCCAAGGTGAGAACCTTTTCCGATGGCGAGATCATGGTCGAAATCGGCGAGAACGTTCGTGGGCGGGATATTTACGTGGTGCAGTCGACCTGCTGCCCGACCAACAACAATCTGATGGAACTGCTCATCATGATCGATGCGCTGAAGAGGGCTTCGGCCTCCACCATCACCGCGGTCATGCCGTACTACGGCTATGCGCGGCAGGACAGGAAGGCCGCCCCGAGGACGCCGATCAGTTCCAAACTCGTAGCCGACCTGATCACGACGGCGGGCGCCCACAGGGTAGTCACCATCGACCTGCATGCCGGTCAGATTCAGGGCTTTTTCAACATCCCGGTGGACAACCTCTACGCCGCGCCGGTGCTTCTCGCCCACCTGAAGAGCCGTTTCGCCGACGATCTGGACAACCTGGTCATGGTTTCTCCCGATGCAGGCGGTACGGAGCGCGCAAGGGCCTTCGCCAAGAGGCTTGGCTGCACTCTCGCCGTGATCGACAAGCGCCGCACCGGTCCGAACGTCATGGAGGTCATGCACCTGATCGGTGACGTGAAGGGGAAGAACGCCATCATCCTCGACGACATGATCGACACCGCAGGGACCCTGACCCAGGCAGCCCTCGCTCTGAAGGAGCACGGCGCTGCCAACGTATATGCCTGCGCCACCCACGGCGTCCTTTCCGGGCCGGCAATCGAGAGGATCAATAACTCCGTCATCGAGAAGGTGGTCATCACGGACACAGTCCCGCTGGGAGAGAAGGCTGAACAGACCGAGAAACTGAGAGTGTTGTCCGTGGCCGACCTTCTGGCTGAGGCGATCCGCCGCATCCACGAGGACGAATCCGTCAGCTCCCTTTTCGTGTAGTACCAAATATAAAACTGTCATTGGAAGATCAAATACCAAGATTGACATCGGAGGATGTATGAGTAAGCAGGTGCTGAACGTTGAACTGAGAGAAAAAACCGGCAAGGGTATCTGCCGTCGTCTTCGCGCTGCCGGCCGCGTTCCGGCCGTCGTGTACGGTAAAGGTTTCGAGCCGGTCTGCATCTCCCTCGGCCAGAAAGAGCTTTCCGAAGCCATCGCAGGCGAGGGCGGCCGCAACCACATCCTGACCCTGCAGGGCGTTCCCGCGCTGGAAGGCGCCAACGTCATCGTGGCTGACCTGCTGCGCGACTCCCTGAAAAACACCCCGCGTCACGTAGACCTGCACAAGATCAACCTCGCCGACAAGGTGAAGGTGCACGTGAAGCTGAACCTCGTTGGCACCCCGGCCGGCGTCAAGGCGGGCGGCTTCCTCGATTTCGCCATGCACGAAGTTGAGGTCGAGTGCCTTCCGGTTCACATCCCGTCGCACATCAACGTCGACGTCCTCGAACTCGCCATCGGCCACTCCATCCACGTGGGCGAGATCAAGGCTCCGGTGGGCACCGCCATCCTGAGCGATCCGAAGGCTCCGGTGGTCAGCATCCTCGGCCGTAAAGCTGCCGCTGAGGAAGAGACTGCCGCCTAACCAGGACCGCTATGGCTGCAAAACTGATCGTAGGGCTCGGCAACCCCGGGCCCAAGTACACATGGACCCGCCACAACGCGGGTTTCATGGTTTTAGACCGTCTCTCCAGCCAGTCCGGTATCTCCGTCACCAGGAAGGCCTTCTCAGGGCTTTCCGGTGACGGGAACTGGGCGGGTGAGCGTGTCTATCTCCTCAAGCCGCAGACCTTCATGAACCTCTCCGGTCGCTCGGTCGCCGAGGCGCTCCGCTTCTACAAGTTGTCCCTCTCTGATCTCATCGTGATCCACGACGACCTGGACATCCCTTTCGGCAAGGTGCGGCTCAAGGAAGGTGGCGGACATGGCGGGCACAACGGGCTTCGCTCGCTGGCCCAGGAATTAGGTTCCACTTCCTTCGCCCGTGTGCGTGTCGGTATCGGACGGCCGCTGCACGGCGACGTGGTGAACTTCGTGCTCACGAACTTCGCCAAGGAAGAGATGAACGAACTGCTTGAAGTGCTGGACACCTCCCTGGACGCCATCGAGATGGCGATGAAGGAAGGGATGCCGAAGGCGATGAGCATCTTCAACGCCAAGTAACGACTCAAAAGGATAAATCATGGGCTTTAACTGCGGCATCGTAGGTCTCCCCAACGTCGGGAAGTCGACCATCTTCAACGCACTCACCTCGGCAGGCGCCGAGTCCGCCAACTACCCGTTTTGCACCATCGACCCCAACGTCGGCATCGTGTCCGTTCCCGATCCGCGCATGGACAAGCTCGCCGAGATCGTGCACCCCGAGCGCATCCTGCCCACCACCATCGAATTCCTCGATATTGCCGGGCTGGTGAAGGGCGCAAGCCAGGGCGAGGGGCTTGGTAACAAGTTTCTCGGACACATCCGTTCCGTCGACGCGATCCTGCACGTGGTGCGCTGTTTCGAGAACGAGAACGTGGTACACGTGAGCGGAAGCGTTTCCCCGGTGCGTGACATCGAGGTGATTCAGACCGAGCTTGCCCTGGCCGATCTGGATACGGTGGAAAAGCGCATGCTGCGCACCGAAAAGCAGGCGAGAAGCGGCGACAAGAAGGCGAAGGAAGACGTGGAGTTCTGCCAGAAGGTGAAGGCGACCCTGGAAAAGGGACTTTCACCGCGCAATCTCGCGGAGAACGAGGACGAGAGGCTGATCCTGCGCGACATGCACCTGATGACCGCAAAGCCCGTTCTTTACGTTGCCAACGTGGCCGAGGACGACCTGGAAGGGAAACACCCCTACGTCGAGGAGGTGCGCCAACTCGCGGCCAAGGAAGGCAACGGCGTCGTGTTCATCTGCGGCTCCATCGAGGCGGAAATTTCCGAACTGGAGGGCGAGGAGAAGCAGGCCTTTCTCGAGGAGATGGGTCTTGCCGAATCCGGCCTGGACCGTCTGATCCGCTCGGGCTACGAACTGCTAGGCCTCATCACCTATTTCACCGCTGGGGTGAAGGAAGTGCGTGCCTGGACCATCACCCGCGGGACCAAGGCTCCCGGGGCGGCCGGCGTGATCCACTCGGACTTCGAAAAAGGGTTCATCCGCGCTGAAGTTATCGCCTACAAGGACTTCATAGCCTCCGGTGGTGAGTCAGGCGCCAAGGAGAAGGGACTGATGCGTCTTGAGGGGAAAGAGTACGTGGTGCAGGACGGTGACGTCATGCACTTCAGGTTCAACGTGTAATTGTGCGCGGGGGAGGGCGGATGATCATTCGCCCCTACGAACCCCTCGGGTAGGTCATGGCGACTGTAGGGGTGAATAATTATTCGCCCGCTTTTGCCATTTTGCTTGTCAAAGTTTGAAAACTGTAGTAATAAGCAGCGTTCACCAGAACGGCCCATGGCCGTATCTCCTTGCTCCGGGTCGGACCGGGGCTAAATTAACCGTGAGGAGGCTTAACAATGAGCAGGATGTACGAGACGATTTACATCGTCCAGCCGGACCTCGGTGATGAAGAGATCAAAGCTCTTTCCACCAAGGTACAGGACGTCATCGCCAGCATGAACGGCGATTTCAAGAGGCTTGAGGACTGGGGCACCAGGAAGCTGGCCTACCCGATCAACAAGAACCCGCGTGGCCGTTACTTTTACCTCCGTTTTGACGCCGATGCCCCGTTGATCGCAGAGCTTGAGCGTCGTCTGCGTCTTGACGACAAGGTGATCAGGTACCAGAGCGTGAAACTCGAGCAGGAAGTGGTTGCCCCGGCAGCCGCTCCGGTTAAGAGCGCCGAGGAAGGGACCGAGGAAGTGGCAGCCGCCGCTACCGAGGCTCCGGCCGAAACGACTACTACGGTGGAGGAATAAAAGATGGCTGACGAAAGAGCACCCCAGAGAACCAGCAGCGGGCCGAGGAAGAAGCGTCCGTTCCAGCGTCGCAAGGTCTGCCGTTTCTGCGCAGACAAGCAGGTTAGCATCGATTACAAGGATCCCCGTACCCTTCGTTACTTCGTGTCCGAGCGCGGCAAGATCATCCCGCGTCGTATCTCCGGTAACTGCTCCAAGCACCAGAGGGAAATCACCGAGGCGATCAAGCGCGCCAGGAACATCGCGCTGCTCCCGATCGCAGGCAGCCACGCGACCGCGTAAATGCCGCTACCGGTGAACCCTCCGCAGGGTAAGGTTTTTGATGTGATCAAGGGGAGCGTTGCCACGGTAACGCTCTTCCTTGCTTTCGTCTACCTCCCCGTGGTCGGCACGATCCCCGGGCTTTTCGCCTCCGCCCCAGCCGTTTTCTACACTTTGAAGCGGGGGAGGGGAACTGGTCTCGGTGTCGTCCTCGGAAGCTGCGCGCTTCTTTTGGCGATTGCCGATCCGGCGGCCACCGCGATCTACCTTTTGCAGGCCGGCGTGCTTTCCATGGCGCTTCCCGAGTTCCTCGCCCGCGGTAAAGGCGGGGCCCGCTCGGTGATCTACGCGGTGGCGGTCAACGTCTCCGTGTTGCTGGCTGCAGCCGTCGTCTACGGTCTTGCTACCGGCGCAGACCTGCAGGCGAAGATCACCAAGGGAGTGCAAAACAGCATCAACCAGACCGCGCTTCTTTACGAGAAAGCGGGAGTCAAGGGCGATGATCTGAAAGCGCTCAATGACTCGATGCACCAGGCGGGGCAGTTGGTGGTAACCATCTACCCGGCCATGGTCACCGTGGCCTACGGTGTCATCGCATGCATGAACCTTTTGCTCGTTGCGGGCATCGTTTCGCGCATGGGGATGCCGCTGCAGGTTGGTGACTTCAAGAAGTACAAGAATCCGGAGCCGCTCGTCTGGCTGCTTATCGCGGCCGGGTTTTGCGCGCTGGTCCCTGAGAACATAGTGCACCTCTCGGCCTTGAACGTACTGATCGTTCTGGGTGCGTTGTACTCGACCCAGGGGCTCGCCATCATCAGCTTCTTCTTTCAGAAGCTGGCGGTACCGGTCTTCATCAGATTGTTGGCAACCCTGCTCCTCGTTTTCCAGCCCATGATGGTGCTGGCAATCGCGGCGCTTGGGATATTCGATCTCTGGGCGGACTTCAGGTCCCCCAATAAACAGGAAAACCTGTAACTAATCAGGCTAGGAGGCAACACATGAAGTTGATTCTCAAGGAAAACGTTGAAAATCTCGGTCACATCGGCGACATCGTCAAGGTAGCCCCGGGCTACGCAAGGAACTACCTGCTCCCGAAAGGGTTCGCCATCGAGGCTACCGAGAAGAACGCCAAGGCGCTCGAGCACGCCAAGCGTCACCTCGAATACAAGAAAAACAAGGTTCTCGAAGCTGCCAAGCAGCTTGGCGCCAAGATCGAGGCAATCACCCTCAACCTGGCACACCAGGCCGGTGCGGACGACAAGCTTTTCGGCGCAGTCACCAACATGGAACTCGCCGAGCAGCTGATGGCGAAGGGCGTGGAAATCGATCGCAAGCGCATCGTGCTTGACGAGCCGATCAAGCATCTGGGCGAGTTCACCGCCATCGTTAAGCTGCACCCGGAAGTTGCAGCCAACCTGAAGGTCGTGGTCACCAAGGCCTAGGACCGCTGCAAAGCCGAACCTATCTGTAATAATAAAGGGCCGCCTCCTGTGAGAGCGGCCCTTTTTATTTTGAAGATAGCCGTATGGGCGCGCTACGGGAGATAATCGCCCGCCCGTACCTGCGCTGCACATTGGGGGACCCGTGAATATCGAGAAACATCACAAACAGGAGATCGCGTTGCGTCAGTTGGAGACGGCGTTGCTTCTGTACTTCGCCAAGAAGGATCTCTTCAGTGTCATCACCCTGGCTGGTGCCGCAGAGGAGATTCTTGGGCAGTTGTTGCAGGTCGGTGCCGGCGAAAAAGAAACTCCTTTCCGCTCTGTGCTGAATCTCTTCCGGCCGGCACGGGCCTCGGTCCGCGGGGAAAGTCGTCCAGCGCATGAGACCGACCTCTTCGTGCACATGGATGTGCGCAACGAGGCGGAATTTCTACTGGGACGGGCGATAGACGACTATCATGCCTTGACCGGAGAGTTGAGCGGCAACATGCAGAAGTTCAACGAAGAAGTGAGAAGCAGGCGAGGGTAGGGGATGGGAACATCCCTTCTCCCCCTTCGCGGGCCGAAGCGCTACGGCGCTCAGGTTCGGTGGGAGAAGGGATGTCTTGCCGGTAATTACTTTTTCAGCGTCGCGTCCTGAATCAGGACCTTGTAACGGTAGCCCGAACCGAAGTCGAGGTTGTTGTAGAGGGTGCCGGTAATGGTCACCACATCTCCCACTTTTGGCAGTTCTTTCGAAGTCACCACGAGGTTGTCGGTTTTCTTGGCCTTAGAGCCGGTGCCGTCCTCCAGGTGAATCCAGTTCTTCTTCATGATCCTCTCCGCGACATTCACGACGCGGCCTTTGATCACCACCTGTTTTTTTTCGAGTTTCTTACTCTTGGCGAACACTTCGGCGATGGTGTACGCATTGGCGCCCTTTGCCTTGGTGACTTTCTGGCTCTTGGGAGCTGGTTTAGCTGCCTGGGCGGTTGCTTTTTCTTTAGTCGCTTGCTCCTGCTGCCCACCGGGCGCACCGGGAACGCCCTGGTGCAGCGCCTTTATGGCGGACGGGCTCAGTTGCATCTTCTTCGCATCGCTCGGCCCCGCCGAGAAGATGACCTGGTCGAACTTGCGGTTCAGCGCCTTGCTGCTGAAGTTCTTCATGGCGAAGCCCGGGGTGAGGGTAAGCTGCTGTCCCACGGTGATCTTGCTGAGCGGTATCGCCACCCACACCCTTTCCGGTCCGTTTTGCAACAGCAGGTAGGTGTATCCCCCGCCGTCCATGGTCTCCAGGACCTTGCCGGAAAGGGGGATCTCTTTCCGGGCGGTGTCCGACGCGCCGGCCTGATGAGCGGTCAAGACGGCGAACATAAGCAGCAGGAAGAGGTGTTTCAGTACTTGGTTCATGTAATGACTCCTTAGAGGGATCCTTTTGCTCCCGGCAGACTACTTTTTTCCTTTCTGAATAACAAGTCTTTTTCTGGGGCCTCCCCTCTAGTGCAGACCGCACCATGGGTCTTGTTTCGGCTCTGCTTGCACAGGCTGATTATCCAGTTATATTTGTTTGCGACAATTAGCTTTTGCTTATGTGTTTAGCGTGGGACGAGGGCAGCAAACTTCTAGGCTACAGGAGGCGAACATGGATAAGAAGCTCGGCGTATTGCTTGTGCATGGAATGGGGACGATGTCCGACGATTTTGCGCACGATACGGTACAGGAGCTGCGCGAACGGATTGCGGGACGCGGCCTGAATCGTGAAGAGATAGCCTGGCATGGGGTGTATTGGGCACCGCTGCTCTCGGCGCGGGAACACCAACTCTGGGTGGACCTTGCCGCGAACAACGACCTGAACTGGGCCAAGTTGCGCAAGTTCTTCCTGAGCGCCTTCGGTACCGTGAGCGCCTACCACAGCCAAAGCGGCAGGCCGGGCGGGTTTTACGACACGATTCATGGCCTTATCCATGATGCGGTTAAACAGCTGCGCGTGAAGCTTGGCGACGACGACAAACCGCTTGTCGTGGTTGCCCACTCCCTCGGATCACTGTTCATGAGCGACTATATCTGGGACCGGCAGATGGGGTATGGACGGGAGCGCTACGGAGCCACGCCGTTCGAGCGGATGGAGACGCTTTCCGGCATGGTTACTTTGGGGAGTACCATTCCGCTTTTCTGTGTCGCACACGAGAATCCCGCCTGCATCGAGTTCCCGCCGCCGACCCTTCCTGAGCCGCTTAGAAAAAAAGCGAAGTGGTTGAACCTCTACGATTCCGACGACGTGCTCGGCTGGCCGCTGAAGCCCCTCGGCACGGGCTATGCCGCGGCGGTGAAGGAGGACATCGAGGTGAGCGTAGGCAACATCCTCACCTCCTGGAACCCGGGCAACCATGCCGCCTACTGGAGCGACGAGACCGTCATCAAACCGATGGTCTACCTGCTGAGTACCCTGCTTGAGGCGGTGCATGCGCCCCCCAAGATAACCGGGGTCTGATAGGAGGGCGATGTTTCTGTGCGCAATAAAAAAGGCGCTCCATATGGAGCGCCTTTTCTTATCTGAGGCGGTGATCTCTTAAACGATCTTCTGCATGCCGGTCATGGCTGCGCGCAGTTCGGCGCCGACTTCCTCGACGAGGTGGTTGCGGATTTCAGCGTTCACCGCGACCAGAAGCTGGTTGTCGACGCTGTTGTCCTTCACGTCGAGACCTTTGCCGATCACGTCGGTGCCGACCTTAGCCATGAACGGCTTCAGAAGCGGTACGCAGGCGTGGGAGAAGAGGTAGCAGCCGTACTCAGCGGTGTCGGAGATGACGCGGTTCATCTCGTACAGCTTCTTCCTTGCGATGGTGTTGGCGATGAGCGGGGTCTCGTGCAGCGACTCGTAGTAGGCGCTCTCCGGCTCGATGCCGGTCTCGACCATGGTCTCGAAGGCGAGCTCGACGCCTGCCTTCACCATGGCGACCATGAGGATCGCCTTGTCGAAGTATTCCTGCTCGGAAATCTCGCCGGCAGCCTCGGTCTGCTCGAAGGTGGTCTTCCCGGTCTCTTCGCGCCAGGTGAGGAGCTTCACGTCGTCGTTGGCCCAGTCCTGCATCATGGTGCTGGAGAACTCGCCGCTCATGATGTCGTCCATGTGTTTCTGGAACAGCGGACGCATGATGTCCTTAAGTTCGCTGGCGAGCTTGAAGGCAACGAGTTTTGCCGGGTTGGAGAGGCGATCCATCATGTTGGTGATGCCGCCGTGCTTCAGTGCCTCGGTGATGGTCTCCCAGCCGAACTGGATGAGCTTTACGGCGTAAGGGGCGCCGATGCCGTTTCCGACCATCTTGTCGAAGCAGAGGAGCGCGCCCGCCTGCAGCATGCCGCAGAGGATGGTCTGCTCACCCATGAGGTCCGACTTCACTTCGGCGACGAAGGAGGACTCGAGTACGCCGGCACGGTCGCCGCCCTGTGCGGAGGCGATGGCCTTTGCGATTTCGAGGCCGTCACCCTTGGGGTCGTTCTCGCCGTGCACCGCGATGAGGGTCGGAACGCCGAAGCCGCGTTTGTACTCGGCGCGCACCTCGGAGCCCGGGCACTTCGGTGCTACCATGACGACGGTCAGGTCCTTGCGGATCTGGGTGCCTTCCTCGACGATGTTGAAGCCGTGGGCGTAGCTGAACACGGCGCCTTGCTTCATAAAGGGGATGACGGTCTCCACCACCTTGGTGTGCTGCTTGTCAGGGGTGAGGTTCATGACGATGTCGGCGGTGGGGAGGAGTTCCTCGTAGGTGCCGACCTTGAAGCCGTTGTCCGAGGCGTTTATGTAGGACTGGCGCTTTTGCTCGATGGCGTCTTTCCTGAGGGCGTAGGAGACGTCAAGCCCGCTGTCGCGCATGTTGAGGCCCTGGTTGAGACCCTGTGCGCCGCAACCGACGATGACGATCTTCTTGCCTTTCACGTACTCGCAGCCATTGGCGAATTCGGATGCGTCCATGAAGCGGCAGGTCCCCAGTTCCTGCAGCTGACGGCGCAGCGGCAGGGTGTTGAAATAGTTCTGTCCCATCGTTTTCTCCTCCTGATTATATTGCTGGTGTGGTTACAAGTCTGAAAGTGTGCTGACTGTATACTATATTTAACATTGCGTAAATTGATTTGTTGTGCATATTGTGTTGCGTGTGACGCAATGAAGACGCGTGGTGATGGACCTTGTGTGCCTTGCGGACGCCGTGGATGGAGAAGAAGAAGGAGACTTTTATGGATCTGCGGGAGCTCGAAATATTTCTTACCCTGGCGGAGCTGAAGCATTTTGGCCGCGCGAGCCAGGCGTGCAACTTGAGCCCCTCGGCGCTTACTCGCACCATCCAGCGCATGGAGGAAAAGCTGGAACAGCCGCTCTTCTTGCGTGATAACCGCACGGTCACCTTGTCGCCTGCGGGGGAGCGCCTGAAGGCTTACGCGCGTCTTTGCCTCAACGAATGGCAAAGTCTCCGCTCGTCGATCCGCAATGAGCAGGCTGTCACCGGCTCCCTTTCCATATACGCTTCCATCACCGCTGTCTACAGTCTCCTCCCTGAACTACTGGAATCTTTCAGGGAGCGGTACCCGGAGGTGCAGCTTGAGTTGAGGACTGGCGCCGCGGAACAGGCTGTGGCCCAGGTGCAAAGCGGGGAAATCGACCTCGCTGTGGCGGCGTTCCCGGATGGAACACGCCCAAACATCGAGTTCCTCCCCATCGTTACCATCCCGCTTATCTTCATCGCCCCACGTGTTGCGGGAGCGGCCGAGGTGCCGGTACCCGGCGATCGGCTCGACCTTTCCCGCGCTCCGCTCGTGCTGCCGCAAACCGGCCTCTCGCGTCGACGTTTGGATCAGTGGCTAAAGGAGCATCGCATCACCCCCAATATCACCTCGGAGGTCTCCGGGAACGAGGCGATCATCGCCATGGTACGTCTTGGCTGCGGCGTGGGCATCGTCCCGCAGCTCGTGCTTGAGCGCAGTCCCTTCCGCGATGAGGTAGTGGTGCTCCAGGACGCACCTGTGTTGAAGCCGTACCAGGTTGGGCTTTGCACCAGCAAAAGAAACCTGCAGCGGGCAAGCGTGAAGGCTTTCTGGCAACTGGCTGAGGAGCGGTCGATGTCGGTTTAAAAATTAAACACTCAACGCTTTTCCCTGTTGTACCTGACTCTGGTTTTGCCTGGCTTCTGTCTGTAGCTCTTTGCGACTCTGCAGCTTTGCGTGACATGGTTTTGGTCTTGCCTTCATTTCTCCCCTGTGCTATATAAGTTCGCTGTTCAAAATTCACACGCCATCACAGTCGTGTCGGTGGTGCCCGCTCGCGGGTTCCGGCATTAACTGGTGGCGGAGGGAAAACCAAAAGGAGAGTGTAAAAATGTCGAACATCACCATGAAAGAACTGCTCGAAGCCGGCGTCCACTTCGGACACCAGACCAAGAGGTGGAACCCGAAAATGAAGCCGTACATCTTCGGCGCTCGTAACGGGATCTACATCATCGACCTGCAGAAGACCGTCAGGCTCTTCAAAAACGCTTACAGCTTCGTGACCGAAATGGCGCAGGCTGGCGAGACCGTCCTCTTCGTCGGCACCAAGAAGCAGGCTCAGGATTCCGTGGCTGAAGAGGCACAGCGTTGCGGGCAGTTCTTCGTCAACGACCGCTGGCTCGGCGGCATGCTCACCAACTTCTCCACCGTGAAGCAGAGCATCGACCGTCTCAAGCGTCTTGACAGCATGATCGCCGACGGCACCATCGAGGCGTACACCAAGAAAGAGCAGCTGAAGCTCGGCAAAGAGCGCGAGAAGCTCGAGAAGACCCTGGGCGGCATCAAGGGTATGGGCAGGACCCCGGGCATGCTCTTCGTGGTTGACCCGAAAAACGAGGAGATCGCCGTATCCGAGGCGAAGAAGCTGGGCATCCCGGTCGTCGCCATCGTCGACACCAACTGCGATCCGGACAACATCGACTACGTCATCCCGGGCAACGACGACGCAATCCGCGCCATTCGTCTGCTGACCAGCAAGATGGCTGACGCCGTCCTCGAAGGTGCCCAGGCTCGCAACGCCCGTCTCCAGACCGGCGCCGAGGAAGAAGTGGCCTTCACCGAGGGCGAGGTTGCCGAGGAAACTCCCGCAGAAGCCTAAGGCTCCTTCGGTCACCGTACCGGCATCACCTTTTTAAAAAATCTACATCACTAAGAAGCCCGCGCCGAAACCGGTGCGGGCTACTGTGGAGGATAACGTGAGCATTACAGCTGCACAGGTAAACGAACTGAGGAAAGCAACCGGCGCAGGCCTCATGGACTGCAAGAAAGCTCTGACCGAGACCGACGGCGATCACGAGAAGGCGATCGACTACCTGCGTACCAAGGGCCTGGCCGCCGCATCCAAGAAGGCCGGCCGCGCAGCGACCGAGGGCATGGTTGGTTCCTACATCCACGCAGGCGGCAAGATCGGCGTCCTGGTTGAGGTCAACTGCGAGACCGACTTCGTCGCCAAGAACGACAACTTCCAGAACTTCGTGAAGGACATCGCGATGCACATCGCAGCGGCCTCCCCGCTTTACGTGCGTCGTGAGGAAGTGCCCGAAGAGCTGATCGAGCGCGAGAAGGCGATCTACCGCGAGAAGGCCAAAGAGAGCGGCAAGCCGGCGGCCATCATCGAGAAGATCCTCGAAGGCCAGATCAACAAGTTCTACGGCGACATCTGTCTCCTCGAGCAGGCCTACGTGAAGGACCCGGATAAGACCATCCAGACCTTCCTGAACGAGACCATCGCTTCCATCGGCGAGAACATGAGCATCCGCCGCTTCACCAAGTTCGTACTTGGCGAAGGGCTCGCCAAGAAGGAGAGCGACTTCGCGGCAGAGGTCGCCGCGGCGGCCGGCGTGTAACACGTCCCAAAGGGAGCCGGCCATGAAAATGGGCGGCTCTTTTTTTATCTGCAGCAAGGCAAAAAGCCCTGCGCGGGCGGCGTCAAGCCCCGGCAGGCGAACGGGCTCTGCCCGAACCTGTTCTGCGTGAAGGCTTTTTGCCGTCTAAAAAAGGCAAGGTGACTACGATGGCAGAACCCTATTACAAAAGAGTACTTCTCAAGCTTTCCGGCGAGGCCCTCGGCGGCGACCAGGGGTACGGTATCGATCCCAACACCATCACCGCGATCGCCCGCGAGGTGAAGCAGGTGGTTGAACTGGGCGTCGAGCTGTGCCTCGTCATCGGCGGCGGCAACATCTTCCGCGGCGTGGCGGCCTCCTCCAAAGGGATGGATCGCGCGAGCGCCGATTACATGGGGATGCTCGCCACCATGATCAACTCGCTGGCCATGCAGGACGCCCTCGAGAAGGTCGGCGTCGACACCCGCGTCCAGTCCGCCATCGCCATGGCCGAGGTTGCCGAGCCCTACATCCGCAGGCGCGCCATCAGGCACCTGGAAAAGGGAAGGGTGGTCATCTTCGGAGCCGGCACCGGCAACCCCTACTTCACCACCGATACTGCGGCGAGCCTCAGGGCGATGGAGATCGGCGCCGACGTGATCCTCAAGGGGACCAAGGTCGACGGCGTCTACTCCGCAGACCCCGCCAAGGACAAAAATGCCACCAAGTACGGTACGCTCAGCTACCTGGAGGTCCTGAGAAAAGGGCTTCAGGTCATGGACGCGACCGCCATCTCGCTGTGCATGGACAACAGCCTTCCGATCATCGTCTTCGACGTGACGACCGACGGCAATGTCGTGCGGGTTGTCACGGGCGAGCCGATCGGCACTCTCGTGAAAGAAGGAGAATAGCATGATCAAGGATGTCATTGCCGACATGAACGTCCATATGGACAAGAGCATAGATTCCCTCAGGAAGGACTACCAGAAGGTCCGCACCGGGCGCGCCAGCACCTCGCTTCTGGAGGACGTCAAGGTGGACTCCTACGGGATGCTCTCCCCGCTCAACCAGGTGGCGACTCTTTCCGTCCCCGAGGCCAGGACCATCACGATCCAGCCGTGGGACAACAAGATGATCGGTCCCATCGAGAAGGCGATCATGAACGCGAACCTCGGGCTCACCCCAGCCAACGACGGCAAGGTGATCCGCCTCTGCCTTCCGCCCCTCACCGAGGAGCGCCGCAAGGACATCGTGAAGCAGCTGAAGCGCGACGCCGAGGAAGCCAAGGTGGCGCTCAGGAACATCCGCCGCGACGCCATCGACAAGCTGAAGAAGCTCGAGAAGGACAAGCAGATCTCCGAGGACGACCTGAAGCGCGCCGAAAAGGATGTCCAGGACGGGACCAACAAGTACGTTTCCAAGGTCGAAGAAGTGCTGGCTCACAAGGAAAAAGAGGTGATGGAGGTCTAACGGACCGAGGCGCGAGGGGGAGGTAACTCCCTTTCGCGCTGCCGCCCGGCCTTCGCGTTCACAGGCAAACCCCCTATTCAAGGGGCTTTTTTGTTTTCAGGATGCTCATGGACAAACGCTTAGACCCGAAGAAACTCCCGCAGCACCTCGCAGTCATCATGGACGGCAACGGCCGGTGGGCCAAGCAGCGCATGCTGCGCAGGATCGTTGGACACCAAAAAGGAGTGGAGACGGTGCGGGTCATCGTCGAGGAGTGCTCGCGTCTGGGCATCGGTTACCTCACCCTCTTCGCCTTCTCCGCCGAGAACTGGCTGAGGCCGAAGGCCGAGGTCAAGGCGCTCATGACGCTTTTGAAGCAGTACATCCGCGCCGAGACCGGCCGCATGATGCAGAACGACATCCGCTTCAACGTGATCGGCAACCGGGGCGATCTGCCGCCGGATATCGATCGGGAAATCCAGTCGACCATCGACAAGACCTCCGGCAACAAGGGGATGCTCCTCACCCTGGCCCTTTCCTACGGCAGCCGCCAGGAGATGGTGTCCGCCGCCAGGAAGCTCGCGACCGAGGCCGCCGCCGGCAGACTCGATCCTGCGAGCATCGACGAGCGAGCCTTCGGCGCATCGCTCTTCACCGTCGGGATTCCGGATCCGGACCTTCTCATCAGAACCAGCGGGGAGATGCGCATCAGTAACTTCCTGCTTTGGCAGTTGGCCTACGCCGAGCTTTACTTCACCGACGTTAACTGGCCCGATTTCGACAGAGAAGAACTCATGCGCGCGTTCCGCGACTTCCAGTCCCGCGAGCGCAGGTTCGGCATGACCAGCGAGCAGCTGGGCCAGCTGCCTGCATAAAAAGGCTAAAGCCTTGCAGGGGCAGGTGCCCCGAAGGAGTCCGCCATCAAACGACTAATCACCGCAGCCGTCCTGCTGCCCCTCGTGATCCTCTTCATCCTCAAGGCGACGGTGTTCCAGTTCTCGCTGCTGGTATTCCTGCTCTCCCTTTTGGGGCTCGACGAGTTCTACCGCATGGCGCTGCCGCATCGCCGCGCCGAAGGCCGGGGTGCCGCCTTGACCGGTGCCGCTTCCGTCTTCGTCATCTTCTCCGGCAGCCCCGTTGTCCCGCTTCTGACCCTTACCGCGCTGGTGCTCGCCTTCTCGCTCGTGGCGCTTTTCCGGCTGAAGGAGATCAGACAGGCGGCTCCCGACGTGGCGCTTATCCTCACCGGCTTTCTCTACGTGCCGCTTCTTCTGGCGCACCTCGTGCTCGTGCGTGCGCTGCCGCACGGGATCTCCTGGCTGTTCCTCATCATGGTGATCGTCATGGCCGGGGACAGCTTTGCCTACTACGTCGGCTCCAGTATCGGTAAAACCCCGCTCTACCCGGCGGTGAGTCCGAAAAAGAGCGTCGAGGGGGCCCTGGGGGGGCTGGCCGGCAGCGTGAGTGGTGCGGTCATCGCAAAGTTCACCTTTTTCCCTGAGCTTTCCATCGTCCACTGCTTCGGGGCCGCGCTCGTTTTGGGCGTGCTCGGGCAACTGGGCGACCTGTTTGAATCGCTCATCAAAAGGAGCTGCGGCGTGAAGGATTCCGGCTCCATCATACCCGGTCACGGCGGCGTTCTCGACCGGATCGATTCCATCTTGTTTGCGGCACCTGCGGCGTACTACTACGCCTACTTCCTGTTCTAAACGGCGTCAGAAGGCCCGGCCGCTCGCCCGATTTTTCACGCGGGCGTGCGTAATCCGGCATCGGCGTCGGTTGACTTGAGACGTCTGCGAGGGAAAATGAAAAATCTTACGATTTTGGGCTCGACAGGGTCGATCGGGGTCAGCACCCTCGAAGTGGTGGCGGCCCACCCCGACAAGTTCCGCGTGGTGGCACTCACCGCGGGCTCCAACCTTGAACTTCTTCAGCAGCAGATCGAGGCCTTCAAGCCGGACCTGGTCTCGGTGCTCACCGCCGAAAAGGCGAAAACGCTCAGCAGATCCTTGAGCGGGAAGAAACCCCAGATCATGTACGGAGTCGAAGGGCTCATCGCGGCGGCCACCGCCGCCGAGAGCAACATGGTCGTTGCGGCCATCGTCGGTGCGGCCGGCCTCATTCCGACCGCCGCCGCCATCATGGCGGGCAAGGACGTTGCCCTCGCCAACAAGGAGACCCTGGTCACCGCGGGTCACCTGATCATGAAGATGGTGCGTGACAAAGGGGTGCGCCTCTACCCGGTGGACAGCGAACACTGCGCCGTCTTCCAGTCCATGGCGGGACACCGCTGCGAGGACATCGCCCGCGTCATCCTCACCGCCTCGGGCGGGCCGTTTCTCCACTGGGGGCTGGAGCAGCTTAGAAACGCCACCGTAACCGACGCGCTGAACCACCCGAACTGGAGCATGGGGAAGAAGATCACCGTCGACTCCGCCACGATGATGAACAAGGGACTCGAGGTGATCGAGGCCCGCTGGCTCTTCGACATCCCGGTGGAACGCATCGCCGTCAACGTTCACCCGCAGAGCATCGTGCACTCCATGGTGGAATACATCGACGGCAGCGTGATGGCTCAATTGGGGGTGCCGGACATGAAGGGGCCGATCGCTTACGCGCTTACCTACCCATGCCGGGTCGCCTCCGGGGTGAAAGCGCTCGATCTGACCGCCCTCTCCGGGCTGACCTTTCTCAAACCGGACACGGACCGGTTCCCGGCGTTAAGACTCGCCTACGAGGCTTCCAACGCGGGTGAGAGCATGCCCGCCGTGATGAACGCCGCCAACGAGATCGCCGTGGAGTCCTTCCTCGCAGGAAAGATCGGTTTCATGGCCATCGCCGAGGCGATCGAGAAGGTCATGAACCTGCACACCCCCCACGCCCTGCACTCCATCGAAGAGGTGCTGGAGGCAGATCGCTGGGGAAGAAGAACCGCCAGGGAAGTCCTTGGGGTGTCGGAATAACTCAAACCACCGCCGATCCGCACGCATGACGTGCCAAAGGGGCGGTGACGGCAGGGTGCCGCCCGCCGAAAAAAGGGACGACGATGAGCATACTTTTCGCAATCATAGCCCTCGGGGCGCTGATCTTCATTCACGAGCTTGGTCATTTCCTCTTCGCCAAGGCCTTCAAGGTCGGTGTCGAGAAGTTTTCCCTCGGGTTCGGCCCGAAGATCTTCGGCAAGCAGGTGGGGGAGACCGAATACCTCGTCTCGGCGTTTCCGCTGGGCGGGTACGTGAAGATGGTGGGGGAGGGGGAGGAGGCTGAACTCTCCGAGGAGGACAAAAAACGCTCCTTCGCCGACAAGCCGGTGCTGCAGCGCATCGTCATCGTCGCCGCCGGCCCCGTCTTCAACCTCCTTTTCGCCTACCTGATCTTCATCGTCCTTTTCATGGTCGGTGTGCCGTCGCTGACCACCAAGGTCGGCGAGGTGATGCCGGACAAGCCCGCCGCGCGGGCGGGGATCAAAACCGGCGACGCGATCCGGACCGTGAACGGCAGACCGGTGACGCGCTGGGACGAGTTCGCCAAGGTGATCGCCGAGGGGAAAGGGGCGCCGGTGCAGGTCGAGGTCGAGCGCGGCCAGTCACGCCTAAACTTCAACATGGTCCCGGAGAAGCGCGTTGCGAAGAACGTCCTGGGCGAGACCGTCACCCAGCCGATCATCGGCGTCGTCGCCGCCGGGGAAACCGTAATCGATCACTTCCCTCCGGGCGAGGCCATCGTCAAGGGGAGCGCCCAGTGCTGGAACGTGATCGAGCTCACCGTGCTTTCGCTTGTGCGCCTCGTGGAGCGGGCCATCCCGCTGGACAACATCGGCGGACCGATCATGATCGTCAAGATGGCGGGCGAACAGGCCGCCGCCGGCGGGGTGAGCTTCCTCGCCTTCGTAGCGCTTCTCTCCGTGAACCTCGGTGTGCTTAACCTCCTGCCGGTACCGATCCTGGACGGCGGGCACTTGGCCTTCTTCGTGATCGAGCTGGTGCTTGGCAGGCCGGTCAGCAAGCGAACCCGCGAGATCGCGCAGCAGGTAGGACTCGTCCTTCTCATAAGCCTCATGATGCTCGCCTTCTACAACGACATCGCGCGCATGTTCGCCAGCAAGGCCTGATCGATGAAGATACTCACCATCGACACCTCCAGCAACTGCTCCTCGGTTGCGCTCTCCGACGATGCGACCCTACTCGGCGAGTGCATCCTAGGCGAAGACCGCTGCAACTCGGGCCGCCTCATGGACTCGGTTTCCGAACTCCTGAAGGCGGCGCGCCTCGCCCCGGAAGGGGTGGATGCCTTCGCCGTCTCGCTCGGACCCGGCTCCTTCACCGGGGTGCGCGTCGGGATCGCAACGGTCAAGGGGCTTGCCATCGCGACCGGCAGGCCCGCGGTCGGCTTCTCCTCCCTCGCCATGCTCGCCATGAACCTCCCTTACTGCTCGGCCCAGGTGGCGCCCATGTTCGATGCGCGCAAGGCCGAGGTCTACGCCGCCCTTTACCGTTGCGGTTCGTTCCCCGAAGCCGTCTTTGCCGATGCGGTCCTCCCCCCGCAGGACTTTCTTTCCCGTATCACGCAGCCGACCGTCTTCATTGGGGACGGCGCGGTGCGCTACCGCGACCTGATCGCGGCTACGGTCGGTGAGCTTGCCATCTTCCCTCCCTGGCACGCGAACCTGCCGCGCGCGAGCGCCGGAGCGGTGCTGGCACGTGAAGCGGCCCGGGCCGGTAAGTTCACCCCGCTTGCCCAGCTAAACCCCGTCTACCTGCGCGCCTCCGAGGCGGAGATCGCGAAGCGAAAGCGCGAGTCCCTTTAACACCGTTTTAGTCTGTTGACAGCCCCGTTTTAATGTATTATGGTGACCCTTCCTACCAATTCTCGGTAACTGTTCTCAACTACACAGTTTTTGGCAATATCAACTGCCGGTTTGGCCTCCTCGAACAGGGGTGTCGCCGGCGTCACGGGAGAACTGCATGCGTAGCGACATGATCACCCAAGGGCTGGAGCGCACCCCGCACCGCGCCCTTTTGAAAGGAACCGGCCTCCCGCAGAGCGAGATGGGGAAACCCTTCATCGGCATCGCCACAAGCTTCACCGATCTCATCCCCGGCCACGTCGGGATGCGCGACCTCGAGCGCTTCATCGAGAAGGGGGTGCACACCGGCGGCGGCTACTCCTTCTTCTTCGGGATTCCCGGCGTCTGCGACGGCATCTCCATGGGGCACAAGGGGATGCACTACTCGCTGCCGACCCGCGAGCTGATTGCTGACATGGTCGAGTCGGTCGCTGAGGCGCACCGCCTGGACGGCCTCGTCCTTTTGACCAACTGCGACAAGATCACCCCGGGTATGCTCATGGCGGCGGCCCGTCTCGACATCCCCTGCATCGTGGTCACCGCGGGGCCCATGATGAGCGGCCGTGGCGACGCCGGTAGGAAGTACTCCTTCGTCACCGACACCTTCGAGGCGATGGCCCGCTACAAGGCCGGCGTCATCGACGACCAGGAACTTGCCCGCTGCGAGGAGAACGCCTGCCCCGGCATGGGTTCCTGCCAGGGGCTCTTCACCGCGAACACCATGGCTATCCTCACCGAGACCATGGGGATGAGCCTGCCGCGCTGCGGCACCGCACTCGCCGTCTCGGCGCTCAAGCGCCGCATCGCTTTTGCCTCGGGCGAGCGCATCGTCGACCTCGTGCGCGAGAACATCACCCCGCGCTCCATCCTGACCCGCGAGGCGTTCGAGAACGCGATCCGCGTTGATCTGGCGCTTGGCGGCTCCTCGAACACCGTGCTGCACCTCCTTGCCATCGCCCACGAGGCAGGTGTGGATCTGCCGCTCAACACCTTCGATATCCTCTCCAAAGAGACCCCGCAGATCGCGTCGATGAACCCGGCTGGCGAGCACTTCATGGAAGACCTCGACGCGGCGGGCGGTGTCGCCGGTGTCATGAAGCAGCTGGGGGACAAGATCCACGACTGCCCGACCCTCATGGGCCTCTCCACGAAGGAGATCGCGGCGAGCCTAAAAGCGGTGGACGACAGCGTGATCCGCCCGGTCGACGCGCCGGTCAAGAAGGAAGGGGGGATCGCGGTCCTCTTCGGCAACATCGCCCCAGAGGGTGCCGTGGTCAAGCAGTCCGGCGTTGGCGAGAAGATGATGCAGTTCACCGGCACCGCACGCTGCTTCGACTCCGAGGACCTCGCCATGGCCGCCATCATGGAAGGGAGGATCAAGAGCGGCGACATGGTGGTGATCCGTTACGAGGGACCCAAGGGGGGGCCGGGGATGCGCGAGATGCTCGCGCCGACCGCCGCCATCATGGGGCTGGGCCTTGGCGACTCCGTGGCGCTCATCACCGACGGCCGCTTCTCCGGCGGGACCCGCGGCCCCTGCGTGGGCCACATCTCGCCGGAAGCCGCGGTGGGCGGCCCCATCGCCCTCGTTGAAGACGGCGACAAGATCGAACTCGATATCCCGTCCCGTTCCCTGAAGCTCCTCGTGAGCGACGAGGAACTGGCGGCAAGGCGCGCCCGCTGGGTCGCCCCGGAGCCGAAGATCAAGAAGGGTTGGCTCGCCCGCTATGCGAAGGTGGTTACCTCGGCCCATACCGGCGCCATCACCACCGCTGAATAAAACCTCGACCCCCTCTACCATGAGGGGCAGGGGCAGGTCCCTTCCTTACCGGGACGGATCGGCCCCAGGGGAAACTCATTACTAGTGATTCCGTGCTTACCAGGCGTGGGATCGATCAATACGCAGGCAGGCGAACTGCCGCGGCAAGGGGGACATCGCATGAAGATGAACGGTGCACGTATTCTATTGGAGTGTCTCAAGCGGGAGGGGGTCGACACGATCTTCGGCTATCCCGGCGGGACGGTCATCAACCTCTACGACGAGCTCTTCTCGTTCAAGGAGATCAGGCACATACTGCCTAGGCACGAGCAGGCAGGTGTTCACGCGGCCGACGGCTACGCCCGCGCCACCGGCAAGGTAGGTGTCGCCATCGCCACCTCGGGCCCCGGCGCCACCAACACCATCACCGGTATCGCAACCGCCTACATGGACTCCATCCCGATGGTGATCATCACCGGACAGGTGCCGACCGCCCTCATCGGCAACGACGCCTTCCAGGAGGCGGACATCATCGGCATCACCCGCCCATGCACGAAGCACAACTTCCTTGTGAAGGACGTGAAGGATCTCGCGACCATCATGAAGAAGGCGTTCTACATCGCCCGCACCGGCCGCCCCGGCCCGGTCGTGGTCGACCTCCCGAAGGACGTCCAGGTCGCCCAGACCGAGTTCAAGTACCCCGATACCGTGGAAATCCGCGGCTACAAGCCGACCGTCGAGGGTCACCCGAAGCAGATCGAGAAGGCGGTCGCCGCGATCATGCAGGCGAAGAAGCCGGTGATCTACGTGGGGGGCGGCGTCATCCTCGGCAACGCCTCGGCCGAACTCGTGGCGCTCGCGAAACGCCTCGCCATCCCGGTCACCACCACCCTCATGGGCCTTGGCTCCTTCCCCGAGAACGATCCGCTGTCGCTGGGGCTTTTAGGCATGCACGGCACCTACTACGCGAACATGGCGGTTTCCAACTGCGACATGCTGATTGCGATCGGGGCCCGTTTCGATGACCGCGTCACCGGCAAGATCGCCTCCTTCGCGCCGCACGCGAAGATCGTCCATGTCGACGTCGATCCCACCTCGATCAAGAAGAATGTGCGCGTCGATCTCCCCATCGTAGGCGACGTGCGCGACGTGCTTACGAAGATGCTGAAGATCGTAGACGAAATCGGCCCGGACGCCGAAGGGTGCCGCCAGGCGGTCGCCACCTGGAGCGCCGAAATCGACGAGTGGAAGGAAAAGCACCCGATGTCCTACAAGCAGACCACCTCCACCATCAAGCCGCAGTACGTGATCCAGAGGCTGCGGGCGCTCTCCGACCCGGACGCCATCGTGGCCACCGACGTCGGGCAGCACCAGATGTGGACGGCTCAGTTTTTTGGCTTCACCGCACCGAGGACGCTCCTTTCCTCCGGCGGCCTCGGCACCATGGGCTTCGGCCTCCCGGCGGCCATGGGGGCGCAGGCCGGCTTCCCCGAGCGTCAGGTCATGGTGATCTGCGGCGACGGCGGCTTCCAGATGAACATGCAGGAACTCGCCACCATCGTGCAGAATCGTCTCAACGTAAAGATCGTCATCCTGAACAACAACTTCCTGGGCATGGTACGCCAGTGGCAGGAGCTCTTCTTCGACAAGCGCTACTCCTCGACCTGCATGGAACTTCCCATCGACTTCATCAAGCTCGCCGAGGCCTTCGGCGCCACCGGTCTGCAGGCGACCAAGGTGGACGAGGTGGACGACGTGATCAAGAAAGGGTTCTCCATCAAGGGCCCCGTTCTGATGGAGTTCAAGGTCGCACGCGAGGAGAAGGTGCTCCCGATGGTCCCGGCCGGCGCTTCGCTGACCGAGATGGTTCTTGCTAGCTAACTGCCTGCCCATGGAGGATACGATGAAACATACGATAGCTGTGCTCGTGGAGAACGAATTCGGCGTTCTCTCCCGCGTGGTCGGTCTCTTTTCCGGCCGCGGCTTCAACATAGATTCCCTTACCGTGGCGCCCACCAACGACGAGGCGCTTTCCCGCATCACCCTGGTCACCCGCGGTGACGAACAGATCATCGAGCAGATCACCAAGCAGCTCAACAAGCTGATTGACGTGATCAAGGTCATCGACTTCGAGGCGGAGAACGCCATCGAGCGCGAGATGGTGCTCGTGAAGGTCGCCGCCGAGGACCAAAGCCGCGCCGAGGTCCTGAGGATCGCTGACATCTTCCGCGCCAAGGTCATCGACGTGACGCCCAAGTCCTACACGCTCGAGGCAACCGGTACCCCCGCCAAGGTGGGTGCCATGATCGAGCTCCTGCGCCCCTTGGGGCTCAAGGAACTGGTCAGCACCGGCCCCGTGGTGATCGGCCGCGGCGCCAAGGGGTGGAAGGGGTAATAGCTTCTTTTCATTGCATGATGGGCCGTTTTCGGGCTATACTCCCGCTTTGCTGCGCGGACGCCCGGAAACGGCCTTTTTGTTGTCCGCGACAATCACTCAACCAGAGGTACTAGATGCGCAATACCAATACCCCGATCGCCGTCGAGGGGTACCCGTTCATAGCAGGCTTCGCCGCTGTGGCCGCGGTCTTCGCGGTCATGGGGCAGTTCCTGCACTGCGGCTTCTTCTTCCCGGCAGCCCTCTTTGCGCTGCTCGCCCTGTTCTCCGTCTTCTTCTTCAGAAACCCCGAACGTGCCACCCCTGCCGGTGAGAACAAGGTGATCGCACCGGCCGACGGCGAGGTGATCTTCCTCGGCAAGGTGATCGAGCCGCACACCTCGACCGAGATGGAGAAGATCAGCATCTTCATGTCCGTCTTCAACGTCCACGTGAACCGCGCGCCCTTGACCGCGAAGGTGGTGGACGGCTTCTATAACAAGGGTAAGTTCTACGACGTGCGCGACGAGCGCGCGAGCTTCGAGAACGAACAGCAGGGGCTCGTCCTAGAGACCGCCTCCGGGCTCAAGATGGTGGTGGTGCAGGTGGCCGGGCTCATCGCAAGGCGCATCGTCTGCTACGCTAAGCCCGGGGACCAGCTGACCCGCGGCCGCAGGTACGGCTTGATCCGTTTCGGTTCGCGGCTCGACGTCTACCTGCCGCTCGGCACTAAGATCGACGTGGTCATGGGACAGAAAACGGTCGCCGGTGCGACCGTACTGGGGATACTGCCGTGAGTGAAGAGAAACCAAAAGTAGAAAGGGAAGGGATGCGCAAGGGGATCTACGTCCTTCCCAACCTGTTCACCGCCGGGAGCCTCTTCGCCGGCTTTTACTGCATGGTTTCCACCGTGAACGGCGACTACCGCACCGCCGCCCTCTGGATCCTCGCCTCGTCGATCTTCGACGGCCTGGACGGCAAGGTGGCCCGCCTCACCGGGACCGCCAGCAAGTTCGGCGTGGAGTTCGACTCGCTTGCCGACGTGGTCTCCTTCGGCGCCGCTCCGGGGCTTCTCATGTACTGCTGGGCTTTGAAACCCTTCGGGCGCCTTGGCTGGCTCGCCGGTTTCCTGTTCCTCGCCTGCGCGGCACTGAGGCTTGCGCGCTTCAACGTCCAGGTGGAGACGGTGGAGAGCAAGCGTTTCGTGGGGCTGCCGACCCCTGCCGCGGCGAGCATGGTATCCGCTATGGTGCTCTTCTTCTACCACATGGGGTGGCCCGCCTCGTACAACAAGCTCGCCATCCTGGTGCTCATCTACTTCCTCGCGCTCCTCATGGTCTCGAACGTCAAATACTACTCGTTCAAGGACCCGAGCCTGATCAAGAGGCAGCCCTTCGCCATCCTGGTGCTCGCCGTGCTGCTCCTCATCGTGATCGCGGCGGAGCCGGTGGTGATGCTTTTCACCATCTTCATCTGCTACATCCTCTCCGGCCCGATCGGTTTCGTCATCGGTTACCCGCGCAGGCGCAGGCTGGAACGCGCCATGCACCGGGTCTACGAGGGGAAGAAGAACCTGTAAACCCGTTCAACGTTCTGCGTTCAAGGTTCTACGTTGATGACCGTAGGACGGGACGGCACTCCGGCGGCTCGATGGTAAAAACACGGCGTTGTCCACTATGGGCAACGCCGTTTTAGTAGGGTGGTGTCGGAAAATAAAACAAAAAGGCTTGACACGGGTTCGAGCGTTTTCTATTATCTCCCGTAATGTAAAGGCAATGACGAGGAGTAGTAGCCTATACCTTCCCCTACAGAGAGCCGGTGGTTGGTGCAAACCGGTGAGGAAGCAGGTGAACTCGCCTTCGAGCCGTCGTGGTGAAGAACACCCGTTCTACTGAGAACGCGTCGCTCCTAGCCATGGCCGAAACCCCGCGTAAAGGGGACAACGAGGTCCGCCGCAGGGCGGATGAATGAGGGTGGTACCGCGGAAGCTTTTAGAGCCTTCGCCCCTTACTGGGGCGGAGGCTTTTTCATTTTCGGCCTGTCGGTTTTTGAAAGGGAGAGCAGGCTAACGAGGCAGCACAACCACTAAGAGGGGGAGCGCAAGTGAACAACACGGAACCGAAAACCATCAAGATCTTTGACACGACACTCAGAGACGGGGAGCAGTCCCCGGGCGCCAGCATGAACATCGAGGAGAAACTCCGCCTTGCCAGGCAGCTTCAGAAACTGAACGTCGACGTCATCGAGGCGGGCTTCCCGATCGCCTCGGAAGGGGATTTTGAGGCGGTGCAAAAGGTGGCCCAGACCATCAAGGGGCCGGAGATCGCCGGTCTTTGCCGCGCCGGTTTCAAGGACATAGATCGCGCCTGGGAGGCCCTGAAGTACGCCGAGGAGAAGGGTCGCATCCACACCTTCATCGCCACCTCCGACATCCACATGAAGTACAAGCTGCAGATGACCCCCGCCCAGGTGCTGGACGCGGCGGTCAAGGGGGTGAAAAGGGCGCGTTCCTACACCGCAAACGTGGAGTTCTCCTGTGAGGACGCGGTGCGCACCGACCTCAAATTCCTCGCCGAAGTGGTGGGTGCGGTCATCGACGCAGGCGCCACCACGGTCAACATCCCCGATACGGTCGGCTACACCATCCCCTTCGAGTACTTCAACATCATCAAGTACCTGAAGGACAACGTGAAGAACATCGACGACGCGGTCATCTCCGTTCACTGCCACAACGACCTGGGCCTTTCCGTGGCCAACTCCATCGCCGCCGTGCAGGCGGGCGCGGGACAGGTCGAGTGCACCATCAACGGCATCGGCGAGCGCGCCGGCAACTGCTCGCTCGAGGAGTTCGTCATGGCGATCAGGACGCGCGGCGACATCCTCCCCTTCAAGACCAACGTGGTCACCGAGCAACTCACCCCGGCCTCCCGCCTGCTCACCCAGGTGACCGGCATTGCGGTGCAGCAGAATAAAGCCATCGTCGGCGCGAACGCCTTCGCCCACGAGGCGGGGATCCACCAGCACGGCATGTTGATGGACAAGTCGACCTACGAGATCATGACGCCTGAGTCGGTCGGCCTCAAGGCGAGCGCGCTCGTTCTCGGCAAGCACTCCGGGCGCCACGCGTTCAAGAAGAGGCTCGAGGAACTCGGACACGAACTGGACGATGACGCGCTGAACAAGGCGTTCACCCGGTTCAAGGCGCTTGCGGACCTGAAGAAGGAGGTCTTCGACGAGGATCTGGACGCCATCGTCGCCGACCAGGCGAAGAAGATCGACGAGAAGTACAAGCTCTCCCACATCACCGTCACCTGTGGCTCGTTTGCTGTCGCCACGGCAACGGTCCAGATGGAGATCGACGGCATGCAGGTGAGAACGGCCGAGCTCGGCGACGGCCCGGTAGACGCAACGCTCAAGGCGATCAAGAAACTCGCCAAGCGCGACGCGCAGCTGCTTCAGTACAACGTGGGCTCGATCACCGGCGGCACCGACGCGCTCGGCGAGGTCACCGTCCGCATCACCGAGGGGGAGCGCAACCCGGTCGTCGGGCGCGGTTCCTCCACCGACATCATCGAGGCCTCGGCAAAGGCGTACATCGATGCGCTGAACCGGCTCTACTTCGCTACCGATCGCGAAATAGAATCTCTCTAGTCGTTCCGCAACACACTCTGAACCGCAGTACAGGAAGAGGAAGCCGCCTGGCTTCCTTTTCCTGTCTTTACATTTTTTTACTGTAATTCTGCTGCCGCCTCGTGTAATGCTATCAGCATTTCCCTTCATGTTTTTCGCTTCCCATCCGATCAGTATCAAGGTGATTCACATGCACGGTCTCAGACGTCTAGCTCTTGTTGCTTTGACAGTAGCCCTTACCGCTTTGACTGCGCATGCCTTCGCCAAGCGCCCTTCCGAACTCTGGTCCTTCTTCCATTTCGACGGCAAGGGGTTCGCCGCCGGCAAAGCGGGAGAGCCTTTCGTCCCCTTCGTGGCGGTGCGCGCCGGGTTCCGTCCCGTGGTGGAGACCAACGAGGAGAGGATCCGTGAGGTGGCGCTGACCGAAGGCACCGGGGCGATCGCGGGGGTCTGCTTCGTGCAGTCGTACGGTGGAAAGCTGCGCCCCGCCGCTGGGTACCATGCGGTGCCGCTGCTTCCGGTTCCCATCGCTGCCGGGGATAAGCTGGTGACGACGGTGGATACCGACGGTAACGGCTTTTATGTGGCGGTACTCCCGGTCGGCACCTACCGGGTAGGCAACCAGGGAGTCGAGGTGAAGGTTGAGGTGGGCGCAACAAAACTGGTCCCGCTTCGAGTGGGCAAAAGGATGGTGGACTAGTGGTAAAAAGACTCTTTGCATCTGCGCTTTGCGCGGCACTGCTCTTTCCGGCCTTCGCTTCTGCGGCGGCTCTCGACGACTATTACCTTGCCAGGTTCGGCCATGAGGCGAGTGTCGCCAAGGCGCTGAGCTCGGTCCAGTCCCAGACGACGCACGCTGAAAGGTGCCGTACCGGGTTCTTCAGACAGCTGAAAAAGGACTGGAGCCGGCTCGAGGCCCCCACCCAGAAGGTGCTGGCCAAGTACCTCGCTCGCCCCTCGCTCAGCAAGGAGAAGACCTGCACCCCGGTCGGCGGGCACTTCACCATCCACTACACGACGAGCGGCGGTGACGCCGTCGACACCACCGACAACAACGGCAACGGCGTGCCCGACTGGGTCGAGACGGTTGCCGGTGTGTTCGAATACGTCTACAGCGTCGAAGTGGAGAAGATGGGGTACCATCCCCCCCCCGACGCGAGTTACGATGTCTACCTGCAGGACCTGGCAACGGACGGGGTCTACGGCTACACCCAGAACGACTCGGCGCCGGTTACCGGCAGCTCGGTCTCCTATTCTAGCTGGATCCAGATAGACCGCTCCTTCGCATCGCCCATATTCAGTCCCTACACCCCGATCACGAGCCTTAGGATCACAGCGGCCCACGAGTTCCACCACGCGATCCAGTTCGGGTACAACGCCTATTTCGATACCGCCTTCGCCGAGATGACCTCCACGTGGATGGAGGACGAGGTGTACGATTCCGGCAACCAGCTCTACGACTACCTTTGGGCCTACATGTCGAGCGTGGGGACCGTTGCGGTCAACGCCGGGGTAAGGGGGGGCACCGAGTATGGGCGCTGGATCTTCAACCGTTACCTAACCGAGCTGCAGCAAAGCCGCACCGTGATCAGGGCGGTCTGGACCGATCTCGCGGCGCAGCCCCGGCCGAACAACACGAGTTCACCCGATCTAGGCATTGAGATCCCCTTTATCCCGTCGCTTGACACCGCCCTTCAGGGCAACATCGGCAACAACTTCGTCGGCTTCGCGAAGCGGATGCTCATGCACGACTGGGAAAGTCACCTGATCGATCTGCAGCTTATCCCGACGGTCCCGCCGGCCCAGATCAATACGGTCGACGGCACGATACCCGCGCCCGCCATCTCCTTGCCGACCCCATACACCTTCCAGGTCTACAAGTACCTGCCTGCGAATCCAGGCGGCACCCTGAAGATCACCTTCACGAGCCTGCCCGCCTCGGTGGTGGTGGCAGCTGAAAAGATCGGGACCTCGGGTATCACCGAGTACCCTTACAACGCCTCGACCCAGAGCATAACGGTCCCGCTTTTCGAGGCGGGCGATGTCGTATATCTGATCGCCTGCAACAACGGCAACGGCGACTTGAGCGATCCTGTGGCGGTCTCCCCGGCTTTCCCGGCGGACAACGTCACGGTGACCGACGGGACCGGACTTGGCAACGACGGACTGGTGCTGGATGCCAACCGTCTCACCATCCCGGCCCAAAGCGGTGGTGGCGGTGGCGGAGGCGGGGGTGGGTGCTTCATCGCGACGGCGGCCTACGGCAGTTACCTCCATCCGAAAGTCGCCGAACTGCGGGCCTTCCGCGATCACTGGCTCATGACCAACGCGCCCGGCAGGCTCTTCGTCTCGGCGTACTGCCGCCTGAGCCCGCCGATCGCCGATGTGATCGCCGGCCACGAATGGATGAAAAGCGGGGTGCGTGGGATGCTGCTCCCCTTGATCTTCGCCGTCGAGCACCCGATGGCCGCATTGATGCTGCTGCTCTTTATGTCCGCGGCGGTAATGCGGCAGGGGGCAAGACGCTTGAGGGCGGTTTCTTTGAGGGGACGGTCTAACGCTGCTCTTGGGAGGTAGAAGGCGGTTGCAGACGGCAAGGTGCACGGGCGAATAATCATTCGCCCCTAGAGGTCGCGGCTGTCTTATCCAACTGTTGTCTCTGGGCAGCAAACAAAAAAAGGCCCCGCCGGTATCCCGGCGGGGCCTTCTACGTTCGATGCTTTAAGCCTTAGCCCAGCTTCTTAACGTTTGCAGCCTGCAGACCTTTCGGCCCGTTGGTTACGTCGAAGGAGACCGCCTCCCCTTCAGCCAGGGATTTGAAGCCGTCCCCGGTGATGGCAGAGAAGTGCACGAATACGTCCTCGCCGTTCTCCTGCTCGATGAAACCGAACCCTTTCGCGTCGTTGAACCATTTAACCTTGCCCTGTGCCATTTTCCTGCCTCCTTTTTCTAACCTCCGGGTCTCTGCCGGATCTACGTTTGATGCTGCAATTTCCGGAAGGTTCTTTGGCTGGAAATGGCTCAAAGTGTTGATAACCCTTTGGCTTTTCGGCGCGGCAAACTTCCAGAACTAGCTGCTGGGATAAAAATTAACATCGTGTAATAACCTTGTCAAGCAAATATTTCAAAACAATTGTTTCTTATTTGCCCGACTAAAAGGTGTTCAAGCGCCTAATGAAGGCGATCAGCAGACCGTAGTGCTGGTGGTGGAATCGGAAGGCGATCCTCGGCAGCTCGAGCAGGTCCGGCTCGTCGGCCTCCTCGGGTCGCGCGCTAATGAGCTCGATGCGGCTGCCGTCTAACCTCAATTCGGGGAACTCGTTCTCCAGCATCTCGATCTGTTCGAGGGTGAGGACCTTGGTCAGACGGATAATGAGCTCGCCGTTCACGAAGCGAATAGAATGATAGTTGGTATAGAACTCGTCGATGACCTGGACCGCCTCTTCACAGCTCTTGGTGATGGTGAAGATGGAGAAATCCTCGGCGGAGATGAACCCCTTAACCAGCAATCTTTCTTTGATGAAACGGAAGAAGTGTTCCCAGTAACCTTCCTCGTCGTCGACCAGAACCAGGGGTTTGGGGGAGGTTTTACCGGTCTGAACCAGGGTGAAGACCTCCATCGCCTCGTCCAGCGTTCCAAACCCGCCCGGGAACACCGCGATGGCGTCGGATTCCTTCACGAAGGCGACCTTGCGGTTGAAGAAGTACTTGTAGGTGATGAGCCTGGGGTTCTTCAGCATGATCGGGTTGGCGCTCTGCTCGAAGGGGAGCTTGATGTTCGCCGCAAAGGAGCACTCGCTTCCCGCCCCCTCGTTGCCTGCCTGCATTATGCCTCCACCGCCGCCGGTGATGATCATGTACCCCTTGTCCGCCAGCAGGCGGCTGAAGCAGATGCACTTTTTGTACATCTCCTCTTCGGGGAGCGTTCTGGCCGAGCCGAAGATGGTTACCTTCTTCTTCTGCCGGTAGGGTGCGAAGACCGTCGTTGTATAACGCATCTCCTTCATGGTGTTGCTCAATAGCTTCAGGTCCGCAAGGTAGCTCGTGTCCTGTCCCGCTTTGAGCGCGGCGATGATCATCTCGCGCGTCTGCTCGGGGTGGTGCACCCCGCCCGCCTTCTCCATCAGATCATCAATCATCTTGTCGATTTCGCTGTTTGTCCTGTTGAAACGAAGTTGCATACGCGGCTCCCTGTTGGATTGAGGCGGCCATTATAGCATGGCTATACGAGCAGGCAAATGTTTAATAACATTGAACAATTATTAGTTTGATTTGTTGCTCTTATTTTATTATCTTGGCGACTGGTAAAAACACTTCAAACTCAAAAGGAAGCGCTATTTATGGGTATGACAACGGCTCAAAAGATATTCGCGGCCCATCTGGTTGATGAGCCTTTTGCAGGAACCAAAGTGCTTGGCATCGACGTGGTCATGTGCCACGAAATCACCACGCCGATCGCGATCGCCGACCTCATGGCGCGCGGTAAGGACCGGGTCTTCGACACCACGAAGATCAAGGCGGTCATCGATCACGTGACGCCCAGCAAGGACTCCAAGACCGCCACCCAGGCCAAGATGCTCAGGGACTGGGCGCGCCGCCACGACATCAAGGACTTCTTCGATATCGGCGCGAACGGCGTCTGCCACGCCATCTTCCCCGAAAAAGGGTTCATCCGCCCCGGCAACACCGTCATCATGGGTGACTCCCACACCTGCACCCATGGCGCGTTTGGCGCCTTCGCGGCCGGGGTCGGCACCACCGACCTCGAAGTCGGCATCCTGAAAGGGGTCTGCGCCTTCCGCGAGCCGAAGACCATCAGGATCAACCTGAACGGCACCCTGCCCAAGGGGGTCTACGCTAAGGACGCCATCCTGCGCGTCATCAGCGAACTGACCGTGAACGGCGCCACCGACCGCGTCATCGAGTTCGGCGGCCCGATCGTTGACGCCATGACCATGGAATCCAGGATGACCCTGTGCAACATGGCCATCGAGGCTGGCGGCACCTCCGGCATCTGCGCACCGGACCGCGTCACCGTGGACTACCTCTGGCCTTTCATCTCCGACACCTTCGCCTCCAAGGAAGCGGCCGTCGCCGAGTACGCCAAGTGGGCTTCCGACGCCGATGCCGAGTACGACAAGGTGATCGACCTCGACCTCTCCAATCTCACCCCGCTCTGCACCTTCGGCTACAAGCCGGACCAGGTGAAGAGCATCGAAGAGATGGCCGGGACCCCGGTGGACCAGGTTTACGTCGGTTCCTGCACCAACGGCCGCATCGAGGATCTCAGGGTTGCCGCCCAGATCCTCAAGGGGAAGAAGATTGCCCCGACGGTGCGCGGCATCCTTTCCCCGGCTACCCCGCAGATCTACAAGGAAGCGGTCGCCGAGGGGCTGATCCAGATCTTCATGGACGCCGGCTTCTGCGTCACCAACCCGACCTGCGGTGCCTGCCTCGGCATGAGCAACGGCGTTCTCGCCGAGGGCGAGGTGTGCGCTTCCACCACGAACCGCAACTTCATGGGCAGGATGGGGAAGGGTGGCATGGTGCACCTGCTTTCGCCGGCTACCGCCGCCGCCTCCGCCATCGAAGGGAAACTTGCCGACCCGCGCAAGTATCTGTAATCAATTGACGATTGACAATTGACAACGAATCGCGGGGTGTGCCCGCTTACAGGAGACTGACATGAAAAAATTTGGTGGCCCGGCCCTCTTCCTGGACCGCAGCGACATAAATACCGATGAAATCATCCCGGCCAAGTATCTCACCGAGATCACCAAGGAGGACCTGAAGCCTTACCTCCTCGAGGACCTGAAGCTCCCGGGCTTCGACCCGAAGAGCGACAAAACCTTCGGCGCCGGCGCCGTGGTGACCCGCGCCAACTTCGGTTGCGGCTCCTCCCGCGAACATGCACCGTGGGTCTTCGAGGTGAACGGCATCCACGTGGTCATCGCCGAGTCCTTTGCCAGGATCTTCCGCCAGAACATGTTCAACTGCGGCATGGCCGCCATCGAGCTTGCGCCGGGGCAGATCGACCGACTCTTCACCTTCGCAGACGCCGCAGACGCCACCATAGAGGTAGACGTTGCCAACACCTCGCTCACTATCAAAGGGGGGGGACGTGAGGAGTCGATGCAGTTCGAGATCTCTCCCTTTGACAAGGCGCTTGTTCTCGCCGGCGGATGGGTCGACTACGCTGACAGCAAGTACTGATCAAGCATAAGCTACATTCAGAGAGACTTGCCGAGGCAGGAGACAGACAGTTTCCTGCCTCGCTCTTTTTGCCGGATGACTGGACATTTTCAACGTGAGTGGCATAACTTTGACGGTGAGTCGAGCGATGTGAAGCCCTTGTGTCACTTGAAGTAATTGTCTTTCGGCGCCACTACTGTAACGTACTCAATAGTACATTTTGATTGACTCAGCGTAATTGCAGCAGTTACTATCCGACCTTGTATCTTCAATCGAGGTGGTCCCAAGAGGTTCATGACACGCTCCGTCACGTCCATAACTGCGTTGTTGGCCTTGCTGCTGTTCTCAGCGCCAGGGCACGCCGAGCAGGAAGCTAAGCAGGAAGCTAAGCAGGAAGCTAAGCAGGAGGCTAAGCAGGAGGCTAAGCAGGAGGCTAAGCAGGAGGAAGGGACCATCTTCACCCTGTGGCCCTTGGTGGACTACCGCGAGAGCCCCCGCGAGCGTTACAGCAACCTCTCGATTCTCGGACCACTTTTCAAGTACCAGAAAAGCGGGGACAACCGCGACCTGGCCCTGAGGCCGCTGTTCTACCGGACCAGCAATACCAGGGAGAAGGCAAGTTCCACGTACTACCTCTATCCCGTGGCGTCGAGTGAGAATACACCTGAGACCGGGAACGCCGAGGTGCTGCAGCTCTTCAGGACCTCCACCTTCCGGAAAGAGGAAGCGGAACCGCAGCGCGAATCGTCGACCATGCTGTTTCCGTTCTACGTCTCCGGGGAGTCTGAGAAGTACGGACCGTACCGCGCCCTGTTCCCGATTTACGGCGACATCTACGAGCGTTTCTGGCGTGACGAGTATCACTTCGTCCTTTTCCCGCTTTACGGCAGCACCGTGAAGAAGGGGACCACGACGAGGCACTACCTCTGGCCCATCTTCGCAACCACTTCCGGCGAGAACGAGTCGGGCTTCGACGTCTTCCCGCTTTACGGGCAGTCGCACAAGACCGGGGTGTACGAGAAGCGCTTCGTGCTCTGGCCCTTTTACACCTCCGAAAAGACCGGGCTCAACACCGACAACCCGACCGAGAAGAAGTTCATCTTCCCGCTGTACGCCTCGACCGACTCTCCCAAGAGGACCTCGCGCAGCTATCTGTGGCCCTTCTTCGGCTACACCGAGGACCGCGGTAAGAAGGTCGAGGAAGTGGATTACTTCTGGCCCTTCTTCACCAAGGTACGTGGCGAGAAGAAAAACGGTGACTCCTTCCTGCCCTTCTACTCCCATGAGAGCTACCCGGAAGGGGATAAGACCTGGTACATGTGGCCGCTGTACAAGCACGAGGAACTGAAATCGGACATCTTCGGCCAGGAGCAGGACCGGGTGCTCTTTTTCCTGTACCGTGACAACCGCGAGTACTGGCCCAAGGACGGAAATCAGCGGCGCCGTACCACACTGTGGCCCCTTTATCTTTACCGGAAGAACACCGACGGCGTCTCCTCGTTCTCGTTCCCCGCTCTGCTCGAGCCGATCCTCGACAAGGACGGGATCGAAAAGGAATGGGCACCGCTTTGGCGCCTTTATCAAAGGCGGTGGGACGAGGCGGGTAACTCCACCTCCAGTCTTTTGTGGAACCTGTTCTGGCACGAGCGGCGCGGCGACGATCTCGCATACGAGCTCTTCCCGCTGATCTCCTACCGCAGGACGGACAAGGGGCGCGAGCTGAAACTTCTGAAGGGACTGATCAGCCTGAAGCGCGACGGTGGTCAGGAGGGGGTGAATCTCTTCTGGCTTCCCTTCGGACCCAAATGGGGTGATAAGTGACGCAAGTTTTCGAACGCTTAGGCAAGAAGGTCCTCTACTTTCACCAGGTGCTGGGGGAGATGGCCATCCTCCAGGGGAAGATCATCTACTTCGTGCGGGAGGCGCCCCGCAACATCCCGAGCATCCTGACGCAGATGGCGGTGATCGGCTGGGACACTCTCCCGGTGGCGTCGGTAATGGCCTTCTTCGTGGGTATGGTGCTCGCGCTGCAGACCGGCGTCGAATTGCAGAAGTACGGCGGGCAGAACATCATCGGCGCCATCGTCGGGCACTCCATGGTGCGTGAACTCGGCCCGGTCATGACGAGCTTCCTGGTCGCCGGGCGCTGTGGTTCCGCCATGGCAGCGGAACTAGGCGTCATGACGGTGTACGAGGAGATCGATGCGCTGAAGACGCTCGACATCGACCCGGTGCGCTACCTCGCCATGCCGCGCTTCATCGCCTGCATCATCTGCGTTCCTGCGCTGGTTTTATACGGCGACCTGATCGGCATCGTCGGCGGTGCGCTCATCAGCAACCTGCACCCGCAGATCTTCGTCTCGTACGCCACCTACTACGACAGCCTGACCGCTGCCCTGAAGATGAAGGAGATCGGCATCGGCCTCACCAAGTCCATGGTCTTCGGCGCGATCATCGCGCTGGTCTGCTGCTACGTAGGCTTCGCCACCTCCGGTGGCGCGCGGGGGATCGGTCAGGCCACCACGCGGTCCGTCGTTCTTTCTTTCATGCTGATCCTGGTCGCCGACTATGTCCTGACCAGGCTCCTTATGTAACTGTTTTTTCCTTTGTTCCGGAGGTAGAGATATATGGCTCTGTCAGTCGAGAAAAAGGTCGGCATGTTCTTCGTGTTCGGTCTCATCATCCTGGGCGTGCTCCTGGAGGTGGGGGAGAAGTGGAACCCGTTCGAGAAGAACGTCAAGTACAAGACCTACCTCACCAGCATCACCGGCCTCAAGGTGGGTGACCCGGTCCGCCTGGCGGGTGTGGACGTCGGCCGCATCAAGGACATCGTGGTGCTGAACGACAAGATCGAGATCGATTTCGAGGTGAAACCCGGTACCCGCATCAAGACCGACACCGTCGCAGGCTTGAGGCTCACGAACCTTCTGGGGGGCCAGTTCCTCGGTCTCTCTTTCGGTTCCCCGAACGCGCCACTGCTCCCGGAGGGGGGGACGGTGAGAGGAAAGGACGTCGCTAACATCGACATCATCGTCGACGACCTTTCCGCCGTCATCAAGGACACCAAGGTCCTGGTCAACAACCTGAACAAGAACCAGGACGAGGTGATGCAAAAGATCAGCGGCATCCTGGACGACAACCGCGGCAACCTGAAGGAGACGATCGCCAACATCAGCAGCATCACCGGCAAGATGGATCGCGGCGAAGGGTCGCTCGCCATGCTTTTGAACGACCGCAAGCTCTTCGACGACGCGAGCAGCGCCGTGTCCAGCCTGAAGGTGGTCGCTGGCAAGATCGAGCGTGGCGAGGGGACCTTGGGCAAGCTCGTCAACGACGACACCGTGTACACCGACGCCTCCGCCCTCATCAAGGATCTCAGAAGCGGCACCCAGGACCTGAACGCGAGCATGAAGGACGTCCGGGAGATCACCGCGAAGATCAACAAGGGCGAAGGGACCATGGGCAAACTGGTGCACGACGACTCCCTCTACAACGACCTGCGCGACGCGTCGAAAAACGTGAAGGAGATCGCCCAGAAGATCAACTCCGGCCAGGGGACCATCGGGAAGCTTGTCAACGAGGACCAACTCTACCGCGACACCACGGCAACGCTCAAGAAGGCGGAACGCGCCATGGAAGGGCTCGGCGACACCGGCCCCATCTCTGTCTTAGGCACCATCGTCGGGACGCTTTTCTAAAGGTGTAACGCTTTAGCTCCATCTACAGCCCCCTCCCCCTCCACGCGTGTTTCGACCCGCAGGCGGGGGAGGGGGCGATGCTTTTTCGCTGTCCGTATCGCAGCTTCAAGATCGCTACTACATCGGAGACCCGCCGGTATGACCCACATCCTCGACATCGCGGTGGGGACCTTCACCATGCGTCCCTACGTCTTCGCCTTTTTCGCCGTCTACCTCGTCACCGCCGTGCTGCACCTAGGGTGGAAGAAGACGGCGTGGTTCACCGTCTGCGGCTACCTGGTCGCCTTCGCCTCCGAGTACTCCTCGATCAACACGGGCTTTCCCTACGGCTGGTATTACTACGTGGACGTGACGCGCGACCGTGAGCTCTGGATTGCGGGCGTCCCCTTCTTCGACTCGCTCTCCTACGTTTTCCTCACCTACTGCAGCTACGCCACGGCACTTCTGGTCCTTGGGCCGGTAAAGCGCTTAAAGGGAGACCTCGTGCTCCTCGAGACGGCACGCCTGCGCCGCTCCTTCCCGGTGCTGCTTTTAGGCTCGCTGTTTCAGGTCTTTTTGGACATCATCACCGACCCGGTGGCGTTGCAGGGGAGCCGCTGGTTTCTGGGGAGGATCTACGGGTATCGCGAGGTGGGGACCCATTTCGGCATCCCGATGTCCAACTACTGGGGATGGTGGCTCGTGAGTGCCGCCCTCATCTTCGTCCTGCAGCGGATCGACCGTGTGGGGAGCGCGAAGCGGCGCCCGGCAGGCGTTGCCGCCGCCCCGTTCCGCTCGCTTTACGGGCCGTTTCTCTACCTTTGCGTGATCCTCTTCAACCTTGGTGTCACCTTCTATATCGGTGAGAACCTGATGGGGCTGACCGGGATCTTCATCTTCACCCTGCCTGTCGTGATGGCCCTAGTGCTCCTGGCTCAGAAGGTTGATCGCTATCACAAGGACGAGCTTGCCGACCACCTGGCGGATTATCCCTGGTCACCCGCCGCATCGGGCACTTCCAGCCGGACCGTCTTCCCGTTAACTTAATTTAATACAACCTTTGATAGCATCGCCACGGCGTGGTATCTCTTTAGGGCCCGCGCTCGGACCTCGATGTCTGAAAACGGACCAACTTTCTCATCAATCGGAGGCACGACAATGAAAAAAATGATTTCTTTGCTGGCTCTTGCCGCCCTGGTAGGCGTAACAGGCGCTGCCTTTGCCGCTGAACAGGGGACCCTTCCCAGGAACTACGAGAACTGGGAGAAAAGCAAGGCGAGGGTGATCACCGACAAGAAGTCCATGTTCTACGGCATCCACTACATCTACGTGAACAAAAAGGCGATGCCTGCCTACAAGTCGGGAGCAGCCAACTACCCCGACGGCAGCCGTTTCGTCGCCGTCAACTACTCCATAAAGGAGGAAGGAGGCAAGCAGGTGCCGGGCAAGAAGACCATGATCGTCATGATGCAGCGTGACAAGAAGGCCAAGGAGACCGGCGGCTGGCGTTTCGTGGGCTTCACTCCCGACGGCAAGCCTTCCGGGCTCGACGGCAAGCGCGACTGCTTCGGCTGCCACGAAAAGGACGCGAAGGATCGTGCCTTCGTCCTCTCGCGCTACGCCGAGTTCAAGTAGTCCATCAGAAGGTTTTAAACGCAGCACAGGCGCCTGTCGTTTCATCGGCAGGCGTCTTTTTTTTGTCCATCTGTTTTCCCGACAACCTGCGTGTTATAATTGCTGCCAGCGAAAACCAAATATTCCGCAAGCTTAAGGAGCCTTTATGTTTACCCTTTCGACCGCCCCCAAGCTTCAACTCACCACGCTTCCCAACGGCATACGCGTGGTCACGCAGCAGATACAGGGTATGCAGAGCGCCGCCGTCGGCATCCGGATCGACTCCAGCACCAGAAATGAAGAACCGGAGACCGGAGGCGCCTCGCACTTCATAGAGCACCTGCTCTTCAAAGGGACCCCGAGCCGCGACGCGGACCGCATCACCGACGAGTTCAACAGCATCGGCGCCCGAGCCAACGCCTACACGAGCCAGGAGGAGGTCTTCTACTACGCCGTTTCCCTCGCCTCCATCATCCCGGCGACCTTCGACATCCTGGCCGACATGTTCGTCAACTCCTGGCTCCCCGGGGATGAGGTGGAGAAGGAGCGCGGCGTCGTGCTGCAGGAAATCCTGATGAACCAGGACAACCCGGGTCGCTTCATCTACAACCAGTTCCACCAGGGGTTCTGGCAGGGACACCCGCTCGGGACGCCTATCCTCGGGACAGCGGAGACCATCGGGAACATCTCGCGGGAACGCCTGATGGAGCATAAACTCGGGAATTATCTGAGCAACGCGACCCTCGTTTCCGTCGCAGGAAACGTGGAGCACGAGCAGGTCGTGGAGCAGGCCGCGCGTCTTCTGGCGGAGCTTCCGACCGGTACCCCGAAAGGGAGGAAGCCTTCGGAAGGGTACCGCGTCGCCGTCGGGCAGAACGTGCACTACCAGCGCGCCATGGAGCAGACCCATTTCTACATGGGGTACCCGCTTCCTCCGGCCGGCAACGAGCATCGTCACAAGCTTGCCGTCCTGAACCAGATCCTTGGCAGCGGCATGAACTCGCGCCTATTCCGCGAGGTGCGCGAACGCAGGGGGCTTGCCTACACGGTTTATTCCATGATGTCGTCCTACACCGACTCGGCCGGCCTCATGATCTACGCGGGGACCGGTCCGGAGCGGGCCCAGGAGGCGGTGGACGTCTGCCATGGCGAGGTGCTGCGCTTTTGCGACGAAAAGGTGAGCGAGGAAATGCTGGCGGCCGCCAAGGAGCAGATCCGCTGCGCGCGGCTCATGGCGCTTGACGACTGCGAGACCCAGGTGCGCAGGATCTCCAACACAACCTCCCTTTTGGGGGCGCCGGAACCGATCGAACTCTCTTTGGAAGCGATCTCGGCGGTAACTGCGGAGGAGGTGCAGGAGGTGGCAGGGCTGCTTTTCCAAGGGGTGGTGCCGCGGGTGGAATCTGTTGGGCCGGGAGAAGGGCCGGGTTTGCCGCGCTGAACAAGAAAGCGCATATGATGGGACAGACGGCAGGGGCGATATTTCGCCCCTGTCTTTTTTTGCCCTCAGCTCATATCGTCGGTATCGCCGCTTAGGTGAGGGAAGTGTTCGTGATGCATCTCGTGTTTGAGATCGGGAATCGTGCCGCAGGAGGCGCAGAGATATTTCTCGCTGTCATTTGAGTAGACGTTGCGTTGACAGGACGGACTCCAGACCCTGACATCGCATGCGTGATCGTCGATCTCGACACCTGTCTTAGTCGTTTTTTCTGCCATGTTGGTGTCCTCCTTCTCGGTTTTCAAAGCCGGATGAGCATCTGGCTTAACTTAAATATACCCCTTGCGAAGGAACCAAGCTCCGATTTTGTGAAGCTCTCGAAGATGAACTCGTTGTCGACCGGTTGCGCCGGATCGACCACGCGGGCGATTGGCTCCAGCGCTTCGGGAAGCTCGCTGTTTTCAAAGGTGGGATCGGGCTGGTAACGGCACAGCCTAGCTTCGTCGTCGTCGGCAAGGGATTCGAGATGTGCGGTCAGGTGTTCCATGTCCTCGAATTTTCTTTCCTTACCGCAGCCGAAGAGGCCGGCATGCTCGGCCAGCAGCGAGGAGCGCAGGGCGCGGATGGCGTGGGTCAGCTCTTCATCGCATGGCGCGGGCGAGGCCTCCCATGCGACGTTCAACTCGGTATCGAGCCCCATGCTGCGATTGGTGGCATTAGCAGAACCGATGGTGAGGAAGCGGTCGTCGATCAGGAGGAGCTTACTGTGAATGAAGGTCATCTGCCTGACGTCGTGGTCCGCCTGGGCGGAAGAGTAAACGCTCAGCATGTGGCCGGTCTTCTCCGCCACCCGCTGCAGTGACCGGATCATGCGTATCTGAGGAAGGCCGAGGAAAAGCTCCTCGGTGAGCGGGAGCCGGTCCGGGAGCATCAGGATGATCTGCAGGCGTGGGCGCTCCGGCATGCTCATGCGTGCGACCAGCGACCAGAAGATAGCCTGCGAACTGAAATACTGGTTTTCCAGGTAGATGAGGCTTTGTGCCGACATGATGGCGTCCACGAAGAGACGGCGGATCTCCTGGATCTCCGGGGGCGTGGTGGGCGGGGTGGGGGCCACAGTCCTGCTTATGGCCACCTTCGTCGTCGGCATCTTGAACGCCCCGGACGGGACGGTCGGGACGAGGGTTCCGGCCTCGGGCAGTTTCAGCTCACCGGCCCCGGAGTCGCGCCAGCGCTGCCGGAACAGGGCGAGGAGCACCTGCACCACCGGTCCGGTGTGGTAGGTCTGGATGTCGTGGTATGAACCGTACCGGTGGCCGTCGACGTCGATGCGCTCCGGGTTTTCCTTCATGTGGTGGCGGTCGTCCCAGCGCGAGGAACAGATGTCCATGCCACCCAGGTAGGCGAGGGCCCCGTCGGCGATGACGAACTTCTGGTGGTGTGTCGCCCCTGGCGCATGGCTGCTGTCGAAGCGGAAGTGAATTCTCTTGTTGGAGGTCCAGTTGAAGATGACGCCCTGGAACCACTCACGCTCGAGCGAGAAGACGGCACTGAAGTCCCAGGCGAGGATGTAGACCTGCAGGTCGGGATTTCGTTCGCACAGCCGATCGAGAAAGCGCAGGAACCTGCCTCCCCCGAGCGCGTCCTGTTCATCCGTCCCGCGCAGCAGGCGCACTTCCGAGTCGAACTGCCACCCCGCCATGAGCAGATAGCTCCGGGCGGCCAGAGCCGTATGGTAGAAGGCGCGGTAATAGTTCTCGGCGTCGACCAGGACACCTGTCTCGTCCGCGTCGTAGATACCCATGCAGTTCAGGCCCGGCTTCAAAATGTTCATGGCAGCTCCAGTGTGACCACGAGCGGCAGATGGTCCGAGGCGACCCTGCTGAGAGGGGTCTTCGGAACGGAGACGTTGCGTACCTTCAAGTCACGGGAGACGAACATGTGGTCGATGCGCATGAAGGGGAGTTGGGAAGGCCAGGTTCCTCTGGGGAAGCGCCCTTTCACCCCGCGTTGGACGTCGTGCATGTGTTGGGTCAACAGGCGATAGACATGGGAGCCGGCCATGGCGTTGAAATCGCCGCAGAGGATGGCGGGGTGACGGCACTCGGGGTGGGCGAGCCATTCGTGGCCGGTGATGCTGCGGGCCTGCCGGACGCGTTCGCCCCGGTTCAGCCCGAAATGGGTGGCCAGCACCTGCACGCTGTGGCCGCGTAACTCTATTTGGGCCCATATCGCACCGCGGCGTTCGAAGGAGGGGTGCAGCGGGTCGGTAGGGACCGGGGCCGCCTTGATCAGCTGAACGCTGCCCCGGCTGAGTATGGCGTTGCCGTAGCCCCCTTCCTGCAGGTGGATCGAGGAGTGGAAGTGAAAGGACATCTCCAGGGTCATGGCGATGAGGTGGGCCTGGTCGATCATCCGGGTGCGCTGCAGCCCCGCGTCAAGCTCCTGCAGGGCGACGATGTCCGCGTTGCACTGGTCGATCACCTCAGCGATGCGCAGTGGCGACAGCTTGCCGTCGGTACCGATGCAACTGTGGACGTTGTAGGTCAGTACCGAGATCGTTTTCGACATGGGGGCTCCTGGCTGGGTTCTGTGACCCCATGGTTAAAAACTTTTAAAGGCTACCCGGCGGGCAGGGGGATGTCAATTTTTGGCGGGAATGCCTAACTGTCCGACTGAATGGTCCGCCTGGCCCGACGGAGCACTGTTTGAGGCTGGTGGCTCGCTGGCTGGGGGCTGGGGCTGGGGCTGGGGCTGGGGCTGGGGCTGGGGCTGGGGGCGCCCGACAGGGCGCCCCATTGCTTTGCTTAGCGTGCTTGCAGAAACTCGATCAGGAGCCTTACGCCGACCCCGGTCGCACCCTTGGGGGCGTAGGGGCGGGGCTTGTCGTTCCAGGCGGTGCCGGCTATGTCCAGATGGGCCCAGCGGGTCTCCCCGACGAACTGCTTCAGGAACCACCCCGCCGTAATGCTCCCGCCGTCCCGGCTCCCGGCATTCTTCAGGTCGGCGATGTCGCTCTTCATGACTTCGCCATACTCCTCCCAAAGGGGAAGCGGCCATACCCTTTCTCCGCTTTCCTCGCCGGCACGCCTTAGGGAGTCGATTAGGCGCTGGTCGTTACCCATGAGCCCGCTCGCCTCGTGTCCCAGGGCGACCACGCAGGCACCGGTGAGCGTGGCGAGATCCACCATGGCGGCAGGCTTGAACTGTTGGGCGAAGTGGAGCGCGTCGCAAAGGATCAGGCGTCCCTCTGCGTCGGTGTTGGTGATTTCGATGGTGGTCCCGGAGAGGGAGGTGAGGACGTCGCCCGGCTTGAATGCGTTGCCATCGGGCATGTTCTCGGCGGTCGGGATGATACCGACCAGGTTCACGGGGAGCCTGAGCCGCGCGGCCGCCTCCATGGTCCCAAGTACCGCGGCGCTGCCTGCCATGTCGGTCTTCATCGCCTCCATTCCGGCGCCGGGCTTAATGGAAATCCCGCCGGAGTCGAAGGTGATCCCTTTGCCGACCAGCACCGTGGGACGCCCCTTGCCGCCGTGGTATTGCAGCACGATCAGGCGCGGCGCGATCGCCGCACCCTTGCCGACCCCGATGAGGGCGTTCATCCCCATCTGCTCCAGCTCGTCCTGCTCATAGATCCTGCACTCGAGCCCGTTTCGGTCGGCCAACTCCCTGGCGGTATCGGCAAGGTAGACGGGGGTCACCACGTTCCCCGGGTGGGAAACGAGGTCCCGCGCGAGCGCGACCGCCTCGCAGAGGATCTCGGCACGGCCGGCTGCCTGCCGCTGCTCATCCAACTCGGCTTCCGACGCTACCAGCACGGTCGCCGTGTCGAAACTGAAGCGCTGTTCTTTCTCCTTGGTCTTATAGAGATCAAAGCTGTAACTTCCCAACAGCATGCCGACGGCAACCGCCTCGATGCCGTCTGGAAGCTCCCCGGCACGATGCAGCGCGCTACCGAAAGAGGCGACACGCGCAGTCCGCAGCGCCTGAACCGCGTTCCCAGCGGCCTGGCGCAGGCGCTCCCTGCCAAGCTCCTTTTTCTTGCCCAAACCTACGAGCAGAAGCCGTTCGGCGGGGAACTTGCCCAGCGTGTGGATGAGGCGCGACGTCCCCTTCTTGCCGGAAAACTCGCGGCTCTCCGCAAGTCGCTGGAGCAGCCCCCCGAGCGCGGCATCAAGCTCAAGAAACAACTGGTCCTGCTCGTCCTCAAAACATCCGACGACCAGCGCCGGGGTCTCGTATTGCAACGGGTTAGCGACGGATACCTCAATTCTCATGTGATGACCTCATTTCTTGGAAAGTGGGCGCGATGATTTTAATGGGCACCTCGTGCTGAATTATAGCGTCTGAACTCCCGGCGTACACCAAAAACTTCCGCGACCGCACAAGCCGCCACGGCGACAGACGCCCCTGACTTCACAAGCGGTCCGCACGGCCTTAGTGAGGCCCGCCAATCTCCTCTCGCCGCGCATTTTCTTTGCAACTTGAGATGAAAAAGGTTAGACTCCGCCAACTTATGTTTAATGCGCATATGTAGAGGTGAATATGAAGCGGCAGAAGCTTGCCGGTGCGGCTGATCCCGCCCCCGAAACCCTTTACCACCGATTCCGCATCCCGGTGCACCTGTTGCTGATGATGCTCCTGGGCATCGCCGCCTACAGCAACACCCTGCATTCCCCGTTCGTCCTCGACGACATCCCCTCCATCATCGACAACGAGACCATCAGGGACCTCTCCCGTTTCCTGGGAGGCGAGGGGAGGGCATTCAATCCCCGCCGCGTCGTCGGATACTTCACCTTTGCCCTCAATTACCGGTGGGGGGGCCTTGATCCCTTCGGCTACCACCTCTTCAACATCGCCATCCACGTCCTTACCGCGTGGGTGCTCTACTTACTGCTGCGGGTGACCCTGCGGACCCCCTTCTTCGGGACCGGAAAAGTGCACCGGAGCCTGGAACTGCTGCCGCTTTTTGCCGCGCTTCTTTTCGTGGTCCACCCGGTACAGACGCAGGCGGTGACTTACATCGTGCAGCGGCTGGCCTCGCTGGTTACCCTTTTCTACCTGCTGACCCTGTTCTGCTACGCCCGGGGAAGGGTGCTCCTTACGCCGGGGGGGGGCGGGGTGACCGGGCAAAGAAAACCGCTGGTTTCCTTCATGTACTTCGCGGCGGCGCTTTTGTTCGCACTCCTCGCGGCACAGACCAAGGAGGTGGCGGCGACGCTGCCGCTGGCGCTGCTTCTCTATGACTTTTGTTTCTTCAAGCCGAGCCGGAAACGTAACCTCCTTCTCGGCGCCGGGGCGGCACTTTTCGTTCTCGCTGCGGCTATCGTCGTGCTGAAGGCCGGAAAGCCTCTCGGTGAGCTTCTCTCGGACGTGAACGAGCTCAGCCGCGAGACGGTCAACATCTTGCGCGGCGATTACCTGATCACCCAGTTCAGCGTCATCGCGACCTACCTGCGTCTGCTGGTCCTGCCGGTAAACCAGAACCTCGATTACGACTACCCGGTGTACCACTCACTGTTCGCGCCTCAGGTGTTCTTCTCATTCCTGCTGTTGGTAGGGCTCTTCGCGGTCGCCATGGTGCAGCTGCGCTCCTCCTCCGTTTCCGGCTTCGGAAAAGGAGATGAGTTGGACGAAGACCGGCAGGTGAAGGGGGAACTGGGGAGGATGATCGCCTTCGGGATCCTCTGGTTTTTCGTGACCCTCTCCGTCGAATCGAGCGTCATCCCCATCGCGGACGTCATCTTTGAGCACCGCGTCTACCTTCCCGCAGCGGGCGCCTTCACCGCCCTTGTCGCCGCCATCCTGCTCGCATGCCACAACCTCCCGACGCGCGCCGTCTATGGGGGGACGGCGCTCCTGGTAGGTGTATTTGCCGTAGTTACCTGGCAGCGAAACACGGTGTGGGAGAGCCAGCTCAGTCTGTGGGGGGACGTGATAGTCAAGTCGCCGGAGAAGTCCAGGGCGAACAACCACTACGGCGTCGCCCTCTCCAAGGAGGGGCGTGTTCCGGAGGCGATGGAGTACCTCAAAAAGGCGCTGCAGATAAACCCGCGCAACCCGGTCGCGCTGTACAACCTGGGGAGGCTTCTCGACGAGACCGGGAACATCGACGCCGCGGTCAGCTGCTACGAGGCGGCCGTAACCCTGCAGCCCGATCTGGACGCCGCGTACAACAACCTCGCCGTCGACTGTCTGCTGAAGGGGGACGACAGGCGCGCCATCGATTATTACCAGGTCGTGCTGAAACGGAAGCCGAACTTTGCCGAAGCGCGCAACAACCTGGGCTTTGCGCTGCTTAGAAACGGGAAGGTGGACGAGGCGGTGGCCGAGTTCAAGACAGCCATCTCGGTGCACCCCGGTTACGCGAAGGCGTACAGCAACCTGGGCGAGGCGTACCTGGCAAAGGGAGAGCTGGATGCGGCGATTGCGCAGTTCCAGGAAGCGGTGCGGCTGAAACCTGAGGACGCCGTGGCGCAGGAAAACCTCGCGCGGGCGTTGCAGAAAAAAGGGGGAGGGCGCTAGGAGAGGGGGCCGTTCCCGTACCCCCTCCCCGGTATTGCGCTACTTGCAGGGGTGCAGCATCTCGGCGAGCTCGAAGGCGAGCTCGACACTCTGTTCCGCGTTCAGGCGCGGGTCGCAGTTGGTCTGGTAGTTCTGGTGCAGGTGCTTGTCGAGGAGCTGCCGGCTGCCGCCGGTACACTCGGTGACGTGGTCGCCGGTGAGCTCCAAGTGCACGCCCCCAGCCACGGTCCCTTCGGACTTGTGGATCTCCCAGAAGGTCTTGATCTCCCGGATAATGTCCTCGAACTTCCTAGACTTCTGCCCGAACTCGTTCTGGTAGGTGTTGCCGTGCATCGGGTCGCAGCTCCAGACCACCTTGTACCCCTCGCGCTGCATCTTGCGCAAAAGCTTCGGGAGGTAATCGGAAACCTTGTCCGCCCCGAAACGGGTGATCAGGGTGAGGCGCCCCGCCTCGTTCTCCGGGTTCAGCCGCTCCACGATCGCCTTGATGTTGTCGATGTCGTAGTTCGGGCCGATCTTCATGCCGAGCGGGTTTTTTACGCCGCGCAGGAACTCGACGTGCGCCCCATCTAACTGCCGGGTCCGGTCGCCGATCCAGAGCATGTGCCCGCTGCAGTCGTACCAGCCGCCGGTGGTTGAATCCATGCGGGTGAGCGCCTCCTCGTAATCGAGCAGGAGCGCCTCGTGCGAGGTGTACAGGGTGACCTGGTTCAACTGCGGGGTGTGCTGCGGGTCGAGGCCGATCGCGGTCATGAAGTTGATGGTCTTCCAGATCTGGCGCACCAGGTCCTCGTACTTCTGCCCGGCGGGAAGGGCATCGAGCGAGGCGCGGTGCCACGCCTGCACGCGGTCCAGGGCGGCGTAGCCCCCCAGGGTGAAGGAGCGGACCAGGTTCAAGGTCGCCGCAGCGCGGTAGTAGCCTTCCAGCATGCGGCGCGGGTCGGGTGTGCGCGCCTCCAGCGTCGCGTCCGGGAGGTTCACCATGTCGCCGCGGTAGCTTGGGAGCTCCACACCGTTCACGAGCTCCGTGTCGGAAGAGCGGGGCTTCGCGTACTGTCCCGCCATCCTCCCGATCTTGAGGACGCGCTTCTCCCCCGCGTAGGCGACAACGACCGCCATCTGCAGGATGACCTTCAGAAGCTCCCTTATGTCCGGCCCGGTGCAGCGCGAGAAGTCCTCGGCGCAGTCGCCGCACTGCAGCACGAACGCCTTTCCCTCGACCGCTTCGGCGAGCCCCGCCCGGAGGGTCTGGCACTCCCCGGCGAAAACCAGCGGCGGGAGCTGGGACAGCGTCTTCAGCGTGTCGTCCAGGGTCGCATCTCCCGGCCATACCGGCTGCTGCTTGGCGGGAAAGGAACGCCAGCTCGACTTGGACCATTTGTTGATCGTCATGGTGGAAACCTCGCTAAAGCTGTGGGAAGTGGGTTGCCCGGCGCGGTTATACGTACAGGCAGACGGCAATGGTAGCAGGATTGGAGCGATTGAAAAACAAAAAAGTTAATAAAATCAAGTAAAGCCAGCTTAAACACTCTTCCAAAGCTGTGGCTTCATGATATGATGCTCGACCATGCCCAATGAACCTGACATGCATAAGGCACCCGAAGCAGCGCCTATGACGGAAACGGACCGTCCCGACGCCCCGGCCGAGGATGCCGCGGCGACTGCCTGCGGGGCGGAGGATACCGGCCTCCCGCTGCAACGTCCTGAGCCTGCGCCGCGTCGTGCGCTTTTCGTGCAGCTCGGCCGTGACCTCCTCGACGGGGGGCGCGGCGTGCTCTTTCTGCGCAGCGGACTCGAGACGTTAAGCGCCCTACCTGCCAACCTGGTCATGCTGGTTTTGGCCGACTTAGCATGCAACTTGCTGGTCTCCTTCCTGCTCGTCGGGAGAAGCGGCAGTTTCTACTCGAACTCGCTGCCGTACTTCCTCTTTTACCTGCCGCTCTTTCTCTTCTTCGGGGTCGCCGCACAGCGGCTTCTCGCGCCCAGGTCTGCGGTTGTCCCCCTCGCGGCGGCGCTGGTTGCTTTCAGCATCCCGGTTGAGCTCTGCCACGGCGCACTCGAGTGGCTCGCGCAGTGGCGGCGCTTCGAAGTCCTCTCCGATTACCTCTCCGCGCCGCATTACTACCGCTTCTTCGGGTGGTGGGTTGCGGCGTCGCTCGTTTTTCTCCTGCGCCTTAAAGCACGCAGCTTTTCGCGCCGCGTCGGGATCGCTTTGCTGTTTCTCGCCCTTGTGGCGACCCCTTTGTGGTTTTTCCAGCGCGGCGACCTCTGGGCGAGCGGCGAGGGGGGCAACGAGAGCGGCGCGCTCACCATCGACGATGAGGTGCTGAGCGCCCAGCCGAGGCTTTTGGAGGGTGAGCTTTCCCGCTTGCGGCACGGCCGCCCCGGCGTCACTGACCTTTACTTCGTGGGCTTTGCCGGCGACGCGTCGCAGGACGTTTTCCTGAAGGAGCTGACCGTGGCCCGGCAGACCTTCGACGGCCGCTTCGGCACGGCCGGACGATCGGTGCTCCTGGTGAACAACCCGCAGAGCGCTACTGCGCTTCCCTTCGCCACGGTCGGGAACCTCGCGCGTGCCCTTGCGCGGGTCGGCGAGGTGATGAACCGCGACGAGGACGTCCTTTTCCTTTACCTCAGCTCGCACGGCTCGCGTGACCACGAGCTTGCCGTTGCCAACTCCCCCCTCGAGTTGAAGCAGGTCACCCCTGAGCTCCTGAAGCGGCTGCTCGTCAAATCCGGCATCCGTTACAAGGTGGTTGTCGTTTCCGCCTGCTTCTCGGGGGGCTTCGTCGAACCGCTCAAGGACGCGGAGAGCCTCGTCATCACCGCGTCGGACGCGACTCACGAGTCGTTTGGTTGCGGCTTCGGGGAGAACTTCACCTGGTTCGGTGAGGCCTTCGTAGGCCAAGCGCTGAAGGAGACCTTCAGCTTCACCAAGGCCTTCGAGAAAAGCCGGGAGACCATCGGGAAGTGGGAAGAGGATAGGGGGGAGACCCCGTCGAACCCGCAGATATGGATCGGCGACCGGGTCCTGCCGGTTCTGGAGAGGCTGCAAAAGGAACTCGAGCATAGAGGGGGCAGCTCGAGGTAGGAACGGTCGGAGCCTGCGCTCCGGCCGCGACGGCGGCGCTAGCGCGCGCCGCCGACGGTGATGGCCGGGATGAGGAGGGTGGGTTGCGCATCGGCGACCGGTACCCCCTGACCGTCCTTGCCGCAGGTGCCGATGCCGAAACCGAGGTCGCTCCCCACCATCGCGATCTGCCCGAGGACCTCCGGGCCGTTACCCGCCAGCGTCGCACCGCGCACCGGTTCCCCTATCACACCGTTTTCCACCAGGTAACCTTCCGACACCTCGAAGACGAAGTCGCCGTTCACCGTGTTCACCTGACCGCCCCCCATCCGTTTGACGAAGAGACCCTTGGATACGCTTTTCACTATGTCGGCCGGATCGCTTTTCCCCGGTGCGATGAGGGTGTTCGTCATGCGCACGATGGGGCGGCAGCGGTACGACTCGCGCCGCCCGTTGCCGGTGGAGGCGCATCCTTCCTTCATCGCCGAGAGCCGGTCGTAGAGATAACCCTTGAGCACCCCGTCTTCCACCAGGACGGTGCGCTGCGCCGGCGTCCCTTCGCCGTCGAAGCCGAAGGTGCCGCGCGCGTAGGGGATGGTGGCGTCATCGACCACGGTGATGAGCTCGGAGGCGACCTTTTGCCCCACGCGACCGCGGTAGACCGAGGTGCCCGCCTGCACGAGGTCCGCCTCGAGGCCGTGCCCGATCGCCTCGTGCACCATGGTCCCGCCCGCCTCGCTGGAAAGGACCACCGGCAGTCGTCCGGCGGGGGACTTCTGTGCGCCGAGCATCATCACGCTGCGCCCTGCCGCCGTGAGCGCGAGCTCCTCCGGCGACACGGCGTCGAAGAGCTCGAAGCCGCGGCCACCGCCTACCGGCTCGTATCCGGTCTGGGTCTCTTTACCGTCCTGGGCCACCACCTGCACCATGAAGACGGAGGCGCAGGCGTCGTCCTCGTGGAACTCACCGAGGGAGTTCACCGACTGGGTCTTCACCCGGGAGTCGCGGTACACCGCCAGCACCTGGCGGACGCGCGCATCGAAGCCCCGCGCGGCGACGTCGGCCCGGTTCACCAGCTCGACCTTGCGTGCGAGCTCAACCTGCTCCGGCGGCAGCAAAACTACCTGTCCCGGCGCGCGACGCGGCGCACAGAGGTTGAAATCGGGGGCGGGGAGCCCGGAACGGACACCGTGGCTCACCGTCTCGGCCAGCTGCAGGAGCGAGCGGTAGTCGAGCTGGTTCGTGTAGGCGTAGGCGGTGGAGAAGCCGGAGATGACCCTGATGCCGACGCCGCGATCCGCCGCGGCCAGCACGCGCTCCACCTTGCCGTCCTCGCAGGCGATATTTGTGTAGGCGCCGTCCTCGTAGTAGATGTCGGCGAACTCGCCACCGGCGGCGAGGGCACGTTTGAGAAGCGCCGCGCAGTCTATCCCTTCGAGCATGGCTCCCCCTCCTCGGTCACCTCGGTCACCGTGATCTCCCCGGCCAAGGCCCGCATCATCTCGTCCACCGTTTCGGCGAAACACACCGGGTAGTTGACACGGACGATGCCGCGCTTGCCGTCGACGGTGCTCATGGTGGTGAGCCCTTCGTGCGCCTCCAGGATGTACTTCATGTAGACGATGTCGCGGTTGGCCAACTGGTAGTAACGGCTTGCGGTTTCCATCTTTTCCCCCCTCGGACGCCTTCGCGTCCGGCCTTCGTTCATACCATCCGGACGCACAAAAGACAATTTTTCTTTCCCCGGTTGCCTCACGCCGATCCTCTGTTATTTTTTCATGGTTATGAAATTAATTGAAATTAATAAATATTACAGCGTCCGTAACCCTCTGATACGACTGCTTTCGTGGCTTCGTTACGTTCCCGTTATTCTGCTCTTCATGGGAAACGTGGCCGTCGCGGCGTACCAGCCCGACCTCATGGTCCGGCTCGCCAGCGAGTCCGATGCGTCGTACCTGGGGGGAGGCATCTACGAGGGGAGTGCTAGCCTGCAGTCGAGGTCGCAGGCCGCCTACTCTGGAATCCCGGCGCGTTTTACCGTGCTGCTCGTGAACGCGGGGGACCAGCCGGACCGCTTTCTCGTTACCGGGCCCGGCAGCGGCAGCGCCTTCAAGGTCAGCTACACCGACCCCGGCGGCGTTGACCGCGCCGCGGCCATCTCCGGCGCCGGCTACCTGACGCCGGAACTCCCTCCCGGAGGCTCAACCCTGCTCGTGGTCCAGGTGACCCCCGCACTCTTCACCCTGGGTGCCAGTTACCGCGTCCCACTCACCGCGGTATCCACCGGCGACGCGTTCGCCGTGGACCAGGTGAAGACCGAGACCGTCGCCTGCGGCCAGACCGCTGCGGTGACCGTTTCCGCCCCGCCGGATGGCGTGGGTGGTCCCGGCACCGTGGTGAACTACCCGTACACCGTCACTAACGTCGGCAATACGGTGAACAGCTTCGTCCTTGCCGTGAGCGGCGGGAGCGGGTGGAAAGGGGAGCTCTTCGCCGACGACGGAGCGGGAGGGAGCGTCGTCGGGGACGGGGTGCGCCAGCCCGGTGAAACGCGCATCTGTGCGACCACCGGGACCCTGGCGCCCGGTGCGTCCTTCCGTTTCTTTCTGGCGGTCACCGTCCCCGAGTCCGGCAGTGACGGGGCGCGCTGCGACCACCTCCTTGCCGCAACGGGCGAGGGGGCAAGCGGCAGCGACCAGGTGGGGACCCGTGCGGCCGCCCCGGTCGTAGGTCTTGCCGAAGCGGTGCGCAACATCACCAGGGGGGGCGTCTTCGAGGCGAGCGCCGAGGCGATTCCCGGCGACGAGATCCAGTACCGGATGGGGATCACCAACAGCGGCTCCGCCCCCGCAACGAAAGTGAACCTGGAAAGCCCGATCCCGGCGGGGCTTTCCGTCGCTGCCGACACCCTCTTCGTTTCGCTCTCCCCAGCGGGGGAGGGAACCCCATGCGCCGCCGCCGAGTGCGGCGTGGCCCGGATACAGGAAGGCGGCATCGTGGCCCAGCTCGGCCAGAGGGCGGGGGATGCGGCGGGAGGAAGCATCGCCCCCGGCAGGACGGTGTACATCTTTTTCAAGGCGCAGGTCCAATAGATGAATTAAATAATGCATTGATCGGGGATACCGATGAAGATCCCGACGTGGCGGTACATGGGAGGGGGGGCAATCCGGGCGTGCCTTGCGGGCTTGACGCTTATGCTCGCCCTGCCTTGCGTTTCTCTCGCGCTGACCCCGTCCGGCACGGTGATCACCCACGATTTCGGCACCCGCTATGCGGCACCGGTCTCCCGGCAGGCGCGCTCCAACCAGACTGTGATCACGGTGAAGGACCTGGCCGCACCGGACCTGGTACCCCCCCGAAACGCCACCACCCCGGCGGGCGTCCCCGTCGATTTTCTGCACACCCTCACCAACAAGGGGAATTTATCCGACAGCTTCCAGTTGAAGGCGACGCTCCAGGGGAGCTGGGGGGAGACGGTTTCCCTCCCTAAGCTGCGCTTCTACCTCCCCGACGGGGTGACCCCCGTTTCCGCCAATGCCGAAGGGGTCCAGGTGCTCGGCCCGGTTCCCGCCGGCGGCTCGGTGGACCTGGTGCTCAGGGTGACGCCGCCTGCCGGGAGCGAAGGGAAGGTCGCCGCCATCCTCGTTACCGCATCCTCGGTCGCGGTTTCCGCACGCTCGAGCAGTACGAACGACCAGCTGCAGGTCCCCTTTCCGGGGGGGCTCTCCTTCCTGAAGTCGGTGACCCCTGCGGGCGCCGTCCTTCCCGGGACGCTCCTTTCCTACCGGATCACGCTCGCCAACGCAGGGTCCGCGCCGTTGTCGGGCGTGCGCGTCATCGACCCGCTCGATCCGCTCCTCGATTACCAGGAGGGGAGCGCCCTTCTTCCCGCCGGCCTTTCCGGGACGGTGCGCTACGATGCCGCCAGCCGCTCGCTCATCTACGACGTCACCGAGCTTCCCGCCGGTTTCAGCGGAGCGCTCGCCTTCGACGCCGTGGTGCGTATGGACGCCCAGGGAAATGCCACCATCGTGAATACGGCCGGCGTCACCAGCAGCGTCAAACCCACGCCGACCCTCACCAACAGCACCTTCAACACGGTGCTCGCGCGCGCCCTGCTGGTCGCGAAAAAGGCGGGGAGCAGCGTAGCCGAGGCGGGAGACATCGTCGCCTACGCGGTGCGGGTGGAAAACGTCGGCGCGGCCGCCCTGGAGCACGTGACGGTGAGCGACCGGATCCCGAAGGGGTTCCGCTACCTGAAGGGGTCGAGCCACGTCGATGGTTTTTCCGTCGGCGATCCGGTCGGTGCTTCGCAGCAGCTCAGCTGGGACATCGGCTCGCTCGCCCCGGGAGCCGGGAAGACCCTGAACTACCGGCTCGTGCTCTCCGCCGAGGTGCCGGTGGGGACGAGCGTTAACTGGGCCCGTGCCTCCGGCGTGACCGCCGCCGGGAGCAGCAGCGTCTCACCCCCGGCGAGTACCGCAGTGAAGGTGCGCCCCTCAATCCTCGGGGACAAGGCGGTGATTCTGGGAAGGATCTTCAGGGACCATAACGGCAACGGCGTCCCCGATCCTGGCGAGCCGGGCGAGCCCCGGGTGCGCATCTACCTGGAGGACGGTTCCTTCGTTTGGAGCGACGCCGAAGGTAACTACAGTTTCACCGGCGTATCCGCCGGCGACCACGTGCTGAAGATCGACCGGAGCACCCTTGGGGCCGGGCTCAAGTCGGTGCCTTACAACACCGCCTTTGCCGGGGTGGGGTGGAGCCAGTTCGTGACGGTCCCCTTCGGCGGCCCGGCGCGGGGGGATTTTGCGCTGGTGCCGAGCGGCACTTCTGGCACTGCTGCTGGGGCTGCTGGGCCTGCTGGCCCTGCTGGCCCTGCTGGCCCTGCTGGGGCTGGGGCTGGGGCTGGCGTGGCTGGCGTGGCTGGCGTGGCTGGTGGGGCCGGTGGGGCTGGTGCAGCTCAGGCGCCCGGTCCGCCCGGTCCGCCCGGTCCGACTGGTCCGACTGGTCCGACTGGTCCGACCATGGCCACCCCCCTCGCCGCCAATGACCGGCGCGACTGGATCCTCGTCGGCCTCGGGACCGCCACTGTCGGCGCCAAGGCGACCAGCGGCAACCTCGACAACATCGGCAAGGACGACCGCTTCGACTCGGGCATCTTCCACGAGGAGCGCCTCGCCTTCTTTACCCGCGGCAAGCTCCTCGACAAATACCTCCTCACCGCCGCCTACGACTCGCACAAGGAGCGGCGCGACGGCGTCTTCCAGAGCATCGACCCGGAGAAGTACTACCCGGTCTACGGCGACGCCACCGACATCGGCTACGACGCGCAGTCGCGCGGCAAGCTCTACCTCAAACTCGAGTCGGGACGCTCCTACGTAATGGGCGGGGACTACCGCACCGACCTCTCGGAAAACGAGTTCTCCCGCTACGACCGCGCCCTGAACGGCGCGAAGTTCGAGGTGAACCGCAATCACCTCACCGTGAAGGGGTTCGAAAGCCGTACCGAGGAGACCATCATCCGCGACGACATCCCCGGTAACGGCACCTCCGGCCACTACCTCCTCTCCAAAAGGCCGGTCTTCGAAAACAGCGAGCGGGTGCGCATCGAGGTCCGCGACCGCTACCACTCCGAACGGGTCCTCTCCATCACCGAAAAGGTCCGATACGCCGACTACTCGATAGACTACTTGGCCGGCACCATCCTCTTCAAGGAGCCGGTCCCCTCGCTGGACCAGAACCTGAACCCGGTCTCCATCGTGGTCACCTACCAGGCCTCGGGGGGAGGCGAGAAGCGCTACGTCTACGGCGGCCGTGCCCTTCTTGATTCGGGGAATGGCTCTTACCTAGGGGGCACCGCGGTGGTCGAGGAGCACGCCCTGAAGGACACCACCCTCTTCGGACTCGACGCCGGGTGGCGCCTGGGTGAGTGGCTTTCCCTGAAAGGGGAGGGGGCGGTGAGCGAGAGCCTCGAGAAGGGAAGGGGGAGCGCCTGGAAGGCCGACCTCACCCTGCGACCCGTAGAGCCGCTTGCGCTTGCCTTTTATTACCGCAAGGTTGAAGCCGATTTCTTAAACCCATCCATGAGCGGTAACGAGACCGGGACCGAGAAGTTCGGCGGTCGCCTGGACTACCGCGCCGCGGTGAACACGCGCCTTTACGCGGAGAGCTTCGTGCAGCGCGATGAGCTGCGCGACCGCAGGCTCTTCGGCAACGAGATTGGCGCCTCGCGCAGGTTCTCCCTTCTGGACGCGGACGCGGGGGTGAAGCTCATCCGCGAGGACATCGACGGCAAGGAAGGCTCCTCCGACCTCGTCTGGGCCGGGATCAAGGCCCCCTTGAGCCCGAAGCTCGATGCGACACTCAGGCGCGAACAGCTCCTCTCCTCCTCGAGCATCGCCGAGTACCAGACGAAGACCTTCCTGAAACTCGACTACCGGCTGGACGAACGGACCCGCGCCTTTCTCACCGAGGAGTACCAGGAGGGCTCCCCCCTGGTGCGTAACGCCACCGTCTTCGGGCTCGACAGCACGCTCAACGACCGGATGCGCCTCACCACTGGCTACCGCCTCTCCAGCGGGGTCGCCGGGAGCACCGAGCAGGAAAACGTCGACCTGCACACAAAGCTCATGGAGAAGGAAGGCCTCAGCCTCGCCTCGCGCACCGGCTACCAGGTCGAGAACTCCCTCTCCGGGGAGCGCGGCCAGGCGATCCTCGGCCTGAACAGCCGCTACCGCCTGGCGCAGGGGCTCTTTGTCAACTCCACCTTCGAAAGGGTGCAGACGGTGCAGGGGAATAACGGCACCCGCACCGCCTTCACAGTGGCGGGCGAATACCTGCGCGCAAAGGACGTGAAGCTGACCGGCCGCTACGAGATCCGGACCGGCCCCGAGGAGACCGCTTCCCTGTACGGCGCCTATGCCGCCTTCAAGGTGAGCCCCGCGCTCACCCTGGTCGGCAAGGCCTCCCTCTGGGACCGCGACGCCGACACGGGGAACGACCTCGTCGTCGACAGCTATATAGGTGGCGCCTTCCGTCCCCCCGGTGGCAACCCGTGGCAGCTCCTCACCCTCCTGCGCTACAAGGTCGAGAAACGCGGCACCCTGAGCGGCGCCCCGGACAACCGGAGCCTCGTTCTCTCCGCCGAGCCCACCTATCGCCTGGTGAGCCGGTGGACCGCCCAGGGGAAATACGCCGGGAAACTGAGCTGGTCCGAGGGGACCGGAGGGCGGCTCGACACCTACACCGACCTCATCCTTGCCGGTCTCTCCTACGACCTCGCCGAGCGATGGGAACTCTCCGCCTACCTGAAGCTTTTGAACCAGTACGACGCCGGGATGCATTCCCTGGGCGCGGTCGGGAGCGCCGGTTACCGGGTCTACCGTAACGTGGTCCTCTCCGCGGGGTACAACTACGCGCGCCTGGACGACCGCGACCTGACCGGAGAGAGCTACCAGGGGCAGGGCCCATTCGTAGGGATCAAGGTGAAGTTCGACGAGGATATGTTCGAGAGTGCCGAGGCCCGCGTTACGCAGCTTCCGCCCCCGCCCCCGGCACCCGAACCGGTCGCGGTGCAACCGGCGCCGGTGCCCGAGCCGAAAATCGTTCCCGCCATGCTGGTCACCCTGGAGCGGATCGACGAGCCTCTTGCCGTTTCCGGGAGTGCGGAACTCTTCACCCTGCTCGTGAACGGCTCGCCGGCGCGCCTTCCCTCCACCGCAGTCACTCTCACCCGCGAGCGCCTCGCCTCGCTGGAACTAAAAGGTGGCAAGTTCGCCGTGCCGCTCGGGCTGTTGATGAGCGTGGAAGCGGCGGATGAGGTCGCCTCGTGGCACCTCGTCATGATGAACCGGGAAGGGGAGGTGCTGCGCGCCTTCACCGGGGTCGGCGCTCCGCCGCCGCGCGTTGCGTGGGACGGGGAGACCGATCGCAAGGAGGTGGTCGAAGGGGAGATCTACCAGGGACAGCTCCAGGTCACCTACCGGGACGGCTCCGTGTTCAGGACTGGCCGCGAGCTCTTCGGGGTGAACCGAAACGAGGCCGTGCTCCTCACCCTGGCCGGCGGCGCCTTCGTCTTCGACAAATGGGCGCTCACCCCCGAGGCGAAAAGGCTCTTAAGCGGTGCGGCGCGCGTGCTGCGGGAGCGCCCGCGCGAGAAGGTCATCGTGGAGGGACACACCGACGGCATCGGCAGCGTCCCCTATAACGTCGAACTCTCGCGCAAGCGGTGCGACTCGGCGGCGGATTACCTGGTCCGGGTGGAAGGGATCGATCCGCAGCGACTTTTAAGGCGCTGGTACGGCAAGTCGCGCCCGGTGGCCGACAACACGACCACCCCCGGCCGCAGGCTGAACCGCCGCGTCGAGCTGAAGGGGGATTTCCGGCAGGTGAAGGAAGTGGCACCGGACGACCGCTACCGCACCCGTCCCTTCGCGGTGATCAACGGGCGCGACCTCCCCGTGGACGGCTTCGGGCGCTTCGAGACCTCGCTCCCGGGTGCCACCGAGCGCCTGCAGATCGAGATGGGGGACGCCCAGGGGCGCTACCTCGCCACCGCGCTGCCGCTTCCGGCCCTGACTCTCGAATACCCTGCGGGTCCCGTTGTCATTCCTTTCGGGAGCTCCGCCTCCGGCGTGAGCGTCAGCCCGGACGGTGCGGTCGGGTGCCGCCTCTTGGGTGCCGTCGGCACCGGTGAGCGGCTCGAGGTGGACGGCGCCGCGGTCCCGGTGGATCAATCGGGCGGCTTCACCCTCGACCTGCCGGTACGAAGCGGCGACCGCGTCATGGGGGTCGTGCTCAGGAACGGGTCGGGGTGCTCGAAGCTTTTGAACCTGCGCCTGCGCTCCGCGAAGGAGACGCTGCGCGAGGAGGTGAAAAAGTGAGCACCGGTTCCCGTCTTCGCAAATGGGCAACGCTGGCCGCCGAGACCGGCGCGGCGCTTCTCCTCGTGCTCGCGCTCTTCTGGCTCTTCATGCTCCTTCTCTACGCCGTCTTCCCCTCCGGCACCCCCCTGCGCGAGCTGGTCGGGGACTCGGGGCGACCCGCGTCCCGGCAGGGTGGGGCGAAGAGCGCCGAGGCGGCCCTAACCACCCTGGTGCGGGACGTGCGCTGCCGGCCCGGCGATTCCGTGGCGTGGGGGGACGCCCGGGAAGGGATGCTCCTTTTCAACCACGACGCGGTGCAGACCTTCGACCGATCCGGGGCCACCATCTCCTTCACCCCCGGCGACTACCTCACTTTAGGAAGCAACTCCATGCTCGTCGTCACCCGCCTGAACGAGGGGGTGGGCGGCGCCGCGCGGGCTTATCGGGTGCACGTGGAAGGAGAGCTGCAGGGGTGCCTATCCGCCTCGAAGAAGGTGCGCATGGAGGTGGCGGCCGTGGGGCACCTGGCGCGGGTGCGGCCCGGTTCGTCCCGTTTCCGTTTTACCCCCTTGGGCGACGACGCCACGAGCCTAGTCGTCTACTCGGGACAGCTGCACGTGGAGGGAGAGGACGGCCCGGTGCGTGTTCCGGCGAACTACGGCATTACGCTGCGACGCGGCGTCGCGGCCGGTCCGGCGTCGCCGCTCCCTTCGCCCCCCGCGCTCAAAAACGACCAGCTCATATACCGGTTCCGGATGCTTCCCCCGAGGGTCCGCTTCAACTGGACCGGGGCGAGCGCCCTGTACCACTTCCAGCTCTCCAAGGAGCCCAGCTTCAAGAAGCCCGTCATGGACCTCAAGGTGACCGCACCCGAGGTGACCGCAGGCACCCTGGACGCGGGGAACTACTACTGGAGGGTGAGCCGTATCGAGGAGGGGCGCGAGGGTCGTTTCAGCAGGCCCGGGAACTGCCGCCTCCTGCAGGAGACCGAAGCGCCGCCGCTTGCCGTCGACTTCCCGCCGCAAAGCGCCACGGTCGGGGCCTTCCGCCTTACCGGAACTTCCCGCCCCGGCTCGCGCGTCTACGTGAATGGTGCGGATGCAGGCACCGCACCGACCGGCGCCTTCAGCCACGAACTCATGCTGAAAGCCGGGGTGAACCTGATTCGGGTCGAGGCGGTGGATGAGACCGGCAACGCGAGCTACGCCTCTCGGGTCGTGTACGGCAAACAGGCAGGGGAGGAGGTGAAATGAATACCAGACTGAAGTTCCCGCTCAGATTCAAGATCCTGCTCTCGCAGCTCCTCGTCGTCTCCGTGGTGCTGAGCCTGATCACCTTCACCATGGCGACACTGTTCCAAAAGGACAAGACCGCCTATATCCACGACCTGACCTCTACCATGGCGCTGCACAGCGCCGAGGAGGCGGGGACCCTGGTGACCGGGTACACCGAGAAGCTGAAGCTCTTCTCGCGCCTCATGGCGGACCGTGAGATGGGGGGGCGCGAGCAGGCGCTCAAGGGTCTCTTCGAGGAGTTCGGCGAGTTCGTCATGGTAACCCGCAGCGCCCCCGACGGCGACGAGGACGTCTACGACCAGGCGGCCCTCGATGCTGCCGGAGTGACCCGGGAGGATTTGCTGCGCGCCTTGGCGCCCTCTCCCGCGGACCGAAGCGCTACGGCGCGCAGGCCCGTCAAGGGAGGGGGAGGTGTTAACGCCGCTTCCCCCCGCGACTCCGGGATCGACCCGGTGACCGGAGGGGAGCCGGTCGTTGAGTTCGCCGCGGTCTCTCCTGCCTTTCAAGCCATGAAGGTGACCATCGCCGAACCTGCGGCAGATGGGGACGAGCCTGTGCTCACCTCCGCGGTGATCCGGCTCGATCGGCTGCAGCGCATCGCCACCCGCTCCAGGGTCTTCGACACCTTCGTCGTCGACGCCTCCGGCCGCTTCCTCGCCCACGCGGAGACAGGGCGCGTCGGGAGCGTTCCGGAAGGGGAGTGGTGGCCCTGGGTGAAAAAGGCGAGCCGCGTCTCCGGGCTTACCCGCGAGTATGAAAGCCGGGGCGCCGCCATCGTGGGAGGTTTCTCCCGCACCATGACCGGGGGGCTCACGGTAGGGGTGCAGATCAAGAAGAGCGCCGCCTTTCTCACCTCGCGCGCGCTGTTACTGGACCTCCTCGTCCTCTCCCTGGTCCTGCTCGTGGGGGCCGCGGTTTTGAGCCAGTTCTGGTCGCACCATCTCACCCGTCCCATCGAAAAGCTTTCCGAGGCGACGCGCATGGTGGGGCAGGGGCGCTTCGAGGTGGAGGTGCCGGCCTCCTCCGGCGACGAGATCGGCGCGCTTGGCGACTCCTTCAACCGGATGGCGACCGAGCTCAAACAACGCGAGCAGGCGCTAAAGGAGCTTTACGGGCAGCTCGTGCAGTCGGAGAAGATGGCGGCCTTCGGTGCGCTTGGCGCCGGGATCGCCCACGAGGTGAAAAACCCGCTCGCCGGCATCCTCGGCATCACGCAGCTCTCGCTGCGCGGCGTGGAAAGCGGGCACCCGCTGGAGAAGAACCTGCACATCATCGAGAAGGAGACCAAGCGCTGCAAGACCATCATCGAGAACCTACTTAAGTTCGCGCGCCAGGAGCAGGTCGAGTTCTCCGCCGTGGACATCGCCCTCGTATTAAGCGACGCCCTCGCCATCGTGGACCACCAGTTGGGGATCAACAGCGTGAAGGTGGAAAAGGAGGTGGAGGAGGGGCTCCCCCTTTGCCGCGGGAATGCGAACCAACTGCAGCAGGTGCTCATGAACCTGATGATCAACGCGCAGCAGGCCATGGGGGGGGCGGCCGGCACCGTGCGCCTGAGTGCGAAACGCCTGGACGCGGGCGGGGTAGAGGTCCGGGTGGCCGACGACGGCCCTGGCATCCCGCCTAAGATCAGGGAAAAGATCTTCGATCCCTTCTTTACCACGAAGCCCGCCGGGCAGGGGACCGGTCTCGGGCTCTCGGTGAGTTACGGCATCGTGAAGGATCACGGCGGCGATATCCGCCTGGAAAGCGAGGAGGGGGTGGGCACGACCTTCATCATCACCCTTCCCGCGAGGTCAGAGGAGGACGGACATGCATCTGCTGGTTGTTGACGACGAGGAGACTCTGAGGAGCGTGGTGTCCCAGGTGCTGACCGCCGACGGCTTCAAGGTATCCGAGGCGGCGAGCGGCGAGGAGGCGCTGGAGGTGTTTCGGTCCGGCTCGCACCAGTTGGTGATCACCGACATCCGGATGGGGGGGATGAGCGGCATCGAGCTTTTAACCAGGATCAAGGAGCACAACCCGGACACCCAGGTGGTGATCATGACGAGCCACGCCTCGCTGGATTCCGCCATCACCGCGCTGCGCGCCGGTGCCTACGACTACCTGGTGAAGCCGTTCGAGAGCCTGGACCTCATCTCCGCGGTGGCGGGGCGCGCGGCGGAGAAGGCGCGCCTCGTGGCGCAGAACCGGGAGCTCCTGGAACAGTTGACCCACGCCAACGAGGAACTCCAGGAGGCGAACCGGGCCCTGAAGGAGATGGCGGTGCGCGACGGCCTCACCTCGCTCTACAACCACCGCTACTTCCAGGAGTCGCTGGCCCAGGAGGTGGCGCGCTCGAAACGCTACGACAAGCGCTGCTCCCTCATCTTCTTCGACGTCGATCACTTCAAGCATTACAACGACACCCACGGCCACCCCGAGGGGGACCGCCTCCTGAAGGGGCTCGCCGGTCTGCTGACCGCGAACACGCGGGCGTGCGACCTGGCGGCGCGCTACGGCGGTGAGGAGTTCGTCCTTTTGCTTCCGGAGACCGGCAAGGAGCTTGCCTTGAACGTCGCGGAGGATCTGCGCAGCCGGGTGGCGGAGCACCCCTTCGCGGGGGGAGAGACCCAGCCGCTCGGGCGGGTGACGGTGAGCATCGGCGTCGCCGGGTTCCCCGAAGACGGCGCCGATGCGGCGGCGCTCTTGTCTTGCGCCGATCAGCTTTTGTACCGGGCCAAGAACGAAGGGCGCAACAGGGTGGTGGGAGGCTAGTCGATCTTCTCGCGCCGGATCAGGTCGAACTCCCCTGCGCCGGTCACCCCTTCGAGGACCACGCGCTGGTTCGCGTGCGCGACGCTGAGCGGCGTACCCTCTAGGTCCCGCATCCCGGTCAGGGTGAAGCGGCTGAAGCTCGCCCCCTGGCCGATCAGCTCGAGGACGTCCCCAACCTTCAGGCGGTTTCTCACCAGCACCTGCGTCCCTTCGGCGAGGCCCTCTTCGACGAGCGCCACGAACTCGTAGTTTCTCACGTAGCAGGAGAGGTACTCGTGGTCGACGTCGCGCGGCTTGCCGAAGAGAAAGCCGGTGGTGTAGCCGCGGTGGCTCACCTTGGCGAGTTCCTCGAGCCAGTGCGGCTCCAACCGGTAACCCTCCGGGTCCTCCCAGTAGCGGTCGAGCGCCTCCCGGTAGATCCGTATCACGCTCGCCGCGTAGTAGATCCCCTTCATGCGCCCCTCGATCTTCAGCGAGTGCACGCCGCTTTCCACGAGTGCCGGTAGGTGCTCGATCAGGCAGAGGTCCTTAGAGTTGAAGATGAAGGTGCCGCTTTCGTCCTCGTGGATCGGGAAGTACTCGCCCGGGCGGGTCTCCTCGACGATGGAATAGTTCCAGCGGCAGGGCTGGGTGCATTCCCCCTTGTTGGCGTCGCGCCCGGTCATGGCGCTCGAAAGGAGGCAACGCCCCGAGTAGGATATGCACATGGCGCCGTGGACGAAGACCTCGAGCTCGATGTCGCAGCGTCGCGCCGTCTCGGCGATCTCCTCGAGGGACATCTCGCGGGCGAGGTTCACACGGGTCACCCCCTGGGACTGCCAGAAGCGCGCGGAGCGCCAGTTGGTCGTATTGGCCTGGGTGGATAGATGGATGTCGCGTCCAGGGTGGCGCTCGGCGATGAGCGCCACGACGCCGGGGTCGGCGGCGATGAAGGCGTCAAAGGGGATGTGGGCGACCTCGTCTAGGTAGTGCTCGAGCTCCGGCAGATCGGCGTTGTCGGCGAAGGCGTTCACGGTGAGGTACACCTTGACGCCGTGCGCGTGCGCGTAGGCCACCCCCGCCTCGAGCTCCTCCCCGGTGAAGTTCCCCGCGAGGTTTCTGAGACCAAAGGCCTTTCCTCCGAGGTACACCGCGTCCGCACCGTAGCGGATCGCCACCTTCAGCTTCTCCATGTTCCCCGCCGGAGCGAGGAGCTCGGGCTTCATCCTCCCGCCCGCCGTCCTGCCGCCTTGCATCTTCTCCTGCAACGTCGTCTTACCCTGTTCTTCTTGCGTCACCTTCACTCCCTTGACCGTACGTGCCTGTGGATCTGTGAGGCTGCCGGCCCTGGCGCCGGTCCTGCACCGGGACAACGTAGCATAGAGCGCGGCGATAATGAACCCCCCAAAAGGTCTTTATTCTTGACATTGCGAGGCAAAACGCTTTAATTATGTTAAATTTTTCTCGGCTCTCACACTTCAGGCCGGGAAACGGCACTCTTGCCGACCCGCTCTCATCGCGGTTTTACCGGTCCGCTCCGGTCGTGTTACCCTTTCCAAGACGGCAAAGTACTAATGAATGATTCGGCCGTCCTGTACCGCCTGTTGTCATGAAGCCGTTGTATTAATTTGCAAAGACCTCGCGGCGCGCGTGCCCGAGTAGGAGGGTGGGGTGTTCACGCCCCTAAAGGAGCCTATGAGAAAATACCTTGGTCTGGCGGCACTGCTCTTCATTTGCCTCACCACCACCGCACCCTTTGCGGCGGCGCAGGAACAACCCACCATCTACACCATCGTCCCCGGCGACACCCTCTGGGGGCTGTCGCAGCGCTTCCTGAGAGATCCCTACTACTGGCCGAACCTCTGGGCGAACAACCAGACCGTCGGCAACCCGCATTTCATCTACCCGGGGCAGAAGGTGCGCATCTACTCCGACCGCATCGAGATCGAGCCCTTCCCGGCGCCTCCCAAGGCGGAGCAGCCCAAGCCCCAGGAGCCGCGCGAGGAGCCCCAGGCGGCGACCTTCGCAGTGAACGGCAGCGAAGGCTTTCTCATCGAGAACGGGATGAAGCCCTCCGGCATCATCATATCCCTGTACCAGAACCGTGAGATGGTCGGTGCCGACGACATCGTCTATACCGATATCGGGCGGGTAAACGGCGGCAACCCCGGCGACCGCTTCCTCATCTACAAGAAGATCGGTCCGGTGAGCCACCCGATCACCAACGTGATCCTCGGCCAGCAGGTGATGCCGCTTGGCGAGCTGCAGCTCTCAGAGGTCGAGGAGAAGGCCTCAAAGGCGATCGTCACCAGATCGTTCCTGGAGATCAGCGCCGGCTCCTTCCTGATGCCGTACCAGGAGCGCAAGCTGACCGTGCCGCTTAGAGCCGCCGACCGCGACCTCACCGGCTACATCGTGCAGACCCAGACCGGGAACCAGGCCCTCGCCGTGAACGACGTGGTCTTCCTCGATCTCGGCAAGGCGCAAGGGGTGCAGCCCGGCAACATGCTCTACATCGTGCGCGACGTGGTGCCCGACCAGCGCTACACCCAGGTGAAGATCGACAAGCTCCCGGTGGAGGTTGTCGGCGCGCTTGTGGTGGTTTCCACCGGGATGAACAGCTCCACCGCAGTGATCGTGAAGAGCGTGGACACCGTGTACCGCGGCGACCGCGTGGAGATGAAAAAGAGCAGGTGACGCCAAAGGGGGTGACCCCATGGATCACTACTACTGGTTCGCCCTGAAATCGGTCCCCCTAGTGGGAAACGTCACCTTCCTGCGGCTCCTCGCGCACTTCGGCTCGCCCGAGGCGGCGCTCAAGGCGCCGTACCGAGAGCTTGTCGCCGTGAAAGGGGTGAGTGCCGCCGCGGCCACATCCATCGCCGAGCACGACTTCGCCCCTTTTGCGCAGGCAGAGTGCGAGAAGGTTTCCGCGAAAAAGGTGCAGGTGGTGGACATCCTCTCCGGGCGCTACCCGCGCCTTTTGATGGAGATCCCGGACCCGCCCCCCTACCTCTATGTGATGGGGGAGCTGGACGGCAGCGAGACCGCGGTAGCCGTGGTCGGTTCCCGGCGCGCCTCGCATTACGGACAGAGCACAGCAACACTTCTGGCACGGGAACTGGCCGGGCAGGGGATCACGGTGGTTAGCGGCATGGCACGCGGCATCGATACCGCGGCCCACTGGGGAGCCCTCAAGGCGGGCGGGAGAAGCGTCGCCGTCCTTGGCAGCGGCATAGACGTTATCTATCCCCCGGAGAACGACGTCCTGTACCGCACCCTTTGCGAGAGCGGGGCGGTCATCACCGAGTTCCCGATGGGGAGCGAGCCCCTGGCCGAGCACTTCCCGAGGCGCAACCGCATCATAAGCGCCCTGTCGCGCGGTGTCGTGGTGGTCGAGGCGGGGGAGGCGAGCGGATCGCTCATCACGGCGCGCTACGCGCTCGAGCAGGGGCGCGAGGTGTTCGCGGTACCCGGCAACGTCACCGCGAACGGCAGCCGCGGCGCCAATGCCCTGATCAAAGAGGGGGCGAAGCTGGTGCAGCAGGTGGAGGATATCCTTGAGGAACTCTCCATCGAGCCCCGCTTCACCCATCCCAAAGGAAAGCCCCCGTCGTTCCCGCTCACCCCGCAGGAGGCCGAACTCTATGCCCTCATCTGCCAGGGGGTGCTGGAGATCGACGAACTCATCGCGCAGAGCGCGTTGACAGCCGGCGAGGTTTCCGCTACCTTACTGCGCTTGGAAGTAAAGGGAGTGATAACCCAGCTTCCCGGCAAGCGTTTCGCGCCGGTCTGAACCAATACCGTTACCAGGTGGTTACATGTCTCAGAATCTCGTCATCGTCGAGTCGCCCGCAAAGGCGAAGACCATAGAAAAATTCCTCGGCCCCGAGTACAAGGTGCTCGCCTCCTTCGGCCACGTGCGCGCCCTCCCGAGCAAACAGGGCTCGGTGGACGTGGAGCACGACTTCGAGCCGAAGTACGCCGTGCTCCCCGAAAGCAAGAAGCACATCGACGCCATCAAGAAGGAGATGAAGGGTATCTCCGCGCTCCTGCTTGCAACAGACCCCGACCGCGAGGGGGAGGCCATCTCGTGGCACCTGCTGGCGGCTCTCGGTCTCGACGGCAAGAAGAAGCCCCCCTTCGAGATCAAGCGCGTCGTTTTCCACGAGATCACCAAAGACGCCATCGTGCACGCGGTGCAAAACCCGCGCGACATCGCCCTCGAACTCGTTGACGCCCAGCAGGCCCGCTCCATCCTCGACTACCTGGTCGGCTTCACCCTCTCCCCGTTTCTCTGGAAGAAGATCCGCTACGGCCTCTCCGCCGGGCGCGTCCAGTCCGTAGCACTCAGGCTCATCTGCGAGCGCGAGAAGGAGATCCAGGCCTTCAAGGAGCAGGAGTACTGGACCATCGGCGCGAAACTCGAGACCGCCAAGAAGCAGGGCCTCACCGCGGCGCTGGTCGAGGCGGAAGGAAAGAAGCTCTCCAAGTTCGACATCCCCGATCGCGACGCCGCTTTCCGGCTCTTCGGGCTTCTGGGTGGACGCCAGTTCCCGCTCCAGGAGAGTGACGAGAAGGGTGTGCCGCTCGTGGTGCAAAAACCGGTCGACCCCGAATACAGGGTCGACAAGGTCACCAAGAGCGAGCGGAAACGCTCCCCGTCGCCGCCGTTCACCACCTCCACCTTGCAGCAGGAGGCGGCAAGAAAGCTCGGCTTCTCCGCCAAGAAGACCATGTCCACGGCACAAAAGCTCTACGAGGGTATCGACATCGGCGACGGGCACATGGGTCTCATCACCTACATGCGTACCGACTCCGTGGCGCTCTCCAACGTGGCGCTCGAAGAGGCGAAGAGCGTCATCACTTCGCTCTACGGCAAGGAGTACGCCCTGGAAAAGCCACGCTTCTTCAAGAATAAGTCGAAGAACGCCCAGGAGGCCCACGAGGCGGTCCGTCCGACCTACATCTCCAAGACCCCGATCGAGCTGAAGAAGTTCCTCACCTCGGACCAGTTCAAGCTCTACGACCTGATCTGGAAAAGGACCGTCGCCTGCCAGATGGCCGAGGCGCTCCTCGACCAGACCTCCGTCGAGATCACCGCGGGGCCAGGTTTCCGTTTCCGCGTCGCCGGCACCGTGATCCGCTTCGCCGGCTTCATGAAGCTCTACATCGAGGGTGTGGACGACGAGGCGGAGGACAAGGAGAAGGAAGGGATGCTCCCTCCGATGGCCGAGGGGGACATCCTGAAGCTGAACGACCTGCTCCCCGAACGTCACTTCACCCAGCCGCCGCCGCGCTACACCGAGGCGACCCTGGTGAAGACCCTGGAGGAGTACGGCATCGGGCGTCCATCCACCTACGCCTCCATCATGAACACGCTCACCGAGAGGAAGTACGCGCGCCTGGACAAGAAGCGCTTCTTCCCCGAGGACGTCGGGATGGTGGTCTCGGATCTTTTGACCAACCACTTCAACCAGTACGTCGACTACAACTTCACCGCGAACCTCGAGGAAGAGCTCGACATGGTATCGCGCGGCGAGAAGCAGTGGCGACCGCTTCTGCACGAGTTCTGGGGGCCGTTCATCAACCTTCTGAAGCTGAAGGAAGGAGAGGTGAGCAAGTCCGACCTGACCACCGAGGCGACCGACGAGGTCTGCCCCGAGTGCGGCAAGCCCCTCGTCGTGAAGCTCGGCAAGTTCGGCAAATTCTTCGCCTGCAGCGGTTACCCCGAGTGCCGTTACATCCGTCGTCTCGACAAGGAGACCGGAGAGGTGGCCGAACCGGTCGTCTCCGACGAAGTCTGCGACAAGTGCGGCAGCAAGATGCTCATCAAGGAAGGGCGTTTCGGTAAGTACCTCGCCTGCTCCGCGTATCCGAACTGCAAGAACATCCAGCCCCTGGTGAAGCCCAAGGGGACCGGCATTACCTGCACCGCCTGCGGCAAGGGAGAGCTGATCGAGAAGAAGTCCCGTTTCGGGAAGCTTTTCTACTCGTGCAACCGGTATCCCGAGTGCAAGTTCGCTTTGTGGGATCTGCCGGTGCAAAAGCCCTGTCCGAAGTGTGGCTTCCCGCTTCTGGTGAAGAAGGTGTACAAGCGCACCGGCGAGTTCCTGAAGTGTCCCAAGGAAGGGTGCGACTACCAGAGCAACAAGGAGTAGGGTAGGGAGTCGGTAAAAGCGTTGTTTTCGTGCGGGGTCTTCGGGCCCCGCTTTGATTTTCAGCAGCAAAAGGCATTAACGCAAAGACGCAAAGGCGCGGAGACGCGAAGGGAAAAAACGGGTTAAACCCGAAAGACCTTTCCAAGCCTTTGGACTTTGGTTTTGCAGTTTCCATCCAGAAGGTTTCTTTGCGCCTTGGCGGCTTTGCGTCTTTGCGTTGAAGCTTTTAAGGTTTTAGGAGAATTGAATGCAGCATGTAACGGTAATAGGCGGCGGTCTCGCCGGTTGTGAGGCAGCGTGGCAGGCGGCGAATCGCGGCGTGAAGGTCCGCCTCTACGAGATGAAACCGCACAAGTATTCCGAGGCGCACCACCTCCCCGGCCTCTCCGAACTGGTCTGCTCCAACTCGCTCCGCGGCGACGCCCTCGAGAACGCCGTTGGCCTTTTGAAGGAGGAGATGCGCAGGCTGCACACACTCTTCATGGAAGGCGCCGAAGCGACCAAGGTCCCAGCCGGCGGCGCCCTCGCCGTCGACCGCACGCTTTTCTCCGAGTACGTGACCAGAAAGATCGAGTCCCACCCGAACATCGAGGTGGTGCACGAGGAGATCACCCGCATCCCGGAAGAGGGGATCGTCATCGTCGCCTCGGGACCGCTTACCAGCGGCGCGCTCGCCGACGAGATCGGCCGCCTCACCGGTAACTACCTCTACTTCTACGACGCCATCGCCCCCATCGTCGCCGCCGATTCCATCGACTACAACAAGGCCTTCCGCGCCTCGCGCTACGGCAAGGGGGACGGCGACGATTACCTGAACTGCCCCATGGACGAGGAGCAGTACAAAAACTTCGTCCAGGAAATCCTCGCCGCCGAGAAGGTGGAGCCGAAGAGCTTCGAGAAGGTGGTGCACTTCGAAGGGTGCATGCCGATCGAGGAGATGGCGAGCCGCGGCGTCGAGACGCTGCGCTTTGGGCCCATGAAGCCGGTGGGGCTCGTCGACCCGCGCGTCGGCGTCGAGCCCTACGCCGTGATCCAGCTGCGCCAGGAGAACATGGAGGCTACCATGTACAACCTGGTCGGCTTCCAGACCAAGCTAACCTGGCCCGCGCAGAAGCGGATCTTTCGCATGATCCCGGGGCTCGAGAACGCGCAGTTCCTGCGTCTTGGCTCCATGCACCGCAACACCTTCATCAACGCGCCTAAGCTTTTGCTCCCCACCTGCCAGTTGAAGGAGGATTCCAGGATCCTCTTCGCCGGGCAGATAACCGGCGTGGAAGGGTACGTCGAGTCCGCCTCGAGCGGTTTCGTGGCCGGCGTCAACGCCGCGCGCCTTGCCTCGGGAGAGACGCTCATCGTCCCTCCCGCCGAAACAGCCATAGGCGCCCTGGCACGACACATCACCAACACCGAAGCCGAGCACTTTCAGCCTATGAACGTGAACTACGGGCTTTTCCCGCCCCTGGTCGGGCGCATAAAGAAGAAGGAAAAGCGCGGTCTTCTGGCCCAGCGCGGTCTCGAGGCGCTGGAGAAATGGCTTCCCGAGGTGGCGGCTTAGCTGTCGTAATAGCCCAAAGCCGCCGCTAGGGATGGGGAGGGCGCCATGACTGGAAACAAGGAGAGTCAGGAAATAAGCGTGGTTGGCAGGCTCTTGTCGCTCGAGGCCCTGGTCTTCGTGATGGGTGTCGCCTCCCTCGTCTACGGTCTAGCCACCGGCAGCCACAAGAGAACCGCCTTAGGCGCCGCCGCCGTCCTCCTGGTCGTTCTGGTCTACCGCCTCTGCCGCCGGCGTAAAGGCGAATGATTATTCGCCCAGCAGACGAGTAGCCACGCAGCCCACGCAGCGCAACATGTGACCTGAGGTTCCCCCCTTTGCGAAGGGGGGACAGGGGGGATTTGCCTTCGTCAGACAACGAAGCCCATTCTGACTCGGTGACCGCCCCGCTGCACAATAGATTCCGAAAAACCATGGTTCCTCCGCGATGGAAGCAACACAACAAAAAGCAAATCCCCCCCGTCCCCCCTTCGCAAAGGGGGGAGCTTAAAGGCCACCTTCTCCAATAAGGAAGCGTGCCGGGTCGGTAGCAGCTTCCGAACCTGGGGTTGACAGTTTCTCGATGTAAATTGCAAGGAGTACCGATATGAACCAAACCATAGTGCTCGCCTCCGCCTCCCCGAGGCGCAGCGAACTCCTCGAATCCGCAGGAATCGCATTCCGCGTCCTCCCGGCCGACATCTGCGAGGACCCGTTTCCGGGCGAGGAACCGGTGGACCACGTGCTGCGCCTGGCCGAAGGAAAGGCCCGCGCGGCATCGGAAAAGACCGACGGCCGCTTCTTTCTCGGCGCCGACACCATCGTCCTTTGCGACGGCGAGATCATGGGCAAACCGAAAGACCACGACGACGCCTTCCGCATGCTGAAGAAACTCTCCGGCGTGCCGCACGAGGTGGTCACCGGCTTCGCCATCTACGACCGTGAACGCGACGGCGCCGTCATCGAGGCCGTGCGTACCAAGGTGTACTTCAAGCAACTGCGCGACGAGGAGATCGAGGCCTACATCGCCACCGGCTGCCCCTTCGACAAGGCTGGCGCCTACGCCATCCAGGGGGGCGCCGCCCACATGGTGCAAAAGATCGACGGCTCCTACACCAACGTGGTCGGGCTGCCGCTTTGCGAGGTGGTGGAACAGTTGAGGGTAATGGGCGCGTTGCCGCAGTAAGGAGGGTGCCATGGGCGAGATAACCGAAAACCTGAAAGCGATCGAAGGGCGTATGGCGCAGGCCGCACTCAGGGCCGGACGCGATCCGAAGGAGGTCCGGCTCGTCGCCGTCTCCAAGACCAAGCCTGCCGCGGCCATCGCCGAGGCATACTCCTGCGGCCAGCGCATCTTCGGCGAGAACTACGTGCAGGAACTGGTCGGCAAAGTCGATGAGCTGCCGGAAGGGATCTGCTGGCACTTCATCGGCAACCTCCAGAGCAACAAGGTGCGGCAGATCGCCGGGAAGGTCGAGCTGATCCATTCCGTGGACCGCGCAAGCCTCGCCAAAGAGATCGACCGCCAGTGGGGCGCCTTGGGCCGAGTGTGCGAGATCCTCATCCAGGTGAACATCTCGCGCGAGGAAACCAAGGGCGGCACCAGCAGCGAGGAGCTCATCGACCTGGTGCGCGAGGTGGCGCAACTGCCGCACGTGAAAATCGTGGGTCTCATGACCATGCCCCCCTTCTTCGACGAACCGGAACTTGCGCGCCCCTTCTTCAGGAAGCTGCGTGAACTCTCCGAAGAGGTGGCAGGCGCGCGAATAGAGGGCGTCGAGATGCGTGAGCTCAGCATGGGGATGTCCGGGGACTTCGAGGCGGCGATCGAGGAGGGGGCTACCCTGGTGCGGGTCGGCTCGGCGCTCTTCGGCGAGCGCCAATACCACTGAGGCCGGGAAGGGGAATGAACGTGCAACAAAAGGAAAAAACGGTCTCGAAACTAAGACGCCCCTTCGTGGCGGCGGGCGCCATCGTTGGGGCGGTTGCAAGCGGCTTCTATCTCTACCACAGCGCTGCGAGGGCGACCGTCGTCGCCGATCCCATCTGGACCAGGTTCGTCAACGTCGCCCTCATCATGTTCGTCTCCATTTACCTCGCCAACCTGCTCAGGCGAGGGGTGGAGCGCTTCATCAGGAAGGACTAGTCCTTTTCTTCCCTCACCGCGACCGGCGCCAGGGCAAGGGCAAGGTACGCGGCCACCTTCTGGGCGATGAGCGATTCCAGCACGGCGAAGAAGAGCGAAACCGTGGCGTAGCACGCGAGCGTCATCTCCATCGAAGCCGGGATGCCCAGGTCGTTCGGCGAGTTGTGCGCCATCCAGATCATGGCGACGGCGAGGGTCGCGCAACCGAAGTGGCGCCAGACCCAGCGGTTCTGCTCCGCGAGCAGCTGCTCCAGTTGATCGATCTCAGCCTCGTCGCAATGCTGCGCCGTGATCCAGGAAAAGTAGATGCGAGGCAGCATGACCGCGGTCATGATCATGGTTACGGACATCATCAGCGCGCTATAGATGTTCATATTCCCCTCCCTGTGACAATCAAGGCTTCATCTCGCTGAAGCACAAAGAAGGCCCAAAATCCCGCTTGCGACATTATCTCTCATTAACGCCACTTCTCTTGCTATTACCGACACTTATCTGCCATGTAGCTCTTGGCTGCCGTGCTCGCCGCTGCGCAGCTCCCTGTTCACTGTCCGGCATTTGCACACTAGCTGTCCCATCTGTACGCTAAATGGCGCACACCACGCGTCGTCTAAGCGGGATATCAACCACTCTCCCCTGCACCTTGACAAAAATTAAGTTGTCACTGCCGCGCGTTCATGCTAACGCTGGAAAGTTCAAAATCGGTCCAGGGAGAAAGCATGATCCACCTTTCCAACATCACGAAACAGCACGGCTCGCAGGTACTTTTCCGCGACGCGAGCTTCCAGATACTTTCCGGCACGAGGACCGGGCTTGTCGGTCCCAACGGCGCCGGCAAGACGTCGCTTTTCCGTATCATCACCGGTGAGGAAGAGGTGGATGCCGGTGAAATCACCGTAGGCAAGAAGACCAGCATCGGTTACTTCTCCCAGAACATCGGCGATATGGCGGGACGCTCCGCCCTTCAGGAGGTGATGGCGGTCTCGGCGGAGACGGTGCGCCTTGCGGGTGAGCTTAAGCAGATGGAGGAGCAGATGGGGCAGCCCATGTCCGACGACGACATGGCGAGCCTTCTCGAACGCTACGGTGTCGCGATGGAGGAGTTCGAGCATCGCGGCGGCTACGATCTCGACTCCCGCGCCCAGGAAGTCCTCACCGGCCTCGGCATCGGTCCGGACCGTTTCCACAACCCCGTTGAATCCTTCAGCGGCGGCTGGCGCATGCGCGTGGCTCTTGCCGGCATCCTCACCCTGCAGCCGGACGTGCTTCTTCTGGACGAGCCGACCAACCACCTGGACGTCGAATCGATCATCTGGCTCGAGGAGTGGCTCGCCAGCGAGTTCAAGGGCGCACTCCTCATGACGAGCCACGACCGTGACTTCATGAACCGCGTGGTGAGCCGCATAGTCGAGGTGGCCAACAAGACCGTGACCACCTACGGTGGCAACTACGATTTCTACGAACGCGAGCGCGATATCCGGCGCGAGCAGCTTTTAGCCAGCTACAAGCGTCAGCAGGAGATGCTCGCCAAGGAAGAGGACTTCATCGCCCGCTTCGCCGCCCGGGCCTCCCACGCCGCACAGGTGCAGTCACGGGTGAAGAAGATCGAGAAGATCGACCGCATCGAGATCCCCCCCGAGGACAAGGTGGTCAAGTTCGTCTTCAACGAACCGCCGCGCAGCGGCGACGACGTCGTCATCATGGAGAACCTCGGCAAGAGCTGGCCCAACCCGGACGGGAGTGAGCACTCCATTTTCTCCGGAGTGACCGGCGTCATCAAGCGCCTGAGCAAGATCGCCGTGGTCGGTGTGAACGGCGCGGGCAAGTCGACCTTCTTGAAGACCATCGCCGGGCAGACCGAGGCGACCACCGGCAGCGTGGCGCTCGGCGCCAACGTGGAGCTCGGCTACTTCAGCCAGCACGCCATGGAGATCCTCGACCCGAAGAAGACCATCTTCGAGACGGTGCAGGACGTCATTCCTCTCGCCACCATCGGCGTCATACGTAACCTTTTGGGTTCCTTCCTCTTCCAAGGGGACGACGTCGACAAGCGCATCGAGAACCTCTCCGGCGGCGAGAAGAGCCGCGTCGTGTTGGCCACGCTCTTGGCGCGCCCGGTGAACTTCCTCGTCCTCGACGAACCTACGAACCACCTGGACATCCGGTCGCGCGAAATCCTGTTAGACGCCCTTTCGGGATTCCAGGGGACCGTCATCCTGGTAAGCCACGACCGTCACTTCCTGCGCGAGCTGGTGGACCGGGTCATAGAGGTCGACCACGGCGAGATGCGCCTCTACGAGGGGGATTACGACTACTACCTCTCGAAGACCGAGCACCGCCACCACGTCTGAATCGGCGGACATTAGCGCCCTTTACATTCTTGTTTGCCTTCCGGGGGCGCTCCGTGTTATAAGACGCATGCCGTTATTCAATGCCATCAGCCAAAGGAGAGCAGCCGCATGTCCAAACAGAACGAAATGACCTTTAAATACATCTTCACCTACGACTACAACCCCGTCTACGTGAACGGCGCCCACGGCGGGATCTCCCCGCGCGGTGAGCTCGTCATCAACTTCTACCTCGAGCGTCAGCCGCTTCCGAACGCCATCAGCCACGAGATCACCGCGACCGGCCAGATCGGTCAGGAGACCGAGGTTGAGCCGTCCGATCTGGGCAGGAGCCTCGTGCGTCAGGTCATCAACGGTGTCGTCGTGAACCACCAGACTGCCCGCGAGCTGCACTTCTGGCTAGGCGAGAAGCTCAAGGAATTCGAAGCGATGGAGCAGGCACGTGGCGCCATGGTCGCAGAGCAGGCAGGTCAGGTAACCCACTAGGGTAGGGCTTTCACAGGTCGTCTAAAAGGGGCGGGGTTCCTCACAGGAGCGCCGCCCCTTCTTTTGGTTCATAGGACGGTGAAGCAGCTTCAATTCAGGATGCTCCCGGCAAGGCCGCGAATTCCGCGGAAATGGCTTTTTACTGCCCCGCGAAGCGCTGCCCTCGCCTCAGCGTCCCCCCCTTTGCGAAGGGGGGACAGGGGGGATTTGCCTTTTGCGTTGATAGTTCCACCTTCCCGAAGATACGGAAAAGACTAGTTTAAGCAGGCAAGCAGTAAGGGAATCAAGGGCAGCCCCCATCCCAAAGGAGCAAACGTGTCAAAGAAGTGTGTCGTTGGAAGCGAGTCAGTGCGGATGATAGAGCTTGGGCACCCCTGGATCATCGCCGATGCCTATACCAAGAAATGGCCCGCCGGCGAGGCCGGGGACCTCGTGGAACTGGTCGATGCCTCCGGCGCCTTTCTCGCCACCGCTCTCCTTGACCCGGCAGACCGCATCGTAGCGCGGGTGCTGTCGCGTGAGCGGATGCGCCTGGACCGCGCATGGGTGCTAAAGCGCCTGGAGCGTGCGGTGCAGCTCAGAAAGCAGCACGCCGACCTGGAAGATTCCGATGCCTACCGCTTGGTGAACGGCGAAGGGGACGGCCTTCCCGGCCTCACCGTCGACCGCTACGGCGATTACCTCATGGTGCAGATCTACTGCTCCGGCTGGCGCAGGTACCTCAAACTTATCACCCAGGCGCTCGAAGATCTCCTCGCACCGGCCGGGATCTACGAGAAGGTCCGCCCCCAGAACACGCGGGAGCTCGAGGCCGCCAGCGACAGCAAGAAGTACGGCCATCTCCTCGCCGGGACCCCGGCGCCGGAACCGCACCACGTGCGCGAGAACGGACTCGTCTTCCAGGTGAGCCTCGAGCGCGGCCTCAACACCGGGCTCTTCCTCGACATGCGCAAGAACCGCCGCGAACTCGTGGCGCGCGTGAAGGGAAAGCGCTTTTTAAACCTCTTCAGCTACACCGGCGCCTTTTCCGTGGCGGCGGCCGCGGCCGGGGCGAGCCTCGTCACCAGCGTGGACGCCTCTCCCGGATACATGGCGCAGGCGAGGGAGAACTTCAACCTGAACCGGCTGAACCCGAAACGTCACGAGTTCCTGGTGGGGGACTGCTTGACGACGCTCGACGACCTCGTGCGCCAGAAGAAGGTCTACGACGTGATCCTCATGGATCCCCCCTCCTTCTCGACCACCTCCAAGAACCGCTTCACCACGCGGGGCGGGACTTCCGACCTCGTCGCGTCGGCGGTGAGGCTCATAAAGCCTGGTGGGCTCCTCATTACCTCGTCGAACCACCAGAAGGTCGATCTTGCGGATTACCTGAAGGAACTGCGCAGGGGGGCACTGCAGGGTGGGGCGGAGTTGCAGGTGATTGCGGTCACCGGGCAGCCGGAGGATTTTCCGTACCCGGTGACCTTTGCTGAAGGATGTTATCTGAAATACGTCGTAGCGGTGAAAGCGGTGAAAGGGTAGGGGCCGCTAGCTCACGCCACAGTCGCGCAGGTACTTCGCGTAGCGCTTGTCGGTGAGCTCGATGTGGTTCAAGACCCAGCTGGAGAGGAAATTCAGCAGTTCCAGAGCGAGCCCCGGCTTGTTGCTCCCAAGGCGCTCCTTGAAGGCGAACGCCTTCGCGATGAAGCGCTGGTGCTCCAGCTCGTGCAGCGCCATCTCCGGGTACTTGTGCTTGCGGAACAGCTCCTCCTCGACTGCGAAGTGCGCCTGGGCGTAGTTGAACAGGTTCGTCAGCACGTCCTCCACCGCGTCCGCCCCCTGATTCTTCCTGATCGCCTCGTCCAGTTCTTCCATCATCTGGATCAGCCTTTTGTGCTGCTCATCCACCTTCGATATGCCGAGGCTGAGGCTATCCGACCATGCCACTATTTCCATGAACGTCTCCCTTCGGGTTGCGCCTGCCTTTTGATGCGTGCCAAATCACGGTACTCTGTGGTATCTTTTGCCGACTGTCATTGCCGCGGTACCGGAGCCTTCATGCCACACCCTCCAACAAAGCACTTGGAGATCTTTCACCAGCAGATACTGCTTCCGGACAGCTCCGTCTTCTCGGTCCAGTGGATCGACCTTCCTGCTTCGGTCTCGCTGCGCGCCGCTCCCCCGTTCCTGCTCGAGCATTATTTCAAGGTCGTGCGCCGCGCCACCTTCGGCATGATCACCCCGGTCGCCGACGCCGACGGGGTGCGCTTCCGCGTCACCGGTCCCGGTCTCTCCCTGCTTTCTTTCGCACCTCCCAGCTTCGAGACCATCGAGGGGGCGCGTGCCGTGCACCTCTACATCTGCGGCGGGTTCCTGGTTCAACCGGGTGAGTGCGACAACGGCATGTTCTCGCTGGTGACCGCACCGGCAGGGGATGGTGTCCGTGTCACGGTGCGGCTCTCCGATTACTGCCCGCTGCTGCTCGGCAGTCGCACTCCGTCGAGGCTCAGAAAGCTCCTCTACGGCTGGACGCAGTCGTACCTCCACAAGGTGGTGACCGTGCGCTACCTGGCCTCGCTGTATCGCGAGCTGACCGGTGTCACGCCGCACGTTAGGGTGACCAGGGTGCAGGTGCGGCAGGGGACCGACATCTGATTCAACTTTCTCTTCGGACGGGGGAATGACTACTTGAGGATTTTAAACGGCGCTTTTCGTGAATCGGGGATGTTTCAGGCGGGCTTCTTCCGGTTCAGTGATTCATAAAGGGCGATCTGCTCGGCGATGGAAAGCTTCTTCTTGCCGCTTTGCTTCCCTCTGCACATCCTGCACCTGTCATCTGAGCACCACTGACAGAAATTGCAGTCCTCGCACGGGTGCTTCTTGCAGTCTTTCCCGCACCCTTCTTCTTTACTCATACGGATCACCGAACATATGCGGGGAGCGGCGTTACCACCGCTCCCCTTTTTGTCAGTAGACGATGTTGCGCTTCGGTGCGGTCCCTTCGACGATACGGGCGAAGGACTTGCCCTGGTCCGCGTTGATGAGGAGGTAACGCGGCAGCTTCATCACCTGGTCGTTCGGACCGGCGTGATGCGCTTCGATGGTGAAGGTGGCGACGTAGCCGGCCTCGGCGGCACGCTTCAGGAGGTAGTCGTCGTAGATGCCGAAGGGCCAGGCCAAAAGGTCTACCTTGGTGCCGAGCTTCTCCTCGAGGCGCGCCTTCGATTTCTTCAGCTGGATCTGGACCGACTTCTCGAACTCGGCCGGAGCCATCTTCTTCCTGTCCTTCTTGAAGTTCGGATGCCAGAAGGTGTGGGACTGGATGTCGAAGCCGTTTTTCTGCAGCGTCTTCAGTTGTTCCCAGGTCATCGCGTACTTGGCGTTCGAGATGGCCGAGGGGTAGACGAACACGGTGACCGGGACGTTGTACTTCTTCGCCAGCGGCAGCATGTCGCTGTAGACCGACTTGTGGGCGTCGTCCTCGACGATGACCACGGATTTGGGTGCCGGCGCCGGTCCCTTTTTCAGGTAGTAGTCCACCAGTTTCCTGAGCGGGATGACGGTATAGCCGTTCTCCTTCAGGTACTTCAGGTGTTCCTCGAATACCGAGGTCTTTATCGTCATGCCGTCGGCCACGGTGGGGCCGAAGCGGTGGTAAAGAAGGATCGGGACGTGGACTCCCTGGGTGACGGCGGCCGGGGCGGCCTTTGCGGCGGGCGCCGCCTGTGCGCCGGTAGCGGCGAAGAGGGCGGCAAGGAGAAGGAACAGGATGCGGAACTTCATGCGGAACAAGACCTCCGTTATAGTTTCCCTTTGTAGAGGGGCGAAGCAAACGACCTAACATAGCAGAAACTTCGCAAATTTGAAACGAGAGAATCCTCCTGAATCATATCAATCTGCACCGAGACCGCGGGATGGTAGAATACCAACAGGAGGTGTACCATGCAAAATTTCGAAGTCAGGTGTCCCTCATGCGGCGCCTTAAACCGCGTCCCCGCCGACAAGGAAGGCATCACCGGCAAGTGCGGCAGCTGCCGCGGCGAACTTCCTCCGCTTTACTCCCATCCATTGCAACTGGACGACTCCAGTTTCAACACCTTCGTGTCCTCCTACTCCGGCCCGGTACTGGTCGAATTCTGGGCCCCTTGGTGACCCCACTGCGTCTCATTCGCACCGGCGGTGCGAAAAGCTGCAGAACTTCTGGCCGGAAAGGCCGCTGTAGTACAGGTGAACTGCGATGACAGCCCGACCCTGTCGGCACGCTTCGGGGTAAGGGGGATCCCGGTGACCCATCTGTTGCGCGGCACAAAGACCGTGGACCAGATCTCAGGCGCTCAATCAGCCGAAGCGCTCCTTGCCTGGTTCCGGCGCTGGGAACCATCAGCTTAACGCCACTTCATCTTGTAATCCTTCAGCTTTTTTCCTTCAACGTGCATTGACAGAAAACGCGCCTTTGGCAGAATTGGTGTCGGCGGCTCCGATAATGAGAAAAGGAGGAAGGATGACCAGAGATCAGTTGCAGATTCTTGAGAACCAACTGGTAGCAAACTGCCAGTACAAAGGGATTCAAACGACGCTGCAGAAACTGCTGGAAAGCCTTTACCTGGGAAAGAGCCTCGACGCTATACTTACCGAAATGCTCGAGTGACGCTGCACCCGGCAGGGAAAGCGCCGCTGAGACAGTAACGGCCCAGTAAAGGACCTCAATGCCGGAAAACAAGAAGTCCACAATCCGCCTACAACTCTGCTTTCTGGTCGCTGCGTGCGTGCTGCCCGTGTGGCTTTTGGCCGCCGTGATGGTGCGCCACGCCTACGTGACCAAACTGGACCAGGTGAACCGCGACATGCTGGTGAACGCGCGCGCCATGTCCCTCGTGGTGGACCGCGAACTTGCCAACGTCCAGGCGTCGCTCGCCGCTCTCGCCACATCCCCATCGTTCAGGAACAGGGACCTCCCCGCGGTTTATCAGCAGTGCAAAGAGGTCCTACGGAACTACCCGGGTGTGGACATCGTCATCGCCGACCGGGACGGGCAGCAGCTCATCAACACCTATCGCCCCTTCGGGAGCACGCTTCCCAAACGCAGCAACCTCGCCATGGTGCGGCGCATCTTCGGGACCGGACAGCCGCAGGTGAGCGACCTTTTCACCGGGGCCGTCACCAAGCGACCGCTCATCGCCATAGACGTTCCCGTCATCATCGACGGCAGCGTCGCCTTTGATCTCTCAATGACCTTCTCGTCCGAAAAACTCTCCACGATTTTGCAAAGCAAGAACGTCTTCAAGGAGTGGTACGGCGCAGTGTTGGACCGTAACGGCGTCATCACCGCACGCACAGGGAATCTTGGCGATGTTGTCGGGAAGCGGGCCGGCGCAGAGCTGCGCCGTGCCGCCGCGGCGGCGGGCGAGGGGAGTATCATGCAGACCTTCCCTGCGAAGGAAGAGGCCTTCACCGCCTTTGCCAAGTCTTCCTTCTCCGGCTGGACCGTCGCCTTCGGGGTGCCCAGGGAATTGGTACTGCACCAGATCTACCTCTGGGTGGCGTGGACCGTCGTCGGGGTGGCCGCCATTTCCATGCTCGGCATACTTTTGGCCACCTTTATCGGGCATCGCATCGCCAGCGACGTGCTGAGCCTCGTGGAGCCCGCGCTGGCCATAGGGCAGGGGAGGGTGGTGACGAGCATACGCAGCGAGTCGGTCAAGGAGACCACCGAGGTGGCCGAGGCGCTCGTGCAGGCGTCGCATCTGTTGCAGCGACGCGAGACGGAGCGCGATCTTGCCGAGCGGCAGCTCTCCCTCGCCATGGACGAGCTGCGTAGCGAGACCGCCGAAAAGATCCGCGCCCTCGAGGAGTTGCGCAGGCAGGAACAGCTTCTCACCCAGCAAAGCCGGCAGGCGGCCCTGGGGGAGATGATCGGCAACATCGCCCATCAATGGCGCCAGCCGCTGAACGCCCTTGGCCTCATGGTCCAGCAACCGCCCCTTTTTTACGAGCTTGGTCAGGTGAACCGGGAATACCTGGAAGAGCATGCGCGCAAGACCATGCAGATCGTGAAGCACATGTCGCAGACCATCGACGATTTTAGGAGTTTCTTCCGCCCGGATAAGGAGAAGGTTCGCTTCAGGATCGCCGATGAGGTCGGCAAGACCCTCTCCCTCGTGGACGGAGGGTTGCAGTCCCTCAACATCGCCGTGGAGTTGAAGCAGGAAGGCGACCCCTGTATCGAGGGGTATCCGAACGAGTTTTCCCAGGTGCTGCTGAATATACTGCTGAACGCACGCGACGCCATCGTCGAGCGTGCCGTCGAGTCACCGCGGGTGATCATCGCCATCGGGGAGGAGAAGGAGAGGTCGGTAGTGGTGGTCACCGACAACGCGGGGGGGATCCCGGAGGGGATTATCGACAAGATCTTCGACCCGTATTTCACCACGAAGGGGCCGCAGGCCGGAACCGGGGTAGGGCTCTTCATGTCCAAGACCATCATTGAAAAAAACATGGGAGGGGTGCTCACCGCGCGTAACGTCGCGGGCGGCGCCGAGTTCAGGATCGAGGTTTGATATGAAGCTTAGAATGATGGTCGTTGAAGATGACAGGGACACCCTGGAGATACTGGGCGTGGTGCTGCAGCGCAAGTACGTCGACATGGAGATCCGCACGGCGAACAACGGCAGAAAAGGGGTCGATCTCTTCACACAGGAGAGCTTCGACATCGTGATCACCGACGTGAACATGCCTGAGATGGATGGGATAGCGATGGTCCAGGCCCTCCGGGCCATGAAACCGGATGTGCAGTTGATCTTCATCACTGCCGACACCGGCAGGGCAACCGTCGAACACAGTGTCGGAACCGGGTTCCACCTCGATCATTACATAGCGAAGCCGGTGGACTACAAGGATCTTTTCGTAGCCATAGAAAAATCACTGGAAGCTGTCAACGCCTGCCGTGGCTGATAAAGAGGCTCCCGCTATTGCATCGGAGAGGCTCGCTGTATTCCATTGTAGATAACGAAAACTGTACAAAGTGCAGCAGGACGCTGTATACTTCACCGCGTGTCTGTTGTTATTGCTGTTGATTGAGAAGAGACCTGCAAACAGAAGGAGGAAATCCATGAAAAAGACAACTTTAGCAATCCTCGTTGCTGCTTCACTCGCACTTCCGGCCATGGCATCGGCGGCTCCTTTCCGCCAGGGACCCTACATCGGCGGCTTCGTGGGCGTAACCATCCCCGATAAAACCGATGCGACCAGTTACAGTGGCGGTTCCGTGTTCAACGACAGGATCTCGTTCCAGCCCGGCGTCAACGTGGGTGGTGTCATGGGGTACGATTTCGGCGGGGTGCGTTTCGAGGGGGAAATATCCTACAAGGACATCCAGTTCGACACGGTAACCGACAACCTAGGCGGCAGGTACAACATTGTTGATGGGAGCATAGACACGACCGCCTTCATGGCCAACGTGTTTTTCGACCTGCACAACCAGACCCCGATAACCCCCTACATCGGCGGCGGGGTGGGGTTCGCTGCCCTGCACCTGAACGACACCCACGGCTTTGACAGTAACGGGGCCGAGCTTTCCTATCTATCCGACGACGACGTCGTCTTCGCCTACCAGGTGGGGGGCGGTCTTGAGATTCCGCTGAACCGTCAGCTTTCCCTTGACCTTGCCTACCGTTACTTCGGTACCACCGAGGCAAACTTCTTCGATACGAAAATGGAACTCACCACACACAATGCGACCGTAGGTCTCAGGCTCAAGTTCTGATAGTTCCGGGGGCCGCATGGCAGATTCCAACGCCCAAAATAATGAGCTGGAGCGGCAGAACCAGCAACTGCTGGACGCCTACACCCAACTGGACCGCGCCATGGCCCAGTACGCGGAACTCTACGACAACGCCCCCGTCGGCTATCTCTCCACCGACTTCGACCGGCGCATCGTGAAGACCAACCTCACCTGCTGCTCGCTTCTGAAGCGGGACCGGATCGTCCTGCAGGGGATGGATTTTCTCGATCTCGTGGCCAAGGGAGACCGCTCCTCGCTTCTGGAGTGCCTGGAGCGTGTGCGGCATCGCAAGGGAAAGCTCGAGTGCGAGGTGAGGCTGTTAAACGGGACTCCGGTGCTATTGGCGATGGAGGCCTCCGCCGCGCATCAGGAGTGCCGCATGGTGCTTTTGGACATCACGAAGCAGAAGCAGGCCGAGGAAGCGCTTAGGGAGAGCGAGCGGCGCTTCAAATCGCTCGTCGAGGTGACCTCCGACTGGGTATGGGAGGTGAACGAGAAGGGGGTGTACAGCTACGTGAGCCCCAAGGTGTACGACCTTTTGGGCTACGGTCCCGAAGAGGTACTCGGGAAGACCCCCTTCGACCTCATGTCGCCCCACGAGGCAGAGCGGCTGCTCATGGTCTTTGGCGACATCGTATCAAGGCGTGAGCCTTTCCATAACCTGAAGAACGTGAATCTACGCAAGGACGGCAAGGAAGTGCTTCTAGAGAGCAGCGGCGTTCCCATCTTCGACGATGACGGGAATTTCTGCGGTTTCCGAGGCATCGACCGCGACATCACCGACCGCTGATCAAGTTGCAAGGACAAAAGAAAAAGGCCAAGTCATTCGACTTGGCCTTTGCTTTTTTCATGGTGGGCGATACTGGGTTCGAACCAGTGACCCCTGCCGTGTGAAGGCAGTGCTCTCCCGCTGAGCTAATCGCCCGATGTGCTCTGTGTATGTATCAGATGGCCCAATCTATGTCAAGACAGTTTATCGCCGGTCAAGCCGCACTCACGGCCGATAAAGGACAAGTATTGACGCTGGCGCTGATACTTATTCGTCCTCGTCAGATACGAAAATTTCCTGATTGGCTTTCTCCTTCTGCATGGCTTCCTCTGTCTGCGCGTCATAGGTCTCCCATCTGCAAACAGGTCGCGAAATGCACGATGGGCGGATGGAGGCATGTGCGGGGTGGGGTAGGGCAGACCTGACGGGACGGGTCTACGCGAACCGGCATCGTCGGCTCTTTACGCGCTAACATCGTTCTAGATTTTACCTATTTCGCCTTGACACGGTCCTTTGGCTGTTGCTATAGTGCGGCGTCTCGAGGGGCTTCCGTTAGCGTCAGCGCAAACAGTTTCTTCCCCTGCCAATAGGGGCCCCGCACAACTATCAAGAGGTGTCGTTTTGAAACTGGAACGCGGTCTTATTCAGGTGTATACCGGCAACGGCAAGGGGAAAACCACCGCTTCGCTGGGACTTGCCCTGCGTGCCGTCGGTCGCGAGCTGAAGGTCTGCATGATCCAGTTCATGAAGGGGGGCGGGCCCTACGGTGAGCAGATGGCCGCCGAGAAACTCGCGCCTTTTCTCACCATCATCCAGACCGGGCGTCCCGGCTGGGTGAACAAGGACAACCCGCACCAGGCCGACAAGGATCTCGCTGCAGAGGCGCTCGCCCTGGCCGCGGAGAAGTTGCAGGGAGGGGAGTACGATCTCGTCATCCTCGACGAGGTGAACGGCGCCGTCTCCATGGGACTCTTACCGGTGGAAGCGCTGCTTGATCTCATGGCGAAGAAACCGGAAAAGGTCGAGCTCGTTCTTACCGGCCGTAATGCACATGAGCGCGTCATCGAGGCGGCCGATCTGGTCACCGAGATGTGCGAGATCAAGCACTACTACAAGGCGGGCGTCAACGCGCGCGTCGGCATCGAGAAATAACTTACCATTCAATATACTGATAGCGGAGGTTTGCCATGGCAGAAAGAAGAGTTCGCGTGTTGGTAGGAAAGCCCGGTCTGGACGGGCACGACAGGGGGGCGAAGATCATCGCCCGTGCCTTCCGTGATGCCGGTTTCGAGGTGATCTACACCGGTCTGCACCAGACCCCGGAGCAGATCGTATCCGCCGCCATCCAGGAAGACGTTGACTGCGTCGCTCTTTCCATTCTTTCCGGCGCACACAACACCCTGCTTCCCGCGGTGAAAGAGATCCTCGTTGAGAAGGGAGCTGCCGACATCGTGCTCATGGCAGGCGGCGTCATTCCCGAGGACGACATCCCCGGGCTGAAGAAAGCCGGCATCGCCGAAGTCTTCACCCCCGGCACCTCCACCGAGACCATCGTAGGCTGGGTGCGCGAAAACATAACGCCCCACGCTTAAACCCAACTGACGTTCAACGTTCTGCGTTCTACGTTCTACGTTACAAACCGAGACCAACCATGCGCCGCGCAGTTGCCAAACAGGCAGCCCGCGGCGTATCACTTGGTGCACTCGTTTGGGTGAGGTTTTGAGGCCGGATTAACATTGAATGTCGACTGTGAACTCTCTATCTTAGTTTGAAGCCAGGAAAGCGTGGCCAGAAATTGAATGCTGAACGCTGGACGCTGAACGTATAGCGCGCTGTATCTATCCGCCAGGAAAGCGTCGGCCCCAACCGACCAAGCAAATCGAACGTTGAACGCTGAACGTTGAACGTTTTTTGGAGTCCTTATGTCCTTAGCCGAACGTGTGCTCGACGGCGACATCCGTGCCGCCGCGCGTCTGATGCGCGACATCGACGACCGCTTCAAAAGCGCCGTCGAGGAGCTGAAAACCCTCTACCCCCATACCGGCAACGCCTACATCATCGGCATCACCGGTCCTCCGGGAGCGGGGAAGTCGACCCTCGTCGACCAGATCGTCGCGGCCTACCGGAAACGCGACCTCCTGGTCGGCGTCGTCGCCATCGACCCGACCAGCCCCTTTTCGGGGGGCGCCATACTCGGTGACCGCATCCGCATGAACCGCCACGCCGACGACGCAGGCGTCTTCATCCGCAGCCTCGCCACGCGCGGCGCCCTGGGCGGCCTCTCCCGCTCCACCATGGACGTGGCAAACGTCATGGACGCCATGGGGATGGACGTCATCGTCATCGAGACCGTCGGCGTCGGACAGGACGAGGTCGATATCGTAAGCACCGCGCACACCACGGTCGTCGTCATGGTCCCAGGCCTTGGCGACGACATCCAGGCGATCAAGGCGGGCATCCTCGAGATCGGCGACGTCTTCGTCGTGAACAAGGCCGACCGCGACGGCGCCGAGCGCACCGCGCGCGAACTCACTACCATGCTCGAGATGAAACACCCGGACGACGACGGCTGGTTTCCCCGCGTCATGAAAACCGAGGGTAGCAGGGGCGTCGGCATCGAGGAACTTGTCGAGGAGTTCGACGCGCACCGCACCTACCTGAAAGAGTCTGGTGCCCTGCAGCGCCTGATCGAGGAACGAAACGCCAAGGTGTTCGCCGATACACTGAGGGACGAGCTCTTCGACAGTGTCATGAGCGCCATCAGTGCGGACGGCACCTACCAGGAGATCCTCACCGGGCTGCGCGACAGGAGTACCGATCCCTACAGCGCGGTTCAGAAAGTCATGGCGGGAAGCGCTTTTACTTGACCGGCCACGGCAAAAGTGTTAATTAACACAGAAATGGGGCCTAAGGCCCCATTAGTCGTTTTCCGGTTGGGAGTAGGCAAGAATGTTACGTAAGCTTCTGGCGTTCGTCGTACTGGCAGTCCTTTTTTCCATCGTTGTATATAACCCCTCCGCTATCTCCTTACCCGGAGCGAACCCCCAAGATCCAGCCAAGGAAGACCTGACCCGCGTGGAGTACCCGAGCCTCGCCAAGGTCGCCTGGCGCGGGCATTTCATACAGCCCAGCGAGACCCTGGAGTCCCTCTTCGGCGAGGACTGGCCCGTCGTGGCGCGCTTCAACCGCATCGACCGGCGTCACGTCTATCCCGGGATGACAATCAAGGTTCCCGTTGATATGGCCGCCGCGCGCAGTTACACCCCGATGCCCGCCGAGTACCCCGAGGCGAAACGCTACGGGAAATACATCCTCATCGACATGACCGAGCAGTGGATGGGCGCCTACGAGAACGGCAAGCTTCGCTTCTCCGCCCCTGCCGCCACCGGCGCGCCCGGGCATGAAACCCCCGTTGGCATCTTCCGCATCGATGCACGGCACCGCACCCACACCTCCTCCCTGTACAAGACCGAGGACGAAACCGGTCAATATCCGATGGACAACGCGATGCGTTTCCACATCGGTCCCGACAACGCCGCCTACTGGATCCACGCCCGCGATCTGCCCGGCAAGCCCGCCTCTCACGGCTGCGTAGGTCTCTATGACGAGGCGATGCAGAATCGCGTCTACGGCATTCCGGCCAAGCCGGTGCTTCTCGATTCCGAAAAATTCTACGCCTGGGCCGTCGGCGAGAATGACTATGAAGACGACACCGGCAATCTCGAAGAACTAGAAGACGCCCCCGTAGTCGAAGTCAGAGGTCAAAACCCCGTCTACCGCAAGTAGCCCTTCTTTCAGCAATTCCAAGCGGTCGAGTATGTTTGCCACGAAGCGCCGCAGAAGCCCCCGCGTTCCCCCCCTTGCGAAGGGGGAGCCTGCCCCCCGTAGCGTTCCGCGAAGGGGGGACAGGGGGGATTTGCAGCTCTGTCTTAGTCCAACATCCTCCCGCCCAGAAATTATTCCTCACCCGAAACGCCAGCCCGTCCTAAACCATTCCCACGAAGCACGCACTAGCCCGAGCGTTCAGTGGGGATTTGCCGTCCCGCACTCCCCCCAACATCCAAGGGGGGACAGAGAGCGATTTGCGGTATACTCTCCAAGATGCCAGTCACTGAATCAGTCGAATCCCCACTGTCATAACTGGAGCTGCCGTGCAGGAACTGTTCAAGGAATACCTGCAGGTTCACGGTTACTGGGTGCTCTTTCTAGGCACCTTCCTTGAAGGAGAAGCCGTCCTCATCTTCGCCGGCTTTCTCGCCTTCCAGGGATACCTCGACATATACCTGGTCATCCTCTCCGCCCTGGTCGGCTCCTTTCTGGGCGATCAGTTCTACTTCCAGATAGGGCGCCGGAAAGGGGCGCAACTCCTCCGGCTTTTCACCACCATCGCCCGTAAGTTCCGTAAAGCCCTGCGGCTCATCGAGCGTTACGGCACCTTCGTTGCGTTCGTCTCCCGTTACACCTACGGTTTCCGAATCATCCTCCCGATCATCCTGGGCATGACCACCTTTCCCTCGCGTCGCTTTCTGTTTCTAAACCTGCTCTCCGCTCTTACCTGGTCCGTCATCTTCTCCCTTGCTGGCTATCTCTTCGGTAAGACTGCATCCCTCTTCATAGAAGATCTGGAGAGTTACGAGCCGTACCTGATGCTCGTATTAGCCGGTGTCATCGCCTGTTTCTGGTCCAGTCATTTCGTTGTGCACCGTTGGCGCAAGCGGCACGCGCGAGCCCGCCTGAACCGCATCAAGTCCCGCCCCCGACACACCAGGCCCACCCCCCACCACGCACCTGACCCATAGGGACGGAAACCTCAAGACTCACCTCTTTGGGGGAAGCTTGCTGGGACATTAGCTTAAGAGATAGTGTTGCGTTGAAGAACGCTGCTGCCATTGCGTCCCCCCCTTTTGCGAAGGGGGACAGGGGAGATTTGCCTCTAACCGCCCAAAGCCCCCCGCTGTCAATCCTCAATTGCCAATTGTCAATCACCTCCCTTTTATGGTCTAATGCCCGCCGCGCCCAAACCGGACGCCATTCCGCACAATGAACAAAGGTACCGCATGGATTTGAAGCAAAGAGTTTCCGTCGTCCTGGTAGGGACCCAGAGTCCCGGCAACATAGGCATGGTCTGCCGTGCCATGAAAAACATGGGTCTGGCCGATCTGCGCCTGGTGAACCCCTGCCAGGTGGACCACCTGGACGCGATCAAGTTCGCCGTCTCCGCGCGTAATCTGCTGGAGGGCGCCCGCATTTTCACCTCCCTCGAGGATGCCATCGCCGACTGCGAGTACTCCGTCGCCACGACGCGGCGCCACGGCAAGTACCGCAGCGAGATCAGCACCCCGCCCGAGATCGTCGAGAAGTTCGCCGCCTGCGCCCCGACAAGCCGCCTGGCCCTCGTCTTCGGACGCGAGGACAGCGGGCTCACCACCGACGAGGTGGCACTTTGCCGCTGGCAGTCCACCATCGAGACCGCGGACGAGTTCGGTTCCCTGAACCTCTCCCAGGCCGTGCTCATCTTCTGCTACGAGTTCCTGAAAGGCGTGGCAGCTCCGGTCCCGGTAAAGGAAGCCCGTGAACTTGCCGGTTCCGCGTCGCTCGAGCCGATGTACGGCCACATGGAAAAGACCTTCCTGAGGATCGGTTACCTGAACCCGCAGAACCCGGACCACATGATGCGCACCATGCGGCGCATCTTCTCCCGAGCCGAACTCGACGAGCGCGAGGTCGCTTCGCTGCGCGGTCTTCTTTCCCAGATCGACTGGGCCTGCGCCGAGTTCAAGGGGAAGAAGGGAGCCTGAGTGCTCTGCGAAATTAAAAGAGGTTAAAGTTTGTTCCCGGACGGCCGATGCAGGATGGGTGTGCAGCGCGCCGGGGATTACGACCAGAGAGGGAACCACCGTGAAAGTGTTGCTTACCAACGACGACGGCGTCCACGCCCCCGGGCTCGCCGCACTTGCCAGGAGGATGGGCGAGGTAGCCGAGGTGGTCGTCGTCGCCCCGGACCGTGAACAAAGCGCCGTCTCGCACGCGCTCACGCTGCACCATCCCTTAAGGGCCGCCCGCATCGCCGACAACATCTTCTCGGTGGAGGGGACGCCGACCGACTGCGTCAACCTGGGCATCCACAACCTTCTCTCCTTCAGGCCCGACCTCGTCATCTCCGGCATCAACCGCGGCGCCAACATAGGCGACGATGTCACCTATTCCGGCACCGTGGCCGCCGCACTGGAAGCCACCCTCATGGGGATCCCCGCCATCGCGGTCTCCCTCGTTACGCGCGGCGCGGGCGACAACTACGACGCGGCAGCCTCCTTCGCCGCCCGCCTCGCTCAGTCCGTCGCCGAACGCGGCCTGCCGCGCGACACCTACCTGAACGTCAACGTCCCCGATGTCCCCGCCGAAGCCCTTCTCCCCGCGCTGGTCACCCGCCAGGGGAGACGGAGCTACGAAGGGACCATCGTGGACAAGGTCGACCCGCGCGGCAGGAACTACTACTGGATCGGCACCGTTGATCTGAGCTTCCAGGACGTCCCCGGCACCGATTATCACGCCGTTTCTCGCGGGCACATTTCCGTCTCACCGCTGCAGATCGACTTCACCAACCACGCCGCAATTGGACAGCTGGAGGCGTGGGAATTGCCGTGATGCTGGACTTTTAGCACGTCATTTGCTATATTTCCCCGCTGCTAAAGATCGGGGGTGGAATGAATTCAGCTGTAGCACGCAAGAGGATGGTCGCAGAGCTGGTGAAACGCGGCATAACCGACCAGCGAGTGATCAACGTCATGCTCGAGTTGCCGAGGCACATTTTCGTCGAAGAGGCGATGTCGGCCCAGGCCTACAGCGACGGGTCGCTCCCGATCGGAGAGAAACAGACAATATCGCAGCCCTACATCGTGGCGCGCATGACCGAGCTTTTGGCGCTCACCGGGCGCGAGAAGGTGCTTGAACTAGGCACCGGGTCCGGCTACCAGGCCGCCGTACTGGCGACCCTCGCCGATCGCGTTTGCACCGTGGAAAGGATCAGGCCCCTGGCGCTGAAGGCCCGCAAGGCCCTCGACAGCCTGAGGCTTTTGAACGTAAACCTGAAGATCGGCGACGGCACCGAAGGGTGGCCCGAGGAAGCGCCCTTCGACGCCATCCTTGTCACTGCCGGCGCGCCGTTTCTTCCGGAGTGCCTCATCGAGCAGCTCGCACCGGGCGGACGCCTGGTGATCCCGGTCGGTGACCGCGTTGATCAGAAACTGTTGGTAGTAAGAAAAGGAATAGACGGCAGCGTGACCCGCGAAGAGGCGGACGACTGCAGATTCGTGAGACTGATCGGGAAAAACGGCTGGAGCGACGAAGCGTAGGCAGGACCTGTACACACACCTAACCCTTGCCAAAGGAGTCTTGCATGGAAAACGACGAACTGTTGGAGGAGAAGGAACCTCTCTTTCTTGACGGCGAGCAGGACCCCGACGCGGTAGAACTTGAACGGGTCGAGGAAGAGGCGGACGAAGAGGCCGAGGTAGAAGAAGAGGAGATCAAGGCCGTCGAGGTGGAACATTTCGACGACGCCATCAAGCTCTACCTGCGCGAGATCCAGAAGACCAAGCTGCTCACCGCGGACGAGGAGAAGGAACTGGCGGCGCGCATCGATCTTGGAGACAAGGCCGCCCGCGACCGGATGATCGTCTCCAACCTTCGCCTCGTGGTGAAGATCGCCAAGCGCTACATAAACCGCGGGCTTCCCTTCCTCGACCTGATCGAAGAGGGGAACATGGGACTCATCAAGGCGGTGGAGCGTTTCAAGCTCTCCAAGGAGTGCCGCTTCTCCACCTACGCCACCTGGTGGATCAGGCAGTCCATCGAGCGTGCCCTGGTGAACCAGTCCCGCACCATCCGTCTCCCCGTGCACGTCTCCGACGACATCAACAAGATGCTCAGGGTGACCCGCGAGCTGGTGCAGAAGATGAACCGCGAGCCCTCGGTGAAGGAAGTCGCCGACGCCCTCGAAGTGAACGTCACCTACGTGCGCCGTCTCATGGTGCTTTTGAAGAAGACCTACTCGATCGAGCGTCCCATGGGGGAGAACAACGACTACTTCCTCATCGACACCATCGAGGACACCTCGACCATCTCCCCTGCGGTGCTGCTCGAGGACCTTAACAAGTACGAGCTGGTATCCCAGTGGTTCGAGACCCTTTCCGACGCCGAGAAGAAGATCCTGACCCTCCGTTTCGGCTTGGACGACAAAGACCCGCAGACCCTGGACACCATCGGGCGCAGCTTCGGCGTGACCCGCGAGAGGATCCGCCAGATCGAAGCGAAATCCCTCGAGAAACTCAGAAAAATTGTGGAAGCCACCGACATAATGGGGCGCAGTGCTACTAATGGAAAATAAGGAGCGGCCGTTGGACATGGAAGATCTTAAAAGCATCATCAGAAACATCCCGGACTTCCCAAAGAAGGGGATCCTCTTCAAGGACATCACCACGCTTTTAGGAGACGCCAAGTCGTTTCAGCGCATGGTAGACCTCATGTCGCACCGTTACGTCGGGCAGAAGATCGACAAGGTAGTCGGAGTCGAGGCCCGCGGCTTCATCATCGGCGCGGCCCTCGCGTACAAACTGGGTGCCGGCATCGTGCTCGTTAGAAAGCCCGGCAAGCTTCCCTCCACCACCGTCAAGAAGACCTACGACCTCGAGTACGGCACCGACACCCTCGAGATCCACACCGACGCCTTCAACAAGGGTGACCGCGTGCTGATCGCCGACGACCTTCTGGCCACCGGCGGCACCATGGCCGCCGTCGTCGACATGATCACCAGCATGGGCGTAGAGCTCGTCGAATGCTGCTTCATGGCCGAGCTTGAGTTCCTTGAAGGGCGGAAGAAGCTGCCCGAAGACAAGGTCTTCTCGCTGCTCAAGTTTTAACAAAACATCTTGCAAAACAGATGGTGCTGTTGTATAAAGTCCGTCTGACTTGTCCCCGTAGCTCAGCCGGATAGAGCACTTCCCTCCTAAGGAAGGGGTCGGACGTTCGAATCGTCTCGGGGACGCCACTAATAAATAAAAGGGTTACAGCATCTGCTGTAACCCTTTTTTGTTTTGGCAGACCTTACGCCGCTCTCTCGTTGCCTTAAAGACGCTCAGAAAACTTACAATCTTATATGTGTCCCTTTGTGCCACATTGATCTGAAATCTGTGAGAGAGCTCGACCTAGTGGTGTATGCGGGGTATCCAGGTTCACTTAAACAGCATATAGTGCCTAGGCTTGCGACCCTCAAGGCTTTTACATGTGTTGGAGCAATATCAACAGTTGAACAGGATCAGTTTTCCGTGCGTATAAGTGAGGCCATGTGGGAACAAGAGGGAGATGTCAGTGATGACTTCCAACCTGGAGGTATAAGCGGAGCACCAGTTTTTAGCCTGTTCGATTTCTGGGATCGCAAGGTTAAGCGAAGGGAGCCCAAACTCGTGGGTTTCATCCAAGAGGGAATGGCTTGGGCATCGTTGCAACAAAAGCACTACGCGGTGCACGCAACGGTGTTAACCGGCATGCTTTAATACGAAATCAGGAAAGCTCCCTATAGCTGTTAATCGGCATCCAATTTTAACCCACCATCGGCATCTTGAGACCCACCCCTCAACCTGTAAAGGCCCAATATTTCACAGGGGATGGGTCACCGTTGGACGCCGGTACTGGGTTAAAATTCGAAGCGATGGCGATCAGGTACATGAAGCCCTCCCCAGTGCATTGTGCGTGACAGCTCAGCGTCATGTACTGGGTTATTTTGGCAGCGCTGCCGCGAGGGCAGGAAGCCAAGTAGATAAGAGGTTGCCGCTTGCACCACCAAAAGAGGAGATTATATAAGCCTTGAAGTCCTCAAAGGCAGGATTACTTTGGTGTTGGATGATAGACATGAGGCCAAGGATGACCTCCTTATCTCTTTCCCCGATTCCGACCTCAAGTCGTGCCGAGAGCTCGGTGATCGCCGTCTTTGCCGCTCCATCAAGAGAGTGTGCCTCAATTACCTTGGCAAGAATATCGTGTGTCTGTGATTCACGTTTGAATGCTTCAGAAATCTGCACCCTCAAATGGGCAACCTCTTCTTTAAGCCCAGAGATCTCTCGGTGATGGCTGTCCTTTGCATAGTCGAGAAGCTCTCTGAAATGTGTTCCCGCTCCAGTTCAAGTGAAGGCGGGGTGAGAACTCAAAAGCAGGAAAACGAAAAATAAAGCCCCGCACGGGGAAACCCAAGATCCTTTCGACTCAGGGGGGATCGAATCTAAAAGCAGGATGAGTAGAACGAATACGCAGAAACGAGGACACAGCGGGCGATACACAGAACGACATGAATTCTAGAGGTCGCCTTTGGCAAGGGCGACTCGCAGTTGACCGTCAGAGGAAAGACTGCAAATTGTATACTTTATTGTTGACTGCCCGAGGAACAGAATGCTAAAAGACTATAAAATCCATGATTGTAGCTTAATTAATTATTTACTTTCTGCGCCCAGGGAGGAGAAGGATGAACCTTAGTATGCAACCTATTCTTAGCTCTAGCAACTCCATTCCCGATGCAGGCGCTAAGCTGCTGATGGATAATTAATTTTGCTGGACGCCAAAACCACAGCTGGCGCTGCTTTGAAAGCCATGGGACGGCAGTGAGTTGTGCTCATTTTTAATTCTGTGACGGAGGGCGTAATGTTTCGGTTTGATAGAGTCATATATTTTCTTATAATTTTATTTAGTTTATTTTTTCTTGCAGAAGAAGGATTTGCGTTCAAGCAACTTGACGGTTGTGGGGTCTGGCTAGATGCAGATATACCTATATCGTATGTCATTGATACGAACGCTTTTTCTAATGATGAAGCCGCTGCAATTGAAAGGGCGTTCAATCGTTGGGGTTCAATACCAGGATCGAGTTTGAGATTTAAAAGAGAAATTTATAACGGCCAGAAACTTGTAGATGATCCTTTTAGTTATCCCATTCCTAATTTTCATTTAATTACCAAAGCCAGTGTAACTGACGTCCCTGACAAATACAAAGATATATTATATAAATCTGGGGGGGCTGCAACATACCTCACCTATGCTCGCACGATAGAAAATGGCCGTATTTTTTCTGGGAGCATTATATTTAGAACAAGGCCTACAGCAGATACTAACTGGAGCACCAGTTATAGTTTAACAGATACGGCCTATATGGACCTTGAAAGCGCAGCTTTGCACGAGATTGGACATTTTATAGGATTAGCTCACCCGGATGGCAGTTTTTGGGAATGGTTAGGTGGGTATGTTAAGTATGCAGAAGAAGCCCAGACAATATTAGGGAATATACCTAAAGGCACAACGGTCAGAAAACTCTACGTTGACGACATACTAGCTGCACAAACTCTTTATCCTGCACCCTCTCCTGTGATTAGCCAAAACGAAGAATCTGGAGTTGCAGGAAACGTTACATTTATTCAGTCCGGATCTGGTTTTACGCCAAATGGATTTGCAACTCTTCATTTTTGTAAAATTGGAACTACTGTAGAAACAACACAATATATGGCTATTGATACAACTGGCTGTTTTAGCATAGCATATCTTGTTCCGGAAAGTGAGGAAGCGGGTTCATATGAGTGGTGGGCGGTTGATAATTCTACGGGAAAAGTTAGCAATCATTTGTCCTATACCATACTTACTACTCATGATTCATCGATAGATCAAAAATTTCAACAGGCTTATCAATCAGAAATGGGAACCCCACAGGGGATCCATCAATGGGAAGGGTATTGGGTACAAAATTACATAGATACATCAGGTTTTGAATCAATAATGATCTACAATCCAAATAAAGATAAAGTCTATTGGGTTCACGGGCAGATCTGGTCGACTGTTTATAAACCTTATGGTGGAATTTTGCAGTTTGGCCTTCCCACTAGCAACGAGTATTCTTATCCTGTTTCAGACAGTCTCAATAACGTGAGGCAGGATTTTGAAAGATTTTTTGTTACTCATAAACCAAATTCTGATCCTTGGTGGCAGCCATATCCGATTAGCTTGTCTACGAGTGTAAACCCGATAATTGCCCAAACTGACACGGGCATGTATCCCCCTACTTTTTCACTTGGACAAACATTCAGACAATGGGGCACAGATTTTACTCCGAACGGCTATGCGACGCTGCATTTTATGATGCCTGATGGTTCTGAATATCCAACGATGGTGCAGCGGCTTGATTCGATTGGGCATTTCGATATTAGTTATACACCCCCATTGGATAAGCCTTCTGGAAAGTATACATGGTGGGCAGTTGATAACAGCACAGGAAAACAAAGCCTACCAATATCATATTATATAGGGTCTACAACTGCCCCGACACGAACAATTACACTTGTATCACCAAACGGCGGGCAAACATTATATGAAGGATCAAAAAATAATGCAATGTACTGGCAAACTACAGGAAATGTAGAAAAGGTAAAGGTTCAACTATATAGAAAAGATACCAAAATATTAACATTGACTGATACCTTTGACGGAGGCAGTGTATTAAATGACGGGAATTTTTTTTGGGATATATCAGGAATTGATGATTATAGTGAAAGCTACAGAATAAAGTTGATTGCATGCGATTTAGCAGGAACGTGTGATTATAATGTTTACGATTATAGTGACTTTTATTTTACAATTGTTCGCAAAGCCCCATCAAAAGTTACTGGTCTTAATATTCCTAACAGTGCGGTTAATCAGCCTATCAATAGCAACATAAGCTGGTCAAAAGTTTCAGACGCGACGAGCTATAATGTATATTTCGGTCCTTCATTAGTTTACCAAGGAAACCAAACATCTACCACTTTTGATCCCGGAACTCTGCAATACAATACAACTTATTATTGGCGTGTTGATTCTAGAAATGAAGGCGGTGTGACTACCGGCAGCACTTGGAGTTTCACTACCGAGAAAGCTCCCCAGCTTTCCGTTAGTACCACTGATCTTGATTTTGGAATGGGAGAGGCGGGTACACCGACAACAACAACTACCTTCACAATCAAAAATAGCGGTGGGAGTGTCCTCTCCGGTTATGTAAATAAAAGTGCTGGATGGTTTGATTTTTCCACGCAAACTTATTTTTCCTTACGATCAGGCGAGCAACAGACGATTGTTGTTTCTGGGAATTTCCCCATTCCTCCCGGATGGTTTGAAACCAATATTAGTATCACGTCGAACGGAGGTAATAGCCAGGTTAGGGTGCATGGTCTGTCAGAAGTTTATATAAAATGGTCATTAGCAAATAGCCCGTATACGGTGACTCAAAATACCTTGTTTGGCGTAGGTTACAGGTTGATTATCGAGCCTGGTGTTGTTGTCAAATTTGATAAAGACAGAGTTCTTCAGATCAATGGTACCTTGGTAGCTCGTGGGACTTTTGCCCAGCCAATAATATTTACATCGGGGCAAACGTCGCCTGCTGCTGGGGACTGGGGGCGTATTTACTTTGATGCTACGAGTACTGCTGCCGTCTTCGATCCTACTGGTAACTATTTAAACGGCAGTATCATCGAGCACAGTATTGTCGAATACGGAGCAGGGCCAGATGGTATTGTCTATCTAAACCAGGCATCGCCATACATCAGCCGCAGTGTAATTCGGAATAGTTTAGCCAGCGGCGTATTCTCAAGTAATGCGGCAAAAGCCGTCGTTCGCGATAGTGAGTTGTACGGTAATGGTGGCTGTGGCATAACTGGTTTTAGTTTTGGAAGCGCTGTAATGAACGTTAGTGGAAATGTAATAAGAAACAACCAGTGTGGGATATCTCTCGGGAACGGAGTTGTAAATAACAATATTATTGCTGGTAATAGTATTGGTGTTACTGC